>NZ_JBVFUQ010000003.1:0-522500 GCF_055693825.1 Sulfitobacter sp. GN1-4 | reverse complement strand
TCATCTGTTTGTTGTGCTTCAGCTACCAAAGTAACCGAAAGCCGTCCAAACAGTGAAGCTGACACTAGATCATCGGGTTGCCCCTACTAGCGCGATATACAGACGTTGATCCATCGAATGAACCAAACCGCCCACATATCTCTTCATGTTTCTTTCGTTTTCAAAGAGCGTAGAGACAAAAGAGACTGAGATGCGCCCTAACTTCTTTGGCGCGCCCCGCCCTAGTACCTCTGATATTTCTTCCGCTTTCCCGTCTCACCCCTCTGCGTTTCCGCTTCGTTGTGGTCTGTTTGGCGTCCCGTTGGTGCGTCTCAGCGCCGCCGGTGAGGGGGGTTCTACGGTTAGTGGGGGATACCCGCAACCCCTTTTTTCAAGAAAACCGCATTTTTTCTCAGAAACCTGATTTTTCCCGTAAAAACAGGGTATTAGATCGTGAATATTTCAAAATGAACGCGTTTGCAGCAGCTTTATTGCTCTGACCATAGGTCAGCTTCAGCCGGCAAATCCCTAGATATTGCGTTATCCACAGCCTTACCCCCAAGTGCGACCCAGACTCAGACCGTTTGCGCGAACATTTTCGCCCCGGTTCAGGTGAATCGCGGGGTGACTCGCCCCAGATTCTGCTGAATCACCCCAAAATAATCTGCCAGCTTGGGTGATTTTTCCGATTCAGGGGCGATTCACATGAACTGGGAGGTGGCCCAACAAGAGATTCCCCTGCGAGTCGCCCTGAGTCTGCCTTCTAAAGCGGCAAATCTCAGGCTGTGCGGCGCAATACCTTGGGTGTCTTCTTAATACGCAGCGCCAGCAGCCCCAGAATCACGACCATATATAGAAGTGGTTCAAGCTGGATGCCCTTGGCGAGCCAGACATAGTGCAGCCCCCCAGGATCACGGCCGGGTAGGTCAGCAAATGCAGTTTGCGCCAAGACGCCCCCAAACGGCGCACCGACCAGTTGTTTGATGTCACCGCCAAGGGCAGCATCAAAACCAGGCTGGCCATGCCAATGGTAATATAGGGACGTTTGATAATGTCCTGCACCACCCGGTCCAGCGTTTGGACATCCAGAAACGCCCAGACCGCCAGATGCAGCACAACATAGGTAAATGCCAGAACGCCAAAGGTGCGGCGGAACTTGATCAGGTTCAGGCCAAAGAAACGCCGCAGCGGCGTAATGCACAGACCGATAATCAAAAGCTGCAGCGCAATCTCACCATAATGGTGTTCAAGCGGCTTTACCGGGTCCGGCCCCAACCCCCCGGTCAGCGCCAGATAGAAGTAGTAAGGGGCGGGTAGTATATAGAGTATATAGACAGCCCAGGTGGGGATCCGCCGAAGCCCGCCATTGATGCGCTCTATTATACTCACGCTGTCTTCCCTGCCGCGCCTTAGTAGAACTCTCGCAGGTCCATCCCCTCATACAGGGCGGCAACATCTTCTTCATAGCCGTTGAACATCAGCGTCGGCTGGCGCTTGGCAAACAACCCGCCCCCCACAACACGTTCAGAGGCCTGCGACCACCGTGGATGATCCACGTTCGGGTTCACATTACTATAGAAACCATATTCCCGGCCCAGCGCCTTGTTCCAGCTGGTGGGCGGCTCATCTTCGGTCAGCGTGATGCGCACGATGGATTTGATCGACTTGAACCCGTATTTCCACGGCACCACCAAACGAATGGGGGCACCGTTCTGGTTGGGAATGGTCTTGCCATAGATCCCGGTGGCCATAATCGTCAGCGGATGCATCGCCTCATCCAGGCGCAGCCCCTCAACATAGGGCCAGTCCAACGTGGGAAAGCGCACGCCGGGCATTTCGTCAGGACGGTAGGCGGTTTCAAAGGCCACATATTTCGCACCGGACTGAACACCGACCATGTTCAACATATCCGCCAGCTCAAACCCGTTCCACGGGATGATCATCGACCACGCCTCAACACAGCGGAACCGGTAGATGCGTTCTTCAACCGTCATCTGTTGCAGGATGTCGGCGAAATTGTAGGTGCCAGGCTTGTCCACCAACCCGTCGATCTCAATCGTCCAGGGCTGCGTGGTCAGCATATGCGCATACTTGGCCGGGTCATCTTTGCGCGTGCCGAATTCATAGTAGTTATTGTAAGAGGTGATGTCGTCCCAGGAGTTGGGCTCCAATTCACCGGCGGCGGCATCGGCACGGCCCGCAATCCCGGCCAGGCCTACACCTGCCGCAGCACCCGCAATCAACTGACGCCGGTTCAGATAGACCGCCTCTGGCGTGACATCAGCAGCAGTCAGTTTGTTTGTCCAACGGTGGGCCATGGGTGCTCCTCTTACCTTGTCTGATCCTTAGGTAGGTCCAGTTGCGTGCACCGCCAAACCCAAAGCCACTTCATTACAGCGATCACACCGACTTGTCAGACTTGGTTACACAGCGCCGGTTGCGCGACATTCTGCCACTATGGGCAGAAACCGCAAACTTTCGGTGAACCAAACCCGCCCCTCCTGCGTATCTTTCACGATGCAACAGTACGCATCTGACCATTCACACAAAGGAGAATTCTCATGTTTCGTACAACTGCACTTTCCGGCATTGCCGCCCTGCTGATCGGTGGCGCTGCCATCGCGGGTTCAAACAAAGCCGATATCGTCGATACCGCTGCAAGTGCCGGTTCCTTCGGCACCCTGCTGGCTGCGGCTGAGGCTGCTGGCCTGGTCGACACCCTGAAAAGCGAAGGCCCCTTTACCGTCTTCGCCCCCACAGACGCAGCTTTTGACGCTCTGCCCGAAGGCACGGTGGAATCCCTGCTCAAGCCAGAGAACAAAGACCAGCTGGCCGCGATCCTGACCTACCACGTGGTCCCGGGCAAAGTGATGTCCACAGACCTGACTGATGACATGGAGGCGGCGACGGTTCAGGGTGCCTCCGTCACCATCGATCTTGATAACGGTGTGATGGTCGAAGACGCCACCGTCACCACAGCCGATATCGAAACATCCAACGGCGTGATCCACGTGATCGACAAAGTGATCTTGCCAGCCTCCTAAGACCACCTCATCCGTTTGTGATGAACAGAACCCGCTGGCCACCCGCCAGCGGGTTTTTCTATGCGTTTGCGCCCCTCAGCCCTGGTGCGCTGTGAACCCCTCCGGGGTCAGGGCCAGATAAACACTGTCAAACCACTTACCACCGATCTGGATCGTGTTCTTTTCACGGCCCGTTTCTTGAAAGCCCAGCTTGCCCAGCATCTTCAGGGAAACCGCATTGTCCGGATCCACATCCGCAGTGATCTGATCCAGCCCCAACGCGTCAAACCCATGTTGGATCACCGCGCGCGCCGCCTCTGTGGCATAGCCCTGCCCCCAATGATCAGGATGCAGAATATAGCCAATCTCTGGCATATCCCACAAACCCATCTTGCCGATGACATGGCCCCGCAGCTCAATCGCCAACTCCAGATGCTTGGCGGGATCAGCAGCACTCATCCCGGCAACCAGCTTTCGGGTCTGCTCAACGCTCTCGTGGGGCAGCGTGCTCCAATACCGCATCGCGCGCGGGTCAGAAAAAACCGCGTGCAGCGCATCCACATCCGCCAGCGTGACGGGGCGCAGGATTAGGCGTTCTGTGCTCAGGCGGGTCATGGGTTTCAGTTAGCGTCAGTAACGCGCAGCTGTAAAGCACGCGCCAAGCTCCAAAACGCAAAAGGCCGGGGTCTCTGCCCCGGCCTTCCGCTCACGTATATATAAGAGTGCGCTAATGCACCGTGGCATCATTGGGCTTGTCCCGATTGCTGGCCGCAACCCGGTCCCCGATGATCAGCCCTTCGCTGCCCGCACTCACGCTAACACGGTCGCCGTCCCGGATGTCGCCGGCCAAAAGCATCTCCGCCAGCGGATCTTGCAACGCGCGTTGGATCACCCGCTTAAGCGGGCGCGCACCAAACACCGGGTCATAGCCTTCGTCTGCCAGCCAGGTCTTGGCCGCGTCCTCCAGCTCAAGCGCAATCTTGCGCCCGGCCAAGCGTTTCAACAAACGCGCCAGCTGGATGTCCACGATGCCGTTCATATCCGCCCGGCCCAATCGGTCAAAGATGATGGTCTCATCCAGACGGTTCAGGAACTCAGGCCGGAAATGTGCGCGCACCGCATCCATCACATCGCGCCGGGCTGCGGCCATATCGCCGCCTTCGGGCAGTTGGCTCAGCGCCTGCGCGCCAAGGTTCGACGTCAGGATAATCAGCGTCTGCTTGAAATCCACCGTGCGGCCCTGACCATCGGTCAGCACCCCGTCATCCAGAACCTGCAACAACACGTTGAACACATCCGGATGCGCCTTTTCGACCTCATCAAACAGCACCACCTGATAGGGCCTGCGCCGCACCGCTTCGGTCAGTACACCACCCTCATCATAGCCAACATAGCCCGGAGGCGCACCGATCAGACGCGCCACGGCGTGTTTCTCCATGAACTCCGACATATCAATGCGCACCATTGCGCTGTCATCATCAAACAGGAACTCAGCCACCGCTTTGGTCAGCTCGGTCTTGCCGACGCCGGTTGGCCCCAGAAAAAGGAAACTGCCCAAGGGCCGGTTTTCATCATTCAACCCCGCCCGCGCGCGGCGCACCGCATTGGCCACGGCTTTGACCGCCGCATCCTGGCCAATCACCCGACCATGCAACGTCTCTTCCATGCGCAACAGCTTGTCGCGCTCGCCTTCCAGCATCTTGCCTGCGGGAATACCGGTCCAGCGCTCAACCACCGAGGCGATCTGTTCGGGGCGCACGGCCTCTTCAACCATCATGCCGTCTTCGTTGGATTCAGCCGCTTCCAGCTCTTTTTCCAACTGCGGGATCACGCCATAAGAAAGCTCCCCCGCCTTGGCCAGGTTGCTTTCGCGTTTGGCGATGTCCAGATCGGCCCGCGCGCGGTCCAGCTGTTCTTTCAAATCGCGGGCCGAGGCCAGCTTGTCCCGCTCCGCTTGCCAGTTCGCTGTCATCTCAGCGGCGCGGTCCTTCAGATCGGCCAGCTCCTTTTGCAAGGTCTCCAACCGGTCTTTTGAGGCCGCATCATCCTCAAGCTTCAACGCCTCTTCCTCGATCTGCATCTGCAGGATCTGACGGTCCAGCGCGTCCAGCTCTTCGGGTTTGCTGTCGACCTCCATGCGCAACCGGCTTGCGGCCTCATCCATCAGGTCGATGGCCTTATCAGGCAAAAAGCGATCAGTAATATAGCGGTGGCTCAAGGTCGCTGCAGAAACCAGCGCGGAATCTGAGATGCGCACACCGTGGTGCAGCTCATACTTCTCTTTAATGCCGCGCAGGATCGACACGGTGTCTTCGACCGTTGGCTCTTGTACGATCACCGGCTGGAACCGGCGGGCAAGGGCTGCGTCTTTCTCCACGTGCTTGCGGTATTCATCCAGGGTGGTGGCCCCCACACAGTGCAACTCACCCCGCGCCAAGGCAGGTTTCAGCAGGTTTGAGGCATCCATCGCCCCATCCGCTTTGCCCGCGCCCACAAGCGTGTGCATCTCATCAATAAAGAGAACGATCTCACCCGCGGCTTCGGTCACTTCGGTCAGCACCGCTTTCAGCCGCTCCTCAAACTCACCGCGATATTTCGCACCGGCAATCAGCGCGCCCATGTCCAGCGACAACAGCCGCTTGTTGCGCAGGCTTTCTGGCACATCGCCATCCACGATGCGCAAGGCCAGCCCTTCGGCAATCGCGGTCTTACCCACGCCAGGCTCACCAATCAGCACCGGGTTGTTCTTGGTCCGGCGGCTCAGCACCTGCATGGCGCGGCGGATCTCTTCATCCCGGCCAATGATCGGATCAATCCGACCTTCAAGCGCCCGCGCGGTCAGATCGGTGCTGTATTTCTTGAGGGCTTCATATCCGTCCTCCGCGCTCGCCGTGTCGGCGGTGCGGCCTTTGCGGATGTCATTGATCGCAGCGTTCAGACCCTGTGCCGTCACCTTGCCCGCATCCAGCGCATCCTTGGCACCGGATTTGACCATGGCCAGCGCCATCAGGATACGCTCCACCGGGACAAAACTGTCACCGGCTTTCTTGGCGATGGCTTCGGCCTCGGCCAGAACCTTGGTGGTTGTGGTGTCCAAATAGATCTGCGCGGCATCGCCCGTCACCTTGGGCATCTTGCCCAGGCTCAGCGCCAGCGCGTCGCGCACGCGGGCGGCATTACCACCAGAGGCCGCGATCAGATTGCTCGCCAAACCCTGTTCATCATCCAACAGCGCCTGCAGCACATGCTCAGGCGATAGCTTTTGATGATCTTCGCGGGTGGCAATGGTTTGCGCGGCCTGAATGAAACCACGCGATCTTTCCGTGAACTTGCTCAAGTCCATGGCTCTCTCCTTTTGTTAAGCGCCCGATTGCTTTGCGCCCGCTCGGCGGCACGCGTGTTTTGGGCCTCGGAATAAATGTGGGGAATGGTGTTTTGCATTCAAGATGACGGATCCGTGAAACTGCCAGTAATCAGGCGAAAATTGCGCGCCCTCAACAGCTTACCAAACGCCAAATTTACAAATCCGTTACAAACCGGGCAAGTTTCCGCTTACGCGGGGACGCGCTCACCACCTCGCAAGATACTGATAAATAACAATCATTCCTAAGCCTACATAAAGTTGACCCGCTGTGACGCCGTTTAAGCGGGGTTAACCTTTTAATCCTGATTCTTGAGCCACATATCTAAAAGAGACGAGCAATAATTGAGGTAAACGACATGTACACCTGCCCCATCCAGTTGAAAGATGTGCGGTACAACGCGGCCAGCCAGAGTTTTGAGGCGGCCGTCACGGTGCACGACAACGCAACAGTGCGCACCTATGCCTGCGCCATCGCAGCCCCCATCTCCATGGGCTTTGCCGAAGCCGCAACCGGTCTGAGCAAACAGGCCATCCGCCGGCATCAGCAACGCGGCGGGCTGTTCTCTGAGGCGGATCGCCCGCTGGTGCCCCAGCGCGCTGGCCGCCCTGGTGTGGATCCCGTCGCCTGGCTGAAAAAGATGATCGACCGGCCCGAACGGGCAGCGGCCTGAGCCACAGGAGTGACGCAAACCGGGGTTTATTCCCCTGTTTTGCGCCCCCCGCCATCGCCATCTTTCCTACAGGGCCCACGATAAGGGCCAGGCACCGGAGGCGTTATGCAAGTTAAAACAGCAACCCCAGAGCACGTACATTACAACCCCGCAAACGGCAGTTTTGAGGCCTTGGTCACGCTGCACACAGATACCGGCACCTACCGCTATCCTTGTGCGTTTGAAGGGCCGTTGAATATGCCACTGACCATCGCCGCGCATCGGCTGAGCCAGCAGGCCAAGCAACGCCATGCCGCGCGCGATGATCTGCGGGCCCGAACCCCCGTGGGGTCTGATCAGGCCACCGTCCCCCGAGCCGCCTGATCCCTTGACCTCACCCCACCAGTACGGCAGGGCAACCCCATAGCCTTGCCGTACTGGAGATCCCCATGTCTGATGACCGCCTGATTGTCGCCCTCGATGTTCCCAACGCCCTTGCCGGGCTGGAAATGACCACCAAGATCGGCGCGGCGGTGTCGTTTTATAAAATCGGCTTGGGGATGCTGACCGGCGGCGGTCTGGCACTGGCCAATGAGCTGAAACAGGACCACGGCAAGCGCATTTTTCTCGACATGAAGCTCTTTGACATCGGCGCAACGGTGGAAGCGGCGGTGCGCGGGCTGGCGCAGTTTGATCTCGATTATCTGACCGTGCATGGCGATCCTTACGTGGTGCGCGCCGCCAAAGAAGGTGCCGCCGGATCGGGCTTGCAGATCCTGGGCGTCACAATCCTGACCTCACTGGACCGGGCTGATCTGGACGCTGCTCTGATCACGCAAGGCGATGTGGCCGATCTGGTGCTGACCCGTGCCGCCCGCGCGTTTGAGGCCGGAGCGGACGGGGTCATTGCCTCCCCCCAAGAGGCCGCCGCCATCCGCGCCCTGCCAGAGGCTGCGGGCAAAAAGATCATCACCCCGAGGGTGCGCCCGGCGGGCGCTGATCTTGGAGATCAAAAACGGGTCGCGACCCCGGCAAGCGCCATCGCCGATGGTGCCGATCACATCGTCGTCGGCCGCCCCATCTGGCAAGCGCCAGACCCGCAAGCGGCCGCTCAGGCCATCCTCGACAGCCTGCCGTAAACCCCGCGTTAATCGATTTGCACAGAAAAGCAGCAGAATTCTGTGGATAAGATTCGGGTGTCGCTGTGATCTCTGCGGGTTTGCGCGGAGTTATCCACATTTCAACTTGTGACTGTGCCAAATACAGCACATTTCCGGCCTTGGCCCGCGGGTCAGGTATTCATGACTATGGGAAATTTCGACCAAGTGGTAAGTTTACCTTAGGTGATACTCCCCGACGAACTGGATCTTCCTGATGTTCGTCACCTCCCCCCGCTTAAGGCAGCGGGGGGCTTTCTTGCAAAAGCTATCGTTTGATCACGCGCGGATGCGCCTGAGGCTGCTGTTGTGGGGGCTCTACCCCGTCGCGCAAGCGCGACTCCCCGGAATTGTAGTTGGAAAGATGAAGCCCTTGGTGCGCGTCACATGTGCTGCGTGTCACAGGGGGCTGCGTGTCAGGCGGATCCGCTCTTGGAAGTGCGGGATGGCCTTGGGGTGGGCCAGATAGGCCGCCGGTGACATCAGCATCCAGCCCTGCCCCTCATCCCCAAACCGGACCTCATCTGCCAGGGTGCTGGGCAGATGCGCCACGAAGAACCAGGTCACGCCTGCCGTGCTCACAAAGCGGCGTTGCAGGGCGATGGCGGCCAAAGGCACGGCCAGCCCCAGCTCTTCTGCGCATTCGCGCGCAAAGCAGGCAAAGGGGTTTCCCCTGCTTCGCGCCCGCCGCCTGGCAGATCCCAATGTCCGGCCCAGGCCAGGCCGGGGATGTCATCGCGCAGGATCACGGCCAGCGCATCGCCTAAGAAAAGGGCGCCCTTTGCCCCGCCGAAATCCTCTGCCCAAACCATGTTCAACCGTTTCAAAACGCCATATGATAACAGCATAGCAGAATGGTGCCCCCATGCCCGCCCTTTGCCGCGATTGCCTGACAGAAATCCCCGCACAGCGCCGCTGCCCTGCCTGCGGCAGTCCGCGTGTGCTGTCACACCCCGAACTGCAAGAGCTGTCTATCGCGCATATGGATTGCGACGCCTTTTATGCCTCGGTTGAAAAACGCGACAACCCTGAACTTGACGGCAAACCCGTGATCATCGGCGGCGGGCGGCGCGGCGTGGTTTCAACAGCGTGCTATGTGGCCCGCATCCGCGGCGTGCGGTCGGCGATGCCGATGTTTCAGGCGCTCAAACTGTGCCCCGATGCGGTGATCATCAAACCGCGTATGGAGGCCTATGTCGAAGCCTCCCGCGCGATCCGCGCCATGATGGAAGAACTGACGCCCGCCATTGAACCGCTGTCGCTGGATGAGGCGTTTTTGGACATGACCGGCACCGCCCGGCTGCATGGGGCCGCCCCTGCGGTGATGCTGGCCCGGCTGGTGCGGCGCATGAAGGATGAGCTGGGCCTCACAGGCTCCATCGGTCTGAGCCACAATAAATTCCTGGCCAAGGTGGCCTCTGATCTTGATAAACCGCATGGCTTTTCGATCATCGGCAAGGCCGAGACGCAGAGCTTTCTGCGCGACAAACCGGTCAAGCTGATCTGGGGGGTGGGTGCGGTCAGCCAAGACGCGCTGGAGAAAGCTGGGGTGCGCACCTTCTCTGATCTGTTGCGCTGGGAAAAGGCGGATCTGGTGGCCCGCTTTGGCGGCATGGGCGAACGGCTGTGGCATCTGGCGCGGGGCGAAGACCGGCGCCGCGTGTCGGCCCATGAGCCGGTGAAATCCATCTCAAAGGAAACCACCTTTGGTGAGGACACGGCAAACCGGGACATTCTGGATGGCCACATCTGGCGGCTGTCCGAACAGGTGGCAGACCGCGCCAAGGCCAAAGAACTGGCCGGGCGCATCGTGACGCTGAAACTGAAGCGCGCTGATTTCAAAACGCTCACCCGGCGGGTGTCGTTGCACGATCCCACCCAGCTGGCCGACCGCATCTATCGCCATGCCCGCGCGCTGTTTGACCAGCTTGAGGATGAGGGCCCCTTTCGCCTGATCGGCTGCGGCATCTCTGATCTGAGCGCAGGAGAGCATGCCGATATGGAAGGCGACTTGCTTGATCCGGGGGCGGAAAAACGCACACGGGCGGAACGGGCGACGGATGCGATCCGCGACAGGTTCGGCAGCAAAGCCATTGTGAAAGGCCGCGCGCTACGCTGATCCTTGGCTGCGGCCCAGATCATAACAGCGCTTGAGCAGCGCATCCCGCCGGGCCACAGACCCGGTGGACCCGCAGAGCAGCTCAAGATGAAAGGGCCTGAACCCGAAATAGCCAAAGGTGCCTTTCGCCCAGGCCGTTTGCATCGCCTCCAGATAGCCCAGCGCCTCGATCTCATCTGACCGTGCGCCCGCAGGCACCAACAGCATGCCAGGCCGGGCCGGTTGCAGCGATTTTTCGCGGTCATCCAGATCATTATAGGCCCAGTCATAGGACCACACCCGGTCAATCCAGCCTTTCATCATCGCGGGCATGCCCCACCAGAACAGGGGAAACACCAGACAAATCGCATCAGCGCGCGCAATGCGCTCTTGCTCACGTCCGATATCTGTCTCAGGGGCTGCTGCGCCACTGCGCGCGATGTCGGCCTCAGACCAGCGGGGGTCAAAGCCTTCGGCATGCAGATCGGCCAATTCCACCTGATGTCCCGCGTCCTGACACCCGGCCATGAAACGCGCCGCGGCTGCGGCACTAAAAGATCCCGGTGCGGGGTGGTCCAAAACGGTCAAAACATGCATGTCAGCCCCCTTTCTACTGGCGCCTTACGGCACCTTGGGGGCTCAACCCCGCTTGAGGTCAAGCAGGAAATCTATGCGGGGCCTGTGCTGTGAAACCGGCTATTCTGCGGCCAGGGGCACACGGCCCTGCCCGATGAGGGCAATCTCTTGGACCACGCCGCGCAAGACGCCGCGCACCTCATCAAAGACGCCGTTGGGGCGGATCAGCGTTTCATCCATATAAAGGGAGCGGTCAATCTCAACCTGCACCGCATGCTGGCCACGGCTGGGCCGGCCATACGCCTGAGTGATATAGGCACCGGCAAAAGGCGTGTTGCGGGTCACGATGAACCCCGCACTGGACAAAAGCCGCCTCAACCCGGTCCACCACATCGCCACTGGCCGCCGCGCCAAACCGGTCGCCCAGCACGATCTCAGGGCGTTTGCCGCCGCCACGCGCCACACCGTCCATCGCCTCATGCGGCATGGAGTGGCAATCAATCAACACCGCCTGGCCATGCCGGGTATGGGCTGCATCCAGCAGCATCTGCAACTTGGCATGATAAGGCCGCCAGACATAATCAATCCGCTCTTGCGCCTCGCTCCGGGTCAGCTTGCCGTCATAAATCGCGCGCCCATTTGCCACGACCCGTGGGATCACCCCAAGACCGGAGGCAATGCGCGGATTATGCGCGCTCCGCCGCACCCCTTCGATCAGGGCCGGGTCAAGCTCATCACAGGCGCGGTTCAAATCCACAAAGGCGCGCGGCGCGCGTGCTTTGATAAAGGCCGCCCCAAAGGAAGGCGCGCAGTCAAACAGCTGATCAACAAAAGCATCCTCAGACGACCGGATCGCATGTTCATCCAAAACCGACCGGCGCAGGAACGACCACGCATAGTTGCGCCCCGAATGAGGTGATGCGAAAACCACGCAAGACCGGGACCGTTCCGGCATCTCAACTTCGAAGGGGCGTGTTGTCATGTTGTTCCTTGTTCGCCTTATACATAGCCCAGAACGGGCATATGCCAAAACCCCCTTGATCGTCCCGTCGACTCCTTTTATAGCCCTGCCACCGGCGCGTCACTTCGCGCCCCATTTTTTTGGGGATGCAGGGTTCGTGTCGGCACGTGGGTGATTAGCTCAGCGGTAGAGCACTTCGTTGACATCGAAGGGGTCACTGGTTCGATCCCAGTATCGCCCACCACCGAATTCACCGGCCCAGCAGGGCCTGACCGTAACCGGCGCTGGTTCGCGCCACGAAATGGATGGAGATGGACATGAAAGTTCGCAATTCGCTCCGCTCGCTCAAGAACCGGCACCGGGATTGCCGCGTTGTGCGTCGCAAGGGCCGCGTTTACGTGATCAACAAAACGCAGCGCCGGTTCAAAGCCCGCCAGGGCTGAGCCACGGCACATGCCAACGATCTTTAAAAAGGCTGCCTTCGGGCGGCCTTTTTCATGTGTATCCCTCTGACAGGATTCCTTTGGCAAGGCATGAAGGCGCTCAGGGCCAAGCCCCTGGCCTACACGCCCGAGCCGCCCTATTCTGTACGCAGATCCAGAACATACCCCGATTTCTTCGCCAACCCCTCCACCTGAAAGGTCAGTGGATCCGCCACCACAATCCGCCGGGTGTCCGGCCCAAAAAGATCTGTTTCCCCCTGCCAGGCCGCCCCTGTGGAAAAGCTCAGATCAAAGCGGCCCGGTGGCACCAACACCCGGAAATGCACGCCCCCTTCGATAAAGGCCGCCAGCGCCGCGTCCCCGGTCTCAGCATCCCGCAGCGTCAGATAGTAGTCCTGGCCGGGATCGGTCATGACCTGCAATGGAAAGACCGCAGGCAAGCCGGTCTTGTTCCACATCAGCCCCGCGCGCTGCTCCTCCGCCTGCCCTGCCCCGGTCAAAACCATCAGCGCGGCTGCCACAATCGAGCGTATCTTTCGCATGTGCCCCTCCGACCTTTGCCTGTCTCCTGTGGTGGTTTACAAAATTGCCTGATCAAAATCCCGCCACTTTTGCCCTTTCGGCTGGAACTTGCTGGGCCAAGCTCTCATTTTAATCAGCACTGCTGTGGCGCACTGGTGCGGACAGCGCACAAAGGAAGATCCATGTCAGATACCTACACGCCCCCCGCCGTTTGGACCTGGGACGCAGAAAGCGGCGGCCGCTTTGCCAATATCAACCGCCCCATCGCCGGCCCCACATCGCAAAAAGACCTGCCCGTGGGCGAACACCCGCTGCAGCTTTATTCACTGGCCACCCCCAATGGCGTAAAAGTCACCGTGCTGCTGGAAGAGCTGCTGGCCGCCGGGCACAGCGGTGCCGAATACGACGCCTGGATCATCAACATCATGGAAGGCGATCAATTCACCTCCGGTTTTGTCGATGCCAACCCCAACTCGAAAATCCCCGCGATGGTGGACCGCTCAGGCGATGCGCCCCAGCGCGTGTTCGAATCTGCCTCCATCATGCTGCACCTGGCGGAAAAGTTTGGCGCCTTCCTGCCCACAGATCCCGCCCAACGCACCGAAGCAATGAGCTGGCTTTTCTGGCAAATGGGCAGCGCCCCCTACCTGGGCGGCGGCTTTGGCCACTTCTATGCCTATGCGCCCCATAAAGATGAATACGCCATCAATCGCTTCACCATGGAAACCAAGCGCCAGCTGGATGTGCTGGACCGGCACCTGGCGGAGAATGAGTGGATGGCAGGCACATATTCCATCGCCGATATGGCGATCTGGGCCTGGTACGGCCAATTGGTGCTGGGCCGCCTCTATGATGCGGCTGAATTCCTGGATGTGACGTCCTACAAAAACCTTATGGCCTGGGCCGAAAAGATCGACGCCCGCCCCGCCGTCACCCGCGGCCGCATGGTCAACCGCGCCTTCGGCGATGACCTGTCCCTGCAACTGCATGAACGTCACGACGCCTCAGATTTTGAGACCAAGACACAAGACAAGCTGCAAGCGGCCCAAGACGAAAGCTGACGCCGGTCAAGGATACAAACGCGCGGCACCTTGAGTGATTGAACGCAAAGGGTGCCGCGTGGGGACGTCTAAGATGAAGTTATATTGGAAAGATGAAGCACGGACCGTCCCGCTTCATCTTTCTTCTATAACTCAAAAACAACCCAAGCAGACGGCGCCACAAGATCGAAGGGCGCGCACCCGGTGCAAAGTGGATCTAGTCGTAGCTGCGCCGATCCTCGATCACCAAACCGTCTTTGGGCAGGCTGCCGGGGGCTGCGATCATGACCGCGCCTTTCAGCTTTAGCACCTCCGCCACTGTCCCGGCATAGGCCGACGCATCGGTGCCGGTGGTTTCCAGATGCACGGTCATGGCGTCTTGTTCATCTTCGCGGTCAACCACCACGCGGGCTTTGCTGACGTCACCGTGGCGCGCCACCAGGGCTGCGACCTGTTCGGGGCGCACAAACATGCCTTTGATCTTGGTGGTCTGGTCCGCCCGGCCCATCCAGCCTTTGATGCGGGTGTTGGTACGCCCGCAGGGGGAGGCACCTTCCATCACAGCAGACAGATCACCCGTGGCAAAGCGGATGAGGGGGTAGTCGGGGTTCAGAGCGGTGACAATCACCTCACCCACCTCACCGGGGGCCACGGGGATGCCGGTGCCGGGGGTGACAATCTCAACGATCACTCCCTCTTCCAGGATCATGCCTTCCATCGCGGCACTTTCGTAGGCGATGTTGCCCACATCCGCGGTGGCATAGCATTGCAGGCAGGATATGCCGCGGTCGATGTAGTATTGACGCAATGAGGGGAAAAGCGCGCCGCCGCCCACTGCCGCTTTGGAGATGTTGAGCGTCACGCCCATCTCATCGGCTTTTTCCAGGATCACTTTGAGGTAATCGGGCGTGCCCGCATAGGCCGTCGTGCCCACATCGCGTGCGGCGGTCACTTGCAGCTCGGTCTGGCCCACCCCTGCGGGCAGCACCTTGGCACCCACCGCGCGCGCGCCGCTTTCAAACATATGCCCCGCCGGGGTGAGGTGATAGCCAAAGCAGTTTTGCACAATGTCATCGCGCCCCAGCCCTGCGGCATTCAGGAACCGCCCCATGCGGAACCAATCGCGGCCCGCCCCACCGGGTTCATAAATCGGGCCTGGGGATTGGAACACATGGGTGATGTTTTTAACCTCAATCCCGCCGAAAGGCGGGCTGGCCTTTTGCCATTGCACCAGATCGGATTTGCGCAACACCGGTAGCTTGTGCAGATCGTCCAGGCCTGTCACGGCACCGGCTGCGTCTTGCCATTCCTCAGAGGCGACCGTGATCCCAGCCAGACGCTCTTTCAATGCAGCCGTTTGCGCGGCCAGCCGTGCGTCCATGCTGCGGGTTTCCAGATCGTCAAAATAGGTCTCGGGCATGGGGTCTCTCGTCTTAGGTATGTGGGGCCGGTGAGGTTAGGACAGCCACCTTTTGCGGCGGCGGTAGCTGCGCACATCGCGGAAGGATTTGCGCCCCTCATCCGACATGCCAAGGTAGAATTCCTTCACGTCCTGGTTTTCCCGCAGCTCAGCGGCGGGGCCGTCCATCACCACGCGACCTGATTCCAGGATATAGCCGTAGTGGGCAAAGCGCAGCGCCACATTGGTGTTCTGCTCTGCCAGCAAAAAGGTCACGCCTTCACGCTCATTGATCGTCTTCACGATCTCAAAAATCTGCTCCACCAGCTGCGGGGCCAGCCCCATGGAAGGCTCATCCAGCAAAATCGTCTCAGGCCGGGACATCAGCGCGCGACCCACCGCACACATCTGTTGCTCTCCGCCCGAGGTATAGCCCGCCTGGCTCTTGCGCCGCTCTTTGAGGCGCGGAAAATAGGTATAGACCATCTCAAGGTCTGCTTGGATCGCCGCCGCCCCATCGGTGCGGGTATAGGCACCGGTCAGCAGGTTTTCCTCAACGGTCAGATGTTCAAAACAGTGACGGCCTTCCATCACCTGAACCACGCCCCGTTTCACGGTATCCGCAGGATCTTCGTGCGCAATCTCTTCGCCACGGTATTTGATCGTGCCTTTTGTCACCTCGCCCCGTTCACTGGCCAGCAGACCAGAGATCGCTTTGAGCGTCGTGGTCTTGCCCGCGCCATTGCCGCCCAGCAAGGCGGTGATGCCCCCCTGAGGCACCTTCAGGCTCACGCCCTTCAACACCAGGATCACGTGGTTATAGATCACCTCGATGTTGCTGACTTCTAGCATCGTGGCTTGTTGGGTCTCTGTGCTGTCCAGCATCTTGGCCGTTCCCTCAACTCTTGGCGTGCCGGCGGCGGGACATCCCGCCGCCAGCCAGGTTCATCTTAGCACTGTGGCTCGATGTTGTTCTCTGCGGCATAAGCACCAGAGTCCGCCTCAATCAGCGCATTCACAACTTCCTGGTCGGAAGGCGCGTAATCAGAGATCAGCGTCCAGGTCTTGGCCGAGCCATCCCACTGCGCCACACCCACAAGGCCAGGGCCACCGTGGTTTTCGCAAGACACAGAAAACTCAGGACCAAAGTTTGGCAAACCTGCCGCGTCCATATTCGCCGCGGTGACTTCCAACGCTTCCATCGCATCGCGCATTTGACCAGAGGTGATATCACTCTGACCGGTCATCTCTTGCGCTTTCTTCACGGCTTCTGCCGCCAAGAATGCCGCGTAAAGGCCACGGTTATAAAGAACGGTACCAATCTGATCACCCGCGCCTGCGGCTTTGCCCGCATCAACAACATACTTCTGAATGTCGTCAAAGATCGGGTATTCGGTGCCCACGTTGTGGAACGCCAGCGCCTTGTAGCCTGTCGCGCCTTCGCCCGCTGGCAACACGTCGATCTCAGCACCAGACCACCAGACGCCCATGAAGTTCTCCATCGGGAAGCGGATGTTCACGGCTTCTTGCACGGCCACCTGGTTCATCACGCCCCAGCCCCAGAACAGAACATAGTCTGGACGGTCGCGGCGGATCTGCAGCCACTGGGATTTCTGTTCCTGACCCGGAAAGTCAATCGCCAGGGTGTTCAGCTCAAAGCCATGCTTTTCAGACAGCGCTTGCAGCGTTGGGATCGGCTCTTTGCCGTAGGCACCGTTGAAGTGCAGCAGCGTGATCTTTTTGCCTTCCAGCGATCCGCCTGCCTGCTCTTTGAAGTGGTTCACACCGGCAGAGGCACCATCCCAGTAGTTCACAGGATAGTTGAACACGTGGCTAAAGACGTTGCCGTTCTTGGCTGATGTCCGGCCATAGCCCATGGAGTGGATTGGAATATCATCTGCTGTCGCTTTGGGGATCAGCTGATAAGTGATGCCGGTGGACAGTGGTTGATACAGCAGCGCGCCTTCACCCTTGGTGGATTCGTAGCATTCCACACCCTTTTCGGTGTTATAGGCCGTTTCGCATTCGATCAGGCGAATGGCCTCACCGCCAATGCCACCGTCACGTTCGTTCAGCAGCGTGAAGTAATCGGCATAGCCATCCGCATAAGGAATACCGCCCGCCGCAAAGGGGCCGGTCCGGTAGCTTAGGGATGGGAACACAAGGTCCGCCATCACGGGGGCAGCCGCCATAATGGCTGCAAAAGTTGCAATTCCTAGTTTTTTCATCGGTATCTTCCTCCCTTGGATTTGTCCGACTTTTGTCAGAGCGGGGTTTGGCCCCACCTTATTTTCATGGCCGCCCGTCAGTGCGGGAAGGGCCACAATCTCAGTTTTTCCTTGGCCACACGCCACAGCTGCGCCAACCCATGCGGCTCCAGGATCAAGAACATGATGATCATCAGGCCGACAATCACCAGCTGCACATGCGCCACGATATCCGTGGGCCAGCCCAGCATATCAACGCCAACCACTTTCAGCGCCACAGGCAACAACACCAGAAACGCCGCCCCGGCAAAACAGCCAAAGATGCTGCCCAGGCCCCCGATGATGATCATAAAGAGCACGATGAACGACTTCTGGATGCCAAATGAATCGCCCGCCTCAGCCGCACCCAGATAGACCGCAAAGAACAAAGCACCCGACAGGCCTACAAAAAAGCTCGACACCGCAAAGGCCGTCAGCTTGGCCCGCAGCGGGTTCACCCCGATGATCTCAGCTGCAATGTCCATATCGCGGATCGCCATCCACTTGCGCCCCTGCGCGCCCCGCGTCAGGTTCCGCGCAATCACCGCACAGGCAATCGTAAAGAACAGACAGAAAAGATAGGTGGCCCAAGGCTCCGTATTGGGGCCTGTGATCAGCACACCAAACAAATCCCGCTCAGGCGCGTTGATCTGACCAGAGGCGGAGTAGTTATAGAACCACGATATCCGGTTAAAGAGCCAGACCAGAAAGAACTGCGCGGCCAGCGTGGCAACCGCCAGGTAAAACCCCTTGATCCGCAGCGACGGCAGACCAAACAGAACGCCCACCACAGCTGTGGTCACCGCCCCCATGATGATGGCGAAAAAGATGTTCAGCTCTGGCAATCGAAAGACCAGCTCGCCCCCCACCAGATGTCGACACCGGTCATGAACTTATAACACGAATAGGCCCCCACAGCCATGAACCCGCCGGTGCCCAAAGACACCTGACCGCAATAGCCCGTCAGGATATTCAACCCAATCGCCGCAATGGAATAGATCAGGAAAGGCAGCAGAATGGAGTTCGCCCAATAGTCATTGATAAACAGCGGCACGATGACAATGGCGATGAACAGCACGACATAATACCGATACCGGTCAAACCGGATCGGAAAGGTCTGCTGATCCTGCGCATAGGTGGTGCTGAAATCACCAGCTTCACGATAAAACATCTTTGTCTCCCTCAGCACATCTGATGATGTGCTCCCTGTTGGCGCGCATGACGCCCTCTAAGCCTTCGTTCATCCACTGCCCGGTCAATAGACCAGCGCCCGAAAGATATCGAAATCCGTGCTGTACCGGACATTCAGCATGACAAAGCCCGTGTCCAAATCCAGCCCCGACACCGAAAAGAAATAGAAGGTGCCTTGCGACTGCATGACAAAAAGCTCGCTTGCGAAGTTCTCACTGGGCCGCGACCGCTTGATCGCGGCACAGCCCTCAACCGGGCCCGGTATCGCTTTGCTGATGTCTGCCACCAACTCGTCCATGGCCTGAGGCGAAATGCCAAACCCCTCAAAGGCCGCAGCCGCATCGCCCTGGCTCAACGCCTCTTTCATCGTCTCGATGGCGGGCACCGGCGCGGGCTCTGCGATCGGCAAACATGCCGCTTGCGCGGCCCCTGCACCGGCCATGGCAACCCCAACGCTGAACAGGAGTGCTTTCATCTCAGCCCCGCTTCATCTTTCCAATACAACTTTCCGCGCTCTGCCCCGCACGGCACCGCTTGAGGGGTCCGGCACGCTGCCACATCCCAGCGCAGCCCCCGGTCACACCCTCTCAATGATCTTCTCCCCAAAGAGGCCCTGGGGCCGGAACACCAGGAACAAGAGCGCCAGCATATAGGCAAACCAGTTCTCCGTGGCGCCGCCCAGATAGGGGGCACCGATCAGGAATTCGAACAGCTTCTCACCCACACCAATGATCAGCCCGCCGACGATGGCCCCCGGGATTGAGGTAAAGCCACCCAGCATCAACACCGGCAATGCCTTCAGCGCGATCAGCGACAGGGAAAACTGCACGCCTGATTTCGCCCCCCACATGATGCCCGCCACGAGGGCGACAAAACCCGCCAGGGACCAAACCAGGATCCAGATAAAGTTGAGCGAGACACCGACGCTCAGCGCGGCCTGGTGGTCATCGGCCACCGCCCGCATCGCGCGGCCTTGTTTGGTGTATTGTGAAAACATCACCAGGCCCACCACCAGAACGATGGCAACAATCGCGGCGACAATATCCAGGTTGTCGATGAACAACCCATAGCCAAAGGCGTTGAAGGTCGTCTCATCAATCCACAGGTTCAAACCCTGCGGCAGACAGGTGCCCTCAGACGCGCAGACATTCAACGTCTTCAGCTCAGAGCCCCACATCAGGTCGGCCACGCCTTCCATGAAATAGGCCAGACCAATGGTCGCCATGAACAGGATGATCGGCTCTTGTCCCACCAGATGGCGGAACACAAACCGCTGCACCGCCCAGGCCAGAATGACCATCACCACCACCGTCAGCGCGATGGCGACAAAGCTGTGCACATGCCAGCCAAACTTGTGGATCTCAGTGCCCAAAATGGCGTTGATCAAATGGGAAAACGGCACCTGTCCGTTTTGAATGCCCACCAAAGTCATCGCCGCAAAAAGCGCCATGACGCCTTGGGCGTAATTGAAGATGCCCGAGGCTTTGTAGATCAGCACAAAGCCTAATGCGACCAGCGCATAAAGCACCCCGGCCATCAGGCCGTTCAGGATCACTTCGATGGTAAAAAGGAGCTGTTCAGGCATGCTCAAATCTCCTTGGATGCGGCAACGGCGGTGCACGCGCGGTGCACGGCCAGTGTACGCTGTGTGACTTTTAACGCTTTGGTCATCTCTTGCGGCCCATCAGTCATGTGCCACCCCCAAATAGGCGTCGATCACCGCTTGGTTGTTGCGAACCTCATCAGGTGTGCCGTCGCCAATCTTTTTGCCGTAATCCATCACAACCACCCGGTCGGACAGATCCATGACAACGCCCATGTCGTGCTCAATCAACGCAATCGTGGTGCCAAATTCATCGTTCACATCCAGGATAAAGCGGCTCATGTCCTCTTTTTCCTCGACGTTCATCCCCGCCATCGGCTCATCCAGCAGCAAAATGGAAGGCTCCGCCGCCAGGGCACGTGCCAGCTCTACCCGCTTTTTCAAACCATACGGCAAACGCGCCACCGGGGTTTTGCGGATGGCTTGAATTTCCAGGAAATCGATAATCTTTTCAGCGACTTCCCGGTTCTCAATCTCCTCGGCCTCGGCCTTGCCCCGCCAGAGCGATTGCGAAAAAAGCCCCGTCTTCATCTGGGTCAACCGTCCCGTCATGACGTTATCCAGCACCGACATGCCTTCAAACAAAGCGATGTTCTGAAAGGTGCGCGCAATGCCCTGTTGGGCCACCTGAAACGGCTTCATCTGCGGGCGCGGCGTGCCTTTGTACCACACCTCACCCTCCTGCGGGATATAGAAGCCTGAGATCACATTCAGCATCGATGACTTGCCCGCCCCATTGGGGCCGATAATCGCACGGATCTCGCCCTCGCGGATGTCAAACGAGATGTCCTTGATCGCTTCCACCCCGCCAAAGCGCAGGGTGATGTTCTTCATCTCCATCACGATGCCGCCGATGGTCCGGCCGTCCTCGGTGACATAGCTGCTATCGTCCAGCATATCGCCTAACCCCCTGTTGCCATGTCAAAAAACTTTTCTATCTGGGGCATCGGCCCCCGGCCAAAATCCGCCTCAACACTGCGCGGCAGCAGGTCGCAACCGCCCTTGGAGGTTTCCCAAATCGTGAAAAACGCCTCTGGCTTTTGCTCCCATGCCCGGTACTGAAATTTCATGTACATCGGACACCCAGCCGCCGTGCCATGCAGGGTTCTAGCGAGCGTTGTGATATGTTTGTTGCTTTCAAACGGCCACGCCTCGGGCTGGGTTTGATCGTCAAACCCGTTCGCCCGCCACCAGCGCCAATAGAAAACTTCGTCCGGGGCTTCGGCGTTTTCAAGAAACTGAAACTGCGCCAATGTCTGAACCTCGCAGGACGGTGACAGCCCGTCAGGCGTGCTTGATCCGCCCCTGATCCGGTAGGTGACACCCACATGCGGTTTGTCGGATGCCCAACGCTGACGCGTTTCTGCTACTTGGTAGTCAACCACCTCGTCACCGACATGCGTATAGCCCTGCGCATCAAAGGGCCGTGTCAGAGACACACTGTCATAACACCGCTGGATGGCCTCATACCAATGACGCATCAGGCTTTTGCCCTCAGCGATCTGGGCACTATCGTTTTTTGCAGCGACGGTCGTCGCGCCCAAACACAGAGCAATCGCAAGCCAGCGCGCTCCCATCATTCCGCGGCCAGCTTGTTTGTCTGCACCGGCATGACCTTGGCCGCGCGGATTTCCAAGGTTGCGCTGATCGCACCTTTGCGGCCGTCCTCATAGGTCACTTCGGTTTCCGTGGCGACCTGGGTTGAGCCGTCATAGAGCGCTGCGATCACGTCGTCGTATTTCTCTTCGATGATCCGGCGGCGCACTTTGCGCGTGCGGGTCAGCTCTCCGTCGTCTGCATCCAGCTCTTTGTGCAGCACAACAAAGCGGTGCACCTGACAGCCCGACAACATCGCGTCCTCAGCGACTGAGGCGTTCACCTCTTCAACATGCGATTGGATCGTGTCCATCACCTGGGGATGGCCCGCCAGCTCTTGGTAAGAGGCGTAGCCGATGTTGTTACGCTCGGCCCAGTTGCCCACGGCGGTCAGATCGATGTTGATAAAGGCGGTGCATTCTTCCCTGCCGTTGCCGAACACCACAGCTTCCAGAATGTTGGGGAAAAACTTGAGCTTATTCTCCACATACTTCGGCGCAAACAGTGATCCGCTGGCCATCTGGCCCACGTCCTTGGCACGGTCGATAATCCGCAAATGACCGGTGTTTTCCTCGATAAAGCCCGCGTCGCCGGTGGCGACCCAGCCTTCTGGATCTTTGGTATCGGCGGTGCTTTCGGGGTTTTTGTAGTATTCCACAAACACCCCCGGTGAGCGGTAGAACACCTCACCGTTTTCAGCGATCTTCAGCTCCACACCTGGGGACGGCACGCCGACCGTATCAGAGCGCACTTCGCCATCAGGCTGCGCGGTGATGAACACCGTGGCCTCGGTCTGGCCGTAGAGCTGTTTGAGATTGATGCCCAACGAGCGGTAGAAATCAAAGATCTCGGGGCCGATGGCCTCCCCCGCGGTATAGCCCACACGCACGCGGGAAAAGCCCAGCGTGTTTTTCAGAGGACCGTAGACGCAAAGCTCACCGATGTTGTATTTGATCCGGTCCCAGAGGCTGACGTTTTCGCCGTCCAAAATGGCGGGGCCGACTTTGCGCGCATGGGCCATGAAGGTGTCAAACAGACGTTTCTTGAACCGGCCCGAATCCTCCATGCGGATCATGACGTTGGTCAGCTGGGTTTCAAAACCCGGGGCGGCGCAAAGTAATAGGTCGGGCCGATTTCGCGCAAATCCACGTGCATCGTGTCCGCGCTTTCTGGGCAATTGGTGCAAAAGCCAGTCCAAAGCGCCTGGCCCACGGAAAAGATAAAATCACCCACCCAGGCCATCGGCAGATAGGCCAGGATGTCATCAGTCGACTTCAGATCGTCAAATTCGGATGAGGATTTGGCCGTCTCAATGATGTTGCGGTTGCTTAGCACCACGCCCTTGGGTTTGCCGGTGGTGCCAGAGGTATAAAGCATCACGCCTGTGCTGTCATAATCCAGCTTGGCCTGACGCGCGTCCAGTTCCGCCTTGAGCGTGTCCCGCTTGGCGCGCCCGTTCTCTTGAACGGTGCTATATTGTGTGAGGCTGGCATGGTCGTATTTTCGCAAACCGCGCGGATCGAGGTAGATCATCTGCTCAAAGTTCGGCAGCTGCTCGCGCACTTCGATGACTTTATCAACCTGCTCTTGATCGCCCGCGATGACAAAACGCGCGCCACAGTGGCCCAGCACATAGGCCATCTCTTCTGCGTTGGCGTCCTGATAAAGCGGCACAGGCACCGCACCACACATCTGTGCGGACATCATGGCCCAGTATAGTGTGGGCCGGTTTCGGCCGATAATGGCGACAAAATCGCCTTCGTTCAGGCCCATATCGAGAAGCCCAAGCGCAAGCGCCTCTACTTCATCGCGGGTCTGAGACCAGGTCCAGCTTTGCCAGATGCCATATTCTTTTTCACGGTAAGCTGGCGCATGCGCAAATTTCGTGGCGTTACGATGTAGTAGCGCCGGAACGGACTGCGGTCCGTCGGCGCGCGTCTCTGGCATAGCCAAGGTCATTCCTCCCATGTCTGCCATTAAGCGGCAGGTCGATCGTTTTTACGATTCTCACACAGACAGGGTCGCGGCTCAAAGCACAAAGGTCAACGGTTGGCACAAAATTTCTGAACAAATCGTCAATTAAGTTCCGAATAGTGGATTTTCCCCTAAAAACAAACCGCCGCCCTCAGGGGGCGGCGGGATGCGGGCGGCTTGCCCTTTTGTTTTCACGCAGATTTCAGGGCCTGAAACGAAAAGCCCGGGTCCGGGTCTACTCTGCGGCGAGTGCGGCACCTGCGGCTTCCACTTTGACGGCGCTGAACTTGAACTCAGGGATCTTGCCATAAGGGTCAATCGCCGGGTTGGTCAGAATGTTCGCGGCCGCCTCAACAAAGGCGAAGGGCAAGAACACCATGTCAGGCGACACCGCGCGGTCTTCGCGCGCCATGATGTCGATGGAGCCACGTTTGGTTGTCAGACGCACATATTCGCCCGGGGCCACGCCCAGTTTGCGCAGCGTTGAGGGGTGCAGCGAACAATTCGCCTCCGGCTCAACCGCGTCCAGCACGCTGGCACGGCGGGTCATAGAGCCGGTGTGCCAGTGTTCCAGCTGGCGGCCCGTTGTCAGAACCATCGGGTATTCCGCATCCGGCAGATCATCTGGCGGGATCACACTGGCGGGGGTAAAGCGCGCGCGGCCATCGGGACGCGGGAAGGCATCGCCGAACACAACGCTTTGACCAGGGTCTTCTGGGGAAAGTGACGGATAGGTGACCGCCCCTTTTTCCAACCGCTCCCAGGTGATGTTGTCCAGGCTGCGCATGTTCAACGCCATCTCAGCAAAGACTTCGCTTGGATGGGTGTAGGCCCAGTTCAGGCCACAGCGTTTGGCCAGCTCCACCTCAATCCACCAATCCTCACGTGCCTCACCGGGCGGGGTGACGGCAGGGCGCAGCATCTGCACCGTGCGGTTGGTATTCGATACCGTGCCGCTTTTTTCATAAAGCGCAGAGGCCGGCAGGATCACATCGGCGTAGTTGGCCGTTTCAGTGATGAAGATGTCCTGGACCACCAGATGATCCAGCTTGGCCAGCGCATCGCGGGCGTGTTCCACATCCGGGTCGGACATCGCGGGGTTTTCGCCCAGGACGTACATCGCCTTGATCTGATCGTCATGGACCGCGTCCATAATCTCGGTCACGGTCAGACCCTTTTCATTGCTGAAATCACCCGACTGCCAGACGTCCGTAAAGGCAGAGCGCACGCCGTCATCGGTGACGGTCTGATAATCCGGCAGGAACATCGGGATGAGGCCCGCGTCAGAGGCGCCTTGCACGTTGTTCTGACCACGCAGCGGGTGCAGCCCGGTGCCAGGGCGGCCCACATGGCCACACATCAGCGCCAGAGAGATCAGGCAGCGCGAGTTGTCAGTGCCGTGGATGTGCTGGCTGACGCCCATGCCCCAAAAGATCATGCCCGCTTTGGCGGTAGCAAAATCACGGGCCACAGCGCGCAGCGTTTCCGCGGGAATGCCGCAAAGCGCTTCCATCTTCTCTGGCGGGAACTGGGCCAGGTGCGCTTTTTCAGCTTCCCAGTTTTCGGTGTAGCCTTCGATGTATTGCTGGTCATAGAGTTCCTCTTCCACGATCACATGCATGATCGCGTTCAGCATCGACACATCCGCGCCCGGCTTGAACTGCAGCATATGGGTGGCAAAGCGCTTGAGCCCCTGGTTGCGGGGGTCCATCACAATCAGCTTGCCGCCGCGCTTGGTGAATTGTTTGAAATAGGTCGCCGCCACGGGGTGGTTTTCCAGCGGGTTGGCCCCGATGATGATCGCTACATCGGCGTTCTCAATCTCATTGAAGGTCGCCGTCACAGCGCCCGAGCCCACGTTTTCAATCAAAGCGGAGACCGAAGAGGCGTGGCACAGCCGCGTGCAGTGGTCCACGTTGTTATGGCCAAAGCCCTGGCGGATGAATTTCTGGAACAGATAGGCTTCTTCGTTGGTGCATTTGGCAGAGCCGAAACCCGCAACCTCACGCCCCCGGCCTTTCAGGCCCTTGGCAGCGAAATCCAGCGCCTCATCCCAGCTGGCTTCGCGGAAATGCGTCTGCCAGTTTTCGGGATCAACGTTCAGCCCCTTGGCGGGCGCATCCTCGCGCCGGATCAGCGGTTTGGTCAGGCGGTGGGGGTGGTGAATGTAGTCATAGCCAAAGCGGCCTTTGACACAAAGACGTCCCTCATTGGCGGGGCCATTGATGCCTTCCACGTATTTGACCGCGCCATCCTTGACCTTGATCGAGATCTGGCAGCCCACACCGCAGAAGGCGCAGACGCTTTGGACTTCTTCATCGTAATCCGCCAGGTCACCGACCTGGTTTTCGTCGACCATCGTCGATGGCATCAGCGCGCCTGTTGGGCAGGCCTGTACACATTCGCCGCAGGCCACACAGGTGCTGTCGCCCATCGGGTCGGCCATATCGAAGGTGGGATAGCTGTCGTGGCCCCGGCCCGACATGCCGATCACGTCGTTCACCTGCACTTCGCGGCAGGCGCGCACGCACAGGCCGCAGGAAATACAGGCATCCAGGTTCACGCTCATCGCGACATGGCTGTCGTCCAGCAGGGGAATGCGGTCTTTCTCCAGCTTGGGGAACCGGCTTTCCGTCACTTCGTTCATTTCAACCATGTCATAGAGGTGGCTGGATTTGTCATGCGCCACGTCTTGCTCTGGCTGATCCGCCATCAACAGCTCAACCACCATCTTGCGGGCGTTTTCGGCGCGGGCGTTGTTGGTCGTGACCACCATGCCTTCGGCAGGTTCCCGGATGCAGGAAGCGGCCAGCGTGCGCTCACCCTCAATCTCAACCATGCAGGCGCGGCAGTTGCCGTCAGGGCGATACCCGGGAGCCGGTTTGTGACACAGATGTGGAATTTTGAGACCACGGCCATTGGCCACTTCCCAAATCGTGAGACCCTTCTCCGCCTCAACGATGTCTCCGTCGAGCGTGAATGTGATCTTGTCGGACATGGCTAAACTCCCTACTGGCTCGGCATTTTATAGCGATTCCAAAGCCAAGGAAGGAGTCCCAATCCCGACACCCCACCCCGGTTTTACGCCAAGCCGCGTTTCCGATAGGAGACGTCTTTCCCCCAACTCATGCCTGAACTATGTCTTGGGCCGAGCAACATAGGCAGGCAACATGTCCCATATTACCCTTATCCGGCACGGTCAGGCGAACTCAGCCGCGAAGGATGAAGTGAGCTATGACAGGCTTAGCCCACTTGGTCACAGCCAGGCGGGATGGCTGGGCGCACATCTGCGCGACAGCAATGATTATCACAACCGGCTTTTTACCGGCACGCTGAACCGGCATATTGAGACCGCCCAAGGCATGGCCACCGGGTTGGAGCCTGTGCGGGACGCGCGGCTGAATGAGCTGGAATATTTCACAATGTCCAACCTGCTGGAAGAACAGCACGGCATCCCCTTTCCCGTTGAGCAAAGCGCGTTCAGCACCCATTGTCCGGTGCTGTTTACCCACTGGCGGGAAGGCAAAATCGAAGGCGCGCCCGAAACCTGGGAGGCTTTTCATACGCGGATCTCAGATGCGTTGTCAGACATCCTTGCCGGGGATGGCCCGGCATTGGTTGTGACCTCAGGCGGGGTAATCGCGATGGCGATGGCGCAGGCCCTGCATCTGGACATACCGGCCCAGGCCCGTCTGGCCATAGCGATCTTGCAGACCTCGATGCACCGTCTGTTTCCAGTGGGCGGCCATCTGTCGCCCGTTCTGTTCAACGCCGTTCCGCATCTTGATCGTACCGATCGGCGGCATGCGCTGACCCATATCTAAAGGGGATAAGACGATGAAACTCTACTACAGCAAAGGCACAGTCGCCGTCGTGCCCGCGATCACGCTGGAAGAGGCCGGGCTGGCCTATGAACCCGTCGCGGTTAATTTCGCAGGGGGCGAGCAGACCAAGCCGGAATACCTAAAGCTGAACCCCAAGGGCCGCGTGCCTGCCCTGGTGCTTGAGGATGGCAGCGTTTTGACCGAAGCGGGGGCGCTTTTGGATTACATAGCCGCCCTGGCCCCGCAGGCGGGGTTGATCCCGGCCAAGCCGGAGGAGGCCGCGCACATGCGGTCGGTGATGTATTACCTCGCCTCAACCATGCATGTCGCTCATGCGCATAAGATGCGCGGCACCCGGTGGGCCAATGCGCAATCCAGCCTTGAAGACATGGCCGCCAAAGTGCCTGAAACCATGTCAGCCTGCGCCGCATTTGTTGAAACAGACTGCCTGCGCGGCGACTTTGTTCTGGGCGACAGCTTTAGCCTGGCGGATCCCTATCTGTTCGTCGTCTGCAATTGGTTGGAAGGGGACGGCGTCACCGTGGCCAATTACCCCAAGATCACTGCATTTCTGGACCGTATGCGCGCCCGCGACAGTGTTCAGACCGTCATTGCCAAGGGGATTCTGTAGCCAGCCCCCGCAGGGGCGGCACCGCAGGGTGCCGTCCTTAGCTAAAGATCCGGTAATACAGCCAGTCGGGCAAAAACTGGCTGAGCCGGAACACCATCGAGAAGGCAAAAGGAAAGCTCTTTTTGAACTTGTCGGTGTTCATATGCTCAAACATCACCTGGGCTGCTGCCTCAGGTTCCATGATGAAGGGCATGGCAAAGTCGTTCTTGTCGGTCAGCTGCGTGCGGATAAAGCCCGGATTGACCACCTGAACCTGCACACCGGTTTTGCGCAGATCAGCATACATGCATTCAGCCAGTGACATCGTGCCCGCCTTGGACGCGGTATAGCCGATGGAGCCGGGCAGCCCGCGAAACCCGGTGAGCGATGAGGTGATGACGATGTGCCCCGCATCCCGCGCCACCATCGCAGGCACCACCTGGCCCAGAGTGCGCATCATGCCGGTAAAGTTGATGTCGGCCATCATATTGGCCTGATCCGCATCCCAGTCTTTCGCCCCAAAGGGCCAATAGACCCCGGCAAGAAACACCATACCGTCCACCTCGCCCACCGCCTGGGCGGCGGCCTTGACGCTGTCGTTGTCGGAGACGTCAATGGTCTGGTAGCTGGCCTTGCCCGGCAGGGCGTCCACCACGGCCCGCAGCTTGTCCTCTGACCGGGCAGAGACGATCACTTCGGCACCCGCGCGGCTCAGCTTATCAGCCAGGGCCGCGCCCAGGCCGTCACTGGCCCCGATCAGCCAATATCTTTTACCTGCCCAGGTTTTCATGATGCGGTGACGGGCCTGATGGTGGCGATCCAGCTCAGCCACCTTGATGCCGAATTTGCGGAACTGGCTGCGGTTCATGATCGTCCCATCGGGGGTAAGGTACATCCAGTCCACACAGGACAATACATGCCCGCCCGACGCCTCTGGCAGCTGGATCGGATACCGCATCTGCACCGCACCGCCACTGACCGCCCCGTGCCCCAGACCGGGCACATCATCGGCGCGCATTTCAAACGCGCCGCCGCTTTTCAGGGTCAGCCGCCACTGCCGCACCTGCGTGGAGCCATCGTTATAGCGAAACACCTCATCCATCACGCCACTGTTTTCGGTCCAGGAGATGTTGAAATCCGCCGCAAAGGTGCTGGTGACGCGGCCCATCGGGCCATAGATCACGCCTTCGCAGATCATCTTGCCATTCAGATGGGACTTAATGTCGATGACAGGAAATCCGTCTTCGTAATCCTCAGGCGTCTGGCCGTAGAACGCTGCATAACGGCGGCGCAAAACCACAGCGCCAAGCGTTATCAGCACGCCGAGTAGCACAAAAAAGAGCTCGTCCATTATGCCTCCTCTAGGCCCTTGGTGCTGGCAAGCAGCGCAATTGAGATCAGCTTGAGCACGCAAGGCACCCCTGCATAAAGAATGACCAGCAGACGCACAGCGCCTTCTGGATTGGTGTCTGCGCCGGTCTGCAAACCGGCGCGTTCAAGCATTGGAAGTAGGGCAACCGCCGCCAAAGCCAATGTGAACTTGGAGACAAATGACCACAAACCGAAGCCTTCGGCGGCAGAAGGTGAAATTTTTGCCATCCGGCTGGCAAAAAGCGCAGGCAAAAGCGTGAGATCAGCGCCAAGAACCGCGCCCGAGGCAAGGCAGACCACCGCAAAAAGCACCGCATCCCCCGGCCCCAAAAACAGCGCGCCGCCAAAGGCCGCGATGCCCAACGCCATCGCTGACAACAGCACCGGTTTGCTGCCAAACCGCTCGGCCAGCATGCCCCAGAATGGTGCAGCGGCTGCGGCAGAGAGGAAGAACAACAGCAACAGCGGCCCTTCCCAGCCCGGGGCCTGCAAGGCAATTTCAACATAGAACAGGAACAAGGTGGAACTGACCGCGACGGGGGCCGCGTTGACCAAAGCGATCAGCAGCAAACGGCGCGCCAATGGATCGCCCAGAACCGTGCCGAACCCGGTGCTGGGCGGCAGACCGGCATCGCGCCACTCAGGCCGCATGGCAAGCACCGCAGCGAAGGCCAGCACTGCAAAACCCACTGCAAATCCAGCAAAAGGCGCGCCCATCACAGCGCCCAACACCGCCGGGGCCACAGAGGCCACGCAGACCCCCAAAAGCGCGCCCGTTTCACGCCAGCGCGCCAAAGCCAGGTGGCCCGATCCGGCCAGACCGGCCGCTTTGGCCACCCCTTGGGCGTAAAAGCAGATGGTCAGAAAGCTAAAGGCGGAAAACACCAGGGTCAGCATCAGGCCAAACCACAGCAGCGGGCTAACAGGCGGCGTGACCGCAAAAAGCCCCACCATCGCAACCGCCATGACAGCAGCACCCAAAGCCACAGCAACACCGCGCCGGTCGCGCAGTTTTTCCGACAACCGGCCAAGCAACGGATCTTGCACCACATCCAGCAGTCGCAAGCCAAAGAGCACGGTGCCCAAAGCCGCCAGCGAAACTGCGTATTCATCCACATAGAACTTTGGCGCGTGAATATAGATCGGCAGCCCCGCCGCCGAAAGCAGTGCCGCAAACAGCGCATAAGCCGGGAGCCGCTGTGCCCCCGGTGCCATCAGCGTGACACCTCTTGCGTCGGTGGCTCGGGCCGCGCGCGAAAGGCCGCCCCTTTCCACCACAGCTTGAGCGCCTGCCAGTGGATCAGCGCCAACACCCGCCGCGCGCCCAGGGGCCGCCGCACCATCGCACGCAGGATGCTGGCATTGCTCAGCCGCTTGCGTTTGCCGGTCAGCGTCGCGATCAAACCGCCGTTGCCTGCCGAATAGTCAATCCAAACGCCAACCCGATCTTTTGTGATGTCAAAGCGAAAGGTATAAGACCCTTCGATTTTCTGAAACGGTGAGACGTGGAAGATCTTTTGCGCGCTCAGATGGTCCTGAGGCGTGATGGCCCGCAGATCCGCATGGTGGCAAAGATAGCAATGCCGGTCGCCATAGGTGTTCGTCACCTCGGCTATCACGACGATCAGCGCCCCCTGCGCATCCCGGCACAGCCAAAAGCTGACCGGGTTAAAGACATGGCCCAACACCCGTGGCTGCGCCAAAAGCTCAATCGTTTGAACCCCATCCAATCCGTATTCGCCCAAGACCTCACGCACCCAAACAGCGCCGCGCCCGTTTTTCGGGGCACCGCCGTGGTCGCTGTCCAATAGGGCGGTAACCCCAGCCCGGTTACGCCCAAACAAAAAGGGGTTTTCAGCGGGGCCTCAGCATCACAAAGCACATAGTCGATGGAGTAGCGAAAGGCGTTTTCCACCGCACCTTTGCGTCCATGAAAGGTCTGCCCAGCGATATGATCGACGGTTTGCATCACTCAGCAGCGATGGGCATCGCGGGCGCGCCCTGGATGGCATCCACCACCGTCATCGCGCTGGCCAGCCCATCCTCATGGAACCCATGCCGCATCCACGCGCCGCAGAACCAGGTGTTGCGCGTCCCGTTATAGGCGGCCACCTCTTTCTGGGCCGCCAGCGCCGCCAGATCATAGACCGGATGGCGCAGGGTCACCTGATCATAGATCAGCTCTTCGCGGATTGTCCGTTTGGTGTTGAGCGTCACAAAATGCAGATCATCCATCGGAATGGGCTGCAGCGAGTTCATCCAATAGGTCAGATCAATCCGGTCATTCTGCGCATTGCGGTCTTCGGTATAGACCCATGAGGCCCAGGTCTTACGCCGCTTGGGCATGATCGCGGTGTCTGCATGCAAGGTGATGTCATTGGGCTGATACTTGATCGCGCCCAGCGCCTTTTTCTCAGCCGCATCCGCATCTGTCAGCATCGCCAGTGAATCGTCTGAATGGGTGGCAAAGACCACCTCATCAAAGAATTCCCACTCCCCGCTCCAGGCCTTAACCTCAACCCCCAGGCCCGTGCGCCGCACGCCCTGCACCGCCGCGTTCAGCCGCACATCTACGCCCTTGCCCAGCATCGCCGCCTCCAGGCGGCTGACATAGGCCTGCGAGCCGCCCTTGACGGTGTACCACTGATGCTGGCCGGTATAGTTCAGCAGGGCATGGTTTTCAAAAAAGCTCATCATCGCATGGGCTGGGAAATCCATGATCTTTTCGGTTGGCGTTGACCAGATCGCCCCAGACAGCGGCGACAGATAATAATCCCGAAAATAGCGTCCGGTGCCGAGACGTTTCAGGAAATCCCCGATCGTCATGTCCGTGCCCTTGGCCAGGCGCAGCGCGTTTTTGTTAAAGTGGAAAATGTCCCGCAGCATCCGCACAAACCGGGGGTTCAACGCATTCTTGCGCTGCGCAAAAAACGCATCCGCCCCGTGCAGCGCATATTCCAAACGCCCCCCGTCAATGGAGGCCCCAAAGCTCATGTTGGATTTCACCACCGGCACGTCCAATTCCGCAAAAAGCGCGGCCAGATGCGGGTAGTTGGCATAGTTGAACACGATGAACCCGGTATCGACCGGTTGATCGCCATGCTTGCCCGCCACAATCGTGCGCGCATGTCCCCCCAACCGGTGGCCTGCTTCAAACAAGGTCACCGCATGGGTATCCGCCAGTCGATGTGCGGCCCCCATTCCAGAGATGCCCGCGCCAATGACGGCAACTCTGCGCCGTCCCGCATCAGATATCGGGGCGTTGTGGGGTGTTTCAAAAGGCATGGGGTCTTCCTGTGTCTTACTCTTGGGGGTGGATGTAATACGCGCCAACCTTAGGGCCAGATTAAAAAAACTTTTGCTCCTACCTGATCCAAAGTGCTGCTTGTCGCGTAATCCTTTCATGCTACTTCACCGCCCATCGTCAGAACCACAAATGCAGCCACGCCAATCTGCGCGCGGCCCGGAGGGCATGGTGTTGAACATCGCGATGGAGAGCCGCACCCAAGCGGCACAAGCTACAGCAAGTGCGGATGCGCAATGGGTCAGCTTGATGCGCCGGGTGCGCGACAGCAAAGACAAAGAAGCCTTTGCCGCCCTCTTTTCGCACTTCGCCCCGCGCATCAAAGGCTTTCTGATGAAATCCGGTGCCGATGCCACCTTGGCTGAGGAATGCGCCCAGGACGTGATGACCACCCTGTGGCGCAAGGCCGATATGTTTGATCCCACCCGCGCCTCGGTGGCCACCTGGATTTTCACCATCGCCCGCAACCGCCGCATCGACATGCTGCGCCGCCAGAACCGACCCGACCCAGAAGAGCTGCCTTGGGGCCCAGAGCCTGAGCCCGATCAGGCCGATGTGATCGCGATGCAGCAGGATCAGGCGCAATTGGCCACTGCGCTGAAATGTCTCCCTGACGCCCAGCGCGATTTGATCGAAAAAGCCTACTTCGGCGATCTGACCCAATCTGAGATTGCCGCCCTCACCGGTCTGCCCTTGGGCACGATCAAATCCCGTATTCGCCTGGCGCTGGAACGCCTGCGCCTGCATATGACATAAAGTGCCATGACGATTACACATCATTTCCAAGATGACACCCTGCTGGCCTATGCCGCAGGCTCCCTGCCAGAGGCGTTCAACCTGATCGTCGCGGCTCATATCTCGCTCTGCGATGACTGCCGTGCGGTGGTCGAAAGCTATGACAGCCTGGGCGGCGCAGTCATGGAAGACACCCCCGCCCAGGACATGTCCGCAGGCAGCCTTGATGCGGTGCTGGCCCAGTTGGACGATCTGCCGCCCGCCCCGCGCGCGCCTTTCATCCCCGGCACCTTCCCGGCCCCCTTACGCAGCTATGTCGGCGGGGATGTGGATGCCGTGGTCTGGCGCAACATCGGCATGGGCGTGAAACAGGCGGTCCTGGTGGCCGCGCGCGAAGGCACAGCGCGGCTCTTGCTGATCCCCGCAGGCGAAGCGATGCCAGCGCACAGCCACAAGGGCACCGAAATGACGCTGGTCCTGCAGGGGGCCTATGCCGATGATGACGGCCGTTTCGCCCGCGGCGATGTGGAAATCGCCGACGGCGATGTCAATCACACCCCGGTGGCCGAACCCGGTCAGGACTGCGTCTGTCTTATCGTCACGGACGCGCCGCTGAAATTCAAAGGCATCGTGCCCCGCATCGCGCAAAAACTCGCCCGGATTTAGCACCAGCCACCGCCCACGGCCCGGCCCTTCATCTTTCCAACTACACCTCCGGGGAGGCGGCCCTTCGGGCCGTCGGGGCAGAGCCCCTTATAAGGGACTCTCTCCCCTCACCCTTCGGGCTTGGTCAAGGGAACCACCGTGCTTTGCACCGGATCGGCGACCGCATCTTCAAAATCAAAGTTGTGCAACCGCCCCGCCCGTTTGGCGGATTTCTCAGCCGAGATCAGGATGTCATCCACATCCTTGCGCGCCTGGTTGAAATGCGTGTCAAGCTTGCCCACCCGCGTCACCATCCGTTCCACATCTGCATGCAAAAGGCCCAGCTCTTTGCGAATGGCCCCCGCCTGCTCACGCATCCGCGCATCTTTGAGGATCGCGCGCATGGTGTTCAACGTGGCCATGCAGGTGGTGGGGGACACAATCCAGACCCGCTTTTCAAAGCCATAGCGGGTCAGCTCACCAAAATTGGCATGCAGCTCTGCATATACGGCCTCTGACGGCAAAAACATCAGCGCCCCGTCCGCGGTCTCACCTTCGATGATATAGCGCTCCGCGATGTCATCGATGTGCTTTTTCACTGCCACTTTCATCGCCCGCACCGCCTCTTTCAGCGCATGATCACTTTCTGCCACGCGCAGCGCCTCATAGGCCTCCAGCGGGAACTTACTGTCGATCACAATCGGTCCGGGCGGGTTGGGCAGATGCACCAGGCAATCGGGCCGCTTGCCGTTGGACAGGGTGCTTTGCAGCGCATAGCTGTCCGGCGGCAGCGCCTTTGAGACGATATCATGCAGCTGAATTTCCCCAAATGAGCCACGGGTCTGTTTGTTGGACAGAATATCTTGCAGGCTCAGCACATCCCCCGACAGTTTGGTGATGTTGTCCTGCGCCTTGTCAATCGCCGCCAGCCGCTCTTGCAGCTGCGTCAGGCTGGTTGTGGTTTGCTTGGATGTGCCATGCAGCGTCTGGTTCATCCGTTCTTGCATCTCTGCAAGCGAGCGCGCGGATTTCGCCGCATTATCGGCCAGCCGGTCCTGCATCTGCTGCTGAACCGTGGACAGCCGCGCCTCCATCGATTGGATCATCTGGGTTTGCGCTGTGGCTTGGGTGTCGGACACGATCTGCAAGCTGCCTTGCAATTGCGCCTGATGTGCGCCCAATTGCTGTACATGCCCACCTAATGCCTGCATCTGTTGGCTCAGCGGTGCGGCCATCTGAGCGGCCCGGGACGTGCCCCGCACGGCCATGATCAGCAGCACAAGTATCAGCAAAAGCACCCCGGCCCCGATCAGCGCGGCAAGAACAACAGGGTCACCCCAGGCAAAGGTTTGGCCCGCAATCTCAATCATGTCCGTCCAAACAGCCGTTCAATATCACTCAGTTTCAGCTCCACATAGGTGGGCCGCCCATGGTTGCATTGCCCCGAATGCGGCGTCGCTTCCATTTCGCGCAACAGCGCGTTCATCTCTTCTGCCCGCATCCTGCGCCCCGACCGGATGGAGCCGTGGCAGGCCATGCGGCTGAGGATCGCCTCAATCTTGGCCTGAAGCAGCTGGCTGTCATTTTGATCAGCCAACTCATCCAGAATGTCCAAAACCAACGCCCGCGCGTTCACCTCTCCGAGGATCGCAGGGGTTTCGCGCACGGCTATGGCGCCGCCGCCAAAGGCCTCAATCCCGAGGCCAAACCGCCCCAGTTCCTCTGCCAGCTCCAGCAGGCGCGCACAATCGCCGTCTGACAGCTCAACCACCTCAGGGATCAACAGCGCTTGGGCCGGCACGCCCTTTTCCGCCATCTGGTTTTTGAGTTTTTCATAGACCAACCGCTCATGCGCAGCGTGCTGATCGACGATCACCATACCTGTCGCGGTCTGGGCAATGATGTAGTTCTCATGCACCTGCCCGCGCGCGGTGCCCAAGGGATACTCTGGGGGGCCTCGGCGGTCTCCACCACTTCATCCGGCGTGCCCTCAACCCGGCCCCAAACGCCTGCGGTTTCAGCAAAACCAGGCTGGGGCGCTTGTGCGTCAAAGGCCGCCTGCCGCGCGCCCAATGAAGGGCGGTCCATCTGGTAGATCCGCGCGCCCGTGGGCTCTGGCGTCATCGCCCCCAGCGTCGCACCAGCCACGGTGGTTGAGGCGCGATGCCCCGCCTCAGCCAAAGCATGGCGCAGAGCCGAAACGATCAACCCGCGCGCCAGGCCCGGATCCCGGAACCGCACCTCTGATTTGGCCGGATGCACGTTCACGTCCACCAGTTGCGGGTCGCAATCCAGAAACAGTGCGGCGGCTGGATGCCGGTCCCGGCTTAGAAAATCGAAATAGGCACCACGCAGCGCGCCTACCAACAGCTTGTCCCGCACGGGTCTGCCGTTCACAAAAAGGTACTGCGCCACCGCAGAGCCGCGTGAATAGGTGGGCAATGCGGCAAAGCCCGTCAGGTGCAGCCCTTCGCGGGTGGCATCAATCGGCAACGCGTTTTCGGCAAACTCGCGGCCCAACACCTCGCGCAGGCGGCCGTGGAGCGCATCAAAAAGATCGCCTTGCTCAGGCCCCACACGAAACAGATCGCGGCCCGCGCCATCGCCTGACACATCGCGCAGGGTGAACCCGATAAAGGGTTCGGCCATCGCCAGCCGTTTGACCACATCGGTGATCGCTTGGGCTTCGGCGCGGTCAGTGCGCAGGAATTTCAGCCGCGCAGGCGTGGCAAAAAACAGATCGCGCAGGGTCACCACCGTGCCGCCGTTCAGCGCCGCTGGCCGCACAGTGCCGATGGCCCCACCTGTGACCGTGATCTCGGCCCCGTCCGCGCCTGGCACCCGGCTTTGGATAGACAGCCTGCCCACCGCCCCAAGGGAGGGCAGCGCTTCGCCTCTGAAGCCAAAGGTGTGGATGTTCAGCAGATCCGTGCCATCAATCTTTGAGGTCGCATGACGGCTCAGCGCCAGGGGCAAATCCTGCGCGGCAATCCCACAGCCGTCATCCAGCACCCGGATCAGTGTCTTGCCGCCATCGGCATATTCCACGGTGATCCGCGTGGCCCCCGCATCAATGGCGTTCTCCACCAGCTCTTTCACCGCAGAGGCGGGGCGTTCGACCACCTCACCTGCCGCAATGCGGTTGATCGCGCCCTCATCAAGTTGGCGGATAACCGGGCGATTTTCGCTTATGTTGGGGTGCGCTGTAGCCATAACGCTAAACCTAGCATGGGAATGCGCGATTCTGCCAGTTGGTAAATCGGGCAAATGCCGCGCAAACGGCCATCCTTTGGTGCCCAAAATGCCAACGGGCCGCCCAATGGCGGCCCGCTGTCAGAAAGGCTGCTGCAGCTGTGTTTATTATTATCCTGGAATTATTAGCCGCTGGCCAATCTGTATCAGATCAGGCGAACTCAGAACGTCCCGGTTGGCCTCAAAAATCTTCTTGTATGCGGTCGGCTTGCCGTAAAACTGAAGTGAGATGTAGGCCAGGCTGTCGCCGGGCTGCACCAGATAGACGCGTTCGCCCTTTACCTCACGGGTGCGGGCCTCTGAGGCGGCAAAGGCGCGGCGGCTCATTTCGCGCGCAGCTTCGGCCCCCTCTGCCGTGCCATCCTCTGACAAAGAGGTCTGGATCAGGTTAAAAAGCAACGTATCAAGGTCAATCTGACCGTTTGCGGTGCTCAGAGAGGCTGGCACCTCAATCTCGCCGCGTTCAGCCGCTGCTTTGAGAAGGTTCGCCATCGCATCCTGCGTCAGCGGCGCATTGACCGTGCGCAGGACCAACCGCTTGCGTCCATCGCTGACCTCTGCCTTGACCGAGTAAATGCCTGCCATGACACCTTCGCGCAGCATCCGCATCTTGTTGCGGTTCACGATGGCCTGCGCCTCAATCGCTTTTTGCACGCTTTCTTCATCGGTCAGCTTGCCCACGGTGCGCTTGGGCTGCAGCCCTTTGAGCACCGCAGCCTGCAATTCAGCGCCGACATTCGGCTCTGCCAAAGACGGCGTCAGCAGATCCGGCGATTGCTGGCGCGTTACCGCTTCTTGCAGATCCTGCACGGTGAATTCTGTCGGCGGGGCCACGGCAACCGGGGCCGCAGGGCCATCGGTGAATTTCAGCGTGGCCATCACGCCCAACACAAAGGTCAGCAGGCCAATCACGGCCACAGCGATCACACTGGGGTTGATTACGATGCCCGTGCGTTGCGGTGCGGGCGCTTGTTCCTGAACGGTTTCGGGGATGATGTAGTTATCAAAGGTAACCGTTGGATTTACGGGATCCGTACCTTCTGGCTGTTTCATGACGCACCGCTGTCCATGCTAAAGCCCAGAACAGACCAGACCTGCATCCCGCCCCGGTAATACGACAGCTTGTCCGCAGGATAGCCCGCCGCCAGCAGGTTTTGCACCAGCCGCCCCGCGTCATCGCTGCTGGGACCGCCATCGTAGATCAGCAATTCGCGGGCATCCGCGAAGTTATAAAGCCCGTCAAATTCGCGCGCGCCCAAGGCCCGCAGGATTTCCCCGCGAAAGCTGTTTTCCGCCTCAACCGTGCTGTAGGGCAGGCTGACGGTGCCGGGGATGTAGCCCACCGCGCGGTCTTCGGGCAGTCGGGCATCCACCATCAGGCCGATGTTTCCGGCAACCTTGTTGGTGAGAAACGACAGGACTTCTAATTCGCCAAATGTCGACACGCCCGGTGCCACCTGCATTGGGGCCACGCAGGCCGCGCCGCAAGGATTTGTGCGATCAATGAATTGCTGTGACAGCGATGCTGCCTGCGGGTTGTCGCGGCTGATTTTGATCCGCTCACCGTTAAATATGAATGATGCCTTCGCTTCAGTCACCAATTCCTGCGCGCCACTGGTTGTAGCTGCTAGGAGCAGGACTGTCGCAACTTGTGCGGTCCACCTATGCATTTCGTCCCCCAGATGTCATACCTCATCTTGTGCGTAAATTGGCAGTACACACAGATTTCGGTAGCTCTACATATAGGCAGAGGACGAGATCGCTGGTCAAAGCAAAAACGAATCACAGGTCAAAAAACATGGCCTTCACCTCAAAATTGAATGGGAATTGTCCCTGCCTGCCTGTTTTTGAGAACCCGCGTTTCACCAAACCACTTTGCCAAAGCGCATCTGCGCCTGCCTGCGCGGCAAAAGTCGGCACATCCCCGCCGCTCTCAAAAGTTGCATTGACTTGTCAAAGTGGGGCGGCGCATGGCACTTAGGTTGCTCTGCCCGGATCGGAGAAGCCTATGGCCACCGCGACGTCTCAACCATCTGCAACCGCCCCTTCAAACCACCTGCCGCAGGTCACCGAACCTCGGAACCCTGGGATGGCGCTGGACCTGAATTGGGTGCTGGGCGCGCAGGCCAATACCTCGGCCATTGAACGGCGCGCGGCGACCATCGGAACGCGTCGGTCGGTTAAAAAGATGCACCAGGCGGCTTGGCTGTTGAAGGCGGTGAGCTGCATTGATCTGACCACCTTGTCTGGCGATGACACGGCACGCCGGGTCGAACGGCTCTGTGCCAAGGCCCGCCAGCCTGTGGCCCAGCCGTTGCTGGATGCGATGGGGGTTGCAGGGATCAGCACCGGCGCGGTCTGTGTCTATCACGAGATGATCCCAGCTGCTGTTGCGGCGTTGCAGGGCACGGGCATTCCTGTGGCCGCTGTCTCCACCGGGTTTCCGGCTGGGCTGTCCCCCTTTGAGCTGCGGCTGCGCGAGATTGAGATGAGCGTGGCAGCGGGGGCCGCTGAGATCGACATTGTCATTTCACGCCGTCATGTGCTGTCGGGCAATTGGCAGGCGCTTTATGATGAGATGGCTCAGATGCGCGCGGCGTGCGGCGACGCCCATGTCAAAGCCATCCTGGCCACGGGTGAGTTGGGTTCGCTGCGCAATGTGGCGCGCGCGTCCTTGGTGTGCATGATGGCGGGGGCCGATTTCATCAAGACATCGACAGGCAAGGAAAGCGTGAACGCTACCCTGCCCGTCAGCCTGGTGATGATCCGGGCCATCCGGGATTATTATGATCGCACGGGGTTTCGGGTGGGGTACAAACCCGCGGGCGGGATATCAAAGGCCAAGGATGCGCTGGTCTATCTGGCGTTGATGAAAGAAGAGCTGGGGGACCGTTGGTTGCAACCCGACCTCTTCCGCTTTGGCGCGTCATCGCTGTTGGGCGACATCGAGCGCCAGTTGGAGCATTACGTCACCGGGTCTTATTCTGCGGGGTATCGCCATGCAGCGAACTAAGCGGGTTTGGCTGGTGTCGGAAGTAAGTTTTATAAGAAAGATGAAGCCATGAGCGTCGCGGATATCATGGAAACGATGGACTATGGGCAAGCGCCGGAATCTGCCGCCGAAGCGCTGGCGTGGTTGGTCGATCAGGGCAGCCGGTTTGGGCATTTCATTGACGGGCGTTTTACCCCGGCGGGCGATGGGTTTGACAGCAAAAACCCCGCCACCGGTGAGGTGCTGGCCACGTTGAGCCAGGCCAGCCCGGCGGATGTGGATGCGGCGGTAAAGGCCGCACGCAAGGCGCAGCCGGGGTGGGAAAAGCTGGGCGGGCATGGCCGGGCGAAGGTGCTTTATGCGCTGGCGCGGCTGTTGCAGAAACATGCGCGGCTGTTCGCGGTGCTTGAGGTCTTGGACAACGGCAAGCCCATTCGGGAGGCGCGCGACATTGATGTGCCGTTAGCGCAGCGGCATTTTTATTACCACGCGGGCATGGCGCAGCTGATGGCAGCGGAGCTGCCGGATGCAGAGGCCATCGGCGTTTGCGGGCAGATCATTCCTTGGAACTTCCCGCTGTTGATGCTGGCCTGGAAGGTCGCACCGGCGCTGGCGATGGGCAACACGGTGGTGTTGAAGCCTGCGGAATATACGTCGCTGACGGCCCTGCTGTTTGCGGATATTTGCGGCCAGGCTGGTGTGCCCAAGGGTGTCGTCAACATTGTCACCGGCGACGGTGCGGTGGGTGAGATGATTGTGGCGGCAGACGTGGACAAGATCGCCTTTACCGGCTCCACCGAAGTGGGGCGCAGAATTCGGGAGGCGACAGCGGGTTCCGGCAAGGCGCTGACCTTGGAGCTGGGGGGCAAATCGCCCTACATCGTCTTTGATGACGCCGATCTCGATTCCGCCGTAGAAGGATTGGTGGATGCGATTTGGTTCAATCAGGGCCAGGTTTGCTGTGCCGGATCGCGGCTGTTGGTGCATGAGCCTGTGGCCGATCTGTTTTATGCCAAGCTTCGGGCGCGGATGGACAAGCTGCGTATTGGCGCGCCCTTGGACAAGAGCATTGATGTGGGCACGTTGGTGGACCCGGTGCAGTTGCAGACCGTCTCTGCCATGGTGGCCGCGAACACGGCGGGGCAGACACATGTGGCAGCGGGGGCAGTGCCGGAGGGGGGCTGTTTTTATCCGCCCACGTTGATCACGGGCCTGAACCCCGCCGATGCCTTGATGCAGGAAGAGATTTTTGGCCCTGTTGTGGTGTCTACCACCTTCCGCACCCCTGCCGAGGCGGTGGCGCTGGCCAACAACACCCGCTACGGGCTGGCGGCGACGGTTTGGTCAGAGAACGTGAACCTCGCGCTCGACATCGCGCCGAAATTGGCGGCGGGCATTGTTTGGGTCAACGGCACCAACATGATGGATGCAGCGGCAGGCTTTGGCGGTGTGCGCGAAAGCGGATTTGGCCGCGAAGGCGGTTGGGAAGGGCTGGCGGGTTATACCAAATCCAAGGGGACGGCGAAGCCGCTGAAGGACGTGGCTCCGATGGCGGGCGATGGCGGACCAGTGGACGGGGTGGACCGGACTGCAAAGCTTTATATCGGGGGCAAGCAGGCGCGGCCTGATGGCGGGTATTCCGCGCCTGTTTGGGGCAAAGCGGGCAAGCTGTTGGGGCATGTGAGCCTGGCCAACCGCAAGGATCTGCGCAACGCAGTGGAGGCGGCGCATGCGGCCAAGGGATGGTCCAAGACCACCGGGCATCTGCGCGCCCAGATCCTTTATTATATCGCTGAGAATTTGCAGGCGCGGGCGGGGGAATTTGCCGCGCGGTTGGATGCTATGCAGGGCGGCAAGTCGGGGGCGGCTGAGGTAGAGGCCTCTGTCCAACGGCTGTTCACCTATGCGGCCTGGGCGGACAAATATGACGGCCAGGTGCACGGCGTACCGATCCGGGGTGTGGCGATTGCCATGAAGGAACCGGTGGGCGTGATTGGGGCGCTTTGTCCGGCGGAGGCACCGCTTTTGGGGCTGATCTCTTGCATGGCACCGGCCATTGCGATGGGCAACCGGGTGATCCTGTCGGCATCGGAACCGTTCCCTCTGGCCGCTACGGATTTTGTGCAGGTGCTTGAGACGTCGGATGTGCCAGGCGGTGTTGTCAACATCCTCACTGGGGCGCAGGCAGATGTGGCAGAGCCACTGGCGCGGCATCTGGATGTGGATGCGGTGTGGTCCTTTGGGGCGGCGGCGCTTAGCGGGGTGGTTGAGAAAGCCTCAGCCGGGAACCTCAAGCGGACCTGGGTCAACAATGGTATGGCGCGGGATTGGCTGGGGACCGAGGGTGAGGGACACGCGTTCTTGCAAGCCGCCACAGAGGTTAAAAACGTCTGGGTGCCTTACGGAGAGTAGGTCGGCATTTTGAAAAATGCCGCTGCGATCTCTTACAAAGAGATCGGGGCAAACCCTTTAAAGGGTTTGCGCTGTCCCCGCGGGGACAGGCGCGCTTTCTATCGTGGAATCAACGCAGTGACTGTATCGTTAACAGTTAAGTAGGGATTTATTCGCCCACCGTGCTTTCCAACCCTTCGGGCTGGCCCACGACAACGAAATGCAGGTTCTCAGGCTCCAGCAGGTTTGTGGCCACGCGGCGGATATCTTCCATGTCAACGGCATCAACCTTGTCATTGCGGGTGGCGATGTAATCAATCGGCAAGCCCAGCATCTGCATGCCCACAAGGATATTGGCAATTGGGCCGTTGCCATCAAAGCGCAGCGGGTAGGCACCGGTGATGTAGGTCTTGGCTGCCTGCATCTCTTCTTCGGTGATGCCGTCAGTTGCGGCTTTGCGCCATTCATCGCGGATCACCTCGACCGCCTCAGCGATCCGGTCATTGGCTGAACTAACAGAGCCCATATAGACCTCAGCAAGGTCCCGGCTGGACAGATAGGAATAGACGCCATAGGTCAGGCCGCGCTTTTCGCGCACCTCTGTCATCAGGCGGCTTTCAAACCCGCCTGCGCCGATCACCTGGTTGAGGATGAGGGCCGCGAAAAAGTCTGGGTCGCTCTGCTTGATCCCGGACTGGCCAAAGATCGCCACAGATTGCGGGGTTTCGTAATCCACCACGGTCACGCCGGGGGGGATGGCCACATCCGCACGGGGCGGCATCGGCGCGCCGGTGGCGGGCAGATCGCCTAGGAGATCATCCAGGATCGGACCAAGCTCTGCTGCGGTGATGTCACCAACCGCCCCGATATAAAGACGGTCCCGCGCCAGCACAGACTGGTGGGCGGCCAGCAGATCATCGCGGGTGAGGGCGGCAACACTTTCAAGCGTGCCGTTTACCGGATGGGCATAGGGGTGATCGCCAAAAGCGATTTCGCCAAACTTGGCCCGGGCGATGTCGTTTGGATCTTTCAGGTCAGACTGAATGATGGATTGGACCTGGCCACGCACACGTTCAATCGCCTCCTGATCAAAGCGCGGCTGGGTTAGGGCCGTTTTCAGCAGCGCAAGCGAAGCATCGCGGTACTCAGTTAGGAAACGCGCAGACACAGACAACGAGTCGCGTGAGACATCAAAGCCAAGGCTGGTGGCGAGTTCCTCTTGCGCGCGGGCAAAATCGCGCGCGTCCATGTCGCCAGCACCTTCTTCCAGCAGGCCCGTCATCAGGTTGATGGCCCCACGTTTGTCAGGTGCATCCAGCGAGGCGCCGCCGCGAAAGCGGATTTCAAGTACGGCAAAGGGGATGGAGGGTTCTTCGACCAGCCAGGCAGTCAGCCCGCCGGGGGAGGTGACCTGTTGAATGTCCACATCAGCGCGGGCGGGAAAGCTGGCCAGAAGGGTCAGCGCAAAGGCGTAGATCACTTTCATTGGGTCACTTCCTCTTTCATAAGCCAGCCGGTGACAGACCGGCGGCGGTCCAAAACATCGCGGGCGGCCTCTTTGATGTCATCTGCGGTGACCGCCTGCAGCACCTCAGGCCAGGCCTGCACGTCTTCGATGCTCAGCCCGATGGCAAGCGCCTGGCCATAGCGGCTGGCGACGCGTTCCGCATCATCGCGGGCATAGATCTGATCAGCGCGAATCTGGCGTTTGATCCGGTCCAGCTGTTTGGGGTCAATCTCACTTTCCAGAAACGACGCGAGTGCGGCATCCATCGCCTCTTCTGCTGCTTGCAGGCTGATGCCTTCGGCGGGCAGCACGACGATGTCAAAGGTCGTGTCATCCAGCGTGCCCCCACGGTAGAAGGCCCCGGTGTAGGTGGCAATCTGATCTTCGAACTGAAGTTTATCGGCCAGATAGGAAGTGGTGCCGCCGCCCAGAATTTCGGCCAGCATCGTCAGCGCGGCGGCGGTTTCCTGCGCGCCGGGATCACGTTCCTGCGCCTGATAGGACCGGGCGACATAGGGTTGTGCCACACGCGCATCGCGGAATGTCAGCCGCCGTTCGGCGGTTTGCGGTGGTTCCTGTGGGCGGGCACGGGGCTGCAAATCAGGATTGGCGGGGATGACGCCATAGTATGTGTCGGCCAGCCGGCGCACCTCTTCAGGTTCAACATCGCCCGACACCACAAGGATTGCGTTGTTGGGGCTGTAAAAGCGATCATAGAACGCCATCGCATCATCCATATCCAGCGTCTGCATCTCATGCATCCAGCCGATGATGGGCACGCCGTAGCGGTGGTTGAGGTATTGCGCGGCGCTGAGCTGTTCGTTGAACAACGCACCTGGGTTGTTCTCTGTGCGCTGGTTGCGCTCTTCGATGATCACATCGCGCTCTGTACGAATATCTTCTTCGGTCAGGCGGATGTTTTGCATCCGGTCGGATTCCATCTGCATCATCAGTTCAAGCCGGTCCACGGCGACGCGCTGGAAATAGGCGGTGTAGTCATAGCTGGTAAAAGCGTTGTCCCGCCCCCGTTCGCCGCAACCACGGCGGAAAATTCGCCCGCTTCCATGGTTTCTGTACCCTTGAACAAGAGGTGTTCCAGAAAATGCGCAATCCCGGATGCGCCTGCCGGTTCATCTGCGGAGCCAGCGCGATACCAGACCATCTGTTGGACGGCAGGGGCGCGGTGATCTTCGACAACGACAACCTCCATCCCGTTGTCCAAGGTGAAATGGGTCACGGCCTCATCCGGGCTGGCGAAGGCCGCCAGGGGGTCAGCAAAGCCGCTGAAAACGCCGCAAAGATCCGCTGTTTGAACATGAGCTGTCCTTTGTAAAGGGGTCACATGTCACAGAGGTACGCGCCCGGAGGGCACATTCAAGGCAAATGACAAATTTGTAAGGTGGTTATTCGACCGGTGGGGAAGACGGCGTGCGTGCCCCTGCCCCGCGCCACCGCGCCGCTTCGGCGTAGGCATCCAAGGATTCGCGGCGGTAGGCTTGATTGTAGCGGTCCACAGGAACGATGCGGTACTGGGTAAAGCGTTGTTTGCGCTTGCGGAACTTTGCATCCGCTTCGGCCAGGTCTTCGCGGATGTTGGCGGAAACGCCCAACCGGCTGGCATGGCGCACCAACGCGCCGTCACTGGCGGGGATGCCGCCATCAATGGCAGAGGGGCGGCCGCCGAAGGCGGTGATGCCTTCGTCAACAGCGGAACGGTCTGTCAGGTTGACCTGGCCCGGCGTGGGCGTGGGCAGCTCGCTATAGCTTGCAGGCGCTTCCAGCGGTTTGGACGGCTGGATCATGAATTCATCCGGGCCTTCGCCATCATGGCGCAAATCACGCAATCCTTGATTGGCGCAGGCCCCCAAGACCAACGGGATCAGGATAACAAAAGCAGCGCGGCGCATGGGTCGTCTCCTAACGGTTGCCCTGTTCATATCGCAGGCAGGCGGGCAATGTCACTTGCGTTTTTTGGCGGCGGTTTTCTTGTCATCGGCAAAGAGGATCAAACCAATCGCCCCGGCAAAGATAAACACGTCCGCCAGATTGTAGACAAAGGGGTTCGCCCAGCCCGGCAGCGAGTTGTTGAGGAAATCCAGGACGTAGCCATAGATCAAGCGGTCCACCACATTTCCCAGCGCACCGCCCACCAAAAGGCCCGCGCTGATGTGTTCACGTGCCCCAAAGGTCCCGCGCCAGATCCAAATGAGCACGGCCAGGCAGATCACCAGGGCCAGAATGATTAAGAACCAGCGGCTGGCTTCAGAGCCGTCTCCAAAGAGGCCAAAGTTGATGCCCCGGTTTTCGCCGTAGCGGAAATTGAGGTAGGGCGGCAGGACGTCAATCTCTCGGACACGCCAAAGCTGCCAGCTGTGGATCACCACATACTTGCTGGCCTGATCGACCAGAAAAGCAGCAAAGGCGGACCAAAAGAGAAGACGCATCATCCCTCCTTAATGCCGGAAGTGGCGCATGCCGGTAAAGACCATGGCAAGGCCCGCTTCATCTGCAGCGGCAATGACTTCGTCGTCGCGCATTGAGCCGCCCGGTTGGATCAGGGCGGTCGCCCCAGCTTCTGCCGCTGTGATCAGACCGTCTGCGAAAGGAAAGAAGGCGTCAGAGGCCACGACCGATCCTTGGGTCAGCGGTGCGGGCAGGCCCATCGCCTCGGCCATGTCTTGGGCTTTGCGGGCAGCGATGCGGGTGCTGTCCACCCGGCTCATCTGGCCTGCGCCCACGCCCACGGTCGCTCCGTCTTTGACATAGATGATGGCATTGGATTTGACGTGTTTGGCTACCGTCCAGGCGAACAGCATATCGCTGAGCTCTTGATCAGAGGGCGCGCGTTTGGTGACAACCTTGAGGTCATCCCGCGAGATGCGGCCCGTGTCTTTGTCCTGGACCAGCCAGCCTCCCGCCACCTGGCGCGCGGCCAGCAGAGGGGCCTTGGGATCGGCCAGACCATCGGTCGTCAGCAGGCGGAGGTTTTTCTTTTTCGCAAAAACCGCGACCGCGTCGGCATCAGCACCGGGGGCGATAACCACTTCGGTAAAGATGCCAGAGATCGCCTCAGCGGTTTCACCGTCCAGCGGCTGGTTCAGCGCGATGATGCCGCCGAACGCAGAGGTGCGGTCACAGTCAAATGCGCGGGTATAGGCCTGGGTCAGCGTGCTGCCCGTGGCGACGCCGCAGGGGTTGGCGTGTTTGATGATCGCGCAAGCGGGGCCGTTATCAGGGGCGAATTCGCTGACCAGCTCAAAGGCGGCGTCGGTGTCGTTGATGTTGTTATAGCTCAGCTCTTTGCCCTGGTGCTGAGTGGCGGTCGCCACGCCCGGACGGTCAGAGCCATCGGTGTAGAACGCCGCCTGTTGATGCGGGTTTTCGCCGTAGCGCAGCGGTTGCGCCAAGGTACCGCCAAAGGTGCGGCGCCGCGGTGTGTCGCCCACTTGCGCGGCCATCCAGGTGCTGACAGCCGTGTCATAAGCCGCTGTGCGCGCATAGGCGGTTTGGGCCAGAAGCTGGCGCAGGGCATAGGTGGTTTGGCCGTTGTTTGCAGACATCTCAGCGATCACCGCGTCATAATCTTCAACGTCGACCACCACATTCACAAAGCCGTGGTTCTTGGCCGCAGACCGGATCATCGCGGGTCCGCCGATGTCGATGTTCTCAATCACTTCATCATAGGCCGCGCCTTTGGCCACGGTTTCCTCAAACGGATAGAGGTTGACCACCACCAGATCGATGCCGCCGATGTCGTGCGCCTGCATGGCTGCGACATGTTCAGGATTGTCGCGCAGGGCCAGCAGACCGCCGTGCACCACCGGGTGCAGGGTTTTCACGCGGCCATCCATCATCTCAGGAAAGCCGGTCACGTCGGACACATCTTTAACCTCCAGCCCCGCTTCACGCAGGGTGCGCGCAGTGCCGCCTGTGCTGAGCAATTCGACACCGTGGCTGGCCAGCGCCTTGCCGAAATCGATCAAGCCTGTCTTGTCGGAAACGGAGAGGAGCGCGCGTTTGACGGCGGTGAGGTCGGGCATGTGTTCGGGTCCTTTGGTCAGGTTTCTTCCAGGTACGGCTCGTCCATAGACAAGTCACGCACGCCAATCGCAGTTTCCTGCGCTTTGGACAAGGACCACCTGACACGGGTGGCATAGGTATAGGCCGTCCCAGACAGCACGATTTGCTGCGCGGCACGGGGTTTGAGGCGGGTGGTTTCCAGATAGGCTCCCGCTTCGAGCGCGAGGTTGTGGGTGCCATCGTGGCGGAACACCCAGACCTCCCCGCTTTTTAGCGCCATGGAGATCGCGGCACCGCCAAGATCAAGCGTCGCGTCCACATCGGGGTGCAGATGAAAGCGGATGTCGAAACGGATGCCTTTAAGCTTGCCTGCGTCCAGTGCGGCGTCAAAGCGGCGTTTGTCGGAGTCTTCCAGCGCGACCAGCATGTCCTCACCCGCCAGCCCCCGGCCATCTGACGTCAGCTCCAACGTGCGGGCGTGGGTCAGACCGTGGGACGGGACGTAGCCATCATGCCCGCCCTGAAACCGCAGGCCATCCGCCATGGGCGAGATTTCAATCGGGACATGGGTTGGTGTGTTGATCAGCGCTTCGCGGCCTGTGGCCGGATCGGGATCGGCCAGACGCGCGCTGGAATACCCCCCAGACAGAGGGTGGAGTGGGACGGCGTGGCCCGGCCCGCGCGGCGCCAGTCCAGACCAAAGGACGCGCCTGAGCCGCAGTTCACCACCAGCGGCCTGCGGCCCGACGTCAGCTCAAACGCCAGGGTTGAGGCATGGGCATTGTCGGAGGCGGCCCCAACAGGCGGGGCAGAGGCATCAATGACAACGCTTGTGCGCCCGCCGCTCAGGCGGGCATAGCCCATGGCCAGGCCTTCGCTGTTGCGCGATGTGATACCGCTGGCGGCAAGCGCGTGATCCAGCCAGCCTTCGATGCCACGGCCACCGCCGTGAAACCGGGCAAGCCCACCATCCATGTGCCGCAACGACCGCAAGGTGGGCGCGATGCGTTCAATGGCTGCAAGGTGTTCAGGTGGCGTGGCGCGGCCTGCGTCCTCAAGCGCTGCTGCGGCCCAGGTAAGCAGCGTAAAGACGGCCAGCAGTTCTTCGGGGTTGCGGGTAGGCAAGCCGCCTTGGGCGTCGATCTGGTTGGCACATTCGCGCGCCAGCGCCTTGATGGCCGGATCCGCCAGCGCCTCTTTGCCCTCAAGTGCGAGGCCCGCATAGATCAGACCGGTCAGCGCCTCAAACCGGGGCAGGCCGGGTGCGGCACCGCGCCAGCGGCGCGACAGGAAATGGGTTTGCTGTTCAAGGGAGCGGTAGAACGCGTGGCTTTGTTCGGCTTCTTGGCCAGACAGCACGAAAAGCGCGTGGTTGATCCAGCGAATCAACCGCCGCCCGGTCAGATCAGGGCTCCACCCTGGGCCGCGGCCTTTGCCAAAACGGTCAATCCATTCCCACAGCCAGGTTTGCGCCGCATTGCGGGCGGGTCTGTCGCCCACGGCGGCCAGATCATCGAGCCACGCGAAACCATGCAGTTCCGCCGCATAGGCCGCATCCGGTGCCATCACCTGCCAAATGGTGTGATCGGGCGCATTTATCAGCGTGCCTGCAAAGAGATAGTTGCCCGCCGTCAACTGCCGCCCCCGCGCAAAAGAGCCGATCGTGCGCGGCTCTGGTGAGGAGACAAAGCCCTTTACCGTGGCCTTGGCACGCGTCGCCAGCCGCGCGTGAACCGCGTTCAAAAGCCGCGCTTGGCGCGCTTTGAGACTGGCGAAATGGATCATAGACAACTGCCCTTGACGCTCTGTTGGCGTTTGATGCCAGCATAGACGGCGCGGCACAGTGAGTCACCGGTTTTCAAGCATGGCAAGCGCAATCAGCAAGATGCCCCCTATCGGCATGGTGTTGCCGCCGCGAAAATGTATGGTGCGGGCATGATTGCAAGTTTGATGATGTATGCCCGCCCTGAAATGACTGAGGCGAATGCCCGCTACTGGACCCTGATCCGCGAAGCGCTGGCCGAGCGCGGGATCGACGCGCCGGTAGATCTGGAAAATACCGGTGATCCTTTTGCCGTTTGGACCGCACCTGATCTGGTCCTCAGCCAGACCTGCGGGATGCCTTACCGGGTGCGGTTGCACCCGCAGGTGCAACTGGTGGGCACGCCCGATTTTGGGCTGGAGGGCTGCGCGCCGGGACACTACCGCAGCGCCGTTGTCGTGCGCGCAGACGATCCGCGTGAGGAATTGGCTGCGTTCAAGGATGCCAGGTTCGCCTATAATGAGGCGATGTCGCAATCGGGGCTGGCTGCGGCCTTTGCCACAGCGCAGGACGCTGGGTTTTGGTTTTCGGATCGGGTGATCAGCCACGGGCATCAACGCTCAGCCCAGATGGTGGCGGCAGGCGAGGCGGACATTGCAACCCTGGATGCGCAAACATGGCGGTTGATCTGTCGATACGATGATTTTGCGGCTGATCTGCGGGTGCTGTGCTGGACGGCCCCGACACCGGGCTTGCCCTATATTACCGGCCCAAACATGGACAGCGCAGCAATCGCGGCGGCGGTGCGCACGGCAATAGCCGCGCTCACGCCCGCTGACCAGGGCACGCTGGGTTTGCGCGGGTTTGTGCAGATCCCGAAGGCTGATTATCTGGCGGTGCCAAACCCGCCACCAGACGCGGTGTGACAGGTTTGCGGGCAGGCGAACCCCGTCAGGCCGATTTGCGCAGCAAAGCGATGTAGAACCCATCCATGCCGCCAAGGTCTGGCCAATAGTCGGGCCGCAACCGCAGCCCGCCTTCTTCCGTGATCCAATCCTTGGCAATGCCCGGACGTTCAAGCGATGCTTGATCGACGCGCATATCGCCATGACGCTCCAATGCCTCATCAACCTGCACCTCGCCTTCATCAGGCAACAGGCTGCAGGTGCAAAAAAGCATACGGCCACCGGGTTTCAAAAGCTGCCAGGCATGATCCAGCAGTTCTGATTGCAGATCAATCAGTGGCCCAAATTCGGACCCATCTTTGGCAAAGGGAAGATCGGGGTGGCGGCGCAGGGTGCCCGTGGCCGAACAGGGCGCGTCGAGCACGATGGCGTCATAGCTGCCGCTGAGCGCGCGGGCGTCTTTGACCATGGTTTTCGCCGTGAGCTGTGTGCGCGCCAGGTTTTCATTCAGGCGCACCATACGCGCGGCGGAATCGTCCACCGCCGTTACCTCGGCCCCGGCGGCGGCCAGTTGCATCGTCTTGCCGCCCGGTGCGGCACAAAGATCAAGGATCTTTTCGCCCGATTGCGGTTGCAAGATCTGAACCGGGAGAGCAGCGGCGGCGTCCTGAACCCACCAATCGCCGGTATCAAAGCCGGGCATCGCGCTGACCTGACCCGCATCGCTGATCCGCAAGCTACCGGTAGGCAGTAGCGTGGCCCCCAGCTTTTCCGCCCAAACCTCAGCGTCTTGTTTCACCGTCAGGTCAAGCGGGGCACCTGCCAGATGCGCTTGCTCCATCGCGGCGATGGCCTGCCCACCCCAGGCGTCCGTCAACGGGCCACGCAACCATTTGGGCAGACGCGGCGGGCGCAGGCCGTCCCAGGCGGCAGGCCCCTCCGCCGCGATTTTGCGCAAGACCGCATTGGTCAGACCTTTGAGGTGGCTGAGGCGCGGATGTTTGGACACCAGCGTGACCATCGCATTGACCACACCGTGGGCCGCCCCGCCCTGGCACAGCTCCAGCGTGCCGACGCGCAAGACATTGCGCACATGCAGGGGCGGATATTTGTTGAGATGCTTTTGCAGCAACCGGTCCGCCCGTTCCAAACCGCGCAGGGTTTCGGTGGCAAGGCGTTGTGCGCGGGCGCGGTCATCTGGCGGCAGCTTGGCCAATATGCCGCCTGCCAATGCTTCGGACATCAGCCGCGGGCGTTCTTCATCGAGAACCGCGTCAAGCAGTTGAACCGCGCCGCGACGGGCCTGCACTCCGGTGTTTGACATATTGGCGCCTCGCGTGCCTTGCCCGTGATCCGTGCGGGCGTATATCAAAGGGGCAGATGCCTCAAGAGGATGCGATGACCGATACGCCCAAGCCCGATGACCGTTCTGATTTGCCACCCGCCGCACAACGCGCGCTGGCCGAGGCGGAGGCGCGCCGCAAAAAGGCGGCTGACCTGGACCTGCCGCCAGAGTTGGGTGGGCGAGACGGGCCAGAGCCCGTACGCTATGGGGATTGGGAGAAAAAGGGGATCGCGGTCGATTTCTGAGGTGCCGGTCAGCCGCTTAAATGCGGGCGTGGCTTAGCGCAGTCGGAAATCAGCCGACTGACCCGTGCCACGATCTGAGGTGATGCGGACTTTGCTGCCGTTGGTTTTAACCTCTTGGCAATTGTAGCCCAGATCATCGCCGCCCCATTCAAGGCTGCGGCACAGATAGCCATTCTGCCAGGTCCATTCACCGCTGACTTCCCATGTGGCCCCGGTGCCGGAAATCCGCCCATCGGGCAACACCTGAAGGCGCACAAGCGGACGCGTCAGTGTTTTGCCAGTGGTGAGGGCCACAAAATCATCGCGTGTTTTGACCTGTTCGAACTCAGCCAGGGCCGGGGTGGCCAAGCCAAGTGTCACTGCACATACCAAAAAGGCGAACCGTTTCATTCCTACACTCCATCAGCGGGGTCTGCAGTGTATACGCATGAACCCTGCAAAAGGTTCATGCGTCCTGAAAATTTTATGAATTCTCCGACAGGCCCAGCACGTCAAGCATGTCATAGGCCCCCGGCCCACGCCCCTGCCCCCACAGCGCCGCCTTGAGCGCGCCGCGGGCAAACACCGACCGGTCAGAGGCCACGTGCCGCAGGATGATGCGTTCTCCGGCGGCGGCAAACATCACGTCGTGTTCCCCGATAATGTCGCCGCCCCGGATCGCCGTAAAACCGATATCGCCTTTTTTGCGCGCCCCGGTGATGCCATCGCGCGCGCGGTCGGCCACATCGCCAAGCGCCACGCCGCGCCCTTCGGCGGCAGCTTCGCCCAGCATCAGTGCGGTGCCAGAGGGCGCATCGACCTTTTGATTGTGGTGCGCTTCGATCACTTCGATGTCATAATCGTCATCCAATGCTGCCGCCACGCGCTTGGTCAATTGGGTCAGCAGGTTGACGCCCAAGCTCATGTTGCCCGCGCGGATAATGGTGGCCTGGTTGGTAAAAGGCGTGAGCGCGGCAATCTCTTCATCTGTCATGCCGGTGGTGCCGATGACATGCACGATGCCCGCCCCAGCAGCCGCTTTGGCAAAGGCAATAGTGGCTTGGGGTGCGGTGAAATCAATGACGGCATCAGCCTGCGCAAAAGCGCCTGCGGCATCAGCCGTCACCGCAACGCCTGTGGCCGCCCCGCCCATGGCCGTGCCGATGTCCTGATCCAGCCAGGGGTGACCGGGCCGTTCAATCGCCCCGGTGAGCACAAGTTTCTCATTCGCCGCAATCAGCGAAATCAACGTCTGGCCCATCCGGCCAGAGGCCCCTGTGACGGCAACGCGAACGGGATCTGTCATGGCATTCTCCTGCGGCAAGTTCGCGCCGGTTTAGCGCGCCCTGCAGCGCTTGGCAAAGCCTATGGGACGGCTTAGGTAGGGGACATGGGAAAGAACAAGTTTCACGATGGGCCAGGCCCCTCTCAACGGCAGCTGCGCGTAGGCGAAACCATTCGCCGTGCGCTGTCAGAAGTGCTGGCGCGCGGTGATGTGCACGACCCGGAGCTGAACCGGATGTCGATTACCGTGGGCGAAGTACGCACCTCGCCTGATCTGAAGATCGCCACCGCCTATGTGTTGCCGTTGGGCGGACAGGGGCAGGATGCGGTGATTGAGCTTTTGGCCCGCAACAAAAGCGAGCTGCGCCGCTTGGTGGCCAAGAAGCTGACGCTGAAGTTTTCGCCTGACCTGCGGTTTCGGCTGGATGAAACCTTTGACCAGATGGATGAAACGCGCCGGATGCTGTCAGAAGACCGGGTGCGCCGCGATGCAGAGGCACCGGATCAGTGATCAGGCTGGCCGCGCTTTTGATTGCGCTGGCAAGTGCTGCTTCGGCCACTGAGTGTCGCCAGGAACGCTATGAGGGCAACGCCTATACCATTTGCGAAGTGGACCTGACGCAAGAGCAGCTGGCGCTGTTTCTGGCCGATGAAGACGGCAAGGTTTTTGGCCATTTCGGCAATGTTGATGCCGCGTTGAAAGCCCGCGGCGCGCGGCTGGGCTTTGCCACGAACGCGGGCATGTATCACGATGATCGCCATCCGGTTGGCCACTACGTTGAAAACGGGGTTGAGGTGCAGCGGGTGATCCCAAATGCGGGGCCTGGGAATTTTGGCCTGCTGCCAAACGGGGTGCTTTGCCTTCGGCAAGGGCGCGCGGATGTGGTGGAAACCACGCGCTTTCTGGCCGAGGCACCAGCCTGCCTGTCGGCCACTCAATCGGGTCCGATGCTGGTGATCGATGGCGCGCTGCACCCACGGTTTTTGCCTGACAGCACCTCGCGCTACATCCGGAACGGGGTGGGCACGTCAGCAGACGGCAAGCGCGCAGTTTTCGCCATCTCGGACACAACGGTGACCTTTCATGAGTTCGGCAGCCTCTTTCGTGATCATCTGGGCGTTGACCAAGCGCTTTATCTTGATGGCAACATCTCGCGTCTGCGGGCACCTAGCCTGGGGCGCAGTGGCGCGGGCTTTACCACGCTGGGGCCGATCATCGGCGTTGTGGAGCCTGCCGGATAACGCTGGGCAAGGCGGCAACAGCGCGCTATAGCGCGCCCGGATCAATGCAAGAGGCAGGCATGGCGCGCAAACGCAAAGGGCGGGACATTTCGGGCTGGCTGGTGGTGGACAAACCTGCGGGGCTGACCTCAACGGCTGTGGTGAACAAGGTGCGCTGGGCGTTGGAGGCCAAGAAGGCGGGCCATGCTGGCACGCTGGACCCAGAGGCAACAGGCGTTCTGGCCGTGGCGCTGGGCGAGGCCACCAAGACGGTGCCGTTTATCACTGATGCGCTCAAGGCCTATACCTTTACCGTGCGTCTGGGTGCCGCAACCAATACCGATGATGCCGAGGGCGAAGTGATCCGCACCTCAGACATGCGGCCGGATGATGCTGCGATCAAAGAGGCTTTGGGCCAGTTTGTGGGCGACATTGAACAGGTCCCGCCGCAGTTCTCAGCCGTCAAGATCGACGGAGAGCGCGCCTATAAACGCGCCCGCGACGGCGAAGAGATGACGCTAGCTGCACGTCCGCTGTGGGTCGACAGCCTGCTTTTGATTGACCGGCCCGATGCCGATCACGTCACGCTTGAGATGGTCTGCGGCAAGGGCGGCTATGTCCGGTCCATCGCGCGGGATCTGGGGGCCGCGCTGGGCTGTTACGGGCACGTGCGAGAGCTGCGGCGGATTTGGTCAGGCCCGTTTGAGGCCAGCGAGGGGCTGAGCCTGGATCAGATTGACGCGCTGGCTAAGACGCCTGAGTTGGACAGCCATCTGCGCCCTTTAGAAGACGGGCTGACAGAGCTGCCGCAGGTCACCGCCACCGCCGAAGGTGCTGTGCGGTTGCGCAATGGCAATCCCGGCATGGTGATCGCGCAGGGCGTAGATTACGGGACGGAGTGTTGGGCCGCGTTTGATGGCAAAGCGGTGGCTGTCGGTCGGTTCAAAGCCGGAGAGCTGCATCCGTCGCGGGTGTTTAACACCGCAGAGGAATAATGCCGTGCCCTGCACATGAAAAAGGCCGCGGTGTCCCGCGGCCTTCTTTTGTTAGATCAAAGATGGTTTAGCCGTTGATCCAGCTGTCAACCAGCGCGGCATTATCCGCGATCCAGTCTTCGGCCACCAGGCGTGGGTCACGCTTGTTTTCGAACATCTCAACGATCCAGCCGTTGATCTCATCACCGGTGAACTGAACGTTGCCCAGCATCTTGGCGACGGCAGGGTTGCGGTCTTCCAGAGACTTGGAGAAGGCCACGAAGATGTCGTTGGAGGCGATCACGCAGTTGAACTCGGATACTTCCAGCCAATCTTCGGCATCCAGGTTCACGTCTTCGCAACCGTCAGAACGCGCAGGCTCTTCCACGGCTGTCAGGTCATATTTCACGTGGATCGCTTCTGGTGTCCAGTAGTAGAACAGTTGTGGTTTTTCTGCGGTATAGGCTGCTTCCAGACCCGCTTTGAACGTGTCAGCGGAGACGATGTTCGGCTCCCACAGACCGTCCAGACCGTAGGACTTGAACTTGATCTGCCAACGCTTGGTGGAGGCCCAGGTCACGTCACCGGCCCAGTATTCGCCTTTGCCGTTGCCGTCTGTGTCAAACATCGCGGCAATCTCAGGGTTCTTCAGGTCCTCAATGCTTTTGACGCGGTCGGTCATGTAGGTTGGCACGTAGATGTTGGAGGTGCCTTTGTAGGGTGAGTTTGTCAGAACGGTCTGGTTGCCGTCGATATATTCATCCCAAAGCGCCTGCTGGTTTGGCATCCACAGGTCGGTGAAGACGTCGATGGAGCCGTCACCCTTGTCCATGCCAGCCATGATCACGGCGGCCTGGTTCATGCCCGATACGATTTCGGCTTCGCCGCCCATCTTGTCTTCGATGATGGCGGACAGCACGTGGCCGATGGCCTGTGCGCCGTTCCAGCTAAGGTCAGAGAAAGTGACTTTCTCTTGGGCGGAGGCGCCCGTGGCGGCAAGCGCCAGTGCCGCTGCTGCGACTGTTGATTTCAAACCGTTCATTTGGTGTCTCCCGTTTGGTTTTGGTTTGTATTTATTAGATGCGACTGAAGTTGTCGCGGATGCCGCGTAGAATGCGGTCAATCATCATCGCCACGAGGGCAATTGCGATACCGGCCAAAAGGCCCTTGCCCGCCTGAGCATCACCCAAGGCGGCGGTCACGATGGCACCCAATCCTTCGGCACCGATGAAAGCGGAAATCGTCGCCATGGATAGGGCCAGCATGATCGTTTGGTTCAGGCCAGCCATGATGGATGGCACCGCCATCGGCAGTTCCACCTTACGCAACAGCTGCCGTTCCGAGGCGCCGAAGGCCAAGGCGGCCTCTTTCGTGCTTTCGGGGACCTGGCGAATGCCAAGTGCGGTAAGCTTGATCATCGGTGGCATCGCAAAGACCACGGTGGCCAGCACCGCAGGTGGCTGAGAGATGCCAAAGAAGGCCACAGCAGGCACCAGATAGCTGAGCGATGGGATTGTCTGCATCACGTCCAAGATCGGTTCGGTGATGAACCTCGCTATCTTGTTCTTGGCCATCCAGATGCCGATGGGCAATCCGACCAGGACACAGACCGCGGTCGAGACGACCACCAGCGCCATGGTTTGCATGGCGATCTGCCACAGCTCAAAGAGGGCAAGGAACGCCAGGGATGAGCCCACAAAGACCGTGGTGCCCGGCCCCGTGTAGGCCCAACTGAGCGCCAGGAACAGGAAGGCGACCACCGGCCAAGGCGTTTGCATAAACGCCACCTCCACCCGGATCAGCGATTGGCGCAAGACGCTTGTCATCGCGTCAAAGGCACCGGCAAAGGAGGCCCGCAGCCAGTTGATGGAGATGTCGATGCTTTCCGCGGAATAGGTGAACAGCGTCACTTTGCGCCCCTCAACGGGCGGCTTGATCTGTTCGATCACTTCGACAACGCCCTCATCGTTCGTGATCCGGCGATAGGTCACGTCTTCTGGGGGATCCAGCCGCGCAAGGGTTGGGAAATCGTCGATGAAGAAGCAATCAAAGCGGTCCCGTGCGGTGATGGCTGCATATTCGTCCACCTGATCCGCCTCGCGGCGCAGATCACGCGCCTCGCTGCGCGCGGCGCTGCGTTCTGTGTTCTGCTCTGATGTGCGGTCCGTGATCGCATTAAGCGTATCAAAGCGCGCCTGGGCGGCATCCGCATCGGCCAGCACAGCGGCCCGCAAGCCCGGCAGATCATCTGACGGATAGCGTGCGGCCAGGTTCTCAACCGCTTCAGCGGCACGGATTTGGTTAAAGCATGCGCGCTCGTCCAAGCGCAGCTGCGTGGCACGATAGGTGGTCAAAGGAGCCACAATGGCAATCACTACCAGACCAACAATCAGCCGTTTCATGACGGTGCCTGAAGGCACCGCCTCATCAATGCGCCAGCGGGCGTATTGGCCAAAATACCAGCGGTTTGCCTGTGTCCCCATCCAAAGCCGTCCGCCCACGAACAGCAGGCCTGCGGCCCAGGAGTAGGTGGTGACCCACCCAGAGTAGCGCGCGATCAGCGTCTTGTTCGCCTCTGGATCCAGCTGTGCTTCCGCCAAGAGCGGTGAGAATTTGACCACCTGCATCAAGCAGACCAATGCCAGCACATCAATCGCAAGAGAGATCCAGAACATCAGCCAAACACCGCGCCAGGCGGCCCAGAGCCATGGGATCAATAGACCCCAGATGTTCATGGCAAAACGGGGCAAGGTGCCTTTCTGGATGCGCTCAAAGACGTCTGAGAAATAGCTCTCACCGGTTGTGACAAAGGTTCCGACGCTGACGTCTCGGTCGATGACTTCGCGTTTCTCTGCTCCGCTCATTGGTCGCTGCTCCCTTGCAGACCCTTCAGCAGGGTATTCTTGTCCACGACGCCCACCAGCGTGTCGCCGTCCTTGATCAACACAGGCGCATCTGTGCCGGTGCTGAGTTCAACGAGTGTGTCGAGGTCATCATCAGGCCGCGCCACGGGGTGATCAGCGCCGTTTAGGGCGCCGTGCTCTTCTGGGCTGACCATGATCTTGGCGGCAGACACCAGTTTCAGACGGCTGATCCCGGCGACAAAGTCGGCCACATAATCATCTGCGGGGGCGGTCACGATGTCTTCGGCGGTGCCGATCTGCACGATCTCACCGTCCTTCATGATGCCGATGCGGTCGCCCATGCGGATCGCCTCATCCAGGTCATGGGTAATAAAGACCGTCGTTTTTTTGAGGTTCTGGCTGAGGCCCAGGAATTCGTCCTGCAGGTTGCGTCTGATCAGCGGGTCCAGGGCCGAGAACGGTTCATCCATCAGCAGGATTTCAGGATCTGCCGCCAGGGCGCGGGCCAGGCCAACGCGCTGCTGCATCCCGCCCGACAGCTCAGACGGCAGACGGTCGCCGTAACCATCCAGGCTAACGGTTTCCAACGCCTGATCCGCGGCCTTGGCCCGGGTGTAGCCGTCCATGCCGCGCAACTCCAAAGCAAAGCCGATGTTATCGCGGACCGAGCGGTGCGGCAGCAGGGCCATGTTCTGAAACACCATGCCGATCTTATCGGCGCGGGTGGCGCGCAGCTCTTCTGTTTTCATCGCGCCAATATCCGCGCCCATCACGCGGATGGTCCCGGCGGTGGGCTCAATCAACCGGTTGATGTGGCGCACAAGAGTGGATTTGCCGGAACCAGACAGACCCATCAGGCAGAAAATCTCACCCTCAGACACGGAAAAACTGGCGTCTTTTACACCAACAACAGCGCCAAAACGCTCCAACACTTCGGGCTTGCCTATGCCTTCGGCGTGGATGGCTGCCATGGCCTCATTGGCCCTTTCGCCAAAGACCTTCCAGACGCCATCAAGTTCTACAACCGGGTCGCTCATGCACGCGCCCTTTCTCTTTTTGGATCGAAAAATGGAATATTGCAGACGGTCGCGGTGAGCCGCTTCATATGACCGTCGAGTTGCCCAACCTCCAGCTGGGTGCCAACCTCGGCATGTTCGACGGCCAACCGCGCCATGGCGATTGTGCATTCAAACATCGGAGAACGGGTCGCTGAGGTGATCACACCAACGGGACGTTCCCCAAGATACACATGCGCGCCGTGGGCGGGCACATCGTTGCTGTCAAACTTCAACCCTTTCAGCAGGCGGCGCGGGTCACGTGCATTGCGTTCAAGGGCGGCTTTTCCAACAAAGTCGTCTTTGGTCATGCTGAGCGCAAAGCCCAATCCGGCCTCATGGGCATCAATGCCCGCCGCAAACTCAGCCCGCGCAGCCAGACCTGCCTCAATCCGAATGATCTCAAGCGCGGCGGAGCCCATGGGGGTGATCCCAAACTCTTCGCCTGCGTCCATCAGGGCATCCCAAAGTGCGGGCGCATCGCTGGCCGAGCAAAAAAGCTCATACCCCAGTTCGCCGGTATAGCCTGAGCGGGAGAGCATGAAGGGCACACCATCGCGGTCGCCGACACGCGCCAGGGTAACGCCGAACCACTTCACCTCATCCAGGCTGGGCCGGTCCGGCAGGGTAAAGACGATCTTGCGCAGCACGTCGCGCGCACGCGGCCCTTGCAGCGCCAGATTTGGCAGGGCGTTGTCCATGCTGTGGATGCGCGCCTGATAGCCTTCTTCATCCGCAATCTCTTGCAGCACACGCCCGCTTTCTTCGGTGCCACAGCACCAGCGGAAAAGATCAGGGGCCAGACGGAAAAGCGTGCCGTCATCAATAACGGTGCCCTGCTCATCACAGATCAACGCATAGGTGCCGCGATACACCGAAAGGCGCGCCACATCGCGCGACATGGCCTTTTGCAGCAGGCGTTCGGCATCTGGGCCGATGATATCGTATTTGCGCAGGCTGGACATATCCTGCAGCGTTACCTTTTCGCGGCAGGCCCAGTATTCGCCCAGCGTGCCAACGGACGGATAGCTGACCGGGGCCCAGGTATCACGGGCGGCTGCAAAGTGACTGGTCAGTTTTGACGTTGCAGCGTGAAAAGCGCTTTCCTGGCTGATCGACATCGGCGCGTCTTCCTTTTCGCGGTAGGCCACAGCGCGCTGAATGGGCGTGTCTGGCCGGTAGATGCGCACATGCACATCTGTTGGGTTCCATCCGTTGATGGGGTCAATATCATCTGGGCAAGCGGTTGAGACGCAGACCATCGGATCAAGCGCTTCGAGTGCGATGTAATCGCCGGGTCGGGAATGGCTTTCTTCCGTCATCAGCTGGTGGCTGTGCTGATCAATCCACGTGCTCCAGAAAAAGTTGATCGCAGGCCAGGCCGGACGGTTGGCCACGCCGTAGGGATCGAGCGCATAGGAGATGTTGTCAGAGCAATTCAGATGGCCAGGAAACCCACGGTCTTCGTAGCTGCGTGCGGTGCAGGCCATGCCAAAGGCATCGTGGCGGCCACAGGTATCTTGGACCACCCGCAGCATCGGGTTGAGGTGGCCATCATAAAACTTGTCGAAAATGCCAGGCCCCGGATAGGCCCCCCGCACCATGGAGCGGGTTGCGGTGCTGTCGATGGTCCGCTCAAACCCTTTTTCCAAGGCATCCGACCGCAGCGCCATGAAATCAGAGCATTGCTGCCCTTCCAGGTCGATGATTTGCACCACCTCACCGGGTTGCAATTCATAGGCCATCGCCGTGCCGCGTTTGACGGTGAATTCATCCCGGATCGCGGCCAGCGGAGGCGGCAGCAGCGCTTTGGCACCGGCATTGGCGGGCTTAACGGCCACTTCGACCCGGCCCACGCTTCTGGCGCTGACCAGCTGATCCGCTGCCAGTGGGAACAGGACCCAGACAGAGCACGCCTCTTTGGCGCGCAAGGGCACCAGATCATCCACCGTGACTTGTGCAACGCTCAAAGTTAGCGGGGCATCGCCGCCCTGCGCCTGCCGCCAGCCCAAAAGTGGCGCGCTGTCAAAGTCCCGCACATCAACAGTGTGGTTGGCCGCCAGATCCAAAAACTCTGTCCGGGTCTGACCTTTGCTGTCAAAAACGGCAAGGCTGACGGTCTGCGCCCCTTCAATGGGATGCAAAGACAGCAGGTCATCTGCAGCCAAGTCGACATGCAGAGCGCCGCGCGCCGAAAGTCTGTGCACAATGGTTTCGGATTTGCCCAAAAAGCCGGGAAAGGCCCGCCCTCCTCCAGCAAAGCCCATATTGCTCATCGTACGGTTTACGACTGGTTGTAGCACATTTTCCCCAGAATTTGGCTATGTAACCAGTTACACACCCAGCTTAGTGTGTGAGTCAACCCGTTTTGTAACTGGTTACATGCAGAATTGTCACGCGCGCCGTCCTGTGCTTAAGTTTCACGCATGACATTGAGGCGGGGGAAGAAGCGGGCCAATCTGCGGGATGTGGCACAGGTGGCAGGCGTGTCCGTTGCAACGGTGTCGCGGGTGCTGAATTCGCCCGATGTTGTCCAAGTGACCACGCGCGCCCGTGTCGAAGCCGCCATCAATGAGCTGGGGTTTCATCCCAGCGCTGCGGCACGTGCCATCAATTCAGGCCGCAGCAAGATTATTGGCGCGCTGATCCCCACTTTGAACAACGATATCTTTGCCCTGACGCTCGATACGATCGAAGACCGTTTGAGCGATTTTGGTTTTTCGCTCGTGGTTGCCACCACCGATGAAGACCCCGCCAAAGAAGCGCGCAAGGCCAAAGAGCTGCTTGATATCGGGGTTGAGGGGCTTTTGTTGTCGGGGGTGACGCATGGAGCGGACTTGCATGCTTTTGTGGCACATACCCGTGTGCCTGCGGTCGCCATCTCATATTACGCGCCCGATTATCGCTATCCGACCATTGGCTATGACAACCGCGCGGCAGCGCGGCTGGCCTTGGAGCACGTGCTATCCTTGGGGCACCGCAACATCGCCATTGTGCATGGCCCGGTTGACCCCAATGATCGCACGCGGGACCGGATTGCGGGGATCAACGATCTTGCCGATCAGGCAAGGCTGACCTTCTTTGAGGCCGAAATGACAGCCGGCGGGGGTGGGGCCACCGTTGTGAAGGCCCTGTTGGCGGGCCAGCATTTTGACGCCTATATGTGTTTGACAGATGTCTTGGCCTTTGGCGTGATTTTTGAGCTGCAGCGTCAAGGTTTTCGGGTGCCGGATGATGTATCGGTAATGGGGCTGCATGATTTGCCCAGTTCAACCGCGATTTTCCCACGGCTTTCCACCGTCAGACTGCCTGCCGTTCAAATGGGCGCACGTGCAGCAGAGGCCATCGCATCATGGGTTGAGACCGGCGAACGCCCCGCGCCAATCTGCCTGACGTCAGAGCTGAAGGTACGCGAATCCACTGCGCCGTCTGCGCAGGTCTGAACGGCCTTGGAAAATGCGTGTTTGCGATTGCCCTTTGACGGCCCCACTGGCACAGACCGGGCATGATCATCCGCACCCATACCAAAGGCGATGCACCATCTGAGGCTGTCTATTCCGATTGTGAGGCCTACCGGTACAGTCTGACCCGCACCTGGGACAGCAGAGCCCCGCGGGTGATGTTTGTGATGCTGAACCCCTCAACGGCCAGCGAAGTGCAGAATGACCCCACAGTTGAACGCTGCGAACGGCGCGCGCGGCATCTGGGATATGGGGCCTTTCGTGTCACCAATATTTTTGCCTGGCGGGCCACAGACCCACGACAGATGCGCGCCGCGGCTGATCCTGTTGGCCCTGAGAATGATCTTTCCCTTGTAGCGGGGGCGGCTTGGGCCACGGATATCATCGCCGCCTGGGGCGTGCATGGGGCGCACCGCGGACAGGGGCCTGCCGTGGCAGAACGGCTGTTGGCGGGTGACACGCCTGTGTTTCATTTGGGCTTGTCGAAAGAAGGCCACCCCAAGCATCCGCTCTATTTGCCCTACACACAGCAACCGATCCGCTGGACGGGGGCAGAATAAACCTTTGCCAACGGGGTGGATATTTCCTATACGCCACCGTCGCTGTCCGAATCCCGGAACCCACAGCGCATCTCCATGGGCCTGAGCTGGACGACATCCCGGCCTGCGCCATACCTGAAACCTTAGACCCGAAAGGAGACCCCGATGTCGATTACAGCTGAAGAAAAGCAGCGCATCATGAAGGAATTTGCGACCAAAGTGGGCGACACTGGCTCCCCAGAGGTGCAAGTGGCGGTTCTGTCCTCGCGCATTGCGACACTGACAGAGCACTTCAAGACGCACAAGAAAGACAACCACGGCCGCCGTGGCTTGCTCAAAATGGTGGCGACACGCCGTAAATTGCTGGACTATGTCAAAGGCAAAGATGAGGCCCGTTATCAGGACCTGATCAAGCGCCTGGGCCTGCGCCGCTAAGCGCACCCCTCAGCAAGAACCGAAAGATCGCGCCGCATTCCGGCGCGATTTTTTTGTGCGCTGGCCCTTGGCGTGCGCTCTTGATCGCGGTGGATGCAAATGCCCGCTTGTCCGACGGCGGTTTTCGCCCTAGGGATTTGCGCCGGAACCAAGGGGAGGTGCGCAAATGTCCAAAACTATCGTCAATTCATGGAACGAATGGGACCCGCTGAAACATGTCATCGTCGGCCGGGCGGATGATTGCCACATCCCGCCGGAGGAACCCGCGCTGGACGCGAAAGTGCCCGAAGACAGCGACATGCGGGGCCAATGGGGCCGCCGCCCGCAGGAAACCATCGACCGCGCCAATGAGCTGTTGGATAACTTCGCAGCCCAACTGCAAGCCCGCGGTGTGCGCGTGGACCGGCCCACGCCGATTGATCATGCCCTGCCTGCGACAACGCCCGATTTTCACACCGACAGCCAGTTTGGCTGTATGCCGCCGCGCGATGTGCTGTTGACGGTTGGCTCTGAGATCCTGGAAGCCACCATGTCCTATCGGTGCCGGTGGTTTGAATATCTCAACTACCGCCCGCTGATGCAGCAGTATTGGGACGAAGACCCGAATTTCCGCCATGAGGCAGCACCCAAGCCGCGTCTGACAGATGCGGATTACCATCCCGATTACCTCAGCGATAAGATCGGGGTTGAGAAACGGTTGCAGTGGGCGGCAGAGAAGTTCTTTGTCACCACCGAAGAGGAGCCGTTGTTCGATGCCGCGGACGTGCTGCGCTTTGGCCGCGACCTGGTGGTCCAGCACGGCTTTACCACCAACCTAAAGGGCATCGAATGGCTGCGCCGTCACTTCCCCGATCACCGGGTGCATACGGTCAACTTCCCCGGCGATCCCTATCCCATCCACATCGACGCGACCTTTACGCCGCTGCGCCCTGGTTTGATCCTGAACAACCCGCAGCGCCGCTTGCCCGACGACCAGCGCGGGATGTTTGAGGCCAACGGCTGGGAGATCGTGGATGCCGCACAGCCTGCGCATAACACGCCGCCGCCCTTGTGCTATTCCTCAACCTGGTTGTCGATGAATGTGCTGGTGCTGGACCCCAAAACCGTCTGCGTTGAAAAATCCGAGGTCTATCAGGCCGAGCAGATGGACAAGCTGGGCATGGAAGTGGTCGAGGTGGAGCTGCGCGATGCCTATGCCTTTGGTGGCGGATTGCATTGCTGCACGGCGGATGTCTACCGCGAGGGCGGCTGCGAGGATTATTTCCCCAGCCTGTCTGCATAATGACAGATCTGCCGCACCTCGCTTTGTCGGTGCGGCAGCCTTGGGCCTGGGCGATCATCCACGGCGGCAAGGTCATTGAGAACCGCACGCTTGGCGCGATCCGGGCGGGCAATATGGTGACAGGCCGGATTTGCATTCACGCAGCCACGGGCATGAAAGAAGACGAGTACCGCTATGCTTTGTGGCGGTTGGCGCGCCACGGGGTGACCTGCCCCCGGCCTGATGCCCTGCTGCGCGGCGCGATCATTGGCACCGTTGAGGTGACCGAGATTATCACACAATCCGACAGCGAATGGTTCGGCGGCGAGGCAGGGTTGGTCCTGGAAGGCCCGCAGGCGATAGATCCGATCCCGGCACGGGGCGCGCTAGGGTATTTTGAATGGCAACAGGCGGAGGATTTCGCGCCAGTCGCGCCTTGGATGCGCCGGTTTGACCGGCCCGGTGGGGATGGTGCCACCGGATCGCTGTTTCCAGACGAGCCGCCTTCATACAAAGCGCCGCCCCGGAAACCTTGGGGCGGGCGGGGATAGATTACGCTCGGACCCTCTGGCTTTAGTGGTGGGATGAGAGGGCGGAGTAAGTTGTAGTGGAAAGATGAAGCGCGGGTGGGGTGCGTAAAACGGGCCGCTGCGTTTTGGGGCGAGGCGGTTTTGGGGCGAGGCGGTTTTGGGGCTACGCGGCCAAAGGGCGGCTGAGCAGCCAGGGGGCTTGGGCGGAGATGCTGAAAAAATCAGCAATCCTTAGGAAAAATGCGGTTGGACCCGGCTTAGACAGGCATGTTTTCGAAGAAATCCTCTTCTTCTTCGTCCAAAGCAGCCTCCATCCGGCGCAGTTCTGCGGGTATCGGCTGATCATGGGATTTGAGCGCGGCGATCACACGTTCAATCCCTGGGCGCATTGCAACCCTTTGTGAAGGCTTGGCTTTGCCAAACAGGAATTCCAGTTTGCGGACTTCGTTCTTGAGTTCGATCGTTGTCATGATTTCCTCCCATGGCGTCGATTCCCTTTATTTTATCACAACCGGCGCGGGTGAGGGTTAATCTGGGTCAAACACGGCACCATCGGCGGAATTCTCCGCCGCGCGGCGGGTGTCTTGGGGGTCAATCGTATTCGTAACTCACCTGGGCCTGATCAAACCGGCCTGCTGTCAGATCCTCGGGCGAGATCCAAACCTTGATCGCCCCTTCGGCGAGGCCCAGGTGCCCAGCGCCGCAAAACTGCATGAGCATATGCTTGTCCGCGTTCAGCTCATTGGCGTCCTGAATGGCATAGCCTGTGCCAAACATCTGCAAGCTGGCCGTGCGTTGTGCGCTATCAGCCTGCAGGATGGCCAACCGCTGAATAGGGTCAGGCAGTTTGCGAAAGATCTCGGGGGCGGCATGGACCATCGCGGTCAGCGTCTGGGTGGTTGTGTCGCTGAGCCGGCGATAGCGCGTGCCCTCACCTGACCGGTAAAGCGGCGCATAGATACCGCCCGCGTTTTGGCCAAACGGGAGCGTGATGCTGTCAAAAACCTCGTGTGCTTGCGCCAATGCCGCGTCTGGCAGGGCATCCCACGGGTCTTTGTCCTGCACCAGTGCTTGGAACGCCTGCACCATGGCGGCGTAATCCTCTCGGCGGTCCAAAAGCGCCTGTGAGGCCGCTTGGTGCTTTTCCAAGGCCTTGCGATATTTTTCAACGATATCGGCCGTGGTTGTAGAAGGATCCTCCGCATTTTTGCGTTCTGCAGCCTCAAAAGAGGTTTGCGCACGTGCTACGTCTTTTTCGGCACGCGCATGGCTTGCGTCAAAATCAGCCGTGCTGCGCGGCAGGGTCATGGCAAATCGCTGCAAGCTGTCCCAAAGCCAAGGGTCCGCTTGATTGGGCAGACAGCCTGCCAGGCTATTGGCCGACATCAGCGCAGCTCTGGGCATGTCGAACGGCTTGGGCTCTGTGGGCCGGGTTGGCGTAAATTTGACCGGGTAGCGGCGAAGAAACCGCAGATCCTCATGGCGCGGCAGGGGTGCCTCGAACCCGCCGCCTGCCATGCGAGAAATCTCTGGCAGGTCGTCAGGCAGCGCTGAGGGGCCCGGTTGGGTGACATGCAGGACTTTGACGCCGATCTCTTGGCGGACATCCGACATGGGAAGGAAAAATGCCAGCTGGCCATCTGAGGGCAACGGCAGGGCCCCTGAAAGGCGCGCGGTTTCGGCCAAATCAATGGTTGCCACATGGGTCATGGGCAGATTGGCCGCACATCTGGGCCAGGCCAGCGTGCCTAACTTTGGCGCGCCGCCGAACCAGCTTGCTGAGGTGAGAAATGCCGTATCATCACCGCGCCCGTGAAGTTGGCCATAAAGGGCTGGCAAGACGTCGATTGGATCCGGGAAAAGATCGTTGATCCAGCTTTTGTCATCGTCCTTGGATGGACCTGCGTTCATCCATGCGCCCAGTCTTGCGAAAAATCCCATCTAAATACCCTGCCCTCTTTTTTACACACGCGGCTGATGCGCATGAACTTAAGGGGAATCATGGCGATCTTTTGGCCGGCTTCGGGCTTTGTTTTGCGGCCAAACGCTTGCACAGCGCCCTTTCCCTCAGGCCCAAAACCCGCTAGACGCGCGACATCTGAATGCCGGCGCCCGGACCGCAGCGCCGTTTCATAAGAAGATACCGCGGTCAGGGGCAATTCGGCCCCTATGAAAATGGCCCAATGCGGGCCGAACTAGGAAACGTAGATGTTTAACGTAACGACAAAATCCATACAGTGGGGCGAAGAAACGCTGACACTGGAAACAGGTAAAGTGGCCCGTCAGGCGGATGGGTCCGTGATTGCCACGCTGGGCGAAACCAGCGTGATGGCGAACGTCACATTCGCCAAACAACAAAAGCCAGGTCAGGACTTTTTCCCACTGACCGTCCACTACCAAGAGAAATACTATGCCGCCGGTAAAGTGCCTGGTGGTTTCTTTAAGCGCGAAGCGCGTCCCACGGAAAAAGAGACGCTGACCGCGCGTTTGATTGACCGTCCGATCCGTCCGCTGTTTGTGCCGGGCTTTAAGAACGAAGTTCTGGTGATGTGCACCGTGCTGAGCCACGATCTGGTCAACGATCCTGACATCGTAGCGATGATCGCAGCCTCTGCAGCGCTGACCATCTCTGGCGCGCCGTTCATGGGCCCGATTGCGGGCGCACGCGTGGGCTTTGAAGACGGCGAATATGTGCTGAACCCAACTGTCGATGACATGCAGGATCTGCGCCTGAACCCTGAGCAGCGTTTGGACCTGGTTGTGGCCGGTACCAAAGACGCGGTGATGATGGTGGAATCTGAGGCCTATGAGCTGTCAGAAGAAGAGATGCTGGGTGCGGTGAACTTTGCCCATCAGCAGATCCAGCCGGTGATCGACCTGATCATTGATCTGGCCGAAGATGCGGCGAAAGAGCCGTTTGATTTCCAGCCTGCTGATTACTCTGACCTTTCCGCTGCTATTTCCAAAGCAGGTGAGAAAGAGATGCGCGCCGCCTTTGCGATTGCCGACAAGCAAGAGCGCACCTCAGCTGTGGCCGCGGCACGTGAGACGATCAAGGCAGCGCTTAGCGACGAGCAGTTGGAAGATCCGAACCTGGGATCTGCGATGAAGGGGCTTGAGGCCTCCATCCTGCGCGGTGACGTGGTCAAGACCGGCACGCGCATCGACGGTCGTAAGACCGATGAGATTCGCGACATCGTCAGCGAAACCGGTATGTTGCCGCGTACACATGGCTCCGCGCTGTTCACCCGTGGTGAGACGCAGGGCCTTGTGGTGACCACGCTGGGCACCGGCGACGATGAGCAGTTCATCGACGCGCTGCATGGCAACTTCAAATCCAACTTCTTGCTGCATTATAACTTCCCCCTATTCCGTGGGTGAAGCAGGTCGCGTGGGCCCTCCCGGACGGCGTGAGATTGGGCACGGCAAGCTGGCGTGGCGCGCGTTGCAGGCGGTTTTGCCGGCGGCGACGGATTTCCCTTACACCATTCGCGTGGTGTCTGAGATCACCGAATCCAACGGTTCCTCTTCCATGGCGTCTGTCTGTGGTGGGTCCTTGTCCATGATGGACGCGGGCGTGCCTTTGAAGAACGCCGTGGCCGGTGTGGCCATGGGTCTGATCCTGGAGGACGATGGGTCTTACGCGATCCTGTCCGACATTCTGGGTGACGAAGACCACCTGGGCGACATGGACTTTAAAGTCGCAGGCACCGAGAACGGCATCACATCCTTGCAGATGGACATCAAGGTCGCGGGCATCACACCTGAGATCATGGAGAAAGCCCTGGCCCAGGCCAAGGACGGCCGGATGCACATCCTGGGCGAGATGTCCAAGGCGATCACTGGTGCGGCAGAATTCTCTGTGCATGCGCCTCGGATTGAGACCATGCAGGTGCCGACGGATAAGATCCGCGAAGTCATCGGCTCTGGCGGTAAAGTGATCCGCGAGATTGTCGAGGTTTCCGGCGCGAAGGTCGACATCAACGACGAAGGCATCATCAAGATCGCTTCGCCAAATGGGGACAGCATTCAGAAGGCATACGACATGATCCACGCGATTGTGGCTGAGCCTGAAGAAGGCGCGATCTATACCGGTACTGTGGTCAAGATCGTGGACTTTGGTGCCTTCGTGAACTTCTTTGGCAAGCGTGATGGCCTGGTGCACGTTTCTCAGATCGAGAACCGCCGCCTGAACCACCCATCCGACGTGTTGAAAGAAGGCCAGGAAGTGAAAGTGAAGCTTCTGGGCTTTGACGATCGCGGCAAGGTGCGCCTGTCCATGAAAGTGGTGGACCAGGAAACCGGCGAAGAAGTGAAAAAGGAAGAGAAAGCGGAGGATTAGTCCGCCCCTTTTTCCTAAGCGTTTTGGAAGGCCCCGGTGGAAGCATCGGGGCCTTTTGTTTCTGATAGGCGATGCCGGGACCGACCGTCAGCGCAAACGGAGGCTCAGCCGTCGCATTTGCGGCCTTTGCGCTAGGTAGCGGCCCGGTATAGATACCGCCAATGCCCGCAGCCAAAGCTGAGACTTGCCAACGCCATGAATGACATCTGGGAAGGCCTTTCTGCCGCCTTTTGGCTGGTCGTCACGCTGGATGCGGATCTGGTGGAGATCACGTTGCGGTCTTTGCAGGTCAGCCTGACGGCGCTGGTCGTGGCATCCCTGATCGCATTGCCGCTGGGGACCTGGCTGGCGATCCGGCGGTTCCGCTACCGGCGCACCACGATTGCGCTGTTGAATGCGCTGATGGGGCTGCCGCCGGTGGTGGTGGGGCTGATCGTGTATATTTTGCTGTCCCGCTCGGGGCCATTTGGCGTCTTTGGTCTGCTCTTTACACCTACCGCTATGATCATCGCGCAGGTGGTTATCATCACGCCGCTGATTGCCTCCATCACCCATCAGGCGATGCGCGATCTTTGGGCGGAATATCACGATCTACTGCTGTCCCTGAACGTCTCGCCCGCAATGAAGGTCTGGACGTTGATCGTGGATGGCCGACGTGCGCTGTTGACCGCAGCGCTGGCGGGCTTTGGCCGCGCGATCGGAGAGGTGGGGGCGATTATGATTGTTGGCGGCAATATTGATCACGCCACCCGCGTGCTGACCACGGCCATCGCGCTGGAGACCGGCAAGGGCGACTTTGTCCTGGCGCTGGGGCTGGGCTTTGTCTTGATTGGCCTGGCGGTGACCGTGAACCTGATCATCCACGCGCTTTCGGGCACAGAGCGGAGGGGGCGCTGGTGACGGAGCTGTTTCCGATGACGGCGCAGGGCGTGGTGGTCAAACGGCGGGGCAAACGGCTGCTTGGGCCTGTGGACCTGACCCTGGGAAGCCAAGGAATTACTGTTGTCCTGGGGCCGAATGGGGCGGGCAAGACCACGCTTCTGAAAGCGCTGCACGGATTGGAACGGATCAACGCAGGCCGCATTGACTGGCAGCTGCCTGCGGCTGAGGCGCGGGATCATCAGGCCTTTGTGTTCCAGACGCCAATTCTGCTGCGGCGGTCCGTGCGGGGCAACCTGGCCTATCCTTTGACCCTCAAGCGGATGAGCGGCTCTGATATCGCAGAACGGGTGACACATTGGGCGCGGCGGATTGGGCTGGAGCGGGCGTTGGATCAGCGGGCCAGTCTGCTGTCTGGCGGGGAAAAACAAAAACTGGCCCTGGCCCGCGCACTGATTGCGGAACCTGCGCTGCTGTTTTTGGACGAGCCTTGCACGAACCTGGATGGCCATGCGACCCGCGATATTGAAGCGGTGCTGACATCTGCGCGGGCAGAAGGCACACGGATTTTGATGACAACACATGATCTGGGACAGGCGCGGCGTCTGGCAGATGATGTGTTGTTTCTGCATGCTGGTGAGATTGTTGAACAAGGCCCGGCAGAGGCGTGTTTTGAGGATCCGCAATCCCCAAAGCTGGCCGCATTTTTGAAAGGGGACATCATCGAATGACGCGTTTTCTGCTGAGCTTTATGCTGTGCGCTGCAGCTTTTGTGGCACAGGCCGAGACCATGCGCATGGCGGTGACCACCTCTTTTAACAACTCAGGTCTGTCGGCGGTGCTGCTGCCTCAGATCAAGGCGGATACGGGCATTGACGTGCGCTTGCTGATTGTTGGCACCGGCCAAGCCTTGCGGCTGGGGCAAGCGGGTGACGTGGATGCGATCCTGGTGCATTCAAAGGCGGCGGAGGAGGCTTTTGTCGCCAAAGGCCATGGCACGCACCGGCGTGAGATCATGTACAACGATTTTGTGGTGATTGGCCCGGCGCAGGATCCAGCGGGCGTAAAGGCCGCGGCAGATGCAAGCACTGCGTTGCAGGCCATCGCGACAGCAAAGGCCGATTTCGTAAGCCGTGGGGACGACAGCGGCACTCACAAGAAAGAGATATCGCTGTGGCAAGCTGCAGATCTGATGCCCGATGGGTTTGGCCCCTGGTACAAACCGGTTGGCGCGGGCATGGGCGCTGCGTTGAACACAGCTTCGGGCCTAAACGCCTATATCCTGTCGGATCGGGCCAGCTGGCTGAACTTTGGCAACAAAGGGGGGCTGGCCATCCTGTTTGCCGGTGATCCGACGCTTTTCAACCAATACGCCTATTTGCCGGTGAACCCCGCGCGGCACCCGCATGTGAACGCAAGCGCGGCTGCGAAATTGGAAACCTGGCTTACCTCAGAAACCGCCCGATCCTTAATCAACAGCTATCAGATTGAGGGTGAGACGCTCTTTACCTTTAACGCACGATAAAAATAGTGTGCGCGAAGGTTTGACAACGCCACATTTGGCGATACCACAGGCGCATGCGGTCTTTCATCATCCATCTGACACGAGCGACCTCGCGTGCGGCAAATGTCGGGCGCCTGTTAGAGCTTTTGCCGCAAGCGGAAGTGATTGAAGCCGTCGACAGCAAAGACCCCGATTTTCAGGTCACGGGGCAGATGGGCGGACTGCCGTTGCATCATCCCCCCTACCCTTTTGCGCTGAGCCAGGCGGAAATCGCCTGTTTCATGAGCCACCGCGCCTGTTGGAAGCGCATCGCTGAGGGCGACGCGGATTTCGCCCTGATCGCAGAAGATGACATGACCGTTGATCCTGTGCCTTTTGCGGCGGCACTGGATCTGGCCACACGCTATGCCACCCCGGACAGTTTTATCAGACTGCCCGCCAAAGACCGCGAACGCTCAGCCGGGGCCATCGCGCGGCAAGGCGGGGCGGCGATTTTCCTACCCAAAACGATCGGTTTGCAAGCGGTTTGCCAAATCGTTGGCCGCACCGCCGCCACGCGGTTGTTGGCCGCAAGCGAAAGCTTTGACAGGCCGGTGGACACGACGTTGCAGATGCATTGGGTCACGGGACAGCCGATCCACACGGTCCATCCCAGTGGGATCAGCGAAATGGGGGCGCCCAGCACCATCCAGAACAAAACCCGCCCGGGTGATTTGTTGATGCGAGAGATGCGGCGCGCCAGCTACCGGGCGCAGATCAGGCGCAAGCCTCAGCTGGCATAGCGCATGTGCATATCTGTTCAGATTCAGGGCGCACCCCGCAACCGGTTGGGGCTGCGGGGTGCGGGTTTCGCGCGTGCTGCCTTAGCTTGGGGCCTTGGTCGTCCGCAGATAGGGCAGAACGGTTGTGAACTCACCAAACTTGGCTTTCGCATCTTCGTCGGACACGGTTGCGGGAATGATCACATCATCACCCACATTCCAGTTGGCTGGTGTGGCCACGCCTTTGCCGGTTGAGGTTTGCAGCCCGTCCAACGCGCGCAGCACTTCGGCAAAGTTGCGGCCCACGGTCATTGGATAGGTCATCGACAGCTTAAGCTGTTTGTCTGGGCCAATGATAAAGACAGAGCGGACGGTGGCGCTGTCGGCTGGTGTACGCCCGTCGGGCAAATACGCCTCTGAGGGCAGCATATCAAAGGCTTTGGACACTTCCAGGCCGTCATCGGCGATGATCGGAAAGCCCGCTTTGGTGCCTGCGACCTTTTCGATGTCACCTTTCCACTTCTTGTGGTCTTCGACGCCATCAACGCTGACGCCAATCACTTTGGTGCCGCGCTTTTCCCATTCATCGGCCAACTGGGCAACGGCGCCAAATTCAGTTGTGCAAACCGGTGTGAAATCTTTGGGATGGGAGAACAGGATGGCCCAGTTGTCGCCTACAAAATCGTGCAGCGAAATGGTGCCGTGGTCTGTTTCAACCGTCAAATCGGGAATTGTGTCGTTGATGCGCAAGCCCATGGTGTCCTCCAGGATCAAAGTCAAATTGCAAAGCGAATGTAACCATTAATCTGGGCCACACCACCCCTTGCGGCGCTGCAAGGGCAATGACATTGTGGCGCGAATTTGGGTGCAGCATGGTTCTGCGCCCCTGAGATGGAGGAGTATCTCATGCTGGAAAAGCGCGACTTTTATATCAATGGGCAATGGGTTGCCCCGGCCAAAGCCAATGACTTTGCGGTCATTGACCCGTCAACCGAAGAACAATGCGCCGTGATTTCACTGGGAGATCAGGCAGATACGGATGCCGCAGTTGCCGCAGCGCGCGCCGCATTCGACAGCTGGTCCATGACATCGCGGGACGAGCGGATGGCGCTGATCCAAAAGCTGGCGGAAATCTATGACCGCCGCCAAGAAGAGATGGCGCAGGCCATGTCGCTTGAAATGGGTGCGCCCATTGAGCTGAGTCGCGCCCAGCAAGTTGGCGCAGGCAGCTGGCACATCGGTGGTTTCCTCAAGGCGTTTGAAAACTTCTCGTTTGAGCGGGACTTCACCAGCACTGAAAAGACATTGCTTGAGCCCATTGGCGTCTGCGCGCTGATCACGCCTTGGAACTGGCCGATGAACCAGATCATCCTCAAGGCCATCCCCGCAATCGCGACAGGCTGCACGGTTGTGCTGAAACCGTCTGAGATTGCGCCGCTGTCTGGCCTGCTGTTTGCAGAATATATGGATGAGGCGGGCTTTCCTGCCGGTGTGTTCAACATGGTCAACGGCGATGGTGTGGGTGTGGGCAGCCAGCTTTCTGCGCATCCAGACGTGGATATGGTCAGCTTTACCGGCTCCACGCGTGCAGGCATCGCCATTTCCAAAGCCGCGGCTGATACGCTCAAGCGCGTGTCACTTGAGCTGGGCGGCAAAGGTGCCAACATCATCTTTGAAGACGCCGATCCCAAGGCCGCCAAAGCAGGTGCGATCCGTTGCTTCCGCAACTCGGGCCAGTCCTGTAACGCCCCAACACGCATGTTGGTGCATAAATCGCGCTATGACGAAGCGGTTGAAATGGCGGCGGACGTTGCCACCAACACCCATGTTGGCCCGGCCTCTGAGACCGGCAAACATATCGGGCCTGTCGTGTCTGAGGTGCAGTTCAACAAGATCCAAGGTCTGATTGAAAAGGGTATGTCAGAGGCACGCCTGGTGGCCGGTGGTCTGGGCCGCCCTGACGGGCTGAACCGCGGCTATTACGTCAAGCCAACGGTGTTTGCGGATGTGACCAACGAGATGACCATCGCGCAGGAAGAGATCTTTGGCCCGGTGCTGTCGATCATTCCGTTTGAGACCGAAGAAGAAGCGGTGCGGATCGCCAATGACACGCCTTATGGGCTGACAAACTATGTCCAGACCGAAGACGATGACAAACGCCGCCGCGTCGCGCGTCGCTTGCGCTCAGGCATGGTGGAAACCAACGGGTCTGGCTTTGCACAGGGCTCTCCTTTTGGGGGGTACAAACAATCCGGCAACGGCCGCGAAGGCGGCGTTTATGGGCTGGAAGAGTTCTTGGAAGTCAAAGCCGTCTCCGGTTGGGCTGCCAAATAGCACCGGCTGATACCAACATCTTAAGGGCCGTCCAGCTTGGGCGGCCCTTTTTTGTGCGCACCTGCGCCACGCTTGACCTGAAAACACCCGGCCCCTTACGCTGACGGGATATTTAAACATTTTGGAAAAGCAGAACCGTCATGCAGCTGGATTACGACGACGAACGTTTCTTAGAGGCCCTGGGCGACATCAAAGAACGTTACCTTTCGATGATCCGCAAATGCGAGCTTTATGAGGCAGCTTTGACAGGGGCGGATGAATGGGCCGTACCCAGCGTTGAGAACAAAGAAGGGCAGTTTCACTATATCCCTTACAATATTGATGCGCTGGCCGACACGATCCTGGAACTGGCGACATTGCTGCCAGATGACCCTGATTTCAAACACTCCCGCCAGCCGATCAGGCCGTTGAGCTTTGTCGAGGTTGGCTGTGGCATCGGACGCAATCTAAACGTGATACAGCGCCAGCAACTGCTGCCGATCACAAAAGCCGTCGGTTTTGACATCGTGCCTGAGTATATTGAGACCGCACAGCAGATCTATGGGCTGGGCGACGACGTCTTTGTCCATGACTGTATGGAATTTGATTATGGCGGCTTTGACCTGATCTTTTTTTACCGGCCCTTTTCAGATGATAAAATGGAAGTGAAGTTTGAAAATCACTTGATCGACAGTGCAAAATCAGGGGCGGTCATCCTGGCGATGAGTAATGAGAGGTTCGATAAATCGCGCAAGGTTGCCGAAATTGGGCCGTCAGGGTCCATCTACAAAAAGCTCTAGTGTCAGGACCCTTTGCTTTAAAAAGGTGCTTTGCTGCGGATCTTGATTGTACGTCCCCCATCGGGGTGTTTGAACCGCAGCTCTTCTGAATGCAGCATCAGGCGGGGATAATCGCGCGCGGGGCCGGTGGCATAGAACGGATCGCCCAGTATCGGGTGGCCTAGGGCCAGCATGTGGACGCGCAACTGATGGCTGCGCCCGGTTTTGGGATGCAGACGAACCCGCGATGTCTCCCCATCTGATTTCAGCAATTTCCATTCGGTCTGTGCGGGCTTGCCAGTCTCATGACACACTTTTTGACGGGGGCGGTTGGGCCAATCCACGATCAGCGGCAGGTCCACTTCGCCAGATGTCTCAGCTGGCACACCCCAGATCCGCGCGACATAGGTTTTGCGCGTCATCCGCTTTTCGAACTGCAGGCCCAGATGCCGTTGCGCATGGGGCGTCAGCGCAAAGATCATCACACCGGATGTGTCCCGGTCCAATCGGTGCACCAAGAGCGCCTGGGGGAAGGCCTGTTGCACGCGGGTGATCAAACAATCAGCCAGGTGTTCGCCTTTACCCGGCACGCTGAGCAAGCCGCTGGGTTTGTCCACCAACAGGACTTCGTGATCATCATGCAGGATCACCAGTGGATCATTGGGCGGGTCATAAGGCTCAGTCACAGTGACGTGGTCCCAGATGTAGGCGCTGGTTTCAACCCACCTTCGCACGGCGCATCTGACGCAGCAGGGAAACCGAATAGATCACCAAGGCGGCCCAGATCATCGGAAAGGCGATCATCCGCGCCTGGCCAAAGGGTTCTTCAAAGACAAAGACCGCAACCAACATGATCATCGTGGGCGCGACATATTGCAGGATGCCGATGGTGGACAGCCGCAACAGCTTGGCCCCATTGGCATACAGCATCAGCGGCACCGCCGTCACCACACCGCACCCCAGCAAGAGCCAGGTGTCACTGGCACTGCCTTGCGCAAAATGCGACCCGCCGGTGGCCATCAGGTAGGCCAAATAGCCCAGCGCGGGTGGGGTGAGGATCAGAACCTCTAACAAGAAGCCTTGGTTTGGCCCGATGGGCAGGCTCTTTTTCGCCAGGGCATAAAACCCCCAAGACACCGTCAAGGCCAGCGCGACCCAGGGCACACCGCCAGCCTCCACCGCCAGCACCACCACGGCGGCAAAGGCCAGGGTGATGGCCACGACCTGCGCGCGGCTGGGGCGTTCGCCCAAAAGGACAGCGGCCAGAAAGATGCTAAAAAGCGGGTTGATGTAATACCCCAAGGCCGCATCCAGCGCCCGGTCCGTCGCAATGGCCCAGACATAGACACCCCAGTTGATCGACACCAGCGCAGCCGTCACACAGCCCATCGCCAACATGCGTGGGTTGCGCAGGGCCTGGCGCAGCGCATCTGTGCGCCGCAGCGCAATCAGCACCAAGGCGGCAATCGGCACAGACCACAGCACCCGGTGCACCACAACTTCGGCAGGCGGCACATGGGCCAGCATCTTCATATAAAGCGGCAAGAAACCCCAAAGGCCATAGGCGCCCATCGCAAGGATCAACCCCTGCGGCGTGTCCTGATTGGCCTTGGCGGCGCTGGGTTCTGAGTTGGCCATGGCTGGGTCCCCTTCGCGCCAAAGCGCGGGCGCAAAACGCCTTCCGCTATAGAACGAAGGAGGCCCAGCGCGAAAGCGCTATATTGTACCCGTTACACTTTGACCCGTTCCGATTTGGGATCATACATCGGCTTGAGAGAGGCTTCGGCCTTGACCCGTGTGCCCGCCACGTCGATCTCATAGGTTGAGGCAAGCACGTCAGCGGCCTTTTCGCCTTTGCACGGCACATAGCCCAGACCCATCGCCGCACCCAAGGCGTGGCCGTAAGCACCAGAGCTGAGATAGCCCACAATCTCGCCGTCCCGCACGATGGGTTCATTGTGATAAAGCAGCGGCTCTGAATCGGTGAGCTTGAATTGCAGCATCCGGTTTTCCAGACCCTTGTCCTGCTTTTCCAAGATCGCTTCGCGTCCGATGTAATTGGGTTTGTCCTTTTTCACGGCAAAGCCCAGGCCCGCTTCCATCACGTGATCCTCTGACGTGATGTCATGGCCAAAGTGGCGGAACCCCTTTTCGATGCGGCAGGTGTCCATCATGTGCATACCGCACAGACGTTTGCCCATATCCAGGCCCACCTCGGCCAGGGTTTCGAACACATGGCCACACATGTCAGCAGAGACGTAAATCTCCCAGCCCAGTTCACCCACATAGGTCACGCGGTGCGCGCGGGCGACGGCCATGCCGATCTCGATCTCTTGGGCCGTGCCAAAAGGGTTCACGTCATTTGTGAAGTCATTGGGGGACACCAATTGCAGCAGCTCGCGGCTGCGCGGGCCCATGATCGCCAAGACGCCTTCACCTGCGGTTACATCGGTGATCACCACGCGGTAATCGCCCACATGCCGCTGCATCCAGGTCTGATCGGCCAGCCGCGTCGCAGCGGGGGTGACGACCAGATAGGCGGTCTCTGACAGGCGGGTCACGGTCACATCCGCCTCAATCCCGCCGCGCTTGTTGAGGAACTGGGTATAGACGATCTTGCCCACCGGCACAGAATAATCGCCGCCGCCCACATAGTTCAGAAAGGCTTCTGCATCGGGCCCTTCCACGCGGATCTTCCCGAAAGAGGACATGTCATACATGCCCACAGACTGGCGCACGGCCATGTGTTCTTCGCGCACGTTGTCAAAGAAGTTCTGACGCGACCAGCTGTAGTTATACTGCGGCTCTTGCGCTTCGCGCGCAAACCAGTTGGCGCGTTCCCAGCCCGCCAGTTCGCCCATCACCGCGCCGCGGTCCAACAGGTGGTTGTGGAACGGCGTGCGGCGCACGCCGCGCGCGGTGTCCTTTTGACGGAAGGGGAAGTGATCGGCGTAAAGCAGGCCCAGCGTTTCTTTTGAGCGTTCGGCCAGATAGGTTTTGTTGCCCTGGAAAGGCTGCATCCGGCTGATGTCGACATCGCCCAGATCAAAGGGTTTTTCGCCGTCTTCCATCCACTGCGCCAGCGCCATGCCTGCGCCGCCCGCCGATTGGATACCGATGGAGTTAAAGCCCGCCGCGACCCAGACATTGTCCATCTCTGGGGCCAGGCCCAGGTGGTAGGCGTCATCGGGCGTAAAGCTCTCAGGTCCGTTAAAGAAGGTGTGAATGCCCGCTTCGGCCAGCATCGGCATACGTTCAACCGCGGCCTCCAGGATCGGCTCAAAGTGATCGAAGTCTTCGGGCAGCTGGTCAAATTCAAAATCCGCTGGAATGCCGTTTAGCGCCCAGGGTTTGGCGTTGGGTTCAAAAGCGCCCAAGAGCATTTTGCCTGCGTCTTCTTTGTAGTAGGCGCATTCATCAGGGACGCGCAGCACCGGCAGCTGCTGCAAACCTTCGATGGCTTCGGTGACGATGTAGAAGTGTTCGCAGGCCTGCAATGGCACGTTCACCCCCAACATGCGGCCCACTTCGTGGCCCCACATGCCGCCGCAGTTGACGACCATATCGCAGGTGATGTGGCCGCTTTCTTCACCGCTTTGCCAATCCACGCCCGTGATGCGGCGGCCCTCACGGGTGACGCCTGTGGCCTTGGTGCGTTCAATCACTTTGGCACCGCCCTGGCGTGCGCCCTTGGCCATCGCCAACGCGATGTTGGCGGGATCACCCTGGCCGTCTTTGTCCAGATAGACGGCACCGGTCACCCCTTCGATGTTAAGGTGCTCATAGCGCGACAGCGCCTCCTCTGGGCTGATCTCTTCGACCTCAACGCCAAAGGCGCGCGCCATTGCGGCCTGGCGGTAGATCTCTTCGCGCCGCTCTTCGGTCAGGGCCACGGTGATGGACCCGCAGCGCTTGAACCCGGTGGCAACGCCCGTTTCCGCTTCGAGATTGCCGTAAAGCTCCTGCGAATACTTGGCCAGCTTGGTCATGTTCGCAGTGGCACGCAGCTGCGCGATCAGGCCCGCGGCATGCCAGGTGGTGCCTGAGGTCAGCTGTTTGCGCTCCAACAGAACGACATCTTTCCAGCCAAGCTTGGTCAGGTGGTAAGCAACAGAACATCCGATAACGCCACCACCAATGATGACGACACGCGCATGGGAAGGAACGGCAGGCATGAGTGAAATCCTTTATACGATACGATGACCCGCCGCCGTCAGGCGTTGGGCAATTTCTGCGATATGCGCGGGGCTGACCTCACAGCAGCCCCCGACGATAGTGGCGCCCATGTCCACCCAGGACAGGGCGTGATCGGCATAGGTGGCTGGGGTCAGATCGGCGCGGGCAGTCAGGCCGGAGGCCGTTGTGCCGCCTGCGATGAAATCCTCAGTGATCCGGGTAAAGCCATTGGCATAGGCCCCGAAGGGTTTGCCGCAAACGCTGAGGTCCTGCAGCGCTGCACCCACAACCTCAGGCATAGAACAATTGATAAGTGCTGCATCCGCCGCAGCGCTGATCTTTGCCGCATCGGACACCGGCTCGCCTGAGCGCAGGACGCGGCCGTCGCTGTCATCAACCGTAAAGGCCAGCCAGACAGGGCGGTTCGTGGTCCGGCCCGCCTCCAACGCGGCCTTGGCGGCGGCAAGGCTTGGGATGGTCTCAAACAGCAAGACATCTACACGTGGTGCCAGGACCGCTGCCACTTCGGCAAAGGCGGCGACCGCTTCATCATGGGGCGGCAAAAGATCCGCGCGGTAGCTGGCCCCCAGTGGACCGATGGAGCCTGCAATGCGGCCTGCCGCCTTCACGGTATGGGCCGCATCCAGCGCCGCATCATAAAGGGCAGGCATCTGCGCCTCGAGGTTTGGCATTTCGACCCCGTCACCCGCATAGTGGTTGCTGGCCCCGCCGCGCAGCCGGTCGCGGTGCACCGCATAGGTATTGGTGGTGGCCATCGTGGCCCCGGCATCGGCAAAGTCCCGATGGACGGCGGCCACCACGGATGGGTCATCCAGCAAAGCCTGGGTCGCCCAGAGCGGGGTCGCAACCCCGCCTGCGCGCCGGACCAGCTCTTGGCCCATGCCACCATCCAGAAGCGTGACCTGGCTCATGCCCGGATACGCGCGTTTTCTGGATCCCAAAGCGGCTGATCCGGCTGGACCGTGGCTTTGCACATTTTGCCGAAGATGTTGATCTCCAGCTCTGTGCCCGGCTCGGCCAGATCGGTCTTGATCGTGCCCAGCGCGATGGATTTGCCAATCCGGTGGCCCCAATCGCCAGAGGTCGTCTCACCCACCACTTCGCCGTCTTTAAAGACCGTGGACATATAAGGCGCATCCTGATCGCCAGCCTCGACGATCATGGTGACAAACCGCTTTTGGATGCCCTGCTGCTTTTCAGCTTGCAACGCGGCCTTGCCAGAGAAATCCTGCGGCTTGTCGAGCTTGACCCACCGGTCCAGACCGGCCTCCAACATGGAGTAATCGGTGGAAAGATCGCCCTTCCAGGTCCGATAGCCTTTCTCAATCCGCATGGAGTTCAGCGCATACATGCCAAAGGGCTTTGCACCCGCTTCTTTCACAGCCGCATAGACCGGCGCGCTGTCGTCAAAGGCGGTGTGCACTTCCCAGCCCAGCTCTCCGGCAAAGGACACGCGGAAGAGCTTGGCGGGCTTGCCGGCAACGGTGGCGTCTTGGATAGACATCCAGGTGGCTTGCAGGTCCGCGCCTTCGGTGATGCCTGCCAGCACGTCGCGCGTGGCGGGGCCTGTGACCAGCAGCGTGGACCAGTCGCGGGTGATGTCCGTCAGGCTTAGCGTGCCATCTGCGGGCAGGTTGTCGCGCAGCAGCTCAAAGTCGTGCCACAGCGCCACAGCAGCCGTCATCAGCCAGAAATCATCTTCACCGTGGCGAATGATGGTCATCTCGGTCTTGATCCGGCCGCGGCTGTCGGCCCAATAGGCCAGGTTCATGCGGCCCACTTTGGGCAGCGCGCCGGTGATCTGACCGCGCAGCCATTCAGCCGCCCCGTCCCCCGACAACGCATAGCGCGAAAAGCCCGGCATATCGAGCACACCGCAATGCTCGGCAACGCCGCGCACTTCTTCTTCGATCCGCTTGAACCAGGGGCCATTGCGGTCCCAGGTCTGGGTGGATTCCTCAGATGTGTCATCGCCTTCATGGGCAAACCATGTCGCGCGTTCCCAGCCGTTGAAGGCATCCATCTGCGCGCCACTCTCCAGAAGCGCCTGGTGGTTCGCTGACAGCTTTTTGCCCCGGCCCGCAGGCCAAGCGTGATAGGGGAAATGCATCGCGTATTCGTGGCCGTAGGTTTCCAACGCCTTGGCGTGGCAGAAATCATGGTCACAGTGATCGGTGTAGCGGCGCGGATCGACGGCCCACATGTCCAGCTCGGTTTCACCGTGCATGATCCATTCCGACAGCACCTTGCCCGCACCGCCGCCCTGAGCAATGCCGAAGGTGAAGGAGTGGCCTTCAAACGCGTTCTTCACACCCGGCATTGGGCCAATCATTGGCAGACCGTCAGGGGCGTAGGGGATCGGGCCGTTGATGTTGCGGCCGACACCAGCGGTACCCAATGCGGGCACACGTTCCATCGCGTCCTCAATGTAGAACTCCAAACGCTCCAGATCATCGGGGTAGAGCTGGAAGGAGAAATCTTCGGGCATCGGATCTTCGGGCGTGACCCAATGCGCCTTACAGTTACGCTCATACGGGCCGAGGTTCAGACCGTATTTGTCCTGACGCAGGTAGTAGGAGATATCCACGTCGCGGATCATGGGCATCTTGTGGCCCTTTTCTTTGGTCCAGGCTTCCAGCTCTGCGATTGGCTCGGTCAGGAAGTACTGGTGGGACATGGTGACCATGGGAACGGTGCGCCCGCCGAAGGGCTTGAACATCTCGCCCACGCGCTGTGCGTAGTAGCCCGCGCAGTTGACGACATACTGGCAGCGGATCTCACCTTTTTCGGTCTTCACGATCCATTCGTCGCCGTCCCGGTCGATGCCGGTCACAGGACAGAAGCGTTCGATTTGACCGCCTGCCTCACGCGCGCCTTTGGCCAAGGCTTGCGTCAGCTGGGCGGGGTCGATGTCGCCGTCCAGCGGATCCCAAAGACCGCCCGCCAAGCTGTGTGTTTCCATGAAGGGGTTCAGCTCCTTGAGCTCATCCGGGGTGCACATGTCCATCTGCAGACCCTGATAGCGGCCCATGGAGGCGACCTTTTCAAACTCTTGCATCCGTTCTTTGGAATGCGCCAGACGGATCGCACCGGTGACGTGGTAGTTCATCGGATAATCCACGTCGTCGGCCAGCGTGCGGTACATCGACAGCGAATAGCGCTGCATGTTCATCACCGCCCAAGAGGCTGCAAAGTTGGGGCAGTTGCCCGCCGCGTGCCAAGTAGAACCCGCAGTCAATTCGTTCTTTTCCAGCAGAACACAGTCTTTCCAGCCTGCCTTGGCCAGATGGTACAAGGTGGAGGTGCCAACGACCCCACCGCCGATGATGACCACGCGGGCCGTAGTTGGAAAATCAGCCATTTTTCTCTCCCTTAGGTGTCGTGCTGCGGCAAGCCGTCAGCGATGTCGTAATAATCGCCCTTGTCGGCGACATAGATGTGTTTGGCGGTTGTGATGCCGGTGGCCCCCTCAAGGGTCCCGGCCATCACGGAAACAGCGCCATTATCAGCGTCATGTTTCCAAAACAGTGAAGATCCGCAGACCTTGCAAAACCCGCGCTGTGCTTGCGGGCTGGATTGGTACCAGCGCAGGCCTGCGTCACGGCGGATCACCAGTTGATCCGGGCCGACCTGGGTGGCCGATACATAATGGCCTGACGTTTTGCGGCATTGGATGCAGTGGCAGGCAACCGACGGCCTGAGCGCGCCTTGCAACTCAAACGTCACCGCACCACACAGACAGCTTCCTGTGATCATATCAGGCCCTCCCCGGCAAGGAACTGCTGCCCAGCAGCACACCGTAGATCACGAAACAGACCGACATAAACCGGCGGAACCAGACGTTAAAGACGGCCCCCAGGGCGGCCCGCCCGATGCCTGCGCCCAGGGCTGTAAAGCCCGTGTAGCTCAGCGCGGTGAGGGTCAGCGCGGTGGGCATGATCACGGCCATCTGATCCCAGATCGGCACGCCCGGCTGCACAAACTGCGAAAAGGCCGCAAGATAGCCTGCCACGGATTTGGGATTGATCGTCGCAATCGCCAAAGCGCGCCAGTAGATATGGGCCGCCGGACGCTCATCCACCTGCGGCGGTGTCTTCGCGGTGATCCAGCCGCGAATGCCCAGGTAGATCAGAAAGGCCGCGCCCAGGTATTTGGCAATGGTAAAGGCGGCCTCAGACGTGGCGATCAGCGCGGTCACGCCGAAGGCCGACAGCACCAGGAACAGCGTGGCCTGCGTGAGGATCGCCAGCACACCCACCAGGCTGCGCCGAAACCCCAGCGTCATGCCATTGGTGATGCAGTTCACCGCATTTGGTCCCGGCGTGGTCACAAAGACCCCCCAGAACAGCGCGAATATGATCCAGGCCTCAAAGCTCATTCAATACACCGGCGGGGCAATGGCCCAGATGGCCACGGCGGGCACATCATGTGGGTTGGACCAGCGGAAGGCTTCGCCGCGAATGCGAAAGCTGTCACCGGGGTTGAGGTGATGCGTGGTGCCCTCAATCTCAATATCAAGCTGACCTGAGAGGATATAGCCCACCTCTTGGGTCGGGCGGGTGACTTCTTTGGTGATGCCGCTGTTGGGCTGAAAGGTAGAATGCACCATTTCAAAATCATCGGTCAGATCAGGCGACAGCAGCTCCTCCACAAGCCCCGCAGTATGAGAGCCGATGGGCCGACGCGCATCTTTGCGCACGACATAGCCCGCCTCATGGACCGGGGCGGCATCATGACGAAAGAGCATCGACATCGGTACGCCAAGAGCTGCTGCAATGTCGCGCAGATCGGTAATGGAGGGTTCAGAGATGTCACGCTCCACTTGGCTCAGCCATCCGACAGAGCGGCCCAGCTGATCGGCCAGTTCCGTCAGGGTCAGCCCACGGGTCTTACGCAACGCCCGCACGTCCGCTCCAAGCGTTTTGGGCATGTCAGGCGGGTTGTGCTGCATGTTGATTCCGTGAAATTCACTCTCTGATTTTCACGTAACAGCAGGGCGATGAAAAAATCTAGATTTATTTCACGTCCACGAAGGTATTTTTGAGGATCTCTTCTAACGCTGCTGCATCTTCGGGCGTAAAAGCCTCCGGCTGGTCACTGTCGAGGTCAAAAACAGCGATCAACTGGCCTGCACCATTGGTCACAGGAAGCACCAATTCAGACCGCGTAGAGCTGGCGCAGGCGATGTGGCCAGGAAAGGCATCCACATCAGGCACCAGCTGGGTTTTCATCTCACGCGCTGCCGCACCACAGACGCCGCGTGAAAACGGGATCACCAGACAGCCATGCCCGCCCTGATAGGGCCCGATCTTGAGCAGTTCGGGGGCCACCACACGGTAAAATCCGGTCCAATCGAACCGATCATCCGAATGATGCACCTCACAAGCGACGGTGGCCATGAGGGCGACTGCATCGGTTTCGCCTTCGGTCAGGCTGGCGATGGTTTGAGCCAAGGTGGTGTAATCTACGGACATCGGATGACCTGTTTTGCAGCGGCAGGAGAGGTGGACAAGCCTAGGGGCGCTCAATCGCGATAGCCGTGCCTTCGCCGCCGCCAATGCAGATGGCTGCCACGCCGCGTTTAAGGCCACGTTTTTCCAACGCATTCAGCAATGTAACCATGATCCGCGCACCGGAGGCACCGATGGGATGGCCCAGCGCGCAGGCCCCGCCGTTCACATTCACGATGTCATGGCTCAGGCCCATTTCACGCATAAAGGCCATGGGCACCACGGCAAAAGCCTCATTCACTTCCCACAGATCCACGTCCTCTTTGGCCCACCCGATGCGCTCAAGCAGCTTTTGCCCGGCAGGCACCGGCGCTGTGGTGAAAAGACCCGGCGCTTGGGCATGGCTTGCATGGCCTAGAATGCGCGCACGGACAGTGAGCCCCTGGGCTTCGGCCGCTTCCTCAGATGCCAACACCAGCGCCGCCGCACCGTCCGAGATGGAGGAGGCGTTGGCGGCGGTCACCGTGCCGCCTTCGCGGAACGCGGGCTTAAGCTGAGGGATCTTGTCAGGGCGCGCATTGGCGGGCTGTTCATCTTGCGCGACCATGCTGTCGCCTTTGCGGGTTTTGAGCGTGATGGGCGCGATCTCTTGATCAAACGCGCCAGAACTCTGTGCCTCCAGCGCGCGCGAAAGTGAGGCCAGAGCGTATTCATCCTGCGCTTCGCGGCTGAACTGATAGGCCTCGGCGCAATCCTCAGCGAAGGTGCCCATCAAGCGGCCCTTGTCATAGGCGTCTTCCAGCCCGTCCAGAAACATATGATCGATAACCTGCCCATGCCCCAACCGCGCGCCACCGCGCATCTTGGGCAGGACGTAAGGCGCACCTGTCATGCTCTCCATCCCGCCCGCAATCATCACGTCGGACTGGCCCAAAGCGATCTGATCGAACCCGATCATCGCCGCTTTCATCCCCGATCCGCACATCTTGTTGAGCGTGGTGGCGGGCACCTCTTCGCCCAGACCCGCTGCAAATCCCGCCTGCCGCGCGGGTGCCTGACCTTGCCCTGCGGGCAAAACGCAGCCCATCAGCACCTCTTCGACCTGCGGCTTTCCTGCCCCATCCATGGCCGCTTTGATCGCATGGCCCCCAAGGCTGGCTGCTGTTTGGTCGGCAAGACTGCCTTGAAATCCGCCCATTGGCGTGCGGGCCGCCCCCGCGATTACAACATGACGCATGACAGTTTCCCTCTCGTGCTTATCGAATTGTAAGGGTTTCGCGATAGGCACGCTCCACCCGCTTACGGAGCATGTGTATGGAAATAACGACCAGAACAGAAGGGGACATCTGTATCGCGACGGTGCAAGAGCGCCGGATTGATGCACCCGGCGCTGTGGCGTTCAAAGAGGCCATGCGCCAACGGATTGAGGATGCACCGGACACCATCATTCTGGATCTCTCCAACGTCGATTTCATCGATTCAAGTGGACTGGGTGCGCTGGTCGCGACGCTCAAAATCGTCAGCCCCAAACGCCAGTTGCGTCTGGCCGGGCTGACGCCCACCGTCCAAAAGGTCTTTGCGCTGACACGCATGGACAAAGTTTTCCAAATCAACGTGACACTTGAGGAGGCGCTGAATGCCAAACGCGCTTGAACAACATCTGGCCGCAACAGTGGCAAACCACGTCATCGACGGGCCCACTCTGAACATACAGTTGCAAAGTGAAGAGCTCGCTGTCCGAGAGGCATTGTCAAAGCTGGTTGCGGGTCTCGATGCCTGGGACCTCACCTCAGAAGAGATCGGCACGGTCCAGCTGGTGGCAGCGGAAATTCTCAACAACATTGTTGAGCATTCCTATGCCGAAGCTGAGATGCCTGGCCCGATTTGGGTGCAAGGCAAGTTTTGCGCAGACGGTCTGCATCTGTTGATCCGCGACCAAGGGGTTGCCATGCCGAACGGCCACATCCCGCTTGGGCCAACCCCGAACGTCGAAGTTGATCTTTTGGAGCTGCCCGAAGGTGGCTTTGGCTGGTTCATGATCCAGGACCTGGCCAAGGACGTGCAATATGAACGCGTCGGGCGCAGCAATCATTTACACCTGCGGATCGCGGTCATGCCGCAACGATTGGCCGCAAACTGACAACAGTCTTTGAACTACGGGCACATTGGTGCCGTTTGCGCAAAAATGCCACATTTCTGCCCTCAAACATCCCAAAAAGGACCAAGCTGTTCCACAGTTCGGCCTTTGTGCACAGGCAAACAGAACGGGTAGCTGCATAAGGCTTCCGTCGGCACCGTGCTTTATAGCCCCCACCCAGTGTGCGGTGTCGACGCTTATGCCGCCACGATGCGCCGCCATGGCCCTTTTCCGTCACTACAAATGATCCAACACAGCCTGTCCTCAGGGCGTGCAGCGCATGCGTGATGCCCCACGTGAAAAAGGCTATCTAAACGGCTCCGACGCCTGCGGAATTGTCCTGAGCTTAGTTCAGCTGGAAATGCAAAGGATAGGCACCGTCCGTGAACGGGCCAAAAAGATCAGGAATATCAGGGTGATCAACAGGCTCACCTGAATAATCGGCGATCAAATTCTGCTCAGACACATAGGCCACATAATAGCTTTGGTCATTCTCAGCGAGCAGATGATAGAACGGCTGATCCTTCACTGGGCGGCTGTCCTCGGGGATCGCCTCATACCATTCATCTGTATTTGCGAATTCCGGGTCGACGTCAAAAATTACCCCTCTGAAGGGATGTTTTTTGTGCCGTACAACCTGGCCAAGGTGATATTTTGCGCGCGTGCGTATCATAACGTTGCAGCCCCTACCCTTCGTTAGTACCCGTTTCAAGAGGGTTTTGTCCAATGCCCTGGCGGAAATGTAGGGAAACAAACTGTTGAACTTGATCTTCACTGTGCTCGAAATCGTAGCCCCCGTGTTCTTGCTGGCGGGGGTTGGCTTTGCCTGGGTCAAGCTGGGATTTGAATATCGGCTTGAGTTCGTCACCCGGTTGGCGATGACCCTAGCAGTGCCCTGTCTGATCTTCACCGCGCTGGTGAACACAACCCTGGATCCAGCGGCCCTGACAACGCTGACGCTTGCCAGCCTGGCGGCCTATGCGGTGGTGTCGGTGGTCTTTTTGTTGCTGATCCGGGTTTTCGGCCTGAACCAACGCACATTTGCGGCCCCTTTGATCTTTGGCAACACCGGCAACCTGGGCTTGCCGCTGGCCCTTTTTGCTTTCGGAGAGGTCGGCCTTGAATACGCGGTCGTTGTCTTTGCGGTGATGGCCCTGCTGTCCTTTACCTACGGCATCTGGCTGGTGGCGGGGGCTGGCTCTTTTGACAAAGCGTTCAAAGAGCCGCTGATGTGGGCCACGGTGCTGGGCGCGGTTTTCCTGTGGCAAGGCTGGACGCTGCCGACGTTTCTCAACAACACCCTTGATCTGATCGGGCAAATGGCGATCCCTCTGATGCTGCTGACCTTGGGCGTTGCGGTGGCCCGCCTGTCGCCCAGCGGCATGGGGCAGGCGTTTTTGTTGTCCCTTGTTAAACTAGCCATCTGCGTTGGTTGCGCCTGGCTGGTCGCGAATGGGTTCGCGCTGGATAAAACCGCCCTAGGTATCCTTGTGCTGCAGGTCGCCACCCCGGTTGCGGTCACCTCTTATATGCTTGCGGAAAAATACGGTGCCGATGCCCAGGCTGTCGCGGGGCTTGTCGTGGTCTCAACGGTCATGGCCATCGGCGCATTGCCGCTCCTTTTGGCTGTTCTGTTGTGATTTTGTGATGTGACGCGCCTGCAAAATCAGGTAGACTGCGAAAAAATATATAACAAAAAGCGAGAGGCAGATGAGCAAAACCCTTCGCGCCATGATCATAGTGCTGCTGGTGGCATCCTGCGGCGGCGGGCAGTCGTCCGCGCCCCGGAATTTGGACAACGCCTGTTCCATCCTCCGGGACCGCCCGCAATACCTCAAAGCGTTCCGCAAAGTGGAGCGCAAATGGGGCGTGCCGATGCATGTGTTGATGGCCACCATTCACCAGGAAAGTAAATTCGTCTCGGATGCGCGCACGCCCTTCCGCTATGTGCTGGGCGTGATCCCCATGGGCCGTCAATCCAGCGCCTATGGCTACAGCCAAGCCCTGGACGGGACGTGGGATGAATACCGCGATGACCAGAACCGTCGCTTTGCCCGGCGCGACCGGATTGACGATGCCACGGATTTCATGGGCTGGTATTTCAACGAGACCAGAGACCGTAACGGCATCGCGCTCAGCGACGCGCGCAATCAGTATCTGGCCTATCACGAAGGCCACACAGGATATGCGCGCGGCAGTTACAACCGCAAATCCTGGCTGTTGGGTGTAGCCGCAAAGGTGCAAGCCCGCTCTGTCATGTACCGCGATCAAATCAGTACCTGCCGGCTGCGGCGGTAAGCTGCGCCTGTCTAATTGAGCGGGCGTGACTGGAATGTGGTCGCACAACACTGGCAACTGCATTGAGCTGCACGGTTGAATTGAGTTGTAGAAGAAAGATGAAGCGCGACGGTCTGCGCTTCATCTTTCCCTTATAACTCAAAAAAGACCGTTCAACGCGCGCCTACATCAGGACTGGAGCGCCAAAGGCTCAGCGATTGCCCTGTCCGGGGCTGCCCACATCAAACAGGCTGTTGGGCAGGCTGGCCCCCCGCTGCAAATCCCCCAGCACTACCGTCGTTTGTGAGCCGTTCCCATTGTTGATCACCCATTGGCGCAGCTCCACCGGATCGGCGGTGAACTTGAGCTGGATGTTGCCGTACTCTGGGTTTTCGGGGTCTTGGGCTGTCACCACCGTGGCTGTCCCATCAAACCGGTGGCCTGTGACCATATTGGCCGCACCAAGGTTCACGTTGCGCGCCAGGATGATCGACAGCGGCGTGCGGTTGAGCGGATAGCTTTCGGGCGGTTGGTTGGATTTTTTGTCGTAGATCACAACCGTGTTGCTGCCCGCAACCACCAGCGCGGTTTCTGGTGGGTTATATTCAAACCGCACCTTACCGGGCCGCTTGATATAGATCGTACCTGTAGAGATTGAGCCGTCGTCGTTGATCTGGGTAAAAGCGCCCTTGGCGGTTTGGAGCTTATTGAGATAGGCGGAAATTTCCCCCAGCGGCAGGATCTCTGCAACCGCAGTGACCGGCAAGGCGGCGATCAGCGCCGCGGCAAAGAGTTTCTTGGGCAGGATGCTCATGATTGGGAACCTCAGTTTTTTCTTGTCTGAGACATAGGCGGTCCGGGGGTGATATGCGATATCAACAGCGTTTTTTTGCCAGGTTGGCGCGGCGGTGACAAAAAAACCGCCGGGGGAGAGAAACCCCGGCGGCGGTTATGCGCCTTTTGAACATGACCCTTGGAGGTAAGCCTTTAGCCTTGTTCTGGCACTAGAATTTCACGTTTGCCCACATGGTTTGCCGGGGACACCAGCCCTTGTTCCTCCATCTGTTCCACCAGGCGCGCGGCCTTGTTATATCCGATCGCCAGTTTGCGCTGGATGTAGGAGGTGGAACATTTGCGGTCTTTGATCACGATGGCGACCGCCTGGTCATAAAGCGCGTCTTCGCCGTCCGTGTTGCCGCCAGTGTTCAGGCCCAGCACCGCATCGATGTTATCGGCCTTGTCATCCTCTGGCCCTTCGACCACGCCGCTGATGTAGTCTGGCTCACCAAATTGTTTGAGGTGGTTGACGATTTCCTCGACCTCTTCGTCGCTGACAAAGGGACCATGGCAGCGGGTGATCTTGGCACCGCCGGCCATGTAGAGCATGTCGCCCATGCCCAAAAGCTGCTCAGCCCCCATTTCGCCCAGGATCGTGCGGCTGTCGATTTTGGACGTCACCTGGAAGGAGATCCGTGTGGGGAAGTTGGCTTTGATCGTGCCGGTGATCACATCCACAGACGGGCGCTGTGTGGCCATAATGAGGTGGATGCCAGAGGCGCGCGCCATCTGGGCCAGACGCTGGATGCAGGCCTCAATCTCTTTGCCTGCGACCATCATCAGGTCAGCCATTTCATCCACGATGACGACGATATAGGGCAGTGCTTCGGGTGTGTTTTCTTCGGTCTCAAAGATGGGCTCGCCTGTGTCATCGTCAAAACCAGTTTGCACAGTGCGGCTGAACATCTCGCCTTTGGCCAGCGCATCGCGCACGCGGCCATTGTAGCCTTCGATGTTGCGCACGCCCATTTTGGACATTTTGCGATAGCGTTCTTCCATCTCGCCCACGACCCATTTCAGGGCCACAACCGCCTTTTTAGGGTCTGTTACGACGGGCGACAGAAGGTGCGGGATACCGTCATAGACGCTGAGTTCCAGCATCTTGGGGTCGATCATAATCAACCGGCATTCTTGCGGTGTGAGCTTATAAAGCAGGCTCAGGATCATCGTGTTGATGGCCACGGATTTACCCGAGCCGGTGGTGCCCGCAATCAGCAGGTGAGGCATCTTGGCCAGGTTAGCGACCACCGGGTCGCCGCCGATGTCTTTGCCCAATGCCAGCGGCAGGCGCATGTTGCTGTCGCCAAAATCGCGCGCTGACAAGATCTCTCGCAGCACCACTTTCTCGCGGTTTTCATTGGGCAGTTCGATGCCAATCACACTGCGGCCCGGCACGGTTGAAACCCGTGCAGAAAGGGCCGCCATCGAGCGGGCGATATCATCGGCCAGGCCAATCACGCGGCTGGCTTTCAGGCCGGGGGCGGGCTCAAGCTCGTACATGGTGACAACAGGACCGGGGCGCACGGCGACGATTTCGCCTTTCACGCCATAGTCATCCAAGACGCTTTCCAACATGCGCGCGTTCTCTTCCAGCGCTTCATCGCTCAGATGCAGGCGCTGCACATTCTCGGGGCTTTCCAGCAGGTTGAGAGGCGGCAGCTCAAAACCGGGGTGGGTTTCTTCAAAGCTCAGCGTGGGCTGCGCTTCGGCCTTGGCCTGCTTGGAAGGTTGGACCGGTTTGCGGGTGGGCTGCTGCACGATCTGACGCGGCTCTGCTACGGGGATGGGTCGCGGTTCTGGCACCACTGGTTCGTCCAGCAACAAGGGCTCTTCTTCCATTGGTGCGGTTGGGATGGCTGTGGGCTGTACGACACGGTCAATCGTGACGGGCGACGCCGCGACTGGGGCTGCGGGCGCAGGGGCCGGCGCGGCCGTGGGGGCGGTCAAGGGCGGTTCAGGGCGCAATTGGGCCGCTGGGGCGGTATCAAGCAACAGCGCATCAGGGCCGCGGCCCCTGCCCTTGGTCAAAGGTGCCGTAGCTGGGGTGTGCACCGCATTTGCGGTGCGCACGCGGTTTTTGATGACGCTGGCAATCTTGGTTTTGATGCGGTCCTCACCGGGCATTTCATCCAAGGCCACTTCGGTTTCGGGCTCAACCAATTCTGGCTCAGGCATCGCATCGGGGCGTTTGATCAATGTAGGCATCCGGCCCAAAAGCCCTGCTTTAGGCTCTGGTTGAGGGGCACTCAGCACCGGCTCTGGCTGGACTGTCGGTGCCAAAGGCACTGTCATAACGGGTTGGCTGGCCTCAAATGCGGCTTGCTCTTCGGCGGCAAGACGTGCCGCTTCGCGCCGCTCCGCTTGTCGGGCCTGCAGTTTCTGTCCCGCCAAAACCGCACCGCTGGCACCACGGCCCAGCAGCATCATCACCACGGCATAGGCCATGATCACACCAACAAGCAGGAAGCGGCCCATGCGGCGCACTTCGACCTTGGTGAACCCCAACACAAAGGCCCCGAAAACCAAGATGCCGATGCCCATCACAAGTGACATCAACTTAACCGTAAAGGTCGACCCGATGGGCAGAACCGTCAGGATGGCCCCCATCACCGTGTCGCCAAACAAGCCGCCCAGCCCAAAGCTGTGGGTTTGCAGCCATTCCGTACCAGGCGCCAGCGTGGCGGCATAGATGGCCCCCATCGCAACGGCAATTGGCGCAAAGATCAGGCGGCCCATGGCCCGGTCTTGGCCAAAGTGCAACGCAAAGCGCGCGCCCCAAACCAACAAGACAATGGCAACGCCCCACGCCCCCCAGCCCACGATCATAAAGAGCGGGGCCGCAATGGACGCGCCGATGCGGCCCATCCAGTTCTGCACAGGCGCATCAGTGGACACCATCCAGTTTGGATCATCCGGCGTGTAGCTGGCGATCATCATCGCCGCCATGACCCCCAACAGGATCAGGACAAGGCCCAGCAATTCTTTGCCGCGTTTTTCAATCGCTTCGGCCATGTTGCTGTCCAGCAAAGGATCTCGCCCACGCGTTTGATATGCCATGCTCTCGTTCCTCTTTCTCACACGGGATAGAAACAATCGCGGATCGCTTGCAGCCCGCGTTCAGTCTCTTCCTTGGACGCGACTAGCGCGACCCGTATGTATTTCTTGCCGGGGTTTTCGACGCCCGGGACATCTTGGGCCAGGTATCCGCCTGGCAGAACTTTCACGCCGGTCTCGCGCCACAATTTGACGGCGGCTTCTTCGTCGTCAGCAACGGGCAACCACAGGAAAAACCCTGCCTCGGGGCTTTGATAGCCAGGAATGTTGCCAAGGATGCGATCGGCGATCTGGAATTTCTCTTGGTAAAGCGCGCGGCTTTCTGCGACGTGGGTTTCATCGTCCCAAACGGCGGCGGCGGCCTGTTGCAACGGCAGCGGCAATGGTGCCCCTGCGTAATTGCGCAGCTGTTTGATTTCGCGAATGGTATCAGGGCCGGACGCCACAAATCCGGACCGCAGCCCAGGCAAGTTTGAACGCTTGCTGAGCGAATGGAAAATGACCACGCGGTTGCGATCAATCCCCATGTCCTCGGCCACTTCGATGGCACCCGTGGGGGGCGTGTCGCGGTAGACCTCAGAATAACATTCATCGGCAAAGACGTAGAAATCATACTGCTCCGCCAAGCGCAGCAAATTGGCCCAATAGTCTTTGCTGGCCACGGCACCTTGCGGGTTGGCAGGTGAGCAAATGTAGGCCGCCGTCGTGCGCTGAAGGACGTCTTCGGACACGGTGGAGAAATCAGGCAAGTGCCCGGTCTCAGCCGTGGCATTAACCATCACCGGCTCATTCCCCCCCGAAATCGCGCCGATCATGTAAACTTGGTAGAATGGGTTCGGCATCAGCACAGCAGGCTGCGCGCCGCCCTTTGTCTCAGGGCAGAGCGCGATCACCGCGTTATAAAGCCCCTCGCGCGTGCCATTCAGCGCCATCACCTCGGTTGCGGCGTCCATCTCAACGCCGTAGCGGCGCTGGATCCAGCGCGCGATTGCGCCTTTCAGCTCAGGCGAACCATCGTTGGGCGGATAGCTGTTAAATCCAGCGGCATGTTTGGTGATTTCATCTGTCACCCAGGCCGGAAACGCATGTTTCGGCTCACCAATTGTCATTTGGATCAGGGGCCCACCGCCTTCATGCACGTCGAGTAACGCGCGCAAACGCGGCCAAGCATGAGCCGGAAGGTTCGAAAACCGCTCTGGGTACACCATCAAAACTGCCTCAGGTCGGGATCATTAACGCCCCGTTTCCCTCAATGTACTCCCAGCCCCCCGTTACGTCCAGAAAAAGCGGTACGCAATCAGGGGGTTGTGGCTTTTGCGCCAAATCAGCGCAGAACTTCTTCCGCTGCCGCCCCAAGCCGCAAGAGCTGTTCCTCCATATGTGGGGGGCACATCATCATCATGCCACAAGAAGGCGTGGCTGTGGGCAGGGTCAGCGCGCAAACTCCCATCAGGTTTCCAATGCGCGTGTTGCGCAGGGCCAACAGGTTTTCACTGACGTAATAGTCATGATCGCTTTCCAACCGAGCAAGGTTTGGCGGCAGGATCGGGGCCGCTGGTAAAATCACCGCATCATAGCTTGCCACCGCCGCCGCATAGCCCGCCCGCAGCGCGTCCAGTTTCGCCCATGCCGCCACATAATCTGCGCCAGAATGCGCTTTACCCAGCCGGAACCGCTCTAAAATCTCATGATACATAGCGTCTGGATTGGCCTCGATCTTATCGCGCCACAGCCCGTATGCCTCAGTGGTGTAAAGACAGCCCGATAGGGGCATCGCTTCTGCCACTTCGGGTACATCAATCTCTTCTATGATCGCCCCAGCGGCGGCCATTTGCGCCACGCCCGCCTCAAACGCCGCGCGCGGCGCGTCGCGCAGATCATCAAGCGCCACCGTTTTCAGCACAGCAAAGCGCCGCCCCCGCAGATCAGCCCCCCGCAGATCCGCCGGGGTGGTGCCTTCTAATGCGGCAAGAAGCAACGCGGCGTCTTCAACCGACCGACAGAGCGGACCAACGGTATCAAACGCCAGCGCCAGCGGCACAACGCCCTCAAGCGACAGGCGCCCTGACGTGGTCTTCAGCCCAACCAGATCGTTCCATGCCGAAGGAATGCGCACCGATCCACCCGTGTCAGAACCGATGCCCGCCGCGGCCAAGTCAAAGGCAACAGATGCCGCCGCCCCTGAGGAAGACCCGCCAGAGACAGCGTCGTGGTCATTCACACAAGGCGGCGTGGCGGTGCTGGGGTTGTGGCCCAAACCGGAAAAAGCAATTTCGCTCATGTGGGTTTTGCCCAGACAGACCAGGCCCGCCGCCGTTGCATTGGCCAAAACCGCCGCATCCCGGTCCGGTGCCCGGCCCTTCAACAGCTTTGAACCTGCCTCTGTCTCTGTCCCCGCTGTGTCAAACAGATCTTTCCAAGAGATCGGCACCCCATCCAGCAAAGACAACCGGTGCCCACTGGCCGCACGCGCGGCTGCGGCGGCCGCTTCTGCCAAGGCGCGCTCAGCCGTTGTGCGTGCATAAATCCGGTCCGCCACCGGATGCGCCGCAATCGCGTCCAGATAGGTTTGGCACAAGGCAACCGGGTCGATTGTGCCTGCGCCAATGCCGCGCCCCAAATCTGCGGCGGTCATCTTAAGCCATTCCTGCATGGCACCCTCCTATTGCTGTTTGGGCCGGACCGTAGCGACGGTTGCGCGCATGGACAATCCTGCATCACCGGACATATTCAGGGGCATGGAATTTGATACCGATATAGCAATTGTCGGCGGCGGGCTGAACGGCACGCTTTTGGCATTGGCGCTGGCGCAGGCCGGGCAAACCGTCACCTTGATTGACGCCTTGGACCCCAAACTGCGCAAAGACGCCGCCTTTGATGGCCGCTCCTATGCGTTGGCGCTTGCGTCACAGCGGCTGCTTACGGGTCTTGGCCTGTGGGATGCGGTGGCCCAGCACGCGCAACCGATGCTGGAGATCAAAGTGACCGATGGGCGTGCGGGCGATGGGCCTTCGCCCCTTTTCATGCATTTCGATCATGCTGAGATCGAAGAAGGCCCGATGGGCTTTATGGTAGAAGACCGGTATCTGCGCCGCGCGCTGCTTGAGGCGGTTAAGAACAGCCCTGCGGTCACGCAGATGAACAAATCGCAGGTTACTGGGCAAGAGGTGGGGGCCAATGGCATCACGCTTACCCTGTCGAGTGGCAAAACCCATCACGCGCGGCTGGCCGTGGGGGCCGATGGGCGGCGCACCGGGATGGGACAGCGCGCGGGGATCAAGCGCACTGAATGGGCTTATGGGCAAACTGCTTTGGTCTGCGCGATTGCCCATAGCCAGCCCCACAACGGGATAGCGCATCAGTTCTTTATGCCCCCCGGCCCGCTTGCTGTGCTGCCTTTGACGCAAAACAGGTCGTCGATTGTTTGGAGCGAAACCGCAGCGCAGGCCGCCAAGATCAATGCGCTTTCAGATGACGCATACCTTGATGTGTTGCGGCCCAGGTTCGGCAGCTTTCTGGGGGACATCACATTGGCTGGCGCGCGGTATACTTACCCGTTGGGCCTGTCCCTGGCGCATGAAATGATCGCCCCGCGTCTGGCGCTTGTTGGGGATGCGGCGCACGGCGTGCATCCGATTGCGGGCCAAGGGTTGAACGCAGGCATCCGTGATATTGCGGCTTTGGCCGAGGTCATCGCAGATGCCGCCCGGCGGGGTGAGGATATCGGGGCCCAAGGCCCGCTGCTGCGCTACCAGGAATGGCGCCGGTTCGACAATGCCGCGCTTGCCTTGGCGACAGACAGCTTCAACCGGCTGTTTTCAAACGATAACCCCATACTTCGGGTGGCGCGGGACATCGGGATGGGGGCCATTAACGCCCTGCCCGGCCTGCGCCGGAGTTTTATAAGAGAGGCCGCCGGTCTGACCGGAGAACTGCCACGTCTGATGAGAGGTGAAGCGCTTTAACGTCTTGCCGGGGCATTTCCTGACGTAGGGTTTCGGGCCTTGATCCTGCAAGGTCAGGCCCCTGCAGCCCACGGGCCAATCCCAACTTAGCCGCCCAGCGGTCGTGCCTCATCCACCAACATCACCGGAATGCCATTGCGAATGGGAAACGCCAGCCCGGCGGCTTTGGACACCAGCTCTTGCGCCTCGGCATCGTAGCTGAGTGTCGTCTGGGTGCGCGGGCAGATCAACGCCTCCAGCATCCGGCGGTCGAATATCACTTCCGTGTCGTTCATTGCATCAGCCCTTCGTCTTGTCCGCCGCGCAGGGCGTATTCGATCAATGTCACCAGGGTTTCCCGCCGGGTCTGAAGCGATGGCGCTTCAAGCAGGGCTTGCTTATCTTCTGGATCAAAGTCCAGCATCATCGACAATGAATTGATCAGCAACTCGTCATCCGCCTCTTTGAGGGTGGACCAATCCGCCGACAGGCCGCGCGTATCGAAATACCGCCCCAGGGCATCCAAGAACGTCGGACGTTTGAATGCGGGGTCTTCTTCACCGTCGCCCAGATCCCTTGAGAAACCTTCCCAAGACACCTCGCATTTGCGGTAGGGCGCAAAGCCTTCGATCTCTTTGACCACCCGAAACCGCGACACACCACCCAGGGTGATCATGTAACGGCCATCTTCGGTTTCAGAGAATTGCGTGATGCGACCGGCACAGCCGATCGTGTGCAGGCCCGAGCCTTCGCGGCCAGGCACCTGGTTGGGCTGCACCATTCCAATAAGACGCTGGTCTGTTTTCAATGCGTCCTCAATCATCTGCAGATACCGAGGCTCAAAAATGTGCAGCGGCAAACGCGACCGAGGCAGGAGCAAAGCACCTGTCAGCGGGAAAATAGCAATGGTGTCCGGTAGATCTGTTGGCTGGATCATGTAGGGGAAGTAGTGCAGGACCCCGATCAGGCAAATATCATTGAGCTCAATTTACGACGCCCGTTCAAAACAATCGGATCATTGGGCTTGAGCGCCTCAAAAATCGTGAAAAGCTGGGTCTTTGCAGCGCCTTCATTCCACTCACGATCTTGCCGGAAAAGCTCAAGCAACTGCGTCACCGCGCTTTCTGCGTCGCCGTTGGCATAAAGCGCCTGTGCCAAATCGAACCGCGCTTGTGGATCTGTTGGATTGGCCTCCACCGCTGCGGTCAATTCGGCCACAGGACCGGCATCCGCGGCCTGCCGCGCCAGTTGCAGCTGGGCGTGGGCTGCTTCCAGTTCAGCGGTGTTTGAAATTTCGATGGGCGCACCGTTCAAAAACGCCTCAGCCTGATCCAACTGGTCCATGGCGATATAAGCGCGCACCAGGCCACCATAGGCCGGTGCATTGTTAGGCTCTTCGCCCAACACGGCAGAAAAGGTCTGTGCCGCATCAGCAGCGGCCCCTTCGGCCAGCATCTCTTCTGCGGCGGCAACCGCATCGGCCAGACCGTCACCCGGTGCCTCACCCCCAGATTGCTGGATCACTCGGTCAATAAACGCCGCGATCTCAGACGGGGGCAACGCGCCCTGAAAACCATCGATGGGCTGGCCTTTGAAAAAGGCATAGACCGTCGGGATCGACTGGATCTGCAGTTGGCCTGCGATCATCTGCGCCTCATCCACGTTGACCTTGACCATTTTGACGGCCCCTTTGGCCGCGCGCACCGCGTCTTCCAACTGCGGCCCCAACGTTTTGCAGGGCCCGCACCACGGTGCCCAGAAATCAACGATGATCGGCACCGTCTGAGAGGCTTCGACGACATCAACCATAAAGGTTGCCTCAGAGCTGTCTTTGATCAGCTCTGCATCAGAAGGTCCGGCGGAAAGGTTCAGGTCCATGAATACGTCCTCGCGTGTCGGGTTGGCGTCTATATGTCGCCTTCGCCGTATGAATTAAAGGTCAAAGGTCGCAAAAACCGGGGCATGGTCGCTTGGCTTTTCCCACCCCCGCGCCGCGCGCACGATGTGGCTTGAATGCGCGGCGTTGGAAATGTCGGGCGTGGCCCAGATATGATCCAGCCGCCGCCCCTTATCGGCTGTGTCCCAATCGGGTGATCGATAGGACCACCAGCTGTAAAGATTGCCCTCGGGGATGTCCTGCCGCGTGATATCAACCCACTGGCCCGCCTCTTGGGTCGCCCCAAGTGCCTCAACCTCAACCGGTGTGTGGCTGACCACCTTCAGCAGCTTTTTGTGATCCCAAACGTCATCTTCGCGGGGGGCGATGTTCAAATCCCCAACCAGGATCGCTTTTTGCGGGGTTTCTGCGTGGAACCAATCGCGCATGTCCGACAGGTAATCCAGCTTTTGGCCAAATTTTTCGTTCACCGCACGGTCAGGTTTGTCGCCCCCTGCGGGGACATAGAAGTTGTGGATGGTCGTGCCGTTCTCCAGCCGTGCCGCCACATGGCGGGCGTGGCCCAGGTTTGCGAAATCCTTGTCCCCCGCATCTTCCAGCGGCAGTTTGGACAGGATCGCCACGCCGTTGTATCCCTTTTGACCGCGCGCAACCATGTGATGATAGCCCGCCTCGGCAAACCCCTCCATCGGGATCTTGTCGACCGGACTTTTGCATTCCTGCAGGCACAAAACATCCGGCCCATGTGCGGCCAACATCTGCAGCACCAGGGGTTCGCGCAGGCGGACAGAGTTGATGTTCCAGGTGGCAAGGGTGAAAGGCATCGCGGTCTCCATGTGATGGTGCGCGCACCCTAACTTGCCTATCCCCGCATCACCATCGCGAAAGGCCACCGCAGGCAGGGCCAAGACAGAAAAAAGGCCGGACCCGTGGTCCGGCCAGTTCAACAGGGAGGTATGTGCCATTGCCCGGGCACAAGCTTCGGGGCGTCTGCGGCGCGGGACCTGGCCCGTCCGCCTCGACGTTGATGTGCAGCAAGGAAGGGAGGAGCCCCTGCTACGACATCAATCTGTAACCCCCAGATTCGGTCACAAGAAGGCGTGCATTTGACGGATCTGGTTCAATTTTTTGACGCAGACGATAAATATGCGTCTCAAGCGTGTGGGTTGTGACACCGGCGTTGTATCCCCAGACCTCATGCAGCAGCACATCGCGCGGCACCACACCATCAGTTGAGCGGTAAAGGAACTTAAGGATATTCGTCTCTTTCTCCGTCAGACGCACCTTTTTGTCGTCTTCGGTAACCAACAGCTTCATGGAGGGTTTGAAGGTGTAAGGCCCAAGCTGGAAAACAGCGTCTTCTGATTGTTCATGCTGGCGCAGCTGGGCCCGGATGCGCGCCAGAAGCACCGGAAATTTAAAGGGCTTGGCGACATAATCGTTCGCCCCGGCATCAAGACCCAGAATGGTGTCTGCATCCCCATCATGGCCTGTCAGCATCATAATCGGGCTTTTAACACCCTGTTTGCGCATCAGGCGGCACAGCTCACGGCCATCGGTATCAGGCAGGCCAACATCCAGGATCACAAGATCATAAAGCGCCTCTTTTGCGCGGGTCATGGCATCGGCCCCGTTGGCCGCCTCAAAGACATCAAAGTCTTCGGTCATGATCAGCTGCTCGCTCAACGCCTCCCGCAGATCGTCGTCATCATCGACCAGCAGGATTTTCTTCAATTGTGCCATTGGCTGTCTCCACTCTGTGTTGTCAAAGACATGTGCCCGACACCGCAAGAGGGCAAGGTTTCGCCGCACCGTTTCACGCCCTCGTGTGAAAGAGGGCGTGAAATGTTTCATTTCCGGGCCGCGTGACATAGATATCTTACAAGTTTGCAGATGGACCGTAACAAATGAGCTTTGCCCTCGACATCACAGAAGTGCTCGCGCGGGCACGATCGGACCTTCGGATGGGCGTGCCGGTGGTGCTGACGGGCGCAGAGAGCGTGCTGATCCTGGCGGCTGAGACGTTGTCGGCCCAGCGCCTGACGGATCTGCTGGCCCTTGGCGGCACGCCGACGCTGACCATCACTGCGCGGCGGGCACAGACCCTCAAGGCGCATGTCTATGACAAGGATCTGGCGCGCATCACTCTGCCTGTGGATGCGACGCCCGCTTGGGTGCAATCCATCGCCAACCCCGCTGACGATCTGCGCGCGCCGATGAAAGGGCCCTTTAGCTGCGCGCGGGGTGGCTCCACGGACGCCCACCGGGCGGGCCTGCAGCTGGCCAAATCGGCACGGCTTTTGCCCGCCATCCTGGTGCTGCCGCTCAAAGACGCCAGCGCATTCGCGGCCGAACATGGGCTGACCGAAGTCTTTCTGGCCGCCGCGGCACCCGTGCTGGCCGAACGCAGCGCCTTGCACCCGGTGGTCAATGCGCGCTTACCGATGGAGGCGTCAGAAGCCGGGCGTCTGCATATTTTCCGCCCCGAAGACGGTGGCGAGGAACATTATGCCATCGAAATCGGCACACCTGACCGATCTGCGCCCGTCCTGGCACGGCTCCATTCGGCCTGCTTTACCGGCGATCTGATGGGCAGCCTGAAATGCGACTGCGGCCCGCAGCTGCGCGCCGCCCTTGCGCAAATGGGTGCCGAAGGCAACGGCATCCTGCTCTATCTCAACCAAGAAGGCCGCGGCATTGGCCTGACCAACAAGATGCGCGCCTATTCCTTGCAGGACCAGGGGTTCGACACGGTAGAGGCCAATCACCGCTTGGGCTTTGAAGATGACGAACGGGATTTCCGCCTGGGCGCGGATATCCTGAAATCCATGGGCTTTTCCGCTGTGCGCCTGCTCACAAACAATCCGCGCAAGGTTGATATGATGCAGGCCAGTGGTGTGGATGTGGCAGAACGGGTGCCGCTAAAGGTGGGGGAAAACCACTACAACAGCGCATATCTGGCCACCAAGGCCAAAAAGTCCGGACATCTTTTGTGAGCCGCGCCGCCTCGCCCTGGGATATGGTCCTGACCCCTCAGGGCCTGCGGTTTGGCGGCGTGACCTATCCCTGCAGCATTGGCAAAGGCGGTCTGAGCCAGCGCAAACGGGAAGGGGATGGTGCCACCCCGCAGGGAATCCACCGGCTTGTCGGTATGCTCTACCGGCCGGACCGCATGGCCCAACCCGCCGATTGGGCCAAACCCATCGGCCCTGGCGATCTGTGGTCCGATGATCAGGCGGATGCTGACTATAACATGATGGTGCGCGCACCCTATGCGCCCAGCCATGAAAAACTGCGCCGGGCGGACCCCCTCTATGATCTTGTACTGATTACCGATTGGAATTGGCCCTACGCGGTCAAAGGGCGAGGCTCTGCGATTTTCATCCACCAGTGGCGGCGTCCGGGCTACCCAACCGAAGGCTGCATCGCGCTGTCGCGCGCCCATCTGCACCAAATCGCCCCCCGCATCCGCCACCGCACGCGGCTGATCATCCCCTAAGATCTTCTGGTCCGGAGCCGCCCTCGCTTGAGCCTGTCAGGCTGACTGGGGGCGGGTTTGCCAAGTTGAATTGCCGAGGGGCCCCTTCGGGGAGACGGCCATTCTGCTTGGGAAAGCCGCGCGCAGGCGGCAGGACGAGGTCAAGTGAGGGTGGCTCCGGACCTTCTGGGCTGGTGAGCCTGAAGCCAGCCCCCCTCAGCCTGTGACGCGGTCGCCAAAGATCGCAGAGCCCACGCGCACATGGGTGGCCCCCAGCGCAATCGCCTTTTCAAAGTCCCCGCTCATCCCCATCGAAAGACCCTCAAGCCCGTTGCGCTTGGCGATCTTTGCCAGAAGGGCAAAGTGCAATGCCGCCTCTTCTTGCACAGGCGGGATGCACATCAAGCCCTTGATCGGCAAATCCATGGCACGGCATTCGGCGATGAAACTATCGGCGTCGGCGGGCAGGATGCCGGCCTTCTGGGCCTCTTCCCCGGTGTTCACCTGGATAAACAGCGCAGGGCAATGCCCGTCTTCCTGCGCGATGCGGGCCATGGCCTTGGCCAGCTTTGGCCGATCAACCGAATGGATCGCATCCGCCAGCCCCATGGCCTGCCGCGTCTTGTTGGATTGAAGGGGGCCAATGAGGTGCAGATCAATCCCCTCAAACTGTTCGCGGAATGCAGGCCATTTGCCAGCGGCCTCCTGCACCTTGTTTTCCCCAAAACAGCGGTGCCCCTCATTCAAGACCGCCGCCACCCGCGCATTGGGCTGAACCTTGCTCACAGCAATCAGCGTGACATCCCCCTTGGGGCGACCAGCTTCTGTTTCTGCCTTGGCAATGCGTTCTTTGATGGTTTGCAAACTCATGGACACCTCCGGGTTTCAACCCGGCACATAGCAAGAGCGTGCTGCAAAAGAAAAGGGGCAGACCAAAGGCCTGCCCCAAATCACGTAAGTGACGTTCAACTTAGAAGTTGAAGCGAACACCCAGGTCGGCGCGTGTGTCGCCGTTTACGCGCTTCGCGATACCGCCACGCAGGGAGGTACCACCACCCATGGAGTGGTTGAAGTCGATACCGTAACCTGTGTCAGGCTGGTTCTCGTGGTCTGTCACGTAGACTTCGATGTTTGTCGCTGCGCCAACGTCGAAGCGGCCTGCGATCACTGTTACGTCACCGTTGGTGCCGTTGTCAGCGTAAGCGATTGTCAGGTCAACTGGACCGATGGAACCACCAGCAGATACTGCGAACTCAGTGTCGCCTGCGTTGTCGGAGTCCTGTGCACCCAGAGCCAGTGTCCAGCCGCTGAATGTGTACGCGATGTGTGCCGCGATACGGTCGTCTGTGTCGGACGCAGAAACGTGCAAGGACAGGTCGCCAGCGGAGTACATTACTTCAACACCGTTGTCGCCGGAGTTACCCAGGCCACCGGAGGAGTATGCGTCGCCGTTGAACTGGTACGCGGTGTAGTCATAACCCAGACCTGTCAGGCCGAGGTCGATTGGGTACATGCCTGGCATGAATTCGATCGCGCCGAAGATGTTACCAACACCAACTTCCAGGCCGCCGGAGCGTGCGAAGAAGCGAGCACCGTTTGTCATGCCCTGCTGGCCTTCGTTCTGCTGGATGCGAACGCGTGCACCGAATGTGACGCCTGCGTCAGATTCTGCTGTTGCGTCGATCTGCAGACGGAAGCGAGATGTTACGTCTGTGGAGTCACCAGCTGCTGTGTCGTTGTAAACGATACCGAAGCGACCGTAGCCGCCGAAAGTAACGTCTGCTGCTGCAACGCCTGCGGTCGCGACCAGGGCGGTTGTAGCGAAGAGAACTTTTTTCATGAGTTTTCCCTCGGTTTGAAATGAATGCCCAGACCGGGGAATCCGGAAAGGGTACGGATGCTGTTTGCCTCGGGTGGCCCCGGCTTTGCAAGATGCGCGCAACGGCTGACCCTTTTGACCGCCCCAATGGTGCAGCTTTGCCACAGTTTTACCACAGCCCCGACGCAGACTCCGCTCTGATCCAGCCAAACGCCCCATGTTGTCCACAGAATCACCTCAATACATATGCCTTGCCCAGGCGGCTGTGCTTGGATAGACCATGGCCTAAATAGGCAAAGGATCCCGCGCATGGCCTTCGGAAACCTCAGCAAAGTAGCTCTTTCAATCGGGCTTGTGGCGCTTTTGGGTGCTTGCAGTTCTGTGCGTGGCTTGGGGTCTGAGGCAACTGAGCGTCCGGCGAACTACTCAAACCCAAACATTCCTGGGAACATTGAGACGAATCCCGAAAATACGATCTGGTCGATCTTCAATCGCAAGTCGGCAGATACCTCTGTCGCTGTGAACAAGTATCTCTGGTCGGCCTCACTTGAGGTGCTTAACTTCCTGCCGATCCAGTCCATTGATCCCTTCACCGGCGTCATTGTGACGGGCTACGGCACACCGCCTGGTGGCGGCCGTTCATACCGGGCAACGGTGTTGATTGATGATCCCGCGCTGGATGCGCGCTCGCTCAACCTCGCGCTTCAAACCCGTGGTGGCCGAACCGTCAGCCGCGCCACCTCGCGCGCGGTAGAGGATGCCATCCTAAGCCGCGCCCGTGAAATGCGCATCGCAGATAACCGATTCTAGGCGCGCACGCGCTCACGAACAAACGCGCCGGGCCCTGCATTCCACAGCCCGGCGTTTTCAATTCTAAAGGTCGAAATAGAAATGTCCCGCTACACCCCTGCTGAAATCGAAGCCCGATGGCAAAAGGCCTGGGCCGAGAACGAAACCTTCAAGGCCGTCCGCTCTGCCGACAAACCGAAGTACTACGTGCTTGAGATGTTCCCCTACCCCTCGGGGCGCATCCACATGGGCCATGTGCGCAACTACACCATGGGTGACGTGATCGCGCGGTACAAGCTGTCCACGGGTCATAACGTGCTGCACCCCATGGGATGGGACGCTTTTGGGATGCCTGCTGAAAACGCCGCGATGGCGATTGGCGGCCACCCCAAGGATTGGACCTATGGCAACATCGCGGACATGCGCGACCAGATGAAGCCGCTGGGCCTTTCCATCGATTGGTCCCGCGAATTTGCCACCTGTGATCCTGAATACTACGGACAGCAGCAGGCGCTTTTCCTTGATTTCCTGGAAAAAGGCCTCGTTTACCGCAAGAACGCGGTGGTCAACTGGGACCCAGTGGACATGACCGTTCTTGCCAACGAACAGGTTGAGAATGGCCGTGGTTGGCGCTCTGGCGCGTTGGTAGAACGGCGTGAGCTGACACAGTGGTTCTTCAAGATCTCTGATTATTCAGAAGAGCTGCTTGAGGCGCTCGATACGCTTGATAACTGGCCCGCCAAGGTCAAGCTGATGCAGGCCAACTGGATCGGCAAATCCCGTGGTTTGCAGTTTGCCTTCTCCACCGTTGAGGCGCCTGAGGGACACGACCGGATTGAGGTCTACACCACCCGGCCCGACACGTTGATGGGCGCGTCCTTTGTTGGCATCTCGCCTGATCATCCGCTCGCCAAAGAGTTGGAGAAGGACAATGCCGAGGTTGCTGCCTTCTGTGCCGAATGCCGCAAGGGCGGCACCACGGAAGAGGCGATTGAGACGGGCGAAAAGCTGGGATTTGACACCGGCATCACCGTGCGCCATCCCTTTGATACGGCTCATGAATTGCCCGTCTACATCGCCAACTTCATCCTGATGGATTACGGCACGGGCGCAATCTTTGGCTGCCCTGCGCATGACGACCGCGACTTTGAGTTTGCGACCAAATACGGGCTGCCCATCATCTCCACCTACTTGCCGTCTGAGGACAGCGAAGAGGAGCTGCAGGCCGCTTTCGTGCCGCCAAAAACAGACAAGGTGTTCTACAACCGGGGCTTTGCCGGTGCCCAGTGGCAGACCGGGCTTGAAGCCATCGATGCCGCCATCGCCTTTTGCGAAGAAAACGGCGTGGGCCAGGGCGTGACCAAGTTTCGCCTGCGCGATTGGGGCCTGTCGCGGCAGCGCTATTGGGGCTGCCCGATCCCGGTTGTGCATTGCGACGACTGCGGCGTGGTGCCGGAGAAAAAGGAAAACCTGCCCGTTGAGCTGCCCTATGACGTCAGCTTTGACACCCCCGGCAATCCGCTTGACCGTCACCCCACATGGCGCGACTGCGCCTGCCCCGCATGCGGCAAACCAGCCAAGCGCGAAACCGACACGATGGACACCTTTGTCGATCTCGTCTTGGTACTTTGCCCGTTTCACCGCGCCGCGTGCCCAGACGCCAACAGACATGGCGGATGCGCAGTATTGGATGAACGTCGATCAATATATCGGCGGCGTTGAACATGCGATTCTGCATCTGCTCTACTCCCGCTTCTTCGCCCGCGCGATGGAGATGACGGGGCATTTGCCCAAGACTGCCAATGAACCTTTTGATGCGCTCTTTACCCAAGGCATGGTGACCCACGCGATTTACCAAACGCCTAAACAAGACGGGCGGCCCACCTACCACTATCCCGAAGAGGTCGATCTGCGGGACGGCAAGGCGTTTTTGAAGGAAGGCGGCCAAGAGGTTGAGATCGTCCCCTCTGCCAAAATGTCCAAATCCAAGAACAACGTGGTGGACCCGCTCAACATCATCTCAAACTACGGCGCGGATACCGCCCGCTGGTTCGTGCTGAGCGATTCTCCGCCCGAACGGGATGTGGAATGGACAGCGTCTGGCGCGGACGCTGCTTTCAAACACCTGACCCGCGTTTGGAACCTGTGTGACAAGATTGGCCGGATGGATAAAGATGCTGCGGGGCAAGGCGATGATGACCTGCTGCGCGCCATGCATAAGACCATTCACGATGTGACGATGGGCGTGGAATCCTTCGGCTTTAACGCCGCCATCGCCAAGCTTTATGCCTTCACTGCAACGCTCAGCAAATCCAAGGCCAGCCATGCCGCGCAGCGCCAGGCGATCATGACCTTGGCGCAGCTGATGTCACCAATGACGCCGCATTTGGCCGAAGACATCTGGGCGCATCAAGGCGGCAAAGGGCTTGTCGTGAACGCCCCCTGGCCCAAAGCGGATGACGCGATGCTGGTGGATGACACCATCACCATGCCCATTCAGATCAACGGCAAACGCCGGGCGGAAATCCAGGTAGCCGCTGACCTGTCCAAGGAAGAGGTTGAAAAAATCGCCCTCGCCCACGAAGCTGTCATCCGAACCCTTGATGGTGCAGCCCCTAAAAAGGTCATCGTCGTCCCTGGACGGATCGTGAATGTCGTTGCTTAACCGCAGAACCCTGCTTTTGTCCCCGCTGGCGCTGGCCGCCTGCGGGTTCGCGCCGGTCTATGGCCCCGGTGGGACGGGGGCCGCGCTGCAAAACCGGGTGCTGGTCGATCCACCCAGCAGCCAGGACAGCTATATCCTGGTGCGTGAGCTGGAAGAACGGTTGGGCCGCAGCGACGATCCTGCTTACGGGTTGTCCATGATCATCAACACCTCAGAGGCCCGCGTTGCGATTGACCGCGAAGGCGACACAGGCCGCTTTAGCCGCATCGCCAGCGTCGATTTTTCGCTGCGCGACCTGAGCAGCGGCCAAATCGTGAATTCGGGTCGTATCGACAATTTTGTCGGCTATTCCGCAACCGGCACAACGGTCGAAACCCTCGCCGGAGAGCAAGACGCGCAGGTCCGCTTGATGACAGCAATCGCCGATCAGATCGTCACGCGGCTCTATACCACCACGCTCTGACGATGAAGCTGAACACCCGCGACGCCAACGCCTATTTCGCCAAACCTGATCCCGGCAAGACCGGGCTGCTGATCTTTGGCAGCGACGCGATGCGCGTGGCCTTGAAACGGCAGGAAGTGCTGAAGAACCTGCTAGGCCCTGATGCCGAAGAAGAAATGCGTCTGACCCGCATTCAGGCCGCTGAGCTGCGCAAAGATCCCCCGATGTTGCTGGACGCGGTCAAGGCAGTTGGCTTTTTCCCCGGCCCGCGCGCCGCCTTTGTAGAGGATGCCAACGATACAATCGCGAAAATCCTGACGGATGCGCTGGCTGATTGGCAACCCGGCGATGCGCAGATCATCGTTACGGGCGGGGATATGAAAAAGACCTCAAAGGTGCGCAAGGCTTTCGAGGGCCATCAGAACGCCTATGCCGCTGCAATCTATGACAACCCGCCCGACCGGATGGAGATTGAGCGGATGCTGTCAGAAGCGGGCCTGCACCCTGACGGCGATGCGATGGTCGCCCTCAGCGATCTGGCCCGCGCCATTGATCCTGGCGATTTCCGCCAGACGATGGAAAAGCTGTCGCTATACAAGCTGCATGATGACGGCCCTCTTAGCACCGATGACATCGCCGCCTGTGCGCCCACGTCAACAGAGGCCGATGTCGACGATATTCTGCACGTTGTGGCAGAGGCACGCACCGGCGACATTGGCCCCGTGATGGCAAAGCTGCAGGCTCAGGGCGTGGCACCGGTCACGCTGACCATCATGGCCACGCGGCACTTCCGCACGCTTTACCGTATCGCGGCCAGTCCAGGCGCGCCGATCTACGGCGTGCGCGACCGGGACCGCGCGATGCGGCAGGCCAAAAGCTGGGGCGCAGCCAAGCTGGAGACAGCGCTGACGGTCCTGACCGACACTGACCTCGCGTTGCGCTCAGCCGGGCAAACAGCCCCGGCGCTGGCCATGGTGGAGCGGGCGTTCATCCGGTTGGCGATGCTGGGCGGGCAACGCTAAGCCTTGCGTCAGGGCAGCACCTGCGCGCCAAGCACGGCGTAGTCAAACCCATCCGCACGCCCGCCAAGATGCTTTGCCAGAAAACGTTCCATGGTGCGGAACATCAAAATCCGTTCCTTCCAGCCCATGTTGGAATAGGTGTGGCCCGCGCCTTCGATCAGTTCGTACTGCACGTCTTTTCCCGCCGCCTGCAGCGCATCTACCATACGGCCTGCACTGGTCACGGATCACGCGCACATCATTGGCCCCCTGAATGATCAACAAGGGCCCTGCGACGTTCTCCGCATTATAGAGGGGGAGCGGGCGCGGATCTCAGCCAGATCATCGGGATCGTCAGGATCGCCGATGTATTTACGATACCAGTCCGGCCATCCGGTCCAATATACAGGCACCTCTTGCAGCATTGTTGAGATATCGCTGATGCCATTCACACTAATGCCGGCGGCAAAGAGCTCAGGGCTTTCTGTCATGGCTGTCAGGGTTTTCAGTCCGCCAAAGCTGCCGCCCATCACCGCTACCTTCTCAGGATCGGCGATGCCTGCCTCAACGGCCCAGGCCCGCGCATCAACGACGTCCTGATGCATTTTGCGGCTAACCTCGCCCACTGCGGCCTCGCGGAAGCTGCGGCCATAGCCATCGCTGCCCTGGTAGTTGACGTTCAGCACGGCATAACCGCGGTTCGCCATCCAAAGCGTTATCGGATCAAACCCCCAATACACCCGGTGCACAGGGCCGCCGTGCACACGCACCACCATGGGGGCTGGGCCTGTCACGCCCTTGGGCCGGGTCAAATAGGCATGGATGGTCAGCCCATCGCTGGCTTCAAACTGAACCGGCTCCATCGCCGATAGCGCCCCGGCACGCTCAGCGATCCGCGGTGCTGCCAGGGCTTCAACCTCACCTGTTGCCATATCAATGAGGTACTTGGACCACCCTTCGCGATCGTCCTCAACCTCCCATATGGTTTTGGAAAAGTCCGCTGTTGCGGAAACCAGATGCAACGCCGCGTCCTCTGGCCTGTCGATCTGCGCCAGCGTTTGCTCAATTTCAGCGTCAAAGAATCGTCGTTCTTGCAAGCCGGGATAAGCGGTTGCCATGATCGGCGCGTCGGTCAACGGATGTGTGATAATCCATGACAGATCGACCTCAGCGTGATCATGCACCACCTCTTCTGCGCCGGTTTCAGTATCCTTGCGGACCAGCGCTAGCCTGTCGCGCCCCAGATCCGTCAAAGCAAGAAAACCACCTGTTTCATCCGGCTCTGAGATGACCCAGAAATTTTCGTCCAATCCGCCTTCTGCGACCTGATGCCAGGTGTCCTCTGCCCGGACAGAGACCTGCCAAGCGCTTTCTTCACGTTTCACAGAGCGGCTGAACAGCGTACCCGCACGGTCAAAACGCCAGCCAACGGCACGGTCGGTGATCAAATCCTGTGCGACCGCCTCCCCGGTGTCGAGGTTCAGGCGGTAGAGGTCAAACTTTGCCCTGTCCCGCCCGTTGTGCGACACCAATATCTCAGCCCCTGCCTCGGCTGGGACGGCCTCAATCCAGGCTTTCACGTCCCGGCCAAAATCATAGGTGCGCGGCTCTGATCCTGGTTTGGTCACATCAATGGAGACGATCTGATCGTTCTCCCACCCATCCCGGTCCGCCGTATAAAGCAGATAGCGGCTGTCGGCGGACCATTGATACCAGCGCACTTCGTCCTTGGTATGGAAAATCTCCGCCGCGTCATCATTCAGGTCACGCACCCAAAGGGCGGGCCGCAGCCTTTTGGCCTCAAGCCAGGCCAATCTCTGCCCGTCCGGCGACAACCGCATCCGCCATTGTGAAAACGCATCGGCATAAAAGGCATTCAGCGGCACGATATCTGGCAGATCCGCGTCCACAAGGCTGGGGTGTGTGGCTTTGATCGGCGGATACAGCACGAAATAGAGGGCAACCGCCCCGGCGCCACACAGACCCATCAAGGCGAGGAATAGTTTTTTGAACATCAGATACACCCTTACTTTGCCCAGCATGCGCAGCTTATCCGTGTGCGGCAAGGCTTAAGACATTTCAAAGGCGCAAACAGGCAGGGTTTGGCAAAAGTTCACTTTGGCAAGTGGTTCGCGGTAGCGTAAATGAAGCCTGAACGCCCATGCAAAGGACACGCCATGTACACCGTTATCGGAGCCACCAAATCCCGCGCCTTCAGAGTGATGTGGTTGCTAGAGGAAATGGGCCAGGACTATCGCCAAATCGCCGCGACACCACGTTCCGATGAGGCGCGCAAATACAACGCGTTGGGCAAAATCCCCGCCCTTGTCGATGGCGACGCTGTGCTGACCGATTCTGTGGCCATCATGACCTACCTGGCGGACAAACATGGCCAGCTCACAGCGCCCGCTGGCACGCCTGCGCGGGCACAACAGGATGCGATGACGCTGTGGTTGATTGATGAGTTCGACGCGATCCTTTGGTCCTATGCCAAACACGCCTTCGTCTTTCCCAAAGAAAACCGCGTCCCCGAAATCAAAGACAGCTTGAAAGCGGAGTTGTCGCGCAGCGCCGACAAGCTGGCCGAGCGGATTACAGGGCCATTCCTGATGGGCGATGAGATGACCATCGCGGATATCCTCGCGGTGCATTGCATCAATTGGTCTGTTGGGGCAGGCTTTCCCCGCGTCAACGACACGGTTGGCAAATGGGCCGCTGACATGCGCGCGCGTCCGGCGTTTAAAGCCGCGCAAGAAAAGGTCGCGGACTAGGGCCGGATCACCCGCTCTGTCGCATCCATTCCACCGCACCCAGGCCCGCCCAACGACCGGTGGCCAGGCAGGCGCTGATCAAATAGCCGCCTGTCGGGGCCTCCCAATCCAGCATCTCTCCTGCGGCAAAGACGCCGGGCCGGTCGCGCAGCATCAAATTCTCGCTCAAGGATGCGAAAGTCACGCCGCCGGCGGTTGAGATCGCTTCATCCATCGGGCGCAGGCCTGCGTGCTGGATCGGCAGCGCCTTCAGCAGACGCGCCAAGGCCCGCAGCCCATCGGGCAGGGGCCGCGCCATTTCTTGCAGCAGCGCGATTTGCACCGGGCTGAACCGCAGCGTCTTGCGCAGATGGTTGGCCAGGCTCGCCTTGCCACGCGGCTTGCTAAGCCGTGTGACAATCTCTGGCACCGTCAAGTCAGGCAACAGATCGAGGCTTAGCGAATGCCCCTCCCGCACACCGCGCGAAACGGAATAGATCCCGCCGCCCTCCAGGCCCTGCGCGGAAAGCGTCGCCTCCCCCCGTGATTGATAAGGGCCCGCGTGCCAGGCCACGCCTTTGAGCGGCGCGCCCAAGTGTTTCGCCATATGGGCAGACCACGCCACCGCGATCCCCGCATTCGCGGGCGCAAAGGGTGCGGTCTTAATTCCTTGCGCGCCCAGCACCTTGGCCCAATCCCCCGTCGCGCCCAAACGCGCCCAGCTGGCCCCGCCCAGCGCCAGGATGGTCACAGCCGGGTCAATCCCCTGCCGCCCGTCTGGGGTGTCAAACACCAGCGTCTCTCCGTCCCAGCCTTGCCAGGTCCACCGGGTGCGCAGCTCAACCCCCTGATCCGCCAGCCGCCCCATCCAGGCGCGCAGCAGTGGTGAGGCTTTCATCACTGTGGGGAACACCCGCCCGGTTGAGCCGGTGAAGACCTCTTGGCCCAGACCGCGTGCCCAGTTTTGCACGGCCTCTGCATCAAAGGCGCGCAGGATCGGCTCTAACGGGCGTCTGGCCTCGGCGAAAACCTCAACAAAAGGGGTAAAGGGCGCGTCCTTGGTCAGGTTCAGCCCTGATTTGCCCGCCATCAAAAACTTGCGGCCCACGGAGGGTTTCGCCTCGCACACGACCACGGGCAGCCCGGCGGCAGAGATGACCTCAGCCGCCATTAACCCGGCAGGGCCTGCGCCAATCACAACGGCGGGTTTCACGCCTCTTCCTTGGGCAATCCGCCTTTGATCTCCAGCACACGATGCGGATATGGGATCTCAATCCCGGCCTCCTTGAGCGCGTTCCAGATCAGGAACAGAACGTCAGAGGTGTATTTGTTCGGCCCGTCGTCCAAGCCGTTGACCCAGAATTCCACCGCGAAATCGATGCCGCTGTCGCCAAAGCCGCGCAGCTCACAATCAGGCGGAAAAGGGTCATTCAGCACTTCGGGATGTTTGGCCACTGCCGCCTCAATCAAAGGCGGCACCAGGTTGATATCGGTGTCGTAGCTGACAGAGAACGGGGCCTCAAAACGGTTGGCCGATCCGCTATCGGAATAATTCACCACCCGCGTGGTGATGAAATCCTCGTTCGGGACAACGATCCAGCGGCCATCAAAGGTTTCCAGAATGGCCGCGCGGGCCATCATCTTGACGATTTTGCCCTGCTCGCCTCCGTCCAGTTCAACATAATCGCCAACTGTCGCCTGCCCTTCGATCAAAAGGATCACGCCTGAGATAAAATTCGACGCGATCTTTTGCAGGCCAAAGCCAAGCCCCACACCGATGGCACCCCCGAGCACCGCAAGAGAGGTGAGGTTGATGCCCATGATGTTCATCAGCAGCAAGAACGCGATGGCAAAGATCGCAAACTCCGCCGCCTTGATCAGCAGCTGCCGGATCGAGGGGCGCATGTCCTTGTTTTGCTCAATCAGCGTGGCGGCCTGCCGGTTGGACCACTGCCCCAGCCAAAACAGGATCGCCCCCGCAATCACGCCATTCACAACCGTAATCAGCGAGAATTGGATGTTGCCCACGCCGACGACTGTTTCAGCAAGGGTGCGGGTCACAACGTCGATCAGGCCAAATGTGTAAAGCCACATGATCGGCATCAGAATGTAGCGGCCCATCATCTTCAGGAACGGCTCTGAGATGATGTCACGCACCAAGGCGCGCGCCGCCAACAACAAGAAGACGCGCTTGCCAAAGGCAATCACCGCCCCGGAATCGAAAATGGATCTGACGATCCCTTCGCCAATCCCGGTCAGCGCATAGGCCATCAAAGGCGAAATCAGCGGCAGGAATTGCAGCACGAACAGCCGCGGCGCGGTGAACATGTTTTGCACATCACCCGGATCCAGCAGCCGCGACAGCGTGGGCTTGACCCGTCGTGTCAGCACACCTGCCAGGAACCAGGCCACCAAAAGCAGCGCAAACTGCGACCAGGCTGCCGGGCTCAGCAGCCAGCTGAGCGCAAGTTCCCACCCTTGCAGCGCATAGCCATAGGCCTGCTGCACGATTTCCGGCTGTTGGGAGATATCAAACTCCATGGCGCTGCCTTGTCTTTGGGTGTCTTTGCCGCATTCTCTTGCCTGTGCACCGCCCCAGGTTCAAGGCTTCTGTGATGTCCGACCCCATTTGTCCGATCTGCCTGCGTCCGATCCCGCCCGATGTGCCGCAAAGTGCGCATCACCTCATTCCAAAGCTAAAGGGCGGCAAGGGCGCGCCAACCGTGCTGTTGCACCACATCTGCCACAAAGAGATCCACGCCACCCTGTCAGAGGCGGAATTGGCACGGGATTTCAACACACCCGATGCCTTGCGACAGCACCCAAGGATCGAAAAATTCGCCCGTTGGGTGGCCAAGCGGCCGCCAGATTTTCTGTCCAAAGTGCCAGGAAAACGACGCGGCAACCGTTAGAGCGTGATGGGAAAGCACCTTTCGTAGCACTTACGCAATTTTAAAAGCGCCACGCTTGACACAAACGCCAGCCGCACCGACGTTGTGCTCAATAAAAAAACTTATACATGAGGCTACCGATGCGCATTCTTTTGTCCCTGACCGCCCTGACACTGCTGACCGCCTGTGGCGTGCCGTTTGTCCCGCTGATCTAAGGCGTCAGGCGCGCCCACACATCTCTTTGATCCCCAAAGCGATCTCAGGCTTGGCTGCCACGGTATCGGCGGTCAAGGCCAAAGCCTCTGCCATCAGCTCATCCGAGGCGACGATCCGGTCGATCAGTCCAAAACGCAGGGCCTCCTCGGCCTCAATCTTTTGGCCGCCCATCAGAATAAGCTTGGTGCGGGCCGGGCCGATCAACGCCGCCATGCGCGCAGGATCAGAGGGCTGCGGCAAGAAACCCAGTTTCATAACCGGGTAAAAGAACTTGGCCCCCGGCACCCCAAGGCGCAAATCACAGGCCAGAGCCATCCCCATGGCACCCCCCGCAAGCGTGCCGTTCAGCGCCGCAATGGTCAGGCCCGGCAAGGCGGCAACAGCGCTCGACAGCCGTTCCCACACATCTGATTTGGCCAGCCCTGCGCGCGCCTCATCCAGATCGGCACCCGCGCTGAACACGCGTCCTGCACCGGTCAAAACCACCGCCCGTGCCTCACCGGCGCTTTCCATGATTTCGGCAAGCTCTGTCAGCATAGCATGGGTCAGCGAATTTGCCTTTTCAGGGCGGTTGATCACGATTGTCCAAACGGCACCGTCTTTGCTGAGCTCAATCATATCAGGCCCACCGCGCGGCGGATGTCTTCATCGCGCAGCGAAATTTCGCCACCCTTGTAGCTGTCTGCCTCCGGCCCACACATCCACAAAAGGCACTTTGCGGGCCAATCTGCAGGAATGTGATCTTCCCAGTTCAACTGGCTGACCGGGTTGATGCCAGACGCTTTGATCTCTCGCTGCATCTGGGTGGCCACGGTACCCGGCGACAGCCCAATCGCGCGGATGCCGTGGGCTGCTTCTTCTTTGTCGATGCAGCGGTTCAGCATATGTGCCCCCGCCTTTGAGGTGCAGTAATGGCTCCATGCCTCGACCGGCCCGTGTGCGGCCCCCGATGAGATGGTCAAGATGCTGCCACCACCCGCGGCCCGCATGACCGGCAACACCGCGTGCACGCCGTAAAAGACGCCTTTGAGGTTGATGTCGATGACCTGGCCCCAGGCCTCCGGATCGGCGGCACCAAGGTGGGATATCGGCTCAACCACACCGGCATTGTTGATCAAAACGTCCACGCCACCAAAGGCCTTTACCGTTGCATCAACGGCCGCTGCAACGTCAGCATATTGCGCCACATCGCAGGGCACTGCGATGGCCTGATCCCCAATTTCTGCGGCCAGTTCGGCCACTGCATCCTGTGACCGCGCCAATAGGGCCACATTGGCACCTGCCCCCGCAAACACCCGTGCGGCCTCTGCCCCGATCCCACGGCTTGCGCCCGTGATCATCACCGTCTTTCCCGTCATATCCATCTGGAAAACCCTCCTGAGCCGTCCTGCGGCGCTTTGCATCTCACTTGCCTGATGTGGTAGTCTTACGCTGGTCCGGGGTCCAGCCCCGGTATCCGCCTTGACGCCCCTGTTGCTTTGCAGGACGGTGCGCGCAGGTGGGCTTTTCAAAACAAAAAGGAATTTCCATGCTCCGTATTTCTTCAGCAGCCATCGGCCTCGCGCTGCCGATCACGTTGGTTTCTCACCCCGCATTGGCCGACCTCACACCGGCGCAAGTTTGGGGTGACTGGCGCGACTACATGCAAGGCATGGGATATGAAATTTCCGGGACTGAAACCGCGCAGGGATCTGACCTGGTGATCAGCGATGTTGTCATGCGCTTTGACGCAGCAGACGGCACCAGCGGGTTTGCCATCGACATGGAACGCGTCGATCTGCTGCAAAACCGCGACGGCAGTGTTGAGATTGTCTTGCCTGGCAGCATCCCGATGGTCGCCTCTGGCATCGATAATGAGGTTGATGGCGGCGATGTCACCATGACGCTTGTGGTGACACAGACGGGCCACACTATGACCGCCAGCGGAACGCCCGAAGAACTGGTGTACGACTTTTCTGCCGCCACCATTGGTGTGACCTTGCAAGAGATGTCGGTGGATGGCACGCCGGTTGATCCCTCTCAGGCCCAGGCGAGCTTTCTGGGAACCAACATTACCACCAGCACCACCATGACCATTGGCGACGTGCGCGGGTATGAACAATCCGGCACGCTGGACGCACTGACCTACGACATGGCGTTCACCGATCTGGCCGATCCCAACAGCAGCGGCAAAATCAAAGGGCAAGCGACGGATCTTGTCATTGAGGGCAGCGGGGCCATCCCGCTGGACATCGCCCCCGGTGCGGATGCCGCCGCGATGATGCGCGCCGGATTTGCTGTGACCGGTGCCATTTCCTATGGCAGCGGATCGTCAGATTTTGACATCAAAGACCTTGAGGATGGCAACGTCCGACTGATCAGCAGCTCTCAGGGCGGCACCTTTGGGGTGTCCATGAGCAGTGAGGGTTTGGCCTATGACGTTGGCCAGCGGGGCCTGAATGTTGCGGTCACGTCCAATCAAATGCCGTTCCCGTTTGAGATGAGCATGGCGGAAAGCGCCTTTGGGCTGGCGTTGCCGGTTGCCAAATCTGACACACCGCAAGACTTTGCGCTCAAAATTGGTCTCACTGATTTCGCGATGTCCGACGTGATCTGGGGCATGTTTGATCCCGTAGGCCAGCTGCCACGCGATCCGGCGAATATCCTTCTTGATCTGGGCGGCAAGGTGAAACTTCTTGTCGATTGGATGGACCCTGAACAGGCTGGTGCAATGGCATTTGGCGCACCGGGTGAGCTGCAGGCGGTCAACCTCAATACGCTATTGCTGGATGCGGCAGGTGCCCGGCTGGAGGGCGACGGCGCGGTTACTTTTGATGGCAGCGGACCGGCCATGGTGCCGGGCCTTGGCAGCCCCGTTGGCGCGATCAACCTGGCGCTTGCCGGGGGCAACGGCCTGCTTGATAAACTCGTTTCCATGGGCCTGCTGCCGCAGGATCAGGCCATGGGCGCGCGCATGATGATGGGGCTGTTCGCGGTGCCCGGTGATGGGCCCGACACACTGAAATCAAAGATTGAGTTCACCCAAGACGGCCAGATCCTGGCGAACGGTCAACGCATCCGTTGACGCCTTAGATTTGAGCAACGCAAAAGGGCAGGCCAACGCGGGCTGCCCTTTTTGGCGGCAAGGCTTGTTCTTGCCCCACCAGATGTCTACCTCTCGGACCTAAGCGACGATCGGAGCCCCCCATGACACAGCCGCTTGATGCGCTGACAAAATCCCTGTTGCAGGCCGCCCAAAACGCAGGTGCGGATGCCGCAGATGCCAAGGCGGTGCAGGCCACATCTGTCTCAGTTGACGTGCGTGCGGGCAGGCTGGAGCAGGCCGAACGCTCAGAAGGGGTGGACATCGGCCTGCGCGTCTTCGTCGGTCAGCGCAGCGCGACGGTCTCTGCCTCTGATACCTCTGCCAGAACGATTGAGGAAATGGCCACCCGCGCAGTCGCCATGGCGCGCGAAGCGCCCGAAGATCCGCACACCGGTCTGGCCGATCCCGATCAGCTGGCCACCTCCTGGGACGTGGCAGCGCTTGAGCTTTGCGATCCTGCACCTGAACCCTCTCCGCAAGAGCTGCAGCAAGACGCTGAAGAAGCCGAAGCGGCCGCCCTGGCAGTCGACGGCGTGACCCAGGTGCAATCTGCAGGCGCGGGCTATGGCGCGCAACAAATCCACATGGCGCTCAGCAACGGGTTTGAAGGCGGCTATGCCCGTACTGATCGCGGCCTGTCTTGTGTGGCCATCGCGGGCACTGGCACCGGGATGGAGCGGGATTATGATGGCGATGGCCGCATCTTCCAAAGCGATATGCGGGCGGCTACAGATATTGGCACCCGCGCGGGCACCCGCGCCGTTGAACGGCTCGCGCCGCGCAAACCGCCAACGGGTGCCTATCCTGTGCTCTTTGATGAACGCATCGCCGCTTCGCTGATTGGCCATCTGCTGTCTGCGATCAACGGCAGCGCAATCTCTCGCGGGGCGTCGTTTCTGCGCGATGCGCTCAACACGGCGGTCTTGCCCGATCATCTGTCGCTGATCGAAGACCCGCACCGCCCCCGCGCCACAGGCTCGCGTCCGTTTGATGCCGAAGGCCTGGCGACCCGGAAGCGCACGATCATCGACAACGGTGTGCTCACGGGCTGGACACTGGATTTGGCAAATGCCCGGAAACTGGACCTCTCTCCCACCGGCAATGCCGCGCGCGGCACATCATCGGCACCGTCGCCGATCAACTGGAACATCGCCCTGACCCAAGGGTCACAGTCCCGCGATGATCTGATCCGCGACATGGGCACCGGGCTGTTGGTAACATCCATGATTGGCAGCACGATCAATCCGAATACGGGCGATTATTCGCGCGGTGCCGCTGGCCTTTGGGTGGAGAACGGCGAAATCACCCACGCGGTTAACGAATGCACCATCGCTGGCAACCTGCGGGACATGTTGCGCAGCATCGTGCCCGCCAATGACGCCCGGCCCCACCTCAGCCGCGTTGTCCCCTCGCTTCTTGTGCCAGGCATGACCCTTGCCGGCGCATGATCTGCCCCTCTTGATTGACGCCGCGCGCCTGGCCGGGCGCGTGGCCACCAGCTTTACCGGCAAAACCGCTGAACGCTGGGACAAACCGGGCGGCGCTGGCCCGGTCACAGCCGCAGACCTTGCCGTCAACGCCGCGCTGGCCAGCACGCTGCAACGCGCACGCCCCGACTATGGCTGGCTGTCTGAGGAAAGCGAAGATGATGCCGCACGTCTGGCCAAGGACCGTGTATTCATCATCGACCCCATTGATGGCACCCGCAGCTTTGTCGAAGGCTCCAACACCTGGGCGCATTCCATTGCAGTGGCCGAAGCAGGAGAGATCACCGCCGCCGTGGTCTACCTGCCTCTGCGCGACAAGCTTTATGCAGCAGCACGGGGCGCAGGTGCCACGCTCAACGGCGTGCCCATTCGCGCCGAAGGCACCAGCAACCTAGCCCAGGCAACGATCCTGGCGGCCCGGCCTGCCCAAACCCAGACACACTGGAAATCGCTCAACGTGCCAGGGTTCACCCGCAGCTACCGCCCCTCACTGGCTTACCGGCTAGCGCTGGTTGCAGAAGGCCGGTTCGACGCCATGCTGACCCTGCGCAACAGTTGGGAATGGGACATCGCAGCAGGCGCTCTTATTGCAGCAGAAGCAGGCGGTGCCGCGATGGACCGAACCGGCGCGCCGCTGCGCTTTAACAACGCCGATCCACGCCTGAACGGGGTGGTGGCCGGTCACAGTCTGACCTGCGGTGCCCTTATCGATGCCCTTGCGTGACCCTGCGCATCTGAGTACCCACAACCCCAAGGCTAGATCATTAAAGGAAGCGCCATGTCACAACGCCTTCATCTTGTTTTCGGCGGCGAGCTTGTTTCGCCAAGCGAGAACGTTTTCAAAAACGTGGATGACATCCACGTCGTCGGGATCTTTCCAGACTACGACAGCGCCTATAACGCCTGGAAAAGCGAAGCGCAGCGGACCGTAGATAACGCCCACATGCGTTACTACATTGCGCATCTGCACCGCCTGCGTGACGAAGAAGCCGCCGCCTCGGCGACAGAAGAGCTGGGCTAAACAAACGTGGCGCGGTCGCTGGGGCTCGCCGCATATCGGGCCCTGGCCCGCCGCGAAGAGGTGCCCACTGAGGCACCAAAAGACCCGCGCCCCGCGGGTGAGGTCGTTTGGCTGCATGCGGGCGACACCACCAACGTGTTGGCCGCGCACGACCTGGCGCTAAGGCTCACGCAGAACCGCACAGGTCTGCATGTGCTGATCACCGTCCCCAAAGAGAGCAGCGCCAAACCAGAAGCGCCGCCCCCGCGGACCACGCCATCCTGCAAACAACCTGCCCCAGCGATCATCCAGCCGCTGTCGCCCAGTTTCTGGATCATTGGCAACCCGATGCTGGCATCTGGATCTGGGGCAATCTGCACCCGAACCTGATCCTTGATGCGGCGGACCGCAATTGCCCGCTGTTTTTAATCGATGCCGCTGAAACCGGCTTTGATCGGCGCAGGCTGCGCTGGCTCACCGATCTGACGCGGAGTGTGCTGGGCTGTTTCAGCAGCATTTTCGCACGTTCAGAACCCGCCAAACGGCGGTTGGTGCAAATGGGCGCGACTGCCAGCAAGGTGGAGCATACCTCAGCCTTGATGGCGGGCGGGCACACGCTGGCCTGTTCCGAAATGGATCTGACGGAGCTGTCGGCGGCCTTGGGGGGACGGCCCACCTGGCTGGCGACCAACGTCTTGCCCAAAGAGGTCAGCACCGTTCTGTCTGCACACAAACACGCCTCGCGGCTGTCGCACCGGTTACTTTTGATCCTGCAACCCAGCGCCGCAAAGGACGCGGGCATAGTCGCGGAGATGGTCAGCGAACAAGGGCTCAACACCGTCTCATGGGACGACGGCCAGATGCCCGATGAAACAACCCAAGTCATGATCAGCGCAGATCCCAGCGAACGCGGCCTGTTTTTCCGGGTGGCCCCTGTCACTTTCCTGGGCAGCACCCTGGTGCCAGGCAAAGGGGGTTGTGATCCGTTGCAAGCAGCAGCCCTCGGCTCGGCCATCCTTTACGGCCCCAAAGTGCGGCACTTCATGCCCTCCTACAGCCGTCTGGCAGCGGCTGGCGCGGCGCGGATCGTCAATGACGCGGATGCACTTGGGGTGGCGGTGTCAAACCTCATCGCGCCAGATCACGCCGCAGCGATGGCCCACGCCGGGTGGGACGTGATCAGCGAAGGTGCTGCGCTGACCGACCGGGTGATCGACCTTGTCCAGGACACGCTTGACGCCCGCAGGAGCCTATCATGACGCGTGCCCCCCGCTTTTGGGATCACCCCAAGCCCGATTGGCGCGCGCAGATGTTGCGCCCATTGGGGGCGGTTTATGCCTATGGCACCGCACGCCGACGTGCCAGCGGCACGCCAGAGGCAATGGACGTGCCCGTTATTTGCGTGGGCAACATCAATGCAGGCGGCACCGGCAAAACGCCAACCGTCATCGCCGTGGTCGAGAAACTGCGCAGCTTGTTTCACACGCCCCATGTCGTGTCCCGCGGGTATGGCGGCACGCTGGAAGGGCCGGTGCAGGTTGATCCGGCCCGTCACCGCGCCGAACATGTCGGGGATGAGCCGCTGATGCTGTCTGCTTTCGCTGATGTCTGGGTCGCAAAAGACCGCGCCGCAGGTGCCCGCGCGGCACAGGCGGCAGGTGCCACGGTGATCGTGCTGGACGATGGTTTTCAAAACCCCAGCCTGCGGTATGATCTGTCGATCGTCGTGGTGGATGCGGCCAAGGGGTTTGGCAACGGGCTCTGCCTGCCCGCAGGCCCGTTGCGTGAACCCGCACCTATCGGCCTGGCCCGCGCGGATGTGTTGCTGTCCATCGGCGATGATGCGGCGCAAGCGGCCTTTGCGGCGACGGATCTGCCCCCCAGCCTGGACCATGTCACCGCTGCGCTTGCCCCGCTGCAAACCGGGATGGATTGGCGCGAAACCCGCGCCTTTGCCTTTGCCGGGATCGGCCACCCGGAAAAGTTCTTTGCCACGCTCAGATCGCTTGGCGCGACCGTCGTCCACGCAGAGGCGCTGGATGATCACCAGCCGCTCACAACACCACTTATGAACCGGTTAGAGGCCGATGCCCGGGCCAAAGGCGCGCAGCTTATCACCACAGAAAAGGACGCCGTCCGCCTGCCAGAGGCCTTCCGCAGCAGGGTCATTTCCCTGCCGGTTCGATTGCAACTTGCCGAAGCGAACGCGCTTTTCCAAAAGCTGGAACAGTTCAAAGCCCCGTGAACGGCCCCATGCGCGCAAAGTAAGGTGCGCCAGCCGCGCCCTCTGACGCTCTAATCGTCCTCACCCAGCTTGGGAGAGGGCCGGAGCAACGCCAATTCCGCCTCTGAGAAGCGGAAAGGAGAGCGCAAACCGGGAATGCCATCAAGATCAATCTGCATGCCGCGCGCCACCACCTGGGGGTCGGCCATAACATCGTCGAGGGTGTTGATCGGGCCTGCGGGCACCGTGTTGGCTTCGCAGGTTGCCAAAAGATCGTCACGCGTGCGCTGCGTTGTCTTTTCAGTCAACCGCCGGATCATCTCAGGCCGGTTGGCCACCCGGTCCGCGTTTGTCGCGAATTCAGGTGCTTCTGCCATGTCGGCCAAGCCCAACAGATGGCACAACCGCTGGAATTGCCCGTCGTTGCCCGTGGCGATGATGATATGGCCATCGCTTGTCGCAAAAACCTCATAGGGCGTGAGGTTGGGGTGCGCATTGCCCAACCGCCCTGGTGCCGTCCCGGTGGTGAGGTAATTCATCGCCTGATTGCCCATGATCGACACCGCACAATCCAACAAGGCCATATCAATATGCTGGCCCCGTCCCGTCTGCGCCCGCTGATGCACCGCCGCCAAAATCGCTGTGGTTGCGTAAATTCCGGTGAAAATATCAGTGATCGCCATCCCTGACTTTTGCGGCTGGCGGTCAGGCTCACCGGTGATCGACATCAGCCCGGACATGCCTTGGATGATGAAATCATACCCCGCCCGGTGCGCATAAGGCCCGGTGTGCCCAAACCCGGTGATGGAGCAATAGATCAGCTGCGGAAATTCCTTTTTCAGGCTGTTATAATCCAACCCGTATTTGGCCAAACCGCCGGTTTTGTAGTTCTCAATCAGAATGTCGGCATCCGCCAACATCGCCTTCAGCCGGGCGACGTCTTCGGGGGTGCGGAAATCAACCACAACGCTGGCCTTGCCCCGGTTTGTGGAATGAAAATAGGAGGCGGAAACATCCTCGTCCCGAGTCACAAAGGGAGGGCCCCACTGGCGGGTGTCATCCCCTTTGGGGCTTTCCACCTTGATCACCTCACAGCCCAGGTCGGCCAGCGTTTGGCCAGCCCAGGGGCCGGCCAGCACGCGTGCCATTTCGATGACCTTTAAGCCGGCCAGCGGCCCGGGGCTGCCAACCGCCATCAAGCGCCCAGTTCAGCGTCGATCAGCGCCTGCATATCCGCGTAGGCCATATTGGAATGCCGCGTGCCATTGATCAGGAAGCTGGGGGTTGAGGTGATGCCATCCCGGTCACCGTTTTCTTGCCACCAAGCCACCAGTGTCTGCGCCATTGTGGCATCCTGGAAACAGGTCTCCAGCGCCTCATTGCTCAGCCCAGCCAGGCGCCCGATTTTGCGCAGCTCTTCCACAATCGCCGAAGGATCGCCCGCGCGCGCCCAGGTGGATTGGGTCTGATAGAGCATGTCAGCGATGCCAAAGAACTTTTCGTCACCACCACAGCGCGCCAACATGGAGGCCCAAAGACCGGGCCGGTCGAAATAGACTTCGCGGTAGACAAACTTGATCTTGCCGGTGTCGATGTAGTCCGCCTTCAACTGCTTGTAGGCACCTGCGTGGAACGAGGCACAATGCGGGCAGGTAAAGGACGCATATTCCACCACCTCGACAGCCGCATCAGGGTTGCCCAACACCATCTCAGGAATGCTGGAGGTGTCAAAATCGCCCGAGGTAGATTGTGCATTTGCCGCACCCGGCAGGGCCACATCCACCATCCCCGCGTCACGCCCCATCTGGCTGGTGAATGCCCAGCCGCCCAGGCCCGCTACGGCAAAGCCGCCAAGGATCAGGTTTCTTCTTTGCATGTCTCGTTCCTTTGCTGCTGTTCAGCTTTTTGTCTTGTTCAATACATTTTCGCCCAACTGGGCAAGAGCGGCCCGCAGGCCATCATCTGCAACAGGTTCGGCCGCTGCGACCGCCTGCTGGCGTATTTCCGGGTCAGCGGCCTGCGCGGCGGCCTTGGATTTGTGACCAAACTGGGCTTGCCCTTCGGCAAACCCTCGGGCGGCTGTCTGGGTGACGCGCACACGGGCAATGGCGTTATAGCCGTAAACCGCATTTACCTTTGCCCGCAGCTGATCCTTTTGCATCTCCAGCATGGGCGCATTGGCCCCATTGGTCAGCAACGTCAGCGTGGCCCCCACGCTGCCCCGGCCATAGGTCACCTCAACTGGCTGGGAAATGGCCGCAATCTCTTCGCCGACCACTTCTGTCCATTGGGTCAACAGACGCGATTGCGCAAAGCCACGGCTTTCAGAGGCTCGGCGGATCTGGCCCGACAGCAAGCTGTCTGTCCGTTTGAACCCTTTTGTGCTGGTCCGCCGCTGCGGCATCGCTATCTTCCCCTCTGACCAGTCCTTAACATAGAGACTTGCCCCCATATCACCAGCCTGTGATCACTGATGGAGCCATAAATATTGCGTGAACAAACCATGACAGCGCCGATGCCCGACACCCTGCTGTCGTGGTATGACATTCATGCCCGCCAAATGCCCTGGCGTGTTGGCCCTGCGGCGCGCAAAGCAGGCCAGCGCCCCGATCCCTACCGGATCTGGATGAGCGAGATCATGTTGCAACAAACCACCGTGGCCACCGTGCGCGATTATTTTGAGCGCTTCGTCACCCGATGGCCAAGCGTGCATGATCTGGCCGCTGCGGCGGACGCAGATGTGATGGGCGAATGGGCGGGCCTTGGCTATTACGCGCGGGCCCGCAACCTACTGAAATGCGCCCGCGTCGTTGTCGCGGATCATGGCGGGCAGTTCCCGGATGATCATGCGGCGCTTCTGAAATTGCCCGGCATCGGCCCCTATACGGCAGCGGCTGTCGCCTCCATCGCGTTTGACCAGCAGCAGACGGTGCTGGATGGGAACGTCGAACGTGTGATGGCGCGGCTTTATGACATCCACACCCCCCTGCCCACCGCCAAGCCCGAGCTGATGCTCAAAGCCCAAGGGCTGACACCTGCCCAGCGGCCCGGCGACTATGCCCAGGCGGTGATGGACCTTGGGGCCACGATCTGCACGCCAAAATCCCCCGCCTGCGGCATCTGCCCGTGGCGCGATCCCTGTCAGGCCCGCCAGGTTGGCACGCAAAGCGAACTGCCCAAGAAGTTGCCGAAAAAAGCCAAACCCATCCGCCACGGCACGGTCTATCTGGCGCGCCGCAGCGATGGGGCCTGGCTGTTGGAAACGCGTCCTGAAAAGGGGCTGCTGGGCGGTATGCTGGGCTGGCCCGGTTCCGATTGGATCGACACCGCCCTGGACCGCCCGGAAGGTGCGCCACCAATCGCCGCCACTTGGCGCGCCCTGCCCGGTGACGTGCGCCACACGTTCACACATTTTCACCTGATCCTGACGGTTATGGTGGCAGACATCGCAGAAAACGGCACGCCAAGCCGGGGCGATTTCATGCCCAAATCAGCGTTCCGCCCCTCTGATCTGCCCACTGTCATGCGCAAGGCCTTTGATCTTTGGCAAGCGGGCTGAAGTTCACCCCTCCTTTCTCAATTTCACCAACCTATCAGGCCATGACCCGCGCGGGCCGCTACCGCGACACGGCCCTTTTTGCCGCAGGTATTTCAGTTCCGATTTACCAATTCCTGTTCTAGTCTGTCCCCATCTCAAGCCTCTGAGGTGCCGTTATGTCGATGCAATCCACCATCCCCCGAACCGAGCTTTCGCGGCTCAGCCGGGCGCTCCCCTTCTGGCTGTCGCTGGGTTTGATCCCGCTGGCCTGGTTTGTCGCACTCACCGGTGGGTGGAGCCTTATTATTCTGCCCTTTGCCACCTGGTTTCTGTTTACCATCCTAGATGCCGCGATTGGTCTGAACACTGAAAACGCGGATCTTGAGGCAACGGAGGATGATCTTTACTGGTACCGCCTTGTCACCCTTCTGTGGGTGCCTGCGCAGTTTTTCACCCTCTTTGGCCTGTTGTGGTACGTCCCGCAGGCCGCGCACCTAAGCAGCTGGGAAAGTATTATTCTGTTCTTTGGGGTCGGCGTCATCACGGGCACCATCGGCATCAACTACAGCCACGAATTGATGCACCAGAAAAACAAGCTGGAGCGTTGGTGCGCAGACATCCTGCTGGCGATGGTGCTTTATTCGCATTTCCGCTCCGAACATCTGCTGGTGCATCACCGCTATGTCGCCACCCCCGCCGATCCGGTGACGGCGCGCTATAATGAGGGGTTTCACCGCTACTACCCGCGCGTGCTGATCCAATGTCTGCGCTCTGCCTTTCGGGCGGAGGCAACGATGTTGGCCCGAAAAGATCTGTCTTGGACCCACATCAGCAATCCGTTTTTCCGCTATTGGGCGTTGCAGGGGGGCTTTTTGCTCTTGGCCTACCTCTTGGGCGGCTGGGCGGGCGTTGGGCTCTTTGTCATGCAGGCTGGCACGGCCATCTGGCAGTTGGAGCTGGTGAACTACATCGAACACTACGGGCTGACCCGCAAACATCTGGGGGGCGGCAAATACGAACATGTCAAACCGCACCATTCCTGGAATGCCGCGCACCGCGCGTCAAACTGGCTGCTGATCAATCTTCAGCGCCACTCAGACCATCATTTCAAGCCCGACCGCCGGTTCCCCGTCTTGCAAAACTACGGCCCCGATGAGGCCCCGCAGCTGCCTTATGGCTACCCTGTCATGACACTGCTGGCGATGATCCCCCCGCTTTGGCGGCGGTACATGAACCCCAAGGTGCGGGACTGGCGCGCGCGCTATTATCCCGAGATTACCGATTGGAGCGAATACAACGCCCGCGCCCTGCCGATGCCGCGTTAAGTCACCCATTGTTAAATCTTCTCTGGCATCTCCTTTTGCGACAAACAAAGGGGGCCAGATGCACGCGCAGAGCATGACAGAACACCGGGCACCGACTTGCCTGATTGTCGAAGACAGCACTTTTGATCAGCAAAAACTCACCCGCGTGATGCGCAAATCGCGCCATGTGATGCATCTTGAGGTTACCGCAACCCTCAAAGAAGCCCGCAAGGCGCTGGCCCGGGATAAGGCCGCACTGATCCTGCTGGACAACAATCTGCCCGATGGGTTGGGGGCCGATTTCGCGCTGGAATTGGCACGTGATCCCACCCTGGCCGACATCCCCGTTATCATGATCAGCGATTGGCCCTCTCCCTTCATGTGGGAAAAAGCGGCGTCCGCCGGGGTTGTTTACGTTCTGAACAAAACCGAATTCGACGGGCGCTATGTTCACGCCGCTTTGACCAGAAAACCGCGCCGCGCCTGATTTACAGCACGGGATCACCCGCTTACGCTGATCCCCATGCATCCCATCCGAACCCTTGCGGCGGCACTGCTTTTCTGCGCCCTCCCTTTGATGGGCGGTGCCGAAGAGCGTGAGGTAGATCTTGAGCTGGTCCTGATGGTCGATGTGTCCCGCTCCATGTCCCCGGCGGAGCTTGAACTGCAGCGCAAAGGCTATGCTGAGGCGCTGGTATCAGAGGAGGTCTATCAGGCGATCCGGCGTGGGCTGCTGCAGAACATTGCGCTTACGTATGTGGAATGGGCTGGCAGCCAAGAGGTGATTGTGGACTGGCAAGTGATTGAGAGCCGCGAGGATCTACAAACCTTTGCCCGCCAGCTGACCGTGCGATTTGATCCGGGCCTGCGGCGGACCTCAATCTCAAACGCGCTTGAATTCGGTGCCAGCCGGTTTGACGCCAACGCCTTGCGTGGCCTGCGCCGGGTCATCGACATCTCAGGCGACGGTCCCAACAACCTCGGCCCCCGCGTCACAGACGCCCGCGACAGGGTGCTGGCGCAGGGGATCACCATCAACGGCCTGCCTTTGATGACCGATGACGGGGCCTTTTCGCTGTTCTACCTGCCGGATCTTGATGTCTACTACACCACCTGCGTGATCGGCGGCGCGGGATCATTCGTGATCCCGGTGCATGACTGGCCAGTCTTTGCAGACGCCGTGCGCCGCAAACTGGTGCTGGAAATCGCGGACCTGGCCCCAAAACCCCAGCTGATCAAAGCCACCACGCGCGATCCCAAAGACTGCGAAGTTGGTGAGAAAATCTGGCGGGATTTTCAAAACAGCCCCTACGCGCTGCCCTGAACCCTCGGCATGAAACGCTCACAAGTCCCTGCGGGAAGGGCAACACTTTACCAAAGGCTACGTCATGTCCCCAATTGAGGCCGCAACAACATCATAGTCATAGGTGGTCAGTTCAAGCCGGTTCTGGTCTGGATCAACAAAGTAGAGCGACCAGGAAATCTCATGATCCTGCACTTGCTCCGGCGTTACCACCTTGCCAAACCTGTTTCGAAGGCCGCGCGTCTCTAGTCCTTCAAGAAAGGCCAAAAACGCAGCCCCGCCTACGCGAAACGCAACCGTCGCATCGCGCGACGTGGCAGCGCCGCTGCCCGCAAAAAGCGACAGCGTTGGTGCGCCATTTGCTGCGGCCAGAATCAGCGGCCCCTGCGGGTGTGTCGCCCAGCGCGCAAAGTCCGCATGGGGTTTCAGGCCCAGCACATCCGCGTACCAAACTGCAGCCTTTTGGCGGTCCGTGACCTCCACATGAACATGGTCCAATCCCTCAACCTGCATGGCACACCCTCCCTTTTCGGGCCCATCATAACAAAAAAGGCCCCGCCAAAAAGGCGGGGCAAAGGTAAGTGCCCTTATAGGCAACCTTCATCTGGAAGGCCGCAGGCACCGGCGGTGTTCGTAAATCTCAGTGTTCAGTTGCGCATCTCTGCGCGGATCTGTTGGCGCAGCACGTCAATCGGCACGCGCTGTCCTTCGCGGGCAAAGCACCAATAGGTCCAGCCATTGCAGCTTGGTGCCTTTTCATAGGCCGCACCCACCTGGTGGATAGACCCTTTGACGTCATTGCCAATCAGCGTGCCATCGGCACGGACCTTGGCCTTGTGACGTCCGTTCATGGAATACAGCTCTTCGCCAGGGCGCAGCATCCCGCGTTCAACCAGCTGGCCAAAGGGCACCCGTGGTTCTGCGCGTTTTGATGTCGTAGTCTGCAGCGCTTCGCTATCAAACTTGCGCACCTTGGCGATCCGCTTGGTCGCCACCTGGCGGTAAGCGGCCTCACGTTCAATCCCGATGAAATCACGGCCCAGCATCTTGGCCACGGCCCCTGTGGTGCCTGTGCCAAAGAACGGATCCAGGATCACATCACCGGGATTGGTGGAGCCCACCAGCACGCGGTGCAACAGGCTTTCGGGTTTTTGCGTCGGATGCGCCTTGTCGCCGTTGGCGTCTTTCAGACGCTCATGGCCGGTGCAGATCGGCAGCACCCAATCGCTGCGCATCTGAATGCCTTCGTTCAAGGCCTTCAGCGCTTCGTAATTGAAGGTATATTTGCTGCCCTCAGATTTGCCCGCCCAGATCATCGTCTCATGGGCATTGGTAAAGCGTTTGCCACGGAAGTTCGGCATCGGGTTCGACTTGCGCCAGACCACGTCATTCAGGATCCAGAACCCAGCGTCCTGCAGCGCGGCCCCCACCCGAAAAATGTTGTGATAGCTGCCAATCACCCAAATCGCGCCATCCTTTTTCAACAGCCGTCGCGCCGCCTTAAGCCAGGCCTTGGTGAAATCGTCATAGGCACGAAAGCTGGAGAACTGGTCCCACTCGTCATCCACCGCATCCACGCGGGAATTGTCGGGCCGCATCAGATCGCCGCGCAGCTGCAGGTTATAGGGCGGATCGGCAAAAATCAGATCCACACTTTCCGCCGGCAGCGCATTCATCGCGTCGATGCAATCGCCATCAATAATCGTGTTCAAAGGAAGCGCCGCAACGCTCTTCGTTTTCGTTTTCATTTATCTGCCTCTGTCCCCGGTGCTTGTGCACTCGTTGGTTGAGATCAGGATGAGTCAAAGGCGATTCGCGGTCAATTTCTTTTTTGAATCAATCTGTTAAGAAAAAACCTTGTCACAACATATTGTGGACGGGCTTGAACGAACGTCTATGGTGTGGGGTCGGACCAAGATTTCGGAGCGCTTCGATGTGGCTTTTTGATCCATATCCCATGTTGGTCTCCCAGCCGTATCCGGGGTGCTGTTGCGCCAAGGACAACATGACATAATCTCGACAGATTTTGGCCATAATTGAGGCCGCCGCAATGCTCTGCGACCGCCCATCGCCCTTCACAATTGTCTGCGCGGGCAGCACCAAATCGCGCGGCACCATATTGCCATCGATCAAGGCGTAATCAGCAGGCTGTTCCAGCCCCTCCAGCGCCCGCACCATCGCAATATGGCTGGCGCGCAGGATGTTGTGGTGGTCAATCTCTTCGACGCTGGCATGGGCGATGCTCACATCCGCCACCTCCAGGATTTCAGCGTAAAGCGCCTCGCGCTTGCGCTTGGTCAGCTTCTTGGAATCGTTCAACCCCTCAGGGATGCGCGCCGGATCCAACACCACCGCCGCCGCGGTCACCGGCCCCGCAAGCGGACCGCGCCCTACCTCATCCACACCTGCGATGCGCTGATACCCCTGGGCCTTCGCGGCCTGCTCAAAACTAAAATCCGGTCCCATGCCCCCACCTGCCCCCAATCCCCCAAAGGCGCAAACAAAAAAGGGAGAGGATGCCCGAACATCCTCTCCAGTTCTCCAGGCGGGACGGCCTGGATCCGGCGCGGGCGTTACCCCCGCGCCAAACGGTACCCCCAGTCGCGCAAACAGCGCGCCTCATACCCCCGCCGGGTGCCTTTGTGCGTGTGGAAGGTGTAGTTGCAGACCTGCGGCAGGCGGTGCGCAAATTCAAAGTTCCGGTTCAAACAGCGCTGCCCGAAATAGCGCACCCGCCCATCGCGACTTTGCATGCTGCGCAAACACTGCTGCGGCAGCAGCTTGCGGTTCACCCGATTGGGCATCGGGCGCGGCGCAGGATGATAAACGGGCGGGTTATACCCCTGCCCCACATGCTTGTGCCCCTGGTGGCCGTGCCCCTTTTGTTTAGGCACCCCATGCACCTGCGCGGGTTTGTGTTTTTTGTCTTTGCGGTTCTCATGCACAATGGCCCCCACAACAGCCAATCCCAAAATGGCTGCCAAAGCACGCTCAGCTTTGAAATTCTCGGCAGCGGCGGGCACGGCACCAATCGCAGTCAAGGCGATGGAGGCTGCGGCAACAGTGGCAATAAACTTGCGGTACATAGGTGATCCTTTCCATAAGCGGCGCAGGGGCCGCGGTGTGATGGGATCAACCTGGGGCTTGCCGCGTCAGACAGGCAATAACGGCCCCCTGCTATCGGATAACAGGTGCGCCACGCACCGCTGGATATTGAATAACGCCGCCCCAAAGCGCATCACTATGGCTATGAAACACACATCCCCCCTTATCGCCGCGGCGCTCACGCTGGCCCTGGCCGCACCGGGCCAGGCCGCAGGCTGTTATGCTGATTACAAAGCCAAACAGGATGATCCCTTGCGGCTGCATTACGGCGTGGCCCAGATCAACGGCGCCTGTGACCGGGCCACTGCGGCCGCTGAGCTGGCCCCCGCCTGGCGGCGGAAGGCTGGACCCTTCTCAACATCGTCTCCGTCTTCTCCGAAGAGGGCCTCAATGCAAGGAAAGACAGTGCCGGACAAAACTACCTCCGCTTCTGAGATGCGCCGCTTTGTGGGCTTTGGCATCGCCGCCATCCTGGCGCTGTTGATCACCGGCGCCATTGTCCTCTTTTGGGTCTTGCCAGATGCAAACCTCTTTAACGCGCAAGTCGAACGCATCTTTATCGAAAACGATGATCTGACCTCGGGGGCAGAAATCAAACTGCTGGAAATCCTCGCGCAATCCGGCACCGCCTTTTCGGACACGCTGACCAGCTACCGCATGGTGATCTTTGTCCTTCTGGTCTTCGCCGCCGCCATGCTGATCGCCGCCCTGGTCTTTTTGGTCATGCTCATCACCTTCAACCGGCGCATGGCCCAAATCGAACGCGCCGGCATTCAGGTGAATTCCCTGCTGATCAGCCGCGAAGAAAATACCGTCTACCTCAACAACCTCGGTTTCAAACTCACCGATGCGGCGATGGAAACCATGTCCGTGCTGGCAGAGGCCCGCATGGATGACGACGTGCTCTCCGGCTCTGAAATCGAAGGCGTCATTTCAGGGCGTACCGCTGCCGATTGTGATGAGGCCGCCGGGGCCACCCGCATCAAACGTCTGCGCGACACCCTGGGCAATCAGATCGTCTCGGAACTTCTGGTCAAAAACATCGCCCGCCGCGGCTACATGCTGGCCATCGACAAAGACGTCATCAAAGTGATCTGACCGGGGCGCGCGCCCACCGATGCGCTTCATCTTTCCCACTACACCTCCGGGGGGTCGACCTCTGGTCGACGGGGCAGAGCCCCCCTATAAAAGACTCCTCCCTCATTGCCCCAGAAAACAATCCCTGCCGCAAAAAGACGCCCCCGCCCCCACTTTCCCCGTTAACAGAGCGCCCTCAGCCCCTACATTTGCTTCATGAACAGACGCAGCTTCACCGCCCTCCTGGCCTCCCTGCCCCTTACTTATTCGTTAACAGGCAGGCTAAGTGCCGCCGTGGCTTCACAATCGGCCTCTGTCCCCGCGGGGACATATGCTTGGGCACAGCTCATCGCCCGCGCGCAAAACCGCTGCAGCCCAGCCATGCTCGCCCGGCAGTTGCACCTCTCCCCCGATGCCGCAACAGCGCTCTTTAACGAAATGCTGCGCGACGGCGTGCTGCGCGCACCGGGTGCGGCAGGCATCGCCCAGGCCGCCCGCCCTTTGCAGACCACCGGGGCAGAGGTCTCTGGCCTGCGCCCGCATCTCTCCCGCCTGCGCCAGCTGTTGCACAAAGACCCCTCCACCCCTCTGGTCAAAACGCCCGAGCCCCGTCTAGGGTGCGACGACGTGCAGCCCGAGGAGAATGCAGATGCCCGCGAAACCGAATCCCTTCAAGAAAGCCCTCAAGAACGGTGAAACCGTCTTTGGCTGCTGGCTCGGCATGGCCGATACGTTCTCAGCTGAGCTGATGGGCACGGCCGGTTTTGACTGGCTCCTGATTGACGGCGAACACGCGCCAAATGATCTGCGCTCCACCCGCGCGCACCTCCAGGTACTTGAAGCCTCCGACAGCCACGCCGCCGTGCGCGTCCCCATCGGAGAGACCTATATCCTCAAACAAATCCTGGACGCTGGTGCCCAAACCGTCCTGGTGCCGATGGTAGAGACCGCAGATCACGCCCGCCAGCTGGTCCGCGATGTCACCTTCCCACCCCACGGGGACCGCGGCGTGGGCTATTCTCTCACCCGATCCTCCCGTTTCTCAGAAATCACAGATTACGGCACCACCGCCGACGCAGAGATCTGCCTGCTGATCCAAGTTGAGAACCGCGCAGGCATCGCCAATCTCGATGAAATCCTCGCCGTGGAAGGCGTCGACGGCGTCTTTGTCGGCCCCGCGGATCTCGCCGCAGATTTAGGCCACATGGGAAATTCACTGCATCCCGAGGTGCAAGAGGTCATCATGGACGCCCTCACCCGCATCCGCGCCGCTGGCAAAGCGCCCGGCATTCTTTCAACAAACGACGATATGACCAACGCCGCGCTTGCTGCGGGGGCACAGTTTGTGGCTGTCGGCACAGACGTCATGCTCTTGGCCAATGGCGCGCGGGCTTTGGCAGCAAAATGGCGCGGCAACACCTAAGGTCAGGACGCATTCCCCTTTTAGGGTCTGCCAGCGGTCAGGCCCTAAACGGTCCGCCCTTTCATGCGCGACGCAGCCAACGTGTAACCACCCGCCGCCCCGTCGACAAAATGCACATGATCGTCGGACTGAATTGAAGGTACGATGCAGGTCATCATCGCCGCGTCCTGGGCGGCGGTGCCATAGCGGATCAGGCCTGCTTGCGCGGCCTCGGCCAAGGCCTCTTCGATCTGCGCTTGGGTCGCCGCGTCACAATCCAGCGTCATCTTCAAACCGTCATCCAGCTTGCGGAAATCAGCGTTCTCACCCACCACCCTCGCGTAGCGCCGGGCGTTGAACCCGCCCAAGGTTATGCCCCACCAGATCAAGATCTTGGCCACCAACGCCTCAAAGAGCACCTTGCGCCGCGCCCGGCCCAACGGCCCACCGCCGCGTTGCGCATGCGCCTCCAGGGTGGCCCCAGCAGGCGGCCAATCCGTACCCGGCCCCTGCGGCGGCACAGGGTGCCCGCCCCGCTCCAGCTTTTGCGCCAAGCTCACAACACGGTCATAGACCGCCCAGACATCCCGCTCCGGCACGCCCGGCTCAGGTGCCATCAACACGGATAAAATCACCCCATTGCGCGCAGGCAAGGCCGACCAACGACACGACAACCCGGTCAGATCCGGCACTGCCCCCTCAGGCGCGGGCGCAATACCGTAAGCCCCCGCCTTCATCTGCGCCTCTGCCCAATTCAGCGCACCACCATCAAACATGGCGTAATCCGCATGCTCTGATGCCTGATAGCGCGCGATGCGCAATTCGGTCCCGGCGCTGCGGGCTTCCTCTACCGGCACCAGGGCCACGCGCAGGGTGATGCTAAATTCCGCCTGCGCCCAACGCGCAACCCGCGCCAGTGCCTCTCGTACCACCTGCGCCTGCTGGGGCGGAATGGCAAATCCTGCCCCGTCGCCGCCAAAGACAAAGGGAAACGCCGCCCCGCTGAGTGCATTCATCACCGCTGATATCACCGCCGCCCCGGTCATGTTCACGGTCTTGTACTGTCCCGCCGCCACCAACTCGGTTGAGTTTACGATGTCTGAAACCCCGATCAGCCAACCTGCGGGGACGGGCGTGAACTGCTCTGCCCGGGTCAGCGCCTCAAAGGCCCGCACCCGTGGCAAGGCCTCATAAAATGGGTCGGTTTCAGCCATGCCCCCTCCTGACGTTACGGGTGATCCTGACACAGGCCCCATCTGCATACCAGCGATCTGCACCGCAGGCCTTTCCTCGGACAGGTAAGCGGTGTAAGGGGCGCGCACACCCCCATATATACGGAGTAAATGAGATGGGTTATCGCGTCGCCGTCGTGGGCGCCACTGGCAATGTGGGCCGCGAAATGCTGAACATCCTGGCCGAGCGCCAGTTCCCCACGGATGAGGTTGTGGCCCTGGCCAGCCGTCGTTCCCTGGGCACGGAGGTCAGCTTTGGGGAAACGACGCTCAAATGCAAAGACCTTGATACGTTTGATTTTACCGGATGGGACATGGCACTCTTTGCCGTGGGTTCCGAGGCGACAGAGAAATACGCACCCGCCGCGGCCAAGGCCGGCTGCGTGGTGATCGATAACTCATCGCTCTACCGCTATGACCCTGAGATCCCGCTCATTGTGCCAGAGGTGAACCCAGAGGCCATTCACGGCTATAAAAACAAGAACATCATCGCCAACCCCAACTGCTCCACCGCGCAGATGGTGGTGGCGCTCAAGCCGTTGCACGACCGCGCCAAAATCAGGCGCGTGGTGGTCTCAACCTACCAGTCGGTGTCGGGTGCGGGCAAAGACGGCATTGATGAGCTGTGGGATCAGACCAAGTCGATCTACAACCCCACCGATGACAAGCCTGCCAAGAAATTCACCAAGCAGATCGCCTTCAACGTGATCCCGCATATCGACAAGTTCATGGAAGACGGTTCCACCAAGGAAGAGTGGAAGATGGTCGCGGAGACGAAAAAGATCGTCGACACCGCCATCAAAGTCACGGCCACTTGCGTGCGCGTGCCGGTCTTTGTGGGCCACTCAGAAGCTATAAACATCGAATTTGAGGATTTCCTGGATGAGGACGAGGCCCGCGACATCCTGCGCGAAGCCCCAGGCGTCATGGTGATCGACAAACGCGAAGACGGCGGCTACGTCACGCCAGTGGAATGTGTCGGCGATTTCGCCACATTCATCAGCCGCATCCGCCAGGACAGCACAATCGACAATGGCCTGAACCTGTGGTGCGTCTCTGACAACCTGCGCAAAGGTGCTGCCCTGAACGCCGTCCAGATTGCTGAGCTTTTGGGCCGCGAAGTCCTGCAAAAAGGCTGAGCCTCCCCCGAACCGATCCCAAAGGCCACGCCAATTGCGCGTGGCCTTTTGCCGTCCAGATCCTTTGGTTTCGGAGCCGCCCTTGCTTGAACTTGCACCGGGCTGAGGGGCACGCGGTTGCCAGGTGGAATCGCGGAGGCTCCCAGCTTGCTGGGAAACCGCAATTGCACTTGGGAAGCGCGCGCGCCTCTGCCAGGAAAAGGTCATGCAAGGGCGGGTTTGAAACCTTTTGGTTTTGGTGAGCCCGCAGCGCGGCACCGTTACCTCATCCCTCCCGGTCGATGACGTCCACATCAATGCCCATATCCTCGGCACCCTTCGGGGCCTTGCACCGGTCTGCCCCATGGGGGTGGCCGGGCATCGGGCCGCCAAACCGCTTGACCAAAGCGCGGTAGCGAAAGCCAACGGTCGCCGTGTTGCACAGGTGGCGTCCCTGCGGGACCGTGTAGACCCCGGTGCCCCGCCCCATGGGGCGCAACGTGTATCCAGCCGCATCCAACTGGGACAACAGCGCATCCCAACTCTCAGCTTTGGCAAAGATCGGCGTTAATGCCCGCTGCAAGCGTCCTTTGCGCGTGCTGTCCAATGGTGCGCTGTCGGCAGTGGGGCGCAATCCTAACGCGCCATGGGGGTGGCCGGGCATAGCACATTCGAACCGCTCCACAAGCGTGCGGTAGGCAAAGCCCAGCTCTGACCCTTTGCAAATCCGTGTCCCACAAGCGCGTTTGTGCAAAGCAACCCCGCCGCCCGCGGGGCGCAGATCGTATCCGTGACGCTTTAACCGCAGGGCCAGGTCATCCCAGCCATCCGCGTCGGCCATGTCTGACGCGAGGAGCGCTTGCAAAGCGGCGAGGAGCGTTGCGTCAACGCGCTCAGGGGCTTTGGGGTTCAAACGGCGGCTCACTTCACGCGCCAACAGCACACGCACCAGATGCCCAACGGTCACATCCTCGTGGTGCGCCACACGGGCGGCATCACGCAACAGGGTCTGGGGCAAGCGCAGGGTCACGGTTTCCATGACCCTAACGCTCAACTCGAATCAGTTAATGCCGGGTTAAAACCGCTCAGCGCGCAGCACTTCACAATCCACCACGCTGACCACGCCAATGTGGCGTTCCACCACGGCAAAGGCACCGTCCAGCAGATCATCTAATTTGTCTGGCTGGATAATACACACCACCTGCACCATGCCGGACGCGCGGCTGACCTGACCCGACCGAGTCCAGGGGCCTGACCGCCCGGAGCCACCAAAAACCGGCAGAATGGTATAGCCGGTCACGCCAGCATCGGTCAGCGCATCGGTCAACCGGGACTGCATCACAGCCTCAATGGTGATCTCAACACGTTTTGCTTTATGGGTTTGCATAGGGTTAGCCTCCGCTCACCAATTGCGCCAGCGCCACGTAAAGCGGGATGCCCAGCGTCAGGTTGAAAGGGAATGTCACGCCCAGCGAAAGCGTGAGGTACAAGGATGGGTTTGCCTCAGGCAGGGCCACCCGCATCGCAGCGGGCACAGCGATATAGGATGCAGACGCCGACAGGACCATCATCAAGGCCACACCGCCTGCCGACAGCCCCAACAGCGCGCCGAAGGTCAGGCCAAGGACTGACCCGATCAGGGGCATCAGGACCCCAAAGGCCAAAACGCCGGGCCGCAAGATCTTGCCCCCTTCGCGCAGGCCGCGCCCTGCGACCAGTCCCATGTCTAACAGGAACAGGCACAGCACCCCTTGAAACGGAGCCACGATAAAGCTGGAGATTTGCGCCAGCCCTTCTTCGCCCGTGGCCCAGCCAATAAAGAACGATCCCACCAGCAGGACAATGGAGCCATTGAGCATAATCTCACGCATTAGCGCACTGTCCATCTGACGCTCGCCCCCGCTGCCGCGTGCGACAAGCCAGAGTGCCGACAGGATCGCCGGGGCCTCCATCGCGGCGGCCACCGCGACCATATACCCCTCAGAAGCAATGCCCTGACTTTCCAAAACCGATGTCGCCGCCACAAAGGTCACGATCGAAATCGAGCCATAGTGCGCGGCAACCGCCGCGGCATCCAACGTGTCCAGGCGGGTCATCACCTTCAGCAGTGCAAATGCGATCAGCGGCAGCGCAAAGGACAACAAGATGCCCGCCAGCAGGGCCAGACCCAAGGTGCCATCAATGCCATGCGCCGCCACGCTGACGCCGCCCTTAAAGCCAATGGCAAAAAGCAGATAGATCGACATGCCCTTGGCGACGGCTTCGGGAATGCTCAGATCTGAGCGCGCAAAGGCGGCTGCGACCCCCAAAACAAAGGAAAGGATAATCGGCGAGATGAGGTTTTGCGCAGCAAGCGCAAGCAGTTGATCCATGTCGTATCCTGGTTGGCGTTTGCAGACTCCGTTGGGGCCTTGTAGTGGCCTGCCCGCCAAGTGCCAATGGGGGTCAGCGTTTCAGATGCAACCTTGGCCGCATGAAAGCCGGTGTTTCAGCGCGTTTTGCCACCGCATTCCCCATCCTATCACGTCTTTTGGTTTGGTGCGGGCGGGGGCCGGTAGATCAGTTTTACCTCTCTTTCGACGGAAAACGCACTTTGCCTTCAACTTTTTCATCATGCCTCCGGCGCATGTTCGCGTACAGCCGTGGGGGCAGTGAGAAGGGTGCGTGCAGATGCAAGTGAGGCATATTGAACCGATGGAAAGCGTGCGGGTGGATCATACCCGCCTGTCTGCGCTTTATGCGCAGTTGGGTCAGACCGGAGCCGAAGATGTGGTCTGCCGCGCGCTTGAGGAATTGGCGCTGCGTTTTGCCCAATGTGAGGCGCTGTACCGCTCTGGCGATATGGTTGGGCTGCGCAAAAGCACCAGATCTTTGGTGGCGATTGCAGATCAGGTTGGCATGTCCGCACTCAGCAAGGTGGCGCAGGATGTCACGGACGTGGTTGACCAAGGCGACCGGGTTGCTGTCGCGGCCACGTTGTCGCGGCTTTTGCGGGTCGGAGAACGCTCTTTGACCGTGGTGTGGGACATTCAAGACTTCGCTGAATAAGCGCTGCCCATTGCAGGTGGCGTTCAAAGGCGTAGGCTGGGCCAAACACTCCCAACGTTAAAGGCCACCCATGTCCCCCTGCTTTGCGTCTCAGACTGACGATACGATCCCCCTTCACGTCATTGCAGAGGATGCTTTGAGCGATTGGCTGGCAGATCAGCCAGCCGCCACGGTTGCCTGGGTCAAAGCGCAGGGGTTCACCGGGGGCTTGGGGCAGGCCATTGCCCTGCCGGACGCAGGTGGTGGCCTGGCCGCTGTGGCCATGGGCTATGGATCGGTCAAAAGCCGGGCGCGGGGGCGGTTCCATTTGGCCGCAGGGATCGGAAAACTGCCCAAGGGCACCTATCGCCTGGCGGGCGGACTGCCGGTGGCAGAGGTTGAGACGGAGTGTCTGGGCTGGCTCTTGTCCAGCTACCGTTTCACGCGGTATCGCAACCAATCCGAACCGCTTGCGCGTCTGATCGCCCCTGAGGGGATCGACGCAACCCGAGTTGAAGCGCTTGCGACCGGAGAGGCGTTGACCCGCGATCTGATCAACACGCCTGCTTCAGACATGGGCCCCCCTGATCTTGAAGCGGCAGCGCGGGAACTGGCAGAGGCGCAGGGCGCATCCATTGAGGTCATCACGGGCGAAGACCTGTTGGCCCAGAACTTACCCATGATCCACACGGTTGGCCGCGCCGCTGACCGGGCACCGCGCCTGATCGACATGCGCTGGGGCACCAGCGGGCCTGCGCTGACGTTGGTGGGTAAGGGCGTGTGTTTTGATACCGGTGGGCTGAACCTGAAACCCGGTGCGTCGATGGCTTTGATGAAAAAGGACATGGGCGGTGCGGCGGCTGTTCTGGGCCTGGCGCATATGATCATGGCCACGGCACAGCCTTTGCGCCTGCGGGTGCTGATCCCGGCGGTGGAAAACAGCGTGTCGTCCAACGCGTTCCGGCCCGGCGACATCCTGACCTCCCGCAAGGGGCTAACGGTTGAGATCAACAACACCGATGCCGAGGGGCGGTTGGTGCTGGCAGATGCGCTGGCCCTGGCGGATGAGGAAAAGCCCGATCAGATCATCTCAATGGCCACGCTGACGGGTGCTGCGCGTGTGGCGGTTGGGCCGGACCTGGCCCCCTATTACAGTGATGACCCCGCTTTTGTCTCAGCGCTTGAGCACGCTGCAGCGCATCACGCGGACCCGGTGTGGCGGATGCCCTTTCATGCGGCCTATGAACAGATGATTGAGCCAGGGATTGCCGATCTGGACAATGCGCCGAAGGGCGGGTTTGCGGGCAGCATCACCGCAGCACTGTTCCTGCGGCGATTTGTGACCGAAAGCGCCTATGCCCATTTTGACATCTACGGCTGGCAACCTGCAGATGCGCCTGCCCGCCCCAAAGGTGGCGTGGGCCAAGGCACGCGGGCGCTTTATGCAGCACTTGGACCTTTGTTACAGCTGTGAGCGATCCACGCCTAACCATCGACCCGGCGCACAACACCCGGTCAGACCCCGCGCAAGTGGTGGTGCCTGTGGTGGATTTATGCCGCAGCCCAGGCGGGCCACGGGACCGACAGCTGATTTTTGGGGAAGAGGTCACGGTGCATGGGGATGACGGGCCCTGGCGCTATGTGCAGGCCGCAAAGGATGGCTATTGCGGGTTTGTCCGCGCCGATGCGCTGGGGATGATTTCAACAGCGACGCATGTTGTCACGGCACCGGCAACACACGCTTATACAGACGCAAACTTTAAGTCTGCCGATCTGATGAGCCTGAGCTTTGGCAGCATGGTGACCAGCACCGGCGAGGAGGAAGCGTTTGCCCAAACGGGTCACGGATTTGTCCCGCTGACGCATCTGCGGCCCAAAGGACACCGGTTTGATGATCCCGCGGCGGTGGCCACGCTGTTTTTGGGCACCCCTTATCTGTGGGGCGGCAACAGTCGCTGGGGCATTGATTGTTCCGGCTTGGTACAAGCGGCGATGGTGGCCTGTGGCCTGCCCTGCCCCGGTGACAGCGACATGCAAGAAAGCTTAGGGCGGGCCGCGACAGGCTCCTACCAGCGCAATGATCTGCTGTTCTGGAAAGGGCATGTGGCGCTGGTGCTGGATGCACAGACGCTCATCCACGCCAATGCCCACGCGATGGCCACAGTGACAGAGCCGATCACGGGCGCGATTGAAAGAGATCGCCGCGCAAGGGGATGGGCCGGTCACGGCGCACCGGCGGATGGTGTGAACGTGCTGGGATAGATCCGCGTTAGAAAACCGCAGGGGCTGGCCACATCTTTGATCAGGCGCTGCTGGGTTACTCCACCGCGCGGATCAGTTTGCGTTCAAGCACGCGCAACACGGATTTGAGATCTTGGCCCCGGCGCAAAATCTGACCGTCCGCTCCAACCACAGCATACATGCCCTGTTTGTTGCGCAGCTTGGGGCGCTTTTCGATGCGATAAAGCGGAAATTCTGCCGTGCGTCGGAACACGGAGAATATTGCCACATCCTTCAGACATGAGATGCCGTAATCGCGCCACTCGCCCGCGGCGACCATCCGGCCATAAAGCGATAAGATCACCGACAATTCAGTGCGGTGAAAGGCCACCTGTTCTGGCGGACGCTCAAACGGAGTGACTTGGGGGGGGATGTGCACGGTCATGACCTACAGTTGCGCCCTTCTGAGACCAAATCAAGGGCCTTGGTGATCGACGGTTGAAAGCGTTACAAAATAATGCCACGGTCCGTATTTATGAAACACAAAGACCGGTTCACATGACACCCCAGGCCCGCGCAGAAAAATGTGCTCAGATCATGTTTGCGGCGGATGTCGCAACGCCCGGGCTGGGCATGTCGCTTGCCAGCATTGCCCCTGGGCAGTCGGTGATGACGATGCCCGTGCGCGCGGACATGCTGAACGGGCACGGGATCTGTCATGGCGGTTTTATCTTTACGCTGGCCGATAGCGCCTTTGCTTTTGCCTGCAACAGTTACAACCAAAACACCGTCGCCCAACAGAACCAGATCACTTACGTCAGCCCCGGAAAGCCCTACGAGCTGCTTACCGCAACCGCAACAGAGGTGTCGCGCACCGGGCGGTCGGGCGTTTACGACGTCACCGTCACAGGAGAGGATGGCCGGGTGGTGGCCCTCTTTCGGGGGTTGTCGCGGACCATTCAGGGCCGGCATTTTGAGGAGGAGACCCCAGCATCATGAAAGACCTGACACCGAACCGGGCGGATTTGGATGCCATTGAAATAGCCAGCCGGGATGAGATTTCAGCGCTGCAATTGGAGCGGATGAAATGGTCCTTGCGCCATGCCTATGACAATGTGCCGTTCTACAAGCAAAGCTTTGATGCGGCGGGGGTCCATCCCGACGATTTGCACGACCTGAGCGATCTGGCGAAATTCCCCTTCACGGTCAAAACCGACCTGCGCGACAATTATCCCTTCAAGATGTTTGCCGTCCCCCAGTCGAAAGTGGCCCGCATCCACGCCTCATCCGGGACCACGGGCAAACCGACGGTTGTTGGCTATACCCAAAAGGATTTGGAGCATTGGGGCACCGTGATGGCCCGCTCCTTGCGCGCGGCGGGACTGCGCCCCGGTGACATGCTGCACAACGCCTATGGCTACGGGCTGTTTACCGGCGGACTGGGGGTGCATCTGGGGGCCGATGCGCTGGGGCTTGCAACCTATCCGATCTCAGGCGGGATGACACCGCGCCAGGTGCAACTGATTGAGGACTTCAAACCCAAAGGCATTACGGTCACCCCGTCTTATGCCCTGTCCGTTTTGGATGAATTTGCGGCGCAAGGTCTGGACCCGCGCGCCTCCTCGCTTGAGGTAGGCATCTTCGGTGCCGAACCCTGGACCAACGCAATGCGCCAGGAAATTGAACAGGCCTTTGATATGCATGCCGTCGATATCTATGGCCTGAGTGAGGTGATGGGCCCCGGTGTGTCGATGGAATGTGTTGAGACCAAAGACGGGCTGCACATCTGGGAGGATCATTTCTATCCCGAAATCATCAACCCCGAAACCGGCGAACCTGTGGCCGAGGGCGAACAGGGTGAGCTGGTCTTTACCTCACTGACCAAAGAAGCTTTCCCGATCATCCGCTACCGCACCCGCGATCTGACGCGCCTGTTGCCAGGCACTGCGCGCAGCATGCGGCGGATGCAAAAGGTCACAGGACGCAGCGATGATATGATCATTCTGCGCGGTGTGAACGTCTTCCCCACACAGATCGAAGAGGCTTTGATGGCCACCGATGGGTTGGCACCACATTTTCAGATTGAGCTGTCGCGTCCTGACAGAATGGATCAGATGCGGGTGCTTTGTGAAGCGGCTGATGCCAGCTTAACCACAGAGGCCCGCGCGGCGGCAGCTGCGGCCTTGGCCGGGCAAATCAAACAGACCATCGGGATCAGTGTCGCGGTGGATGTGGCAGATGTGGGCGGCGTGGCCCGCTCCGAAGGCAAAGCCGTGCGGATCCTGGACAAACGGCCAAAGGGTTAACACCCCCTTGAGCCTTGGCGCCCTTTGCGACGTTGCTTTTGAGTTTTATTGGAAAGATGAAGCACGGGCCGTCCCGCTTCATCTTTCTTCTATAACTCAAAAGCGACAGATCCCCCAACGCCCCCGCTGCGTTCTATCCGCAGGTAATCGCGCCGATGGTACCGCTGTCGTCAATTTGCACGTTCACCCGCTCTTCGCGGTGGTCCATCGTGACGGCATCGGTGATGTGAAACACGCGCTTGGGCTGCGGGACAACATCTGCTGCTGATGGCGGTTGCCCCAAGAGATGGCTGTACGCACTGGCATTGCAGGTGTCTGGCCCTGGGGTAAGAACCGGGGGCAGTGGGGCCGCGCATCCAGCCGCGAAGACAGGCAGCGCGCAGATCAGAAACCGGCGTGTCATTCAGCGGGAACCGGCGAAGGCACGCCGTAGCGGGCCATGAAAGTGTCAACAGCACCTTCGACCACGCGGTCGATTTCAGCCTCTGAGACAGATTTGCTGACACCAAAGATCAAGCGCGCCCAGATGTCAGCTTTGCAAAGCTCACCAAATTGATCCGCTGCAAGAATGTAATCTTTGATGCGCAATTCGCCCCGGCCTGCGGCCTCTTGGAAATATTGGGCCATCTCTGCGCGCATCACCGCGGGGCCAGAGTTGTAAAACTGTTGGCCGATTTCGGGGAAACGGTCAGATTCTGCCACACACATGCGAAAGATCTGCATCCCGAAAGTGGAGGTGATGAAGCGCAAGAACCTGTGGCCAACATCGTTCAGAACAACCTCTGGCGGGGCGGACATATCAATGCTTTCTATGGCTTCCTGAGATTGCCTGCTGCATTCGCCATTGGCCACCTCTAAAAACAGCAGCCGTTTATCCGGGAAATAGCTATAGAGCGTCGCCTTGGAGACCCCAGCCGCGCGGGCGATGTCATCCACGCTGGCCCCTTCAAAGCCGTCCGCCATAAAAACCTCACGTGCGCCTTGCAGCACCTGGTCAAATTTGCGGCCACGGCGGACCTGAGAGGCGATGTGAGACATGCGGGCTCCGAACTGAGACCCCCTAAATATAAACCGTTTCGTTTAGTTCCAAGCTAAAATGAGCGATGACCTTGCGCAAAGGGTGCTGGGCTTGCCCCCATGGCTGTTGCTGGATAGGTCTGGGGTATGCTGCCGATCTTTCTGAAAACACTGCCCTTCTTTGCCCTGATTGGCCTGGGCTATTGGGCTGGGCGCAGCCGGTTCTTCAGCGCCGAGGCCACGGCCTATCTGACAAAGTTCGTCTTTTATTTCGCCCTTTCCGCGATGCTGTTTCGTTTTTCAGCCAACTTGTCCTTGGCCGAGGTTTGGGACACGCGGCTGGTGGTGGCCTATCTTTGGGGCACGGCATTTGTTTACGGGATCGCCACGCTGGTGGGGTTTCTGCGCGGGCTTGATGTGCCCACCACTGCGATTGAGGCGCAATGCGCCGTTATTGGCAATGCAGGTTTTCTGGGGGTGCCGATGCTGGCCCTGCTGCTGGGCGAGGCCGCGATTGCCCCGGTGCTGATGGCGCTTGCGGTGGATCTGATCATTTTCTCCAGCCTCATCGTGATCTTGATCACCGTGGCACGGGATGGGCAGGCCAGTTGGGGGGTGTTCCGCTCCATCGGTTTGGGGCTGGTTAAAAACCCCATGATCGTCGCCATTACCGGCGGCTTTATTTGGTCAGGCCTGGGCATTCCAATTCCTGGACCGATGAATGAATTCCTCGCTATCCTGGGGGGTGCCGCAACGCCCGGTGCGCTTTTTGCCATTGGCGCGTCCCTGGCGCTGACCCAGCCTGAGCGGCTGGAGGTGGCAGGCTGGCTGACCTTTTGCAAACTTGTGCTGCATCCGCTTTTTGTCGCTTTTGCTGCGCTTTATCTCTTCAGCGTTGAGCCGTTCAGCGCCGGTGTGATCATCGCGGTTGCGGCCCTGCCGGTGGCGGGCAATGTCTATATGCTGGCCCAGCACTACAACGTCGCCGCCGCCCGGGCATCGACGGCGATCCTGATCTCCACCGCGATCAGCATTGTCACAGTCAGCCTTGTGGTCGGCTGGGTTTCAGCGTTCTAATCCGCGCTAAGCGCACGCGCAGAATCGAAAGGACTTCTTCATGCAGACAGTATCTGAAAACGCCTGTTTCGGCGGCACACAAGGGGTCTACACCCACAGCTCTGCCGTCTGCCAATGCGAGATGACTTTTGCCGTCTTCCTGCCAGAGGAGGCCAAGGATGGGCCGGTGCCGGTGCTGTGGTATCTGTCCGGCCTGACCTGCACCCATGAAAACGCCATGACCAAAGCCGGGGCGCAGGCCTGGGCCGCTGAACAGGGCATCGCCGTGGTTTTCCCTGACACCTCGCCGCGCGGCGAAGATGTCGCGGATGATGAGGCCTATGACCTGGGCAAGGGTGCCGGGTTTTACGTGAATGCCACCCAAGATCCCTGGGCCCCGCATTTCCAGATGTGGGATTACATCGCCGATGAACTGCCTGCCCTTCTGGCACAGGAATTCCCCCTCGACACGGAACGGCAAGGCATCACCGGGCATTCCATGGGTGGGCACGGCGCGCTCACGCTTGCGATGAACCTGCCGGGGCGCTTTCGCTCGGTCTCAGCCTTTGCGCCCATTACCAACCCCACGGGCAGTGATTGGGGCCGCAAACAGCTGACCGCCTATCTGGGCGAGGATACCAGCGCCTGGGCCAAACATGACGCAAGCCTGTTGATGGCAGAGACCGGTTTTGACGGCCCGGTGTTGATCGACCAGGGGGATCAGATCAGTTCCTTGATCTGCTGAAACCCGAGGCGTTGGCCGCCGCCATTGCCACCAAACGGCAAAACGCGACCTTCCGCATGCAGCCCGGTTATGACCACAGCTATTTCTTCGTCTCCACCTTCATGGAAGACCACATCGCCTTCCATGCAGAAGCGCTCTACGCTTGACCGCGCTTTATATTGATGCGGATGCTTGCCCGGTAAAGGCTGAGGCGGAACGCGTGGCCACGCGCCACCGGGTGCAGATGTATGTCGTTTCCAACGGCGGGCTGCGCCCGTCGCAAAATCCGCTGGTCGAGACTGTGATCGTACCTGATGGACCGGACGTGGCTGACATGTGGATCGCAGAACGCGCAGGCGCGGGCGATGTTGTGGTGACCGGTGACATCCCCCTGGCCGCAAAATGCGTCGAGGCAGGCGCGCGGGTTCTCAAACACAACGGTGAGGCGCTGACCGGGGCCAACATCGGCAACGTGCTGGCCACCCGCGATCTGATGGCCGATTTGCGCGCCGCTGACCCGTTTCGCCAAGGCGGCGGCAAAGCCTTTGGCAAAGCCGACAGATCCCGCTTTCTGGATGCGTTGGAACGCGAACTCAGAGCCGCAAGGAGAGGATAGATGCAAGGCGTTCAAATCATCCCGTTTGAAAAGGGTGAGGCCCTCCTGGACTGGATCGGCCTGACCGATGCGCTGGCCGCAGGACATGCCCTGCCCAAGGCCGAGATCGGCGATACTTTTCTCTACCGCGGCGATGATACGCTGCTCAGCCGGGCCGCCTGGATCGACGGGCTGGGGATTGCGGTTAAATCGGCCACCGTGTTTCCGGGCAATCCGGCAGGGGGCCACCCCATGATCAACGGCGGGCTGAACCTTTATGATGACGCGCAGGGCACGCTGAGCGCGATTGTGGATTTCCACCTGGTGACGAAATGGAAAACGGCCGGGGACAGCCTGCTTGCCGCACGCCGCTTGGCCCGCCCGGACAGCCAGGACATCCTGATCGTGGGCGCAGGCAATCAGGGCCGTGCGCTTTATGCCGCCTATCGCGCGGCCTTCCCTGAGGCGCGCTTTACCGTCTGGAACCGCACCCACGCAAATGCAGAGCGGATGGCATCGGAGGTACCCGGACTTCACATCGCCGAGGATTTGGCCAGCGCCGTCACAGCCGCTGACATCATCACCAGTGCCACCATGTCCACAGATCCGCTGATCATGGGCGACTGGCTGCGCCCTGGCCAACATGTGGACCTGATCGGTGCCTACCGTCCTGACATGCGCGAGGTGGACGATACCGCCCTGACCCGCGCGCGCGTCTTTGTCGACAGCTTCGACACCACAATTGGCCACATCGGAGAGCTCAAGATCCCGCTAGAGGCCCACACGATAGGGCGCGATCACATCGTGGCGGATTACTACGATTTAGAGAAGTTCACACGCACCTCAGACGATGACATCACGCTTTTCAAAAACGGCGGCGGTGCGCATCTTGATCTGATGACCGCGCGCTACATCCTGGACCGCTGGACCGCCTGAAACCCGCCCTCTGGGCTGGAGCCGCCTTCGCTTGAGCTTTGACAGGTCAGGTTTCACGCCACGGTGCAAGATAAATCGCGGAGGGACCCAGCTTGCTGGGAGACCGTTATTTGTCTTGCAGCGGGGGGTGACACCTGACAGGGCAGAGATCAATCGAAGGCGGATGCAGCCCCTCTGGGATGGTGAGCCTGAAGCCCTCCCCCTCTCAGCCCAAAACAGCGCTTGCGATATCAGGCTGTTCGCAACCCCTCCAGGCGGCGTTCCCTGATCGGCAGATGGACAATGGCGCTAAAGGCGCCAACTGCCACCCCGATCCACCAAACGGCATCATAGCTGCCATAAAGATCATAAAGCGCACCGCCCAGCCAAACGCCGACAAAGCTGCCCAGCTGGTGGCTGAAAAACACGATGCCATAAAGCGTGCCCATATAGCGCAGCCCGTAGATATGCGCGACCAGACCCGTGGTCAGCGGCACCGTTGCCAGCCAAAGCGACCCCATCGCGAGGGAGAATAAGATCACCGTTGTCGGGGTCATCGGGAAAAAGATGAAGAGCCCCGCCACCAAGGCGCGGGCGGTATAGATACCCGCCAGCACGTATTTCTTGGCATAGCGCTTGCCCGCCCACCCCGCGGCAAGCGTGCCTGCGATATTGGCCAAACCAATAAGAGAGATCGCGATGGCCCCCAAAGCCGATGTCGTCGTGATGCCCAGCCCGTGCAGCATGCCACCGGGTTCAATCGGGCCACAAACCTCGGTCACGAAGGCGGGGAAATGCGCCGTGATAAACCCCAGTTGATACCCGCAAGAGAAAAAGCCCAGAAAGATCAACGTATAGGATGGGTCTTTGAAGGCTTTGACCAGGATCTCGCCCAGGCTTTCGTCCAGCTCTGCCTTACTGGCCATCACCGGGGCCCGCATCAGCGGAAGTGTCAGGATCAGCGCCAGGATGGCGCCGGCAAAAACCAAGAAGGTGCTTTGCCAGGTTAAAAACCCCAACATCCATTCCGCAACCGGTGCGCCAAATACCTGACCTGCGCTGCCTGCGGCGGTGGCAATCGCCAGCGACATGGAGCGGTTTTCATCAGACGCGGCACGGCCCACCACCGCCAGAATGACGCCAAAGCCCGTGCCCGCAATGCCAAAACCCACCAGCCAGGCATAGGCCTGATGCTCCAACGGGGTGACGGAATTTGCCGTCAACACCAACCCCACAGCATAGATGATCGCGCCCATGACGATGGCGCGCCGGTCCCCGATCTTTTCGGCGATGGCCCCAAAGATCGGCTGGCCGATGCCCCAAGCCAGGTTCTGAATGGCGATGGCCAGGGAAAACTCCGTGCGCAGCCAGCCAAATTCCTCTGCCACCGGGATCTGGAACACCCCAAAAGAGGCGCGCACAGCAAAGCTGACCATGATGATAAAACAGCCCACAAGCAGAACGGGCGTAAAAAGCGGTGCGCGGGTTTGCATTGTGGGGCCTTCCATGACGTTGGCGGCAGATTAGGGCCTGATTTCTCAGCGTCAAATCATGCTTTGTGACCGCACGCTTAGGAATATTGATGCCCCCACCGCGCCAAGTTTTGGACGGGGTGCAACGCGCCGTTCCCATCGGCCAATTTCTGCGGTACTCACGCCTTATGCAAAGCCTGCGCGCGACATATGATGCCCTGATTTCTGACGGTTCTTTGCAACCCGATCCCGCACAAGAGGCGGTGCTGCCAGAGTTCGACCGCATCCGCGACGCGCTGCTGGTGCCGGTCAAAAAAGGGTTCTTTCGCAAAGCGCCTGAGCCGCCCAGGGGCCTCTATCTTTGGGGCGGCGTGGGGCGGGGCAAGTCCATGTTGATGGATATGTTTGTTGAAAGCCTTGGCGATATCCCCGCCCGGCGCGTGCATTTTCATGCCTTCATGCAAGAAATCCACACCGCCATGCACGAGGTGCGTAAAACCGGTGTGGACGATGCCATTGCCCCCGTGGCGGCTGAGGTTGCGGCATCCGTCCGCCTGCTTGCGTTTGATGAGATGCAGATCACCGATATCACCGATGCGATGATCGTGGGGCGGCTGTTTGAGGGGCTTTTTGCGGCAGGTGTTGTGGTGGTGACAACCTCCAACCGCATCCCGGATGACCTTTATAAAGACGGGCTGAACCGCAACCTCTTTGTGCCATTCATCGAATTGATCAAGGCCAAGATGGTGGTTCATGAATTGACCAGCCCTACCGACTACCGGCAGGATCGCCTGGCAGGCTCGCCGGTGTATTTCACCCCGGTGAACGGCGACAGTCGCGCCGCGATGGATGCGATTTGGCAAGACCTGGCAGGCGGGCCCGGCACGCCCTTGGTGTTGCGGGTCAAAGGACGCGATGTTGAGATCCCGCAGTTTCACAACGGCATGGGGCGCGCGAAATTTCACGCACTATGCGGGCAACCGTTGGGGGCGGCGGATTACCTGGCGCTGGCTGAGGCGGTGCGTGTGCTGTTGCTGGATGACATCCCGCAATTGGGGCGCAGCAATTTCAACGAAGCCAAACGGTTCGTGACATTGATCGACGCGCTTTATGAGGCGCGGGTGCGGCTGATTTGCTCTGCCGCCGCCGCGCCAGAGATGCTGTATGTTGAGGGTGAGGGCACCTTCGAGTTTGAGCGCACCGCGTCGCGCCTCAGAGAGATGCAGGCCGACGGCTGGGGCGATTGACCCGCGCGCGGTAGCGCGTCCCGGATCGGTCGCAGGTCCGCGATGGACGCAAAACGGACAGACCTGTTAAAGCTGATCTACAAAGAGTCGTTTGAAATCAGAGGCTTTGGACAATTCGCTGCGCTTCAGGCCTGTGCATTTCTACCCTAATCCGCAGCCAGCTGGATGCCTGTACCGTCGCGCGTCACCTCGGGGTGATAGGGTGCGTCCGCCATATAGAGCGACCACAAACCGCCCAGGATAATCACCATCCCGATGCCTACAAAAAGCACCGTGGTTAGGGCAGTGTTATCTGCCCGTTTGGAGGGTTGTGCAGTGTCTTTGGCCCGCTGTGTCATCATGCTCATCCTCGCCAGGTTTTCAGTTTTTTCGCGGTCAGACCGCACCTGAATTGGAGCCAGAATACACTAACAGTTGATTAAAATGCAGAGGGTTCGCGGTAAAATTTATCCGTTCTCTCGCAGGATGGCCCCCGCAAGGTAGAGTGACCCGCAAATCAACACTCTAGCTTGTGGCGCGTCTGCCACAATCGCGGCCAGAGCAGCCTCAACAGAGGCTGCCTCATGCGCCAAAAAACCGACGCTGCGCGCCGCTTCAGCCGTTTCCTGGGCTGAAAGCGTGGCCGCCTCACCGGGGATGGAGACGGCGTGCAAACTGTCCGCGTGCTTTGCCAAATGGCCCAGATAGCCCGTCACATCCTTGGTCTTGAGCATCCCGCATATCAAATGCGTGGGCCGCGCGCCTTGGCTGGCCAGGACAGACGCAAGGGCCGCCCCTGCTGCTTCATTGTGCCCGCCATCAAGCCACAGCTCAGCCTGAGGGGCCGAGGCGACCAAGGGACCGCTGCGCAGCTGTTGCATCCGCGCGGGCCATTCAGCCGCTGTGACCGCCGCTTCGCAAGCAGCGTCCCCAAATCCAAGCGCGCGCAAACCGGCGATGGCGGCACCCGCGTTCATCACCTGATGCGCACCCAGCAAATTCGGGCGGGGCAAATCCAAAAGGCCGGTTTCATCTTGATAGATCAGCCGCCCGCCTTCTTGGCTGACGTGCCACTGCTGACCGTAGACCGAGAGGGGCGCATGTTCACGCGCTGCTTTGGCCTCAATCACCTCAAGTGCGACGTCCTCTTGCGGGCCGACGATGCAGGGCACGCGCCGTTTGATGATGCCCGCCTTTTCGCCCGCAATCTCTGGCAACGTGTCGCCCAGGAATTGCTGATGATCAATAGAGACCGGCGTGATGATGCTGAGCACGGGGTTATCCATGACATTTGTGGCATCAAGCCTGCCGCCCAATCCGACCTCTAGCAGCGTGTAATCGGCCGGTGTTCGGGCAAAGGCCAAGAGCGCGGCAGCGGTCGTAATCTCAAAATACGTGATGTTTTCGCCTTTGTTGGCGGCATAGCATTCATCCAGAACCGCGGTCAGCGCATCTTCTGTGATGAGCGTGCCAGCAAGGCGGATGCGTTCATGAAAGCGCGCCAGGTGCGGCGACGTGTAGGCATGCACGGATTTGCCTGCGCCTTCCAGGCCTGCGCGGATCATGGCCTGAGTTGAACCTTTGCCGTTGGTGCCAGCGATGTGGATTACCGGGGGCAAATCGTTCTGTGGATTGCCCAAAGCATTCAGCAAGCGGAACATGCGGTCCAAGGTCAGGTCAATGATCTTGGGGTGCAGCGCCATCATCCGTTCAAGGATGAGGTCAGAGGTCTGATCGGTCATTTCTCAGGGCCGACGTTGGCCTCAGCCTCTGAGGCGGGGGGCGTTTCAGCCTCAGCCGCATCATCCGACGGAGGGGGCAGATCGCCGCGAACAGCCGGAGGCAGACCCAAAAGCATGCGGGTGATGTCAATCAGCTCATCCCGCATCTTGGTGCGCGGGGTCACACGGTCCAACATGCCGTGATCCAGCAGATACTCTGCCCGCTGGAATCCTTCGGGCAGTTTTTCGCGGATGGTCTGTTCAATCACGCGCGGACCGGCAAAACAGATCAGCGCATTTGGCTCAGCGATCTGGACGTCGCCCAACATTGCGTAGCTTGCCGTGACACCCCCTGTGGTGGGGTGGGTCAGCACGACGATGTAGGGCAGACCTGCCTCTTTCAGCATCTGCACCGCAACCGTGGTGCGCGGCATTTGCATGAGGCTGAGAATGCCCTCTTGCATGCGGGCCCCGCCTGCGGCTGAGAACAGGATCAGCGGGCGTTTGAGCTTCACCGCTTCTTCGGCAGCGGCAATGATGGCGTTGCCGACGTACATGCCCATGGACCCTGCCATGAACGAAAAATCCTGGCAGGCGGCGATGATCGGCGTACGCCCCATCTCACCGGCGGCGACAAGCATGGCTTCGGCTTCGCCTGTCTGCTTTTGGGCTGCTTTCAAACGATCGGGGTATTTCTTTTGGTCCCGAAACTGCAGCGGGTCGGCGGTGGGTTTTGGCACCTCAACTTCGGTATAGATCCCGCCGTCGAAAAGGTTGGCAAACCGCGCACGGGCGCTGATTTGCATGTGGTGGCCGCAGTTGGTGCAGACGTTCAGGTTATCTGTCACCTCACGGTGAAACAGCATGGTCCCGCAATTGTCGCACTTCGTCCACAGGTTGTCGGGGGTTTCGCGGCGCGAAAAGATCGAGTTGATCCGGGGCCGGACGTAGTTTGTGATCCAGTTCATGCAGGGTCCCTGACGCTGTGATTGCCCTCAGATAAGACGCACGCCAAGAAAATGCAATCAACGCCTGATGGCCAGGCGTGCGGCGAGCCACAGAACAAACATCATCGCAAACTCCACCGGCAGCCATGCGCGCATGGCATCTGCGTCGCTCAGCTCAAACGGTGTGGTGTAAAGTGAGATGCCTGAGAATTGATCCGGGGCCGACAGGATCACCATGGCGCTGACGTTGTTCCAGAAATGGACCGCAATCGCCGGTCCGAGCGAGCCTGAGCGCGCAGTCAGATCCGCCATCAGCATCCCAAACACCCCAGACCAAAGTGCGATGAAAATCGCATTTTCCCCTGCACTTTCGGGCAGATAGTGCCCCAGTGCGAAAAGGGCATTGGGCAGCACCATCCAAATCCACGGGGTGGCAAAGCGGGCGGCCAGCTGTTGTTGCAGATAGCCGCGAAAGACGATCTCTTCGGCGGAGACCTGTATCAGGATAAAAACCAAGGAGGGGCCCAGCAAAAGGGCCCATTGCCCCAAAGGCACATTGGGCACGTAAGGCGCGCCCATGTCCCAGGGCGGCAACAAAACCACGGCCAGGATCACGGCGAGCACCGCCCAAGACACCGCCCGGAAATCGCGGATCAGCACCGGGAGAGGGCCAAGAAGGGTGGCCAGACCGCGCTGGTGTAGTGCCTTCGCGGCAACCCAGGTGCCCACGGCCATAAAGCCAAAGGACAACAACAGCACATACATTGCAGCGGGCGTGGTACCGTCCGTTAGCGCTTGGGCAAAGGCGGGCCTGTCGCTTGCCAGCATCCCAACGGTCACGAAATAGATCTGGCCCAGGAAAATATAGACCATCACCGCAACAAAGGCCCCCACAAAAAGCCGCCAGATCTGCGGTTTGGCACGGGCGGCCGCGATAAAGGCTGCATGTGCGGCGTAGGGGTTTTGGCGGCTCATTCCTCTTCCGCCTCTTCTGGGCTGCGCGGCGGCTGGTGTGGCCCCATCTCACGCGGGACCTCCAGACCGGCCGCAATCATCAGCTCCGCCGCGTCGCTGAGATAACCGGACACCGTGCGCAGCAGATTAAGAAGGACAACAGGATCGTTTTCGATCACGGAGCGGAACTGCTCAGCCCCAATTCTGAGAAACTGGGTCTGCTCCACTGCGTTCAAATCCAACTGACGCGGTTCATCCAGGATGATCGCAAGATCGCCAATCAAGCGCCCCGGCTCCACATCTGAGACATGGCGGAACACGCCCCCTTCGTCCTCAAGCCCTAGTTCGGCCCGCCCGGACAGGCACAGATAGACCGCATCAGGCCGTTCACCGACGGCAAAGATGCGCTGGCCTTTTTCTGCCGTGTACCATTGTGCTGCAAAGGCCAGCAGACGTCTGTTGCGCGGATTAAGCGAAGCAAAGAGCGGGTTGCGCCCAATGATCCGCAGCTTTCGGCGCAGATCATCTGACGCGGCACTGCCGCCCTCTTGCGCATCGAACGCGCGGGGCTGACCATCAATGCGACCATGTTTTATCTCAACATGCACATCAAAGGCGTCGGCGTCGGGAAAGCTGTCGTTGATGTAGATCTGCGTGGTATCGGGCAACAGGGTGCTGAGCCGCTTGCGCATCAACGCCTGTTGTTCGGGGTTGTCCGGTGCAAAGGCCTGGTTCAGCACCAGCACATCGGGGCGCTTGATGGCCGCACGGCCAAAGGCGGCGCGCTGTTGGAACAGAACCGGCAGGTTCGTCCCCCCGATGGCGGTTTGCACATCAAAGAGGTTCACTGAGATCACTTTTTTCAGATCATGCGCTTCCAGAATGCGGCTGACTTCATCCTGCACCAGATCCGCCTGCAACCCGGCCATCGCCGAGATGCGGCCATACAGCAGGTTTTCCATCAAAGTCAGGCGCGGCAGATAGTTTTCGGGCGCGATGGGCACAAACATTTCACTGGTCTGCGCCCGCATTTTCGCCCCGTTGGTTCGGCGCAGCTGCAGGATTTCCTGTTTGAAGCTATCGGGGAAAGCGGGGCCGATTTGTTCAGCTGTAAAGGCAAAGGGGACGGTCAGCAGCAGGGCGAAATCATCCTCAGACAGCGCTTTGTCCCCCTGTTCGCGTCTGCGGGCAGCGACATCTACCAGCCGTTCATAAAGCGCTTCTTCGATACCCAGTGCGGCGAAAAGCGGATGGTCGGTGCCGTCATGGCCAAAGGTTTCATGCAGCGTCTCAACCAAGGTCTGTGAAATAGCGATGCCGGGTGCGGCAAGACCGTGATCCATGACCATGGCCAGAAAGCCGCGTTCTGCCACCAGCGCTTCTGGTGTGATGTCTTGTTTTGGGGCCGCAAACAGCAAGTTACCACCCAGCGGCACGGACGGGTTGAAGAGATCAGGATCAAAGCGATTGACGGCCTTATCAAGCCCCTGCGCCACCAGACGTTCATGCACTTCGGCGCGCAAACTGACGATCTTGTCGGCCAGATCGGGGTGTACTGTTGGGTCCATACGCGCGTGCAACATGCGTTCAAACACCATATCGCCGGTACCCATGGCGTTGGTGATGTCAAACCAGAAAGAGGTCACATCCTCTTTGGTCTCCAGCCCGGCAAGTGTGGGATCGACCCAATCTGCGTCGAACTTGTCAGGGCTGTTGCCCGAGCGTCGCGCCTCAATCTCGGCCCGGGTGATCCTTTTGGGAGCAGCGGGATCGCGTTTGGGGTGGGTTTTCAGCGGCATCAGAAGGTTGTCACCAATTTGCCCCTGAAAGAGATAAGGCTGCGCGCTGGCATGACCGATGCGCGCGGCAACAACGGCCTGATGCAGCGTTGCCAGATCATGCCCCGCCATCCGAATGCTGCCCCGCGATGGCAGCACCTCACGCGTCAACAAATCTGCCAGCGCGCCCCGCTCAGACTGGGTTGAAGCGGCCAAAGCCACATGGCTGCCTGCGGGGATGGTAAGGTTGATGTCGTCCAGCACCAGATCGCCATTTGCCCCCCGCACTGAGACGTTGGCAAAAGAGATATCCCCCCGAAGGTGCGGAATGTCGTCCGGCTCACCCTCAAACAGCGCCTCATCAATCATCTGATCGGGGGCGAACCGCTCCGTTACAATGTCCCAACGCAGGGACATATCCTGGGTCTGGTTGTAATAGGCCAAAAGCTCTTTCCAGGGGCTCGACAGGTCTTTGTAGGCAGCAAGGGCCGCCACCAGGGCGCCCACGGTAATCTCACCTTTGATCGCCAGAAAACCGCCCACTGCATAGAAAAAGAACGGTGTCAGCTGGGTGATGAAGTTGTTGAGAAACTTCATGAAGAACTTTTTCTGATAGATCCGGAAACGAACATCAAAAAGCCGCCCCAAACGATCCGTGAACAAGGCCAGCCGATACCGCCAGCCGCCGTTGCTGCGCAGATCGGTGATGCCAGCAGATGTTTCGCCGATTTCAGCGGCGAATTGACGGACTTCTTTGATCCGTTCCTTGTTCAGCAGGTTGATCTGACGTTGCAGCATGGGGATCAGCCAGGCTTGCAGCGGGATCAAGGCCACACCGGCAAGACCAAACCAGATGGATTGGGCAAAAAGGAAAAAGACAATGACCAGCATCTGGCCCGCCTGAAACACAGGCTGCGCCACCGCATCGCCCATCAGCCCGCCCATTGGCTCAGCTTCTGAGGTGACCATGCTGACCAGCTCACCCTGGCTGGTGTTTTGGAAATAACGCCGGGGGAACCGCATCATCCGGCTGACGAGTTGATAGCGAAAGCGCCGCAACATTCGTTCGGCCAGAACACCTTTCATCGTGTTCAGCCGCATTTTGAGCAGCCCATGCACCAGCACCGCGCCCAGATAACCAAAACACAGCGCCATCAGGAACTGAACCTGGGTCAGCTCAACGCCCTGAACCTCAATGATCGGGTTTTCGGCACCAATGGCATCGTTGATGATGCGTTTGGGCAGTTCCAGCGTGGCATAGAGAAACGGGAAGGTGAACAAGGTGAACGCCAACAGGACAAGCTGCTCTCGCTTGGAGTATTTCCAAATGAAGGCGAAAATGCTGCGTTCCATGTCGGGACTTTCGAAGCTCTGGGGCTGTAACAGTCCCTTATCGTCATGCGTCTGTTACCTAGGACGCCGCCGCCAGCATTACAACATGACGTCAAAGCCTTGCAGCACCCCGCCTGCACGACTATTGCGGTTGGGACAGTTTTCCAGGGAGCCATCTGATGTCCAGCAACCAGCGCTTTGACAAGACCAAACTGCCCAGCCGCCATGTGACCGAAGGGCCCGCACGGGCCCCGCACCGGTCCTATTACTACGCCATGGGCATGACCGAAGAAGAGATCCACCAGCCGCTCGTTGGGGTGGCGACCTGCTGGAACGAAGCGGCGCCCTGTAACATTGCCCTGAACTGGCAAGCGCAGGCGGTGAAAGATGGCGTGAAATCTGAGCAAGGCACGCCGCGCGAATTCACCACCATCACCGTGACGGACGGTATTGCGATGGGCCATGAGGGCATGCGTTCCTCGCTGGCGTCGCGCGAGGCGATTGCCGACACGGTTGAGCTGACAATGCGCGGGCATTGCTATGATGCGATTGTGGGGCTTGCGGGCTGTGATAAATCCCTGCCGGGGATGATGATGGCCATGCTGCGGCTGAACGTGCCTTCTGTGTTCCTCTATGGCGGCTCGATCCTGCCGGGCAAAGCGCCCAAGGATGCGGATGTCCCCCAGAGCTTTGCTGAGCGTGATCTGACCGTTCAGGACATGTTTGAGGCCGTGGGCAACTATCAAAGCGGCACCATGACAGAGGCTGAGCTTGAGATCCTCGAGCGCGTCGCCTGCCCCTCTGCCGGGGCCTGCGGCGGCCAGTTCACCGCCAACACCATGGCCTGTGTGTCTGAGGCGATTGGCCTGGCGCTGCCCAATTCATCCGGCATGCCCGCGCCCTACAAAGACCGTGAGGAATATGGCCGCGCCTCTGGTGCTGCGGTGATGAACCTGATTGAGAAAAACATCCGCGCGCGTGACATCTGCACCCGCGAAGCCTTTGAGAACGCCGCGCGCATCGTGGCCTGCACGGGCGGGTCCACCAACGCAGGGCTGCACCTGCCTGCCATGGCGTCTGAGGCGGGGATTGAATTCTATCTCGAAGACGTCTGCGACATCTTCCGCGACACGCCATACTTCGTCGATATGAAGCCCGGTGGCCAATATGTGGCCAAAGACCTTTATGAGGCGGGCGGCGTGCCGGTTGTGATGAATGAACTGCGCAAAGCGGGTCTGATCCACCTCGATTGCATGACCGCCACCGGCGAAAGCATGGGCGAAGTGCTGGACAAGGTGCAGCGCGAAGCGGATGGCAAGGTGATCCATTCGGTTGAGACACCGCTTTCCACCACGGGCGGCGTTGTGGGCCTTAAGGGCAACCTGGCCCCCGAAGGCGCCATCGTGAAAATCGCGGGCATGGATGAAGAAAGCCAGGTCTTTACCGGCCCTGCGCTGATCTTTGAATGCGAACAGGACGCTTTTGAGGCGGTGCAAAACCGCGACTATTCCGAAGGTGATGTCTTTGTGATCCGTAACGAAGGCCCCCGTGGCGGCCCCGGTATGCGCGAAATGCTGGCCACCACAGCGGCGCTGTCGGGTCAGGGTATGGGCAAGAAGGTCGCCTTGATCACCGATGGTCGCTTCTCCGGTGCCACACGCGGCTTTTGCATCGGTCACGTTGGCCCAGAGGCCGCGATGGGCGGGCCGATTGGCCTGCTGAAAAACGGAGACATGATCACCATCAATGCGATCAAGGGCAGCATCGACGTGGATCTCTCAGATGAGGAACTGGCCGCGCGCAAAGCAGCCTGGACCGGTCCACGGCCGACCAATTATGCCTCTGGTGCGCTGTGGAAATACGCCCAGCTTGTTGGCCCAACCTATCTTGGTGCCGTTACCCATGCAGGGGCCAAAGTGGAAACTCATGAGTACATGGATCTCTAAGGTCAGCGCCGCCGCACTGGCGGCGGCCTGCCTGAGCGCCTGTGACGCAAGCCTGCCCACAGCGGCGGACGCGCCCATTGTTACAGAGGCCCGCATGGCATTTGGGGCGGTGACGCTGAAGGCGCCGCGCGGGTACTGTATTGATCAGACCACGCTGAACCAGCGGTTTGCCCTGATGGCCCGGTGTGACACGCTGGGATCACCCAGCGCCGCAGCTGGCGCGCCGCTTGGGGTGATGACAGTCAGCTTCGCCCCCGCCCCATCAGACGGCACTTTGCCGGACGTGGAAACGACGGCGGGCGCGCTGTCGCTCAGCAATGTGGCCAAGACACGCAGCATGGCAAACGCCGTGATGTTTCAGGCCAAAGGCGACGTGCCTTTGGTCGACATGAGCGCCGTGCAATGGCGCGGCACCGCGCGGTTGGGATCACAGCTGATGGGCCTGGCGCTTTATGGCCCCGAAGACGGGCGCGCCATTGGCCTGGAGGGGCGCGAATTGATGACGCAAGTGATCAGCAACAGCACCTCTGCCCTCTGACGGCTGGGGCTTTTGCGGTCTGGCTAGCGTTTCTTTGAGCTCTCTACGGCGTCGATGAAATGGCGGCAGGTCGCGTTCATTCAAATTTGCACCTTATTTTGCGCCAAATCATTTGAACGAACCCCGCCCTGACGGTACACTCGCCGCAAAACAACAGGCACCGGCAGTCATGTCCAAAATTTCCCTCGGCTTTCTGGAAGGAAAGGTCTTTTCGCGCAGCCTGCAGCGCTGGGGCCGCGCCGCGCGTCTTGCCAAGGACACGGAACTGCCGACGCTGCGCCGCCAACGCAATGAGGCGCGTGCACTCAAGGCGCATTTGGACCAGCTTATTCACACTGCGGATGAACGTTTGGCGCTGCCAATTATCGGGTCCAACAGCTTTCCCAAACCTCATAACGCGGATTGGGCCTGGCGGCCTGAGCTGTGGCGCGGCCAACTGCCCACGCCAGGGATGTCTTCGGTCAAGACCAAGTCGATGCTGGGCGAAGAGGTCACGCTGTTTCATGACTGCAGCATTTCTGAGTTGAGTTTGCGCCAACTGCGCAACTTGCGCGAAGAAGATCTGGCCCCCTACGGATTGCGGATGGACGTGTTCCAGTTTGATGGATCGTTCCTGTCGCTGGTGCTTGATGTGCCTCAAGAGGGTGTGCAGGGCCTTAAACGCACACATCTGATCCGCATGGACGCCATTGTTGAGTTGGAAACACCGCTTGAGATCTTTGCCCGGCTCAACATCAAGCACGGGCCGAACACCGAACAACTGGTGCGTGAACTGCCGTTGAATGAAGAAAACCACCGGGTGGAATTTGACCTGGCCTATACAAACCTGAATGAAAAGCGGGTGGAACGGGCCTGGATCGATCTGATCTTTGAAGGGCCGCAGATGAACCAGGTTGTACTGCGGGATCTGACCTTTTCTCGCAGACCACGGGCACAGCTATAGGGGGTGTCATGAACGGCGTGCAACTGACCAAGACCAAGATGGCCCAAGGGGTCTGGCAGGGGATCATCACCGGCTTTGGCGAAGACCGCCCCAGCATTGAGGTGAGCCATGAGGAAACCCTGGTTGAGGATATCATCCTGACCCATAATCAAAGCGCGGACCACTGGACATTGTCGGTGCCCATTCCGGCCAAGGCCATCGCGGACGGCGTTCAAACCCTGCTGATCCGGGACAGGGAAAGCCAGGATGTGCTGGGTAATATCACCATCCTTGCGGGCGATGCGCTGGGGGATGATATTCACGCCGAGGTGGGGCTTTTACGAGCAGAGCTTGATATGCTCAAACGTGCTTTCCGCCGCCATTGTTCGGAAACCGCCTAGGGCACAGGCGTTTGCCCCAGCTCTTTCTTCGGCGCGGCAACAGGCAGTTTTCAATGCCCTAGAAATCGGTCCAATTGTCATCCTCTGCCAGCATCGCTTCGCTGCCGTTTACAACAGCCGGGATCGTCTCAGCTGTGTTGCGGGGCGTTGGCGCGCTTGGGGGTTTCCGTGCCATGTTGACCACATTTGAGCTGGTGACGAATTGACTGCTGGCCTGTTTCAGCACGTCTGCCTCGTTAAACAACAGATCGCTGGCCGCCTTTACCTCTGCAAAGGCTGATGATTGCTTTTGCGTATTGCGGTCAATCTGGACGACAGCCGCGTTGATGTCGCCAACACCACTGACCTGTTCAGAGATGGCTTGTGCCACTTCCTGAATGCTGCCCGACACACCAACCACGCTGTCTGAGATTTTCTGGAGAGAGCTTTCGGCGCTGGCTACCTTTGCAACACCGTCAGACACCGCAGCATCGCTTTTTGCAATGACGGCAGCAATTTCGCCCGAGGCTTCGCTGGCCCGTTGGGCAAGGCTGCGCACTTCGGACGCGACCACGGAAAACCCGCGGCCCGCCTCACCTGCTCTGGCCGCTTCCACGCCCGCGTTCAGGGCCAACAAGTTAATCTGGAAAGAGATGTCGTTGATCACGTCGACCACCTTGGAAATCTCGCCAGATGCTTCATTGATCCGGTTCATGGCTTCTGCCGCCTCTGCCGCAACTGTCCGACCTTCATTTGCCGTGTCGCTTGCCACTTTGGCGTTGTCATTGGCGCTCGAAATATTGGCATCAACCTGTTTGATGCTGGCAGAAAGCTGTTCCAGCGCGGCGGAGGTTTCTTCAAGCGAAGCGGCGTTTTGCGTGGCCTGCCGCGAAAGCTCATTAGAAGTGTCGCGCAATGCGGTTGATGAGGATGTCAGATTGTCCGTGCTTGTCGAAATGTTGCCTGTCAGGCCCTGCAAGTTTGTTGTCATCAGGCCCATGCTTTTTTGCAAGTTGGCAAAATCCCCCTGAAAGCTGCCCTGCATCTTTTGGCTCAGATCCCCGACAGCGACTTTTTCCAACACATCCACAACGGCCTTCAGCCCGCCATCGACACCGTCCAACAGACGGTTGATGCCTTGCTGCGTTTCGTGAGATTCCGGATTGTCATATTGCCCTTTTATGCGGCGCGAATAATCGCCGTTCTTGGCGTACGCCAGGACCGAATTCAGCTCCGTCAGGAACGCGGTTGCCTCTTCGGCTTTGCGCTCTGTCTGTGCGCGTGCCGCCTGTTCCTGTTCGGCCAGCCTTTGCGCCTCTTCCTGCTCAGAACGGATCGCCGCCTCACGTTCATCTTGCATCTTGCGCTCTGCAGCGGCGAACCGCGCGCGCTCTTCTTCCGCAAGGTTCAGTTTTTCCACCATTTTCAGCGCAGCGGTCTGCAGCTCACCCACTTCGCCGATACCGTCTTTGCCCGGTGTCACATCAAGGTTGCCTTCGGCCACATGTTCGATGGTGCGCGTCACTTCACCCAGTGGGCGCAATGCCCGATTGATGAAAACCAAGGCGACTATGCCAACGACAACAGACACCACCAGCGCGAGAGCCATCACGATCTGAAAGCTGGCAACCTGATTGCTAACATCTGCGCCGATGTTCTTGTTCAACAGTTCTTGGTGGTCGATGAATTCATTGATCACGCCCAGCCAGTCAATGAAGGCCGGTCGCGCCTCCAGCATGACAATTTGGGTGGCCTCATCGGTCTGTCCTGCCTGCGCGGCGGTAATGATCCGTTCGACCATCGGATTTGTCCGCGCTTCCACCTCTTTGATCCGGGTCAGGATGTCCCGTTCGATTTGGTTGACCAGGTCAGGATCCGCAAAGAACGCGTCAAGCGGTCCGGCGGAGCGTTCATAATCCGCCTCCAAGCTGCGCACATCTTCGATGGACTGGGCCATGTCCGCCGCATTCGGGGCAAGCACGATGTCGCGGATCAGGATGGATCTGTCATGTACACTGCCGCGGAAGTTGATGGCGTAACGCTGTTTGACGCTGTTGACCTCATTCACTTGGGTCAAATTGGTGCTGACACTTTGAATGCTGAGCAAGGCATAAAGCCCCAACACCGTGAGCGCGGCCAAAACAAAAAGAAGCGCTGCGTTCACGCGTCCTCTGACTGTTGAGAATTTCATACGTGCAAACATGTCCCCTCCGAGGATGAGCGTCCCTAGCTGATTGCACGTGGTCTACCGGGAAAGGGTTAAGCAGAGGTTCCAGCGCCCAAAGCGGCTTGAGGGACCTACAAGCCCTCTTGTCCGCCGCAGCATCGCCAAAGGGCGCGGGAACATCTGCAAGGAGAGGCACGGATGTGACAAAAGGACATCAAAGAGCGATGACAGCCGATTTCATGTGGCTGACCTGATCGAGCGCTCTGAGCGATCTGTCATATCCATAGCCAGATTGCTTGACGCCACCCATTGGGATCGTGTGATCCGTGCCGCCATAGGTGTTGACGTGGACCACACCCGCCTCGATCTCACGCACCATACGGTGGGCGCGGGACAGGTTCGATGTCCAGACACCAGCGGCCAACCCAAGGTCTGAGGCATTGGCCAACGCCAGCGCCTCTTCCTCCGTCTCAAAGCTGGTGACGGTGAGAACGGGGCCAAAGACCTCTTCTTGGAAAAGCGGGCTTTGGGGCGTGACCTCATCAAAGATGGTTGGCGCCATGTAATACCCTTCGTCGTGCAGCGCTGTGCCACCGGTCACCAAAGCAGCGCCAGCGGCTTTGGCCTTGTCCACATGGGCCAGGTTCATCGCCAGCTGGGCCTCTGAATGCACCGCGCCGATGTCGTTGGAAGGATCAAGCGGATCGCCCACCTTAAGCGCCTCAGCTGCTGAGACGATTTGATCCAGAACCGCATCTTTGACGGAGTTGGCCACCAACAGCCGCGAGCCTGCCACGCAGACCTGGCCGGAGTTGCGAAAGATTGCGCCCACAGCCGCTTTTGCCGCAGCCGCCAGATCGGGGGCGTCTTCAAATATGATGTTGGGGGATTTCCCGCCCAATTCCAGATAGACAGGTTTGGTGTTGGACTGTGCAGAGGCCGTCAAAAGATGCCGCCCGGTGCGCCCCGATCCGGTGAACAACAACGCGTTCACATCCATATGCCCGGCCAGTGCAGCACCCGCTTCGTGACCATAGCCCGTCACCACATTCAGCACGCCAGGGGCAGGCCCGCGTCCAACGCCAGCTCTGCCATACGGCGCAGGCTGAGAGAGGCGCTTTCAGAGGGTTTCAGCACAACCGAATTGCCCATCGCAATCGCAGGCGCGATCTTCCATGCGCCGATCATCATCGGGAAGTTCCAAGGCACCAAAACCGCAACCACGCCAAGGGGCTGGCGGTGCACCAGGCACATCTTGTCCTCAGCTGTGGGAACAATTTCCCCGCCGACCTTATCAATGGCCTCCCCATAATAGCGGATGGTTTGCGCCGCTGAGGCCGGTTCAGCCTTCAGCGCCATACCCAGTTCGGTGCCATTGTCGCGCACGCCAAGAACGGCCAGCTCTTGGGCCTCTGCCTCAATCAGTGCGGCCCATTTGGCCATGACATCCCGTCGTTTGCCAGGGGGCATTCGCCGCCACCGGCCATCCGCATAGGCGCGCCGGGCAGAAGCAACCGCGGCATCCACATCGCTGGGCTGGCTCGCGGCGATGTGGGTGAGGACTTTGCCGTCGATGGGGGATGAAACCTCAATCCGGCCGTCGGTCGGGCTGTCTTGGCCTTCAATAAGATTGTTTTGCGCAGGCACCGGTCGGGCACGCAGACGGTTGATGTCACTTATTTCCAAGGCCTGGCCCCCTTATGAGAGCCCTGATCGACCCTCGGCATCACTTCGTTACAAATGAAACTAAAATGGTTTCACTTGCAACAGTCATTTTGCAGCTGAGCCGAAAAAGCTGCGCGAGATCTGTGGGCCAAAGGTTTTGAGGGTGTGGAAGCGACCGCAGGCATCGCGCCGTCTGGGTCTAAAGGGGGGCAACTGAGGGCCCGCCAAAGAAAAACGCTGCCCCGTCAGGGACCGGGCAGCGCTGCGTTTGGTATGTTACTTGGCCTCTGGTGGGACAAGCTCCTCAGGCACATCAATGCCCGCTTCTTTGTAGTACTTATATGCACCGATATGCAGCGGCGCGTTCATCTGAGACAAGCCGTTTTCAGGCGTGATAACGCTCATCCACTGAGCCGCAGCAACCAGATCATCGTTGTTTTCAAAGATCGCCTTGGTGATGTTGTAGCCGTCTTCTTCGGACAACCACTTGTTGGTGCTCAGCCCGACAATGGTGTTGACCAGGCGCACAGGCTCTTCGTTGGTCAAACCGCTATAGGCACCTGGTTCAAGCATGGTGAATTCGCGACCCGGAATGTTGAACGCCTTTTGGATGGCTTCTGTTTCGACCTTGTCGTCCGGAATGCCCAGAACCCGGAACTTGCCCAGCGCTGACAGCTGCTGCAGCTCGGCGCTTGGGATTGGGGCGGCGGTGAAATAGACGTCAATCTGACGGTCCTGAAACGCCTGTTCGGCCGATGACCAATCAACGCTCACAGCTTCAAAATCAGTGTCCGCCTCATAGCCGGTCACACCGCTGATGATGGCCCCGATGGTCGCACGTGCCGCACCAGAAGGCGGGCCGATAAAGACCTTCTTACCCTTCATCTCTTCCAGGCTGGTGATGCCTGAATCTTCCCAGACAATCGCGTGATAGGCACCGAAAGGATAGTTCAGGATGCTGCGCAGGTTTCCAAAAAGCTCTGGCGCATTTGCCATGTCTTTGTACATGCGCGTGCCGTCCCGCAGAAAACCGTTGATGGACACCGCGGATACAAACAGATCAAGCTGCTGGTTCGCCGCTTCAACGGCCTGACGGGTGGCCGCAGAGCCGGTTGAAAGCTGTGTGGAATAGCCGTGCTCTTCTTTCAGGATCTGCGTCACCGCGATTGAAAACACCGTTGTTGGTGATGATTGTCCAAGCGACGCCATGCGCAGATCTTTGCTGTGCGCAGTTGCGGCCATGCCAAGTGACATGGTTACCGCAACGGCGGTCATCATGCCTTTTTGCAAGACTCGTTGAAACATGGGTTAGGTCTCCTCCAGGTTGGTCTTAAGTTTATTGGTAAGCATTGCCGCTTCGGCCAACTTGGGGCTGCGATGAACCACGAGAAGCGTGATGGCGAGGACAATGAAGATGTATTGGATCTCAGCGATCTGAATGATCAGCCCCGCTGCAATGGCCAGCCGCACCACACGGCCAAGTAGGCTGAGCCGGTCACCGGCATATCCTGCAGCCCCGGTGTTGAGCATCCAGATGGCCAACGACAATGCAACACAGACCCGGATAAAGCTGACCAGATCGAAATCCAGCACCAAGAGCAACGAAGGCTCGTAGATGAAGATGAACGGGATGATAAAGCCCACAATCGCGAGCCGGACTGACACAAAGGCCGTCCGCATCGGGTTAGACCCCGCAATGGGCGCTGCGGCAAAGGCCCCGATGGCCACGGGCGGTGTGATCGCGGACAGAACGCCGAAGTAGAGCACGAACATATGCACCGCCAGCAGGTCAGCGCCCAGTTTGGTCACGACCGGGCCAAGCACCAGCACGATGATGATATAGGCCGGCAGCGTTGGCATCCCCATGCCCAGCACCAGGCAGGCAAAGGCAGTGATGATCAGCGACCACAGCAGCGATTCTTCGCTAAGCGATGAGATCATGGAGGCAAAGCTAAGCCCCAGCCCCGTCAGGTTCATGACCCCCAGAATGATCCCGATACAGCCCACAGCAACCAAGATTGATGCGCAGGCGATACCGGCCTTCACGGCGATGTCCCAATAGATCTTGAGGCTTGAGCGGTTCTTTTCCCGGAACAGTCCCAGCGCAAGCGCAAGCGTCACCGCGACAAGGCCCGCCATGGTGGGCGAGCGGCCCAGCAACAGCACAGCGATGATCGATACAATCGGCAGCAAGAACTGCAATGAGGCGATGTAATCGGCCCGCGTCAGCTTGATCCGTTCGCTTTCGGGCACCGGCTGGATGCCAGCAGCAGTTGCATCCACCGACACAGCGGCAAAGAGTGAGCCGTAGAAAAACAGCGCCGGGATTAGGGCGGCCAGGGCGATTGTGGTGTAGGGCTCTCCCGTCAGGTCGGCCATCATAAAGGCCGCGGCCCCCATCACCGGCGGCATGATCTGTCCCCCGGTGGAAGCGGCGGCTTCGATCCCGCCTGCTGTGGCTGCAGGAAAGCCGCGCCGTTTGATCATCGGAATGGTGAATGAGCCAGAGCCAACCACATTCGCGGTCACACTGCCCGACATGGACCCCAAAAGCGCGCTTGCCACCACAGCCGAATGCCCGGGGCCGCCGCGGGTGCGCCCGGTTAGCGCCACTGAGACGCGGATCAACGTGTCGCTGGCTCCTGTGCCTTCCAGCACAATGCCAAAGACCACAAAGATCAACACCACGCGGATGACCACACCCGTGGGGGCACCAAAGACGCCCTGATAGCCGTACCATATGGTATCAACGGCCCGGTCAGGGCTGATGCCGGGATGGTTCAAGAAACCGGGCAGCGCATTGCCAAAAAAACAATAGATCAGCGTCAGAAAGGCGATGATCACAATCGGCAGGCCAAAAAGGCGGCGGGTGGCTTCAAGCAACACCGCTGTGCCCGCGAGGGCCAGCCAAACATCAAAGCTGCTGAAGAAATAGAGCGTTTGCTCCATCAGGTAGGCTACTTGCGTGAAGCGGATACAGGCCGCCACAAAGACAGCGATCAGCGCCCAGTCCAAGAGCATCCCAAGGGCTTTAAACCCGGATGAGGCCTCGCCTTGGGGGTTTACGGTGGGCTTTGTGATCAGAACGATAACAACAGCCGCGCCAAGCAGCATGTTCAGGCCATAGGCGATGTCCCAGGGGCCGAAGTAGGCCACATAGATAGACTGGATTGAGACGAAGGCCGCGACGATCGAGGCAAGAAAGACGGAGACGGTTCTCAGAGAGTGCATGGATCAACCCCTGGGCTTACGCATGATGCAAGCTTGGACGCGCAATGGGCCCATATATCCTCAACCAGCCGCGCACGACGGCGCGGTAGCTCCCCCTGATAAAATGGTACACGTCGCCCCTCCCATTAGGCTATTTATACTGATTTGTATCAACTGTTTTAATAATTACAACATTTTTATGGAATGTTGGAATTAACGTCCTCATTTGCTATCTGCCTGAAAATTTCGGTGTTTGTTTTGCAAGAAACGCGCTGATGCCGTTTTGGCCGTCCTCCGTGCGCATCATCGCAGCAATCGCGCGGGTTTCTTTATCAAGCTGGGTTTCAATGCTTTCGCTGAAGGCTGTCTCAAGCAATTGCTTTGCGCGGCCAAACGCTTGGGTCGGACCAGCGGCAAGATCTGCGGCCAGTGCGCGCGCTTCTGATACCAGATCATCGGCGGCCACCACGCGGGTCACCAGGCCCCAGTCACAGGCCTCTTGTGCGGTCAGGACCCGGTTGGTCAGCACCAGCTCTTTCGCCCGCAGCAGGCCAACATGTTTTGCCAGAAAATATGTCAGCGATCCGTCAGGCGACAGTCCAGATGCGGTGTAGGCCGACACGAACTTGGCCCTCTCAGAGGCCAGCACAATATCCCCCGACACCGCCATCGACAGCCCCGCACCGCCCGCAGAGCCGTTCACAGCGCAGATCACCGGCGCATCCATATGGGCAAAACGCGACACTGCCGCATGGATCATCGTGGCCATGCGGGTGACATGATCTGATTTGTTCTTTGCATCGGTGAACTCTTGCAGATCACCGCCCACGTTGAATGTTTTGCCCGTCCCAGTCAGGATCACCGCGCGCGCGCCTTCGGCGTCACAGCGACAGGCCGCATCAAACAGCTCATCACACATGCGGGCATTCAACGCAGTCGCGCCCGCCCCCCGGTCCATCGTGATTTCAGCCACAGTGTTTTCAAGCGTCCAGCGAATGGTTTGGTAGTCCATATTGGGTATCCTTGGAAAAATCGGCGGCGCAGATGGCACACCTTCTGGTCAGAACATGGGGTAAGGTCGCACAGGGCCTGTGGGCGGCCAAAGGCTACCGGTCAGGGTTTCTGAAACAGGCCCTTGGCCCTGAGCGCATCGGCAACATTGGCAAGGCGCGGTCCGATGCTTGTCTCAAACTTGTCTTCGACCACGCGGTAGGTCGGCATCCCACAAGCCATCGCGACCAGCAAACCATCCGCTGACCGGCCCAGCGGCGTTGCTGCGGCCACGATGTTTTCACGCCATTCCCCGTAGGACACGCAGAAACCCTCAGCCTGACAGCGGGCAATGCCCTCCTGCGTGGGGCCAAGGCCTCTGGCATGCTCATCGGGGTTTTGCTGGTGCAACTGCTGCAGCTTCTCTTGCAGCGCTTCTGCATCCAGCAGGGACAAAAGCGCCCGACCGGTGGAGGACAGCAACAGCGGCCCGTTCAAACCAATCTCAGGAATATGAGGATACTGGTCTTTGACCCCGACCGTCTTGATCTGCACGAACCGATCTTCTGACATGATCGACAGGGTCATCGAGCCACCGGTGAGGCTGGCCACCTCTTCCATCATATCCGTGGCTTCATGGCGCCATGGCATGGCCGCCAGCAGCGGATAGGTCAGCGACAAAAGATGAGGGGCCAGGCGGAACATGCCTTTTTCATCCCGGCGAAGATAGCCCACATGCATCAGTGTTTTGCACAGGCGCGATACCGCGGGACGGTTCATGTCCAACCGGCGGGCAAGTTCAGCGTTGCTGAGAGCAGCATCTTTGTCCGTAAAGCACTGCAACACCTCTAGGCCACGCATCAGCGTGGTCGAAAGAGTAGATGCCTGGGCCTGTTTCAACTGCCTTGTCCCCTGCGCATTTGGCTGCGCCAAGGTGCCAACATGTGAAGTCATATGACACCCTTCTGTTTCAAGGTCATCAGCGCGTCTTCGTCAAGTCCCAACAGATCGCCAAAGACCTTATCATTATGTGCGCCCATATCTTTTGCGGCCCACCTGATCTCTCCGGGGGCATTGCGGAAGCGCGGCACGAGGTTTTGCATCTTCACCGTGCCAAAGTGATCATCCGCGATTTCAGTGATCGCCTCACGGGCTTTGAAATGCGGGTCTTCGAACATTTGGTCGATGGAATAAATCGGGGCGATCGTGCCATTCGCTTCGCGGAAGGCTGCCACGACTTCTTCCTGGGTATGCGCCGCGATCCAGCCGCCAAAGATGCGGTCAAGCTCTGCGGAGTTCTTCACACGGGAAGGGTTATCAGCAAAGCGCGGCTCTTCAACCAGTTCGGGCCTGCCAATGGCATTGGCATTGTTTTGAAAGATCCGGTTCGTACTGCCCGCAAGGGACACATACCGCTTGTCGCTGGTCATATAGACACTGGCGGGGGCGGAATATTGATTGCGGTTCCCGCTGCGCGCATGCACCTCACCCAGCTGGTCATATTCAATCGCCAGGAACTCCAGAATGCGGAACGTCGCCTCTGTCAATGAGACGTCGATCTCCTCTCCCTCGCCGCCGTTCCGGTCACGGTTGAGCAGGGCCGCGACAGCGGCGAAGGCCCCGAACAGCCCGCCAATCGGGTCGCCCAAGGGATAGCCTGTATGCATCGGCGGGCGATCTTCGTCGCCTGTGATATGTGTCAGCCCGCCCATCGCCTCAAAAATACGGGCAAAGCCTGGCAGTGAGGAATAGGGGCCGTCCTGGCCAAAGCCGCTGATGCGCAGCACGACAAGATTGGGGTTCGCGCCCCAAAGCGTGTCGATATCCAGCCCCCAGCGATCAAGCGTGCCGGGGCGGAAGTTCTCAACCACAACATCCGCTTCGGCCACCATCTTCAGGAAAAGATCCTTGCCCTCAGGTTTGCGCAGATCCAGGGTGGCAAAGTATTTGCCCCGATTGGTAACCTTCCACCACAGCGGCTTGCCCTCTTTCAGCGGCGGGAAGCCGCGCAGCCCGTCACCAATGCCGGGCAATTCGAATTTGATCACCTCAGCGCCAAAATCCGCCATCATGGTGGCCGCCATAGGGCCCGCAATAACGGTGGAAATATCCAGGACGCGAATGCCCGAAAGCGGTCCCTTGCCAGAATTGTTCAGCATCTTTGAGGCTCCTTCAAGGTGGACAGCGCGCGCACCGTTTCATTATTTGTAACAAATCATTTAATCGTGTCAATATTTGTTGCATTAATTGACCGGCGTTGTATATGAGGCGTCAATTGATGGGGGTCTTATGGATTTTAGTTTCACACCAGAAGAAGAGAGCTTTCGCCAAGATGTGCGCGGTTTTCTTGCCGCAGAACTGCCCGAAGACATCTCAGCCACGCATTTCGGATTTCGTCGCCATTCGTGGGAACAGATGTTTCGCTGGCACAAGATTGTCGCCGCCAAAGGGTGGGTGGCCCCATACTGGCCGGTTGAATATGGCGGCACCGGATGGACACCTGTTCAGCAATACATCTTCGACGAAGAGGCGATGCTGGCCGGTGCGCCACGTTTGCGGCCGTTCGGCCTGAAGATGATCGGGCCTGTCCTGATCAAATATGGATCAGACGCACAGAAGGCGCATTTCCTGCCCCGCATTCTGTCGGGCGAGGATTACTGGTGCCAAGGGTTCTCAGAGCCCGGCGCAGGGTCAGACCTTGCCAGCCTTAAAACCCGCGCGGTCCGCGAGGGGGATGTGTATAAGGTCAACGGTCAAAAGACCTGGACCACCACGGGGCAGCACGCCAATTGGATGTTCACCCTGGTGCGCACGGACGCTGACGCAGAAAAGCAGCAGCAGGGCATATCGCTCTTGCTGGTTGATATGAACCTGCCCGGTGTTGAGGTCCGGCCGATCATCACAATCGATGGTGATCACCACGTGAACGAAGTGTTCCTGAACGATGTTGAGGTGCCCGCCGACATGTTGGTCGGAGAAGAGAACAAGGCCTGGACCTATGCCAAGTTCTTGTTGGGCAATGAACGCGTCGGCATTGCCAACGTCGGCCAGAACAAGGCGGAACTGCGCCTGTTGCGCAACCTTGCCCTGACCCAGCAGCGCAATGGGACAGCCTTGATCGACGATCCGGTCTTTGCCGCGAAGCTGGCAGATCTTGAGACGGACTTCATGGCGCTTGAGATCACCAACCTGCGCATGCTCTCCTCCATCCAGCCAGGAGGGAACGCGGCGGAACTGGCCCCGTTCCTGAAACTGCGCGGCAGTGAGATCCAGCAGCGCAGCAACGAACTGGCGATGGAGGCCGTAGGCCCCGCGCGGCCGTTTGGCAAAAAGACACCAGCGACGATGCCATCCTGGACCGCTATGGCATTCACGGATGGCTGCTGTCGCGGGCCTTCACGATCTTTGGCGGCTCAAGCGAAGTGATGAAGAACATCATTTCCAAACAGACACTCAGACTGTGAGGCACGGACCATGGATTTTGATCTGACAGACGAACAACGGATGATCGCGGACACGGTTGCCGATGTGATGCGCGACGGCGAAGGGGAGGCGGTGTGGCAGGCTCTTGTCGAATCTGGTTTGCTGGGCATGACCTACGCCGAAGATGATGGCGGTGCGGGTCTGGGCATGCTGACCTTGGCCCCAGCCCTGGCGGCCATGGGGCGTGGCAAAGCCAGCCCGCCGGTTGTGGGCGCGGCGGTTCTGCCGGGGTTGTTGTCAGCCAAGTGCGACTTGCCCGGTTTTGATGTCAGCGCAACGCTGGACAGCGGCAAGCCCGTCGCAGTCGCGCTGCCCGAAAATGCAGGCGGGTTGCGGGTGGAAAACGGCATGCTGTCTGGCACCGCGCAGACAGTGTTGGGGGTGCTGATGCGCAGGTTCTGTTGCTGTGCCTTGATGGGCCTACTGGCACCTCTTGCGGTGCGGTTGATCTGACAGCAGAGGGCGTGACGGTCACGCCCCTTCCGCTTTTGGACGGGCAGGTTGCGGCGGATATCACTTTTGACAAGGTCGATGTCTCTTTGGCGCAGGCCAATGATGCACTGGCCGATTGGATGGGCGATGTTGCGGCTGTGTGTCTCTGCGCCACAGCCTTGGGGGCCGCCCAGGCGATGCGAGATCTGACGCGGGATTACCTTTCGACACGCAAACAATTCGGCAAGCCGATTGGCAGCTTTCAGGCGCTGCAACACAACATGGTCGACGTCTTCCACGAAACAGAGCACTTCGAATCGCTGGTACTGGCGGCGGCAAGCGCTTGTGACGGAACAGACAGCACCGCGCGGCAAAAGGTGGTGTCGGCGCTCAAACGCTATTGCGGCACACGGATGCGCGAGGCCGCGGCGGAGTGCATTCAAATGCACGGCGGTATCGGCACGACCGAGGAATATGAGCTGAATGTCTTCGTCAAACGCATCTTGATGGCCGATATGCTTTTCGGCACAGCAGACGTCCATGCCGCGCGGCTGGGCCGTTTGGTTGCTGAAGCTGCGCGACAAGAAGCATCCATGATTAGACGGGAACAGGCATCGTGACAGACCAAAAAGCGCAACAAGACACGCAAGTCGTGGCCTCAACAGAAAACGGTGTTCTGGTGCTGACCTTGGATGGGGCCAGCAGCCGGAATTCCATCAACCCCGCAGTCTACCGCGCGGTCCGCGACCAGGTGGTTGATGCAGGCAAAAACCCTGCGGTCCGGGCCATCGTGATCACCGGTGCGGGTGGCTTTTTCAGCTCTGGCGGCAACATCAGCGCGTTGAAAAACAGTGCCGAAGGCCCGCTTTCTGCGGTCAACTCCAACACCGATTACCTCAACGCCATGATCCGGGCCGTGGCTGACTGCCCCACCCCCGTGGTCGCCGCTGTCGAAGGCGGTGCGGCGGGCGCAGGCGTGGCACTGGCGCTGGCCTGCGACATGATCGTCGCCAGCAGCGAGGCGAAGTTCACCGTGGCCTATGTGCGCGTCGGGCTCAGCCCCGATGGCGGGGTGACGCATTTCCTGCGCGCCGCCCTGCCCCGCCAGTTGGTCAACGAACTTTGTATTCTGGGCAGGCCAATTGACGCGGAACGCCTTGCCAGCCTGGGTGTTGTCAATGAGGTGACAGAACAGGGTCAGGCCCTCAGCGGTGCGATGAAACTTGCCGGTAAGATCGGCGACGGCCCGGCACAGGCCATTGGCTCGATCAAACATTTGGTGAACGCGGCCGCCACGTCAGAACTGGCCACCCATTTGTGGGCAGAAGCCGATCTAATCAACGCGGCCAGATTTGGCCCCGAAGCGGCCGAAGGCCTGTCGGGCTTTTTGGAAAAACGCAAACCCGACTTTCGCAAACTCTAAGGATTGAAAATGACGCTTCCGGCCCAACTGCAGTCTTTGCGCCTGCCTATGATTGGCGCGCCCATGTACATCGTCTCAAACCCTGAATTGGTGATCGCACAATGTCAGGCCGGGATCGTCGGCAGCGTGCCTGCGCTAAACGCACGCGACAAAGACGGCGACGGCATCATGCTTGAGGCCTGGCTAAAGCAGATCACGGAAACGTTGGACGCCTGGAACCAAGCCCACTCTGACACGCCCGCCGCGCCCTTTGCGGTCAACCAGATCGTGCATAAATCCAACGAGCGCCTTGAGCGTGACATTGAGATTTGCGCGCGCTGGAAAGTGCCGATCTGGATCACATCGCTGGGCGCACGCGAGGAAGTGAATGAGCTTGCACATGGAGCGGGCGCGCTTGTCCTGCATGATGTGATCAGCAACCGTTTTGCGCGCAAAGCCATTGAGAAAGGCGCCGATGGCCTGATCGCTGTCGCCGCTGGCGCGGGTGGGCATACCGGCGCGCAATCGCCCTTCGCTTTGGTGCAGGAAATCCGGCAGTGGTTTGATGGGCCCTTGGCTTTGTCCGGTGCCATCGCCTCTGGTGCCTCATTGCTGGGTGCGCAGGCGGCGGGGGCTGATTTCGGCTATGTTGGCACGCCCTTTATTGCCACAACCGAGGCCAATGCGCCGGAAGGGTATCAGGATATGCTGTGCCAGGCGCAGGCGCAGGACATCGTGACAACCGCGGCGGTCACCGGGGTGCATGGGAACTATCTGTCCGCCTCTCTTGAGCAGACGGGCGTTGATCCCAGCACAACCGGCCAGCTGTCCCTTTTGGGGGACAAGACCAAGTCCGGCCCCAAACCCTGGCGCGACATCTGGAGCGCGGGCCAAGGCGTGGGCGCAATCACGCAAGTCACGCCAGCAAAAGAGCTGATCGGGCGTATGGATGCAGAGTATCGCGCAGCGTTGAAGCGGCTTCACCACATCACGAACGCCTGATACCAAACGACCAAGGGTCTGACGCCTCCGGGTAGGAGGCGATTGAAAGGAAAATCATGAAAGACGTTGTTATTGTCTCCGCCGCCCGCACGGCAATCGGAGGTTTCGGTGGGTCATTGAAAGGCTTCTCCCCAACCGAGTTGGGTGCGATCACAGCGAAGGCGGCGATTGAACGCAGCGGCGTTCAGCCTGATGATGTTGAGCAGTCCTTTTACGGCAACGTCATCCATACTGAAGCGCGCGACATGTATTTGGCGCGCACCATCTCTGTTGCCGCAGGCGTGCCCAACACCTCAGCAGCGCTGACCGTCAACAGGCTGTGCGGCAGCGGGTTGCAGGCGATTGTTTCGGGCATTCAGACCCTCACATTGGGCGATGCCAACATCGTCCTGACAGGCGGCGCTGAATGTATGAGCCGTGGCGGATATCACATTCAGGCCGCACGCTGGGGCCAGAAAATGGGGGACGCGGGCGCTGTGGACATGATGCTTGCCGTGCTGAATGACCCCTTTGGTCATGGGCACATGGGGATCACCGCAGAGAATGTGGCCGAAAGGCTGAACATCACCCGCGAGGCCCAGGATGCCTTTGCCGTGGAAAGCCACAGACGCGCCTCTGCCGCGATTGAGGCGGGGTATTTTGAGGATCAAATCGTGCCGGTCTCTGTCACGTCGCGGAAAGAGACGCTTGCGTTCAAAACAGACGAGCACGTGCGCAGGGATGTGTCTTTGGACGGGATGGCCGCGTTGCGGCCTGCGTTCAAAGGACGGCACAGTCACTGCGGGCAACGCGTCAGGCATCAATGACGGGGCCGCATCGCTGGTGCTGATGACCGCAGAGGAGGCCGAAAAACGCGGGTTAGAGCCGATGGCCCGGGTCGTGTCCTATGGCCATGCCGGTGTCGACCCTGAAGTGATGGGCCTGGGCCCTGTGCCTGCCATGCAGATCGCGTTGAAAAAAGCAGGCTGGACTGCGGCGGATTTGGACGTTGTGGAATCAAACGAAGCCTTCGCCGCACAGGCCTGCGCGGTTACCGCGCAGCTGGAGTTGGACCCAGCGATTGTGAACCCCAACGGCGGCGCGGTAGCCCTGGGTCACCCCGTCGGGGCAAGCGGCGCGATCATCGCGACGAAGTTGCTTTATGAGCTGAAACGCCGCTCAGCCAAGCGCGGTGCCGCCACGATGTGCATCGGCGGTGGGCAAGGCATTGCTTTGCTGGTTGAGGCGGTCTGAGCCAACTGCGACGTGCCAGGGGGCGGCCTGCCCCGGCGCATCATGCGAGAGACACCGCGCGCTACCTTACGTGTCCGTTGCAAACTGCACGGCGCGCAACTGGTTCAGGTCGCGCTCTGGTAAGCCTCTCTTCTGGGCAAGGGCGATGGTCTCAGCCGCCAGTTCCTGCGCGGCCATCGCCAGCGCGTCGTCCCCCGCCTGTGACAACGCAGCAAGGCTTTCAACAAGCGCCAAGCTCACCTCAATACGGTCCGCCCCGTCCCGCGCGATGGGTGCGAAACTGGCATGCAAAAAATCTGGTGCCGCTGGGAACCGCGCAAAGATGGTCGGGAAATCTGGCGTCGTGCTTTTAGGATCTGCCCGCAGAAAACCCCAGAGCAAGGATTTCAGGATCATCAGCACTTCGATCGCTGTGCCTGAATCGTTAATGCCGGGGGACAGCGCCTTGGACGCAATTTCGGACAGTGTGATCAGCCCAAAGGCTGCATCCTGCTCATGCGTGCGCACCGGCCCAAAGGTAAAGGCGCGCGTCAGTTGGTCCAGCACGTCATCGGTGTGGACGCCGGCCACCTGGCCAATGGTCTGACCGATCAGCACATGCGACCCAGGCGAGACGTCCAAATAAACTTGGGCGTTATGCGGCAGACACTGGTGCAACATGGCCATGTCGATCAGCTGTAAGTACCCCGTCTCAGGCGCGCAAAGCGGTGTGGTTGAAATGGGCAACACCGTGTCTTCGGTCAGCGGTGACGCGCCGAACCAAGGATGACGGGCTTGTGCGACCAACGTCTCTTTTGCACGCTGGCGGGCGGTTTGCAGGCTGTCCTCCAGGCTGCCAAGCGTGGTCAGGTGGTTGATCCACCGCAGCAGCGACACAATCACCGCCACCACAACAAGCGTTGTGATTACCATCACTACGAATGCGGCGTCTTGCGGATAGAACCCCAACCGGAACAATACCAGTGACCCCAGCGAATAGACAAACGCACCGATGAACACGGCCAGCACGGACTGTGTTGTCGTATCCTCGAGCAGCACGCGATGTATGCGCGGCGTCGCGGTTTCCGCTGCTGCCCGGTGCGCGCTGACCATGATGTTGAGCGAAAACGTTGAGACCGCCAGCATGGTCGTTGCCAGAATGGTCAACACCGGTGTGACCGAGGCAAAGTCAAACTCAGTGCTGAACCGCTGCCCAATATAGGGGTTCACAAAGGGGCTGATCAGCGTCGCGGCAATGGACAAAAGCGCATAGAGCAAAACGCGCAGGCCCATGCTGCGGTAGTAGCGCAGGAATACAAGCGTTAGCCACTTAAGGCGGGTCATGGGTGTCCTATCAATTGTGAAGCGGCAACAACGTCTGGGGCATAGGCGTTAGTATCTATTTCCAAACAGCCCTTTGTCTATGGTGACCCCACTTGCCCCCGTCCCGCACCCATCGCCTGTGCGGGTCACAAAAAAGGGCCGCGCCAATGGCACGGCCCGTTCTTTGAAACGTCAGATCGGCTTATTCGGCGACGGACAGCGCCGACAGGCCTTTGAGAATATCAATGGCATAGGCCAGCTGATAATCATCCTCGCGCAGCTCCGCTGCCTTTTCGGCCTTTTCGCGGTCTTGCATGATCTGGTTGATCTCATCTTCTGTGAGGCTGTCGTTGTTCAGGCTGCCCCGCAGATCCGCCTCAGAGCGGCTTGGGCGGCGGTCATTCTCAGCCTCTTCGCTTTCGGGGGTGACAGGCGGCTGTTGCACCACGATGTCGGGGGAGACGCCAAGTGACTGGATCGACCGGCCTGAGGGGTGTAGTAGCGCGCCGTTGTCAGGCGCATCGCCCCATTGCCACGCAGCGGCATCACCGTTTGGACAGAGCCCTTACCAAAGCTCTTGGTGCCAATGACAATCGCGCGGCGGTGATCTTGCAACGCGCCAGCCACAATCTCAGATGCTGAGGCTGAACCGCCATTGATCAGCACCACAATCGGCTTGCCCTGCGCCAGGTCGCCTGGTGTGGCGTTCACCCGGTCCCCATCGGCCAGTTCGCGGCCACGGGTGCTGACAATCTCACCCTCTTCCAGGAAGGCGTCAGAGACAGCAATCGCTTGGTTCAACAGGCCACCGGGGTTGTTGCGCATGTCGAGCACCAACCCGTTGATGTTGTCCATACCGCCTGCGGCTTCGACCTGTTCTTCAAGGTATTCCTTCATCTTGGGATAGGTCTGTTCGTTGAACGTGGTCAGACGCAACACAACGGTATCGCCTTCGGTGCGGGCGCGCACAGCGGTCAGCTGGATGGTGTCGCGGATGATCGAGACGTCAAAGGGTTCTTGTTCGCCTTCGCGCACCACGGTGATCACGATCTCTGAACCGACGGGGCCGCGCATCAGTTCAACCGCATCGTCCAGCACCAGACCCAGCAGGCTTTCGCCGTCCACGTGGGTGATGAAATCGCCCGCCTCAATCCCGGCCTCAGCCGCTGGCGTGCCATCGATGGGAGAGACGACTTTGACAAAGCCCTCTTCCTGCGTGACCTCAATGCCTAAGCCACCAAATTCACCGCGCGTCTGTTCGCGCATCTTGGCGGCGTCCTTGGGGGACAGATAGCTTGAATGTGGGTCCAGCGATGTCAGCATCCCGTTGATCGCGGCCTCGATCAGTTCGGAGCTGTCGGTTTCCTCGACATATTGCGCGCGGATGCGTTCAAAGATGTCACCAAACAGATCCAACTGCTCATACACGTTTTCTGTCCTTGCGCTTTCTTGTGCCAGCAAGGGGGCAGCGATCTGCGTTGTGGCGATCACGCCTGCAACGGTGCCGCCAAGGGCGGCCATGACAAACTTTTTCATTTCTTATCTATCCTCGTCCGTTCGGAACCAATCGGCTGGGTCCTGTGGCGTGTTGTTTGTTCTGACTTCTATATAGAGCGTTTCTGACCACTCAGTGCCAGTGGCTTCACGAAGGGGTGACAATTCATCGCCTCCTTGTGGCACAGCTCCGCCCATCAAGCCAATGGGCGTTCCACCTGCAATGACCTGTCCTGCCTCGCCATAGACGGTTTCCAGCCCGGCCAGCACAAAAAGCGTTTCGGCCTGCGGTTCAAGGATCACGACATTGCCGAAATCAAGCAACGGCCCGATATAGCGGATCGTGGCCGCGGCTGGCGTGGTGACAACTGTGCCGGGGCGGGTGGCGAGCAAGATGCCTGGGCGGACAACGCCTGCCGCGTCAGCCTCGCCCGCGCGGCGCAGGATCAGCCCTTGGGCGGGCAAGGGCAGATCTCCGATCTTGCCATCCAGCCGGGCGGAGGCGGGGGCCACCTCATCTGTCACGATCTCAGACAGACCAGAGGCAAAGCCATCCAGGGTTTCCGTGGAGGCGATCAGTATCGCCGTTCTCACCGGATCAGCCGTAAACCGGCGCGGCAAATCTGTGCGTTCCGCCATCGCCTGATTAAGGGCGGTGCGCGCAGCCTGAACTTCGGTCAGCCCGTTTTGCAAACGGCGGGCCGCATCGGCCTGCAAGGTACGCAGGGTTTGCACATTCTCCAGATCCCGGCGCAGCAAGTCCGCGCGCGCATTCAACGCAGGTGTCAGCTCAGCCAAGAGCATGCCCGCCCGCGCCGTTCCCATCGCACCATCTGGATGCAGCAACGCGGTCGGAGAGCCCGATCCGCCCATGCTTTGCAAGGCGCCCAGCAGTTGGGCGACCTCAGCCTCGCGGGCCTGCAAACGGGCAGACATCTGTGCTTCGTTCACTGCGGCCTGGCGCAAGCCTGCGCGCATGGCCCCCAGACCCGTTTCAAAGGCCTGGATTGTCTGAGTAAGCGCACGCACCCGGTCGCGCGCACCGTCCGCTTCATCCAGCATGGCTGACGCGGCCTCTAACGCTGTTGCTGCCGCACGCGCCTGCGCCGCCGCTGGCGTTTCAGCCAGCGCGCTCAGGGGCAGCAAAAGCGCCAGACAGATCGCCGTGAGCCTCATGAAATCAGTGATTTCCCCGTCATTTCAGCAGGCTGCGCCAAGCCCATCAGTTGCAAGACACTCGGTGCCAAATCCGCCAGACGGCCATCCCGCAAGGTGGCCCCATCGGGCCCGCCGATCATCGCAACTGGCACGGGGTTCAGCGTATGGGCGGTGTGCGGCCCACCGGTTTCAGGATCAATCATGGTTTCGCAATTGCCGTGATCTGCTGTCAGGATCATCGCACCGCCCGCGTCCTTTAAGGCGGCCAACACGTCAGAAAGACCGTGATCAACCGCTTCACAAGCCGCAATTGCAGCCGCCAGATCCCCGGTGTGGCCCACCATATCGGGGTTGGCATAGTTCACGACAATCAGGTCATAGCCTGCGTTGACCGCCGCGACACAACGCTCCGTCACCTCTGCTGCTGACATCTCTGGCTGCAAATCATAGGTGGCCACGTTGGGGGATTTGGGCATGTGGCGGTCTTCGCCCGCGCTGGGGGTTTCTTCACCGCCATTCAGAAAAAACGTCACATGCGGATATTTCTCTGTCTCTGCCAGGCGGAACTGCCGCAGGCCCTGCCCGGCCACCCAGGCCCCCAACGTGTTGGGCAACTCAGGCTTGCGGTACATTGTTGTCATATATGCGTCGTGCTGGGTGGAATAGGGGGCCATGCCCAACCGTGCGGCCCAACTCGGGCGGGTGCCGGGATCAAAAGCATCAAACGCGGGGTCAGCCAGCGCAGAAAGAACCTCCCGCGCGCGGTCTGCGCGGAAGTTCAGACAGAACAGGCCATCCGCGTCCTGCGGGCCATCATAGCCCGGCAAAACGGTGGCCTGAATGAACTCATCATCCTCCCCGCGCGCATAGGCTGCTTCAACCGCTGCCGTCGCTGTTTCCGCCTGCAACCCTTGGGCATGCAAAATAGCGCGCGTGGCTTTTTCCACGCGGTCCCAACGCGTATCGCGGTCCATCGCGAAATAGCGGCCGGTCACCGTGGCAATCCGGGCACCGTGCGGCAGCGCCGCCTCAAGCGTTGCGACATAGTCCAACGCCGATCGAGGGGCCACATCCCGGCCATCCGTCATGGCATGGATGCACACGGGCACGCCGGCGGAATCAAGCGCGCGGACCGTTGCAATCATATGATTGAGATGCCCGTGCACCCCGCCGTCCGATAGAACGCCCAGCACATGCGCCGTCCCGCCTGTGGCTTTCAACCGGGCGGCAAAATCAACAAGGGCGGGGTTCTTCGCAAAACTGCCATCCTCGATGGCCAGATCAATCTGCCCCGGGTCCATCGCCACCACACGGCCCGCGCCAATGTTGGTATGGCCCACTTCGGAATTGCCCATCTGCCCGCTGGGCGGCCCCACATCAGGGCCATGGGTGATCAAGGTCGCATTGGGGCAATCGGCCATGATCCGGTCAACGGTGGGCGTCTTTGCCAAAAGCGGGGCATTCCCTTCGCGCGTCTCGCTCAGGCCCCACCCATCCAGGATGCACAAAACGACGGGTTTAAGGGATGCCATGGGTCTGCTCCGGCCTGCGGTTGTTTTGACGCGTTGTAACGGGTTGGCCCGGCGGCGTGAACCGTTTTTGCGCTGTTTGGCGGTTGCGCAAGAAACGGATTGGGTTTGCCCGACACCTCAGGCATCTCATACCTCAAATGGAGGTTTCTATGATCTATCACGCCCTGCCAACGCCATCAGTGCGCGCCTATCAAAACGGGGGGCATGATGCCCATGGCCAACCGGCTGAGCGCGACATCTCAGACGGGGGCGGCAACCCCTGTCGCCACTGCTTGCGCGATATCCCCCAAGGCGATGAAATGCTGATCCTGGCCCACCGCCCCTTTGACGTGGCGCAACCCTATGCCGAAACCGGCCCGATTTTCCTCTGCGCGGCCCCCTGTGCACAGGGCGGTGGCGCGCACATGCCTGAAATCCTGCACAGTTCGCCTGATTATCTGCTGAAAGGGTATGGCGAGGATGACCGCATCCTTTACGGCACCGGGGCCATCGTTCCAAAGGCCGATATCCCTTCTTATGCCTCCAGGCTCTTTGAAAACGCAAAGGTGGCCTATATCCATGTCCGCTCTGCCCGAAATAACTGCTATCAGCTGCGCATTGACCGGTCCTGAGCGCCCGCAATCGCGCTCTTGTCCCGTGCCACGTCATTGGGCATAACGGGCCAGCAAGTTCCCTTAGCCAAGGACACCTCAATGAGCCAAGACGCGCCAGAAACCCGGATCGTGAACAGCTACCGCATTGCCTGTGACGGGGGCGAAGGGGCGTTGGGCCACCCGCGCGTTTGGCTGCAGATCCCCCGCGATACGGGCTGGGTTGAATGTGGCTATTGCGATTGCAAATACGTGCACGAAGATTTTGCCGAAAACGCCCAGGGCTAAGCCATTATCGCCAAGCAACGTCTGGCATGGGCTGACGGGGTGTGGCACATAGCTTGCGACCATAAAGGAGCGCGGGCATGGCATTTGGCAAAGGGCATCATCTCCATCTGATCGACGGATCGGCCTTTATCTTTCGCGCGTTTTTCCAAGCGGGAAATAGAGATCCAAAATACAACCATCGATCAGATGGAACACCGACCGGTGCAGTAAGCGTGTTTTGCAATATGCTCTGGAGCCAAATGTCAAAGCACAAAGGCGGTGATGAACCCACCCACATAGCCGTGATCTTTGACAAGGGCAGCCACACGTTCCGCAACGATCTTTATGATCAATACAAAGCCACCCGCGAAGCGATGCCCGAGGACCTGCGCCCGCAGATCCCGCTGACCCGGCAAGCAACAGAGGCCTTCAACATCGCCTGCAAAGAGAAAGAGGGGTTTGAGGCCGACGACATCATAGCCACCCTCGCCGTGCAGGCCCGCGCCGCCGGTGGGCGCTGCACCATCATTAGCTCTGACAAAGACCTGATGCAGCTGGTGGGCGGCGGGGTTGAGATGTTGGACGCGATGAAAAACAACCGCATCGACCGCGACGGTGTGTTTGATAAATTCGGCGTCTATCCTGAACGCGTGGTAGACGTGCAGGCTCTGGCAGGCGATTCTGTCGATAACGTGCCCGGTGCCCCCGGCATTGGCATCAAGACCGCAGCGCTTTTGATCAACGAATACGGTGATCTGGAAAGCCTGCTGGCCCGCGCCGAAGAGATCAAGCAACCCAAGCGCCGCCAGACCCTGATTGACCACGCCGACCAGATCCGCCTGTCCCGGCAGTTGGTCCTGCTGGATGAAAACACCCCGCTTGATTTCACCCTCGACGATCTGGAAGTGCGCGACCCCGAACCAGAAACGCTGCTGGCGTTCTTGGCTGAAATGGAGTTTCGCACCCTCACCAAACGCATCGCCACCCAATTGGGGGCAGAGGCCCCTGTGATCGAAGATGCCACGCCCGCCGCCCCGGATGCGCCGAAAGTGGCCGACATCCCCTTTGATGCCAGCACCTATGAGCAAGTCGGCGATGCCACCGCCCTGCAACGCTGGATCGACAGTATTTATGAACTTGGCTACGTCGCGGTTGATACAGAGACGACCGGTCTGAACGAAATGACCGCCGATCTGGTCGGCATCTCATTGGCCACCGCGCCGGGCAAGGCCTGCTACATCCCGCTCATTCACAAGGCCAACAGAGGCGATGATCTTTTTGGCTCAGATGATCTGGCCGAAGGCCAAATGCCGGTGCAAGAGGCGCTGACCCTGCTCAAGCCGATGCTCGAGGATCCCAGCATCCTCAAGATCGGGCAGAACATGAAATATGACGCCAAGATCTTTGCCAATGTAGGCATCACCCTGGCACCTTTTGATGACACCATGCTGATGTCCTACGCCCAGCACGCAGGCCTGCACAATCACAGCATGGACAGTCTGTCGGAACGTTATCTGGGCCACACGCCTATCCCGATCAAACCGCTCTTGGGGTCCGGCAAATCCGCGATCACCTTCGACAAGGTCCCGCTAGAAGAGGCCACCCCCTATGCGGCAGAAGATGCCGACATCACCCTACGGCTCTGGCAGCTTCTGAAACCCCAGCTGCACACCGCGCAGGTCACCCGCGTCTATGAAACGCTCGAACGCCCGCTGGTTCCCGTGCTGGCGCAAATGGAACGTTCCGGCATCCAGGTGGACCGCGACACGCTCAGCCGCATGTCCAACGCCTTTGCCCAAAAAATGGCCGGGCTGGAGGATGAACTCTACGCGCTCGCTGGCCGCAAATTCAACGTGGGCTCACCTGCGCAAGTGGGCGAAATCCTGTTTGAAGAAATGGGGCTTGAGGGCGGCAAAAAGGGCAAGACCGGCAAATACGCCACCGGCGCGGATGTGCTTGAGGATCTCGCCACAGAACACGAACTGCCCGCCCGGGTGCTAGACTGGCGCCAGCTCAGCAAGCTAAAATCCACCTATACGGACGCGCTGCAAGACCACATCAACCCGGACACAGGCCGCGTGCATACGTCTTACTCCATCGCAGGTGCCTCTACCGGCCGCCTCGCCTCGACCGATCCGAACCTGCAAAACATCCCGATCCGCACCGAAGAAGGCCGCCGCATCCGCGAAGCCTTTGTCGCTGCCCCCGGCAAAACCCTGGTCGCCCTCGACTATTCCCAGATTGAATTGCGCATCCTGGCCCATATCGCCAACATTCCCGCACTCAAAGACGCCTTCGCCCGCGGCGATGACATCCACGCCATGACCGCCTCTGAGATGTTCGATGTGCCCATGGATGAGATGACGCCAGAGGTCCGCCGCCGCGCCAAAGCGATCAACTTTGGCGTGATCTACGGCATCTCCGGCTTTGGCCTGGCCCGCAACCTGCGCATCCCGCGCAGTGAGGCACAGGGCTTCATCGACCGCTACTTTGAACGCTTCCCCGGCATCCGCACCTACATGGACGACACCAAAGACTTCGCCAAAGAACATGGGTTTGTGCAAACCCTCTTTGGTCGGAAAATCCACACCCCCGAGATCGCCTCCAAAGGCCCCCGCGCTGGCTTTGCCGCCCGTGCCGCCATCAACGCGCCCATTCAAGGCACCGCCGCTGACGTGATCCGCCGCGCAATGATCCGCATGCCAGACGCCATCGCCGACCTGCCCGCCACGATGCTCTTGCAGGTCCACGACGAACTGCTCTTTGAAGTGGAGACCGGCCAAGAAGACGCGCTCATCGCCGCCGCCCGCGAGGTCATGGAAAACGCCAACGACCCGGTGGTGCATCTGGACGTGAAACTCACCGTCGATGCCGGCACCGGTCACAACTGGGCGGAGGCGCATTAAGGCGCGCCACCCCCGGCTTCATCTTTCCAATACAACTTCAATCCAACAGCAGCCCCGAACCACACCCCAACCCCGCCAGGCACCAACCTATGATCCACACCTGGGACGCCCTCAAATCCTTCGGCCTGTCGCTTAACCTGCCAAAGGTTGAGGTTGCCACCAGCTGGGGCAATGAAAACCTCAAGGCGCATGGCAAATTGTGGACCTGGTGGTCGCCCTATGTGGACGCCGCGATTTTCAAAGGCAGCCTGGAAGAACGTGAGATACTGGTGGCCGCCGACCCGGATACCTTCCTTTTGCATCCCCATTACGCCAAACACGGCTGCCTTCTGGTCGCCGCAGGCCGCATTGATCCCGGCTGGGCCGAAGCCCGCTTGCGGCAAAGCTGGCGGGATATGGCCCCCAAGCGCTTCCTCAAAGAATGGGACGCAGGTCAGCACAATGACTGAGGCCCCAATCCTCTATTCCTTCCGCCGCTGCCCCTATGCGATGCGCGCGCGCCTGGCTGTGCTCGAGGCCGCGCAGCCAGTGGTCTTGCGCGAAATCCTGCTGCGCGACAAACCCGCCGCTTTTCTGGACGCCTCGCCCAGCGGCACGGTGCCCTGTCTGGTCCTGCCGGACCGCGTGATCGACGAAAGCCTTGATGTGATGATCTGGGCGCTTGAACGGAACGATCCTGCGGGCTGGCTCGATATGCCACAGACAGGCTGGGACTGGATCGCGCGCTGCGACGGGCCGTTCAAACATGCCTTGGACCGCACGAAATACGCGGCCCGCTACCCAGACGAAAATCGCGAAGAGCACCGCGATGAGGCGGCCGCTTTCCTCACAGACCTGAACGCCGCCCTCGGCCCTTGGATTTCCCACGCGCCCACCCTCGCGGATTTCGCCATTCTGCCTTTCGTGCGTCAATTCGCCTTCATCGACAAAACATGGTTCGACGCGCAGCCCTGGCCGCACCTGCAATCCTGGCTGGCCACTTTCCTGGCCTCAGACCGCTTTGTCACCATCATGCAGAAATATCCGCCCTGGCAGCCGGGTGATCCGGTCACGCGCTTTGGCGATCAAACGTCGGGCAATTCCTCTGACGGGATGATCTGAAAAAACTGCCCCCCGACCAGACGCCAAACCATCCCTCGTGATGCACGCCCAAATCGACCAGCCGGTAAAAGCTCTTGCGGTCAATCAGCGCTTCCAGGTTGCGACGGATCAGCACATAGGGCGACGGCTCGCCCGTTTCCGGATCCCGCACCACCCGAATGGGATGCGCTGCACCCGCCTTGGCCTGATCATCCACGTTGGTGGTAAAGCTCAGCACCTGCGCTGTCCCTTCCCCCGTGACATCAAAATCAACCGCGACAAATGGCGCATCCTCAACCGTCAGCCCCACCTTTTCCACCGGCGTGACCAGGAAATACTTCTCCCCCTCCCGCCAGAGAATCGTTGAAAAGAGTTTCACCAACTCATGCCGCCCGATGGGCGTGCCTTCGTAAAACCAGGTGCCATCGCGGCGGATATGCATGTCCAGATCGCCACAGAACGGTGGATTCCACGTCTCCAACGGCGGCAATCCGCGCGATTTTGCAGCTTTTGCAGAGGCCGCAAGGCTGCTTGCGGTCGGGGTCACGGTTTTTTGTCCGCTCATCGCTTTTGCCATTTCCACTTCAAGAGATAGGTTTACTCTGAAGCCTATATAATCTTGCAGGAGCACTTGTCATGACCCAAGCCGACGACATGGTGGCGGAGATCGAAGCATTGGGAGAGAAACTGGCAGAGGCCAAATCCTCCATCACCAATCGCTTTATCGGCCAAGAGCGCGTGGTAGAGCTGACGCTCACAGCGCTGTTGTGCGGGGGACACGGTCTTTTGGTGGGCCTGCCGGGACTGGGCAAGACGCGGCTGGTCGAAACGCTCAGCACCGTGATGGGGCTGGACGGGAACCGCGTGCAGTTCACGCCAGACCTGATGCCCGCAGATATCCTTGGCTCCGAAGTGCTCGACACGGCTGAGGACGGCAGCCGCGCGTTCCGCTTTATCGAAGGGCCGGTGTTCTGCCAGCTATTGATGGCAGATGAGATCAACCGCGCCTCACCGCGCACGCAGTCCGCGCTGTTGCAGGCGATGCAGGAAAAGACCGTGACCGTCGCGGGCCAAAACCGCCCGCTGGGCACGCCCTTTCATGTGTTGGCCACCCAAAACCCCATTGAGCAAGAAGGCACCTACCCGCTGCCCGAAGCGCAGCTGGACCGCTTTCTGGTGCAGATCGACGTGGCCTATCCCGATCGCGCCACAGAACGTGACATCCTGTTGGCCACGACCGGCGACACGGATGCGCAATCCACGCAGGTTTTCACCTCAGAAGAGCTGTTGGCCGCCCAGACCCTCCTGCGCCGGATGCCTGTCGGCGACTCGGTGGTTGAGATGATCCTCGATCTGGTGCGCGCCTTCCGCCCCGAAGAAGAAGGGGCCAGCGCGCAGGTGCGCGAAACGGTGGCCGGGGCCCCGGCCCACGTGCGGCACAGGCCCTGATGCTCGCGGTGCGGGCCAAGGCGCTGCTGACCGGTCGGCTGGCCCCCTCAGCTGAGGACGTACTCGATATGGCGCGGCCTGTGCTCAGCCACCGGATGGCGCTGAACTTTGCCGCCCGTGCGCGCGGCGACAGCCTGCAAGGATTGATTGACGAAACCGCCGCAGCCCTGACCGGATCAAAGGCCGCTGCGTGAGCGCGCCGCTCCCCTTCGCGCCGCTGCTGAGCAAGAGGCCGCCCGGCTTCCCGCCCTGCTGGCCCGGGCCGAGCATCTGGCCGGTGCCGTGCTTTTGGGCGCGCATGGTAGGCGGCGTGCGGGGATGGGCGATGATTTTTGGCAATACCGCCCGGCCCAGATGGGCGATAGCCGCCGGATGATTGACCACCGACGCTCTGCCATGGGCGATCAGGAATTTGTCCGCGAACGGGAATGGCAGATTGCGCAATCGGTGATGCTCTGGGTCGATCAGGGGGCCTCAATGCGGTTCACCTCTGATGCGGACATTCCGCAGAAAGCGGACCGCGCGCGGCTGGTGGGGCTGGCGCTTGCCATCCTGCTGATCCGGGGCGGGGAGCGGGTGGGCCTGACCGGGACCGCCTTACCGCCCAGACGGGGCAACGCACAGGTGATGCGCCTGGCTGAGATGTTCTGTCAGGACGATGACGCAGATTACAGCCCGCCTGAACACCGCGCCATGATCCCTCATGCGCGGGCGGTGTTCATCTCTGATTTCATGGGCGATCTGGGTGGCGTGCGCACTGCGCTGACCAAGGCCGCTGACCGGGGCGTGCGCGGCGTGTTGCTGCATGTCCTTGACCCCAGCGAAGAGGCGTTTCCCTTCTCTGGCCGCACGATATTCGAAAGCGTGGGCGGCACCATCGCCCATGAAACGCTCAAGGCCAATGACCTCAAAGACCGCTATCTGGAGCGGCTTGCGGATCGCAAAGCCGAACTGCAAGCGCTCTGCCAGCTCACAGGTTGGCAATACGGCCTGCATCACACCAATACCTCAGCGCAATCGGCGCTGCTGTGGCTTTATGGCGCGCTTAATGCGCGTGCGGGGGTTGCCGCATGACGGTTTTAGGTGGCATCGGGTTTACGGCCCCTTGGATATTGCTGGCGCTGCTGGCCCTGCCAATCCTTTGGCTGATCCTGCGCGCGGTGCCGCCTGCACCGATCCGCCGCCGCTTTCCCGGTGTCGCGCTGTTGCTGGGCCTCAGCGATGATGAAACCGTCACGGACCGCACACCCTGGTGGCTGCTCTTGCTACGCATGTTGGCGGTTGCGGCGATTATCTTTGGGCTTGCCGGGCCGGTGCTGAACCCTGAGACGGACCGCGCCGAAGGCGACGGCCCCTTGCTGATTGTGCTCGACGGCACCTGGGCCGGTGCCACCCGCTGGCCTCAGCAAACCCAAGCCATCGACGCGCAACTCACCCGCGCCAGCCGGTCAGGCCGACCTGTTGGCTTTTTGACCCTGACCCGCCCGGAAGAGCCTGCATTCCAGTCTGCCGATGTTTGGCGCACACGGCTTGCAGGGCTTGCGCCAGCACCCTGGCAACCCTCTGAGGCGGACATTGCGCGCGCCAGTGAAATCCTGCAAAGCCTGGGCCGTTTTGACACCATCTGGTTCAGTGACGCGCTGGAGTTTGAGGGCCGTCAGGACGTGCTGGGCAAGATGCAGTCGCAAGGCAATGTTGAAGTCTATCAGACGGCTGCGAACGTCTTGGCCATCGCGCCTGCGGTCTATGACAACAACGTGGTAAACCTGAAAGTTGCACGCGCCGCCGCAGGCCTGGAACGCGATGTGGTCATCCGCGCCGAAGGCCGGGACCCGGCAGGCAACGCACGTATCCTGGCCACAGCGAATGCGGTTTTTGCGGCCAACGAGACCACGGCCGAAGCCGAGCTTTCCCTGCCCTCAGAACTGCGCGCCCGCATCACCGGGTTCACCATCGGCGGCCAGCGGTCAGCCGGGGCCACGACCCTTGTCGATGACGGATTGCGCCGGCGGGAGGTTGCGTTGATCGGCAGCGACAGTGACCGCGAAGGCCTGCAACTGCTTTCTCCGCTGCACTACATAGAACAAGCGCTGGCCCCAACCGCTGACCTGATTGACGGGGCCATCACGGATGTTTTGCCCGCCAACCCCGATGTGATCGTCCTGGCAGATGTGGCCAGCCTGTCAGAGGCCGAAGCCACCCCATTGATTGAATGGATCGACGCAGGCGGCCTTTTGGTACGCTTTGCCGGTCCGCGCATTGCCGCCAGCAACGTCAGCCGCCAGGACGAAGACCCGCTGATGCCTGTCCGGCTGCGCGCTGGTGGGCGCAGCGTGGGTGGTGCCATGAGCTGGGGAGAGCCGAAGGCGCTTGAAACGTTCAAGGAAACCTCGCCCTTCTTTGGCCTGAACATCCCCGATGATGTCGTTGTCACCGCCCAAGTGGTGGCGCAACCGGATCCCACACTTGCGGACCGAGTGATCGCTTCGCTCAGCGATGGCACACCTTTGGTGACACGCAAGATTGTGGGACAGGGCCAGATCGTTCTCTTTCACGTCACTGCAACCGCGGAATGGTCCACGCTGCCCCTGTCTGGCCTCTTTGTTGAGATGATGGAACGGCTGGCCGTGTCCTCTGCCTCTGCCACGCCAGAGGCAGCTGACCTGGAGGGCACCACCTGGACACCTTTGCGCGTCATGGACGGCTACGGGGTACTCTCAGACGCTGGCAATCTGCCCGGAGTGGAGGGCCCCGCGCTGGTGACGGCCCCGTCCTCGCCTGCGATGCAACCGGGCATCTATGCCAACGGGGATCGCAGGTTGGCCCGCAATGTCTTTGGCCTTGAGGACACGCTGACACCTGTGTCTTGGCCCGCCGATGTGCCCGTACGCGGTTTGGCTGTCGCCCCCGAACAGCCCATCGCCGGCTGGCTGCTGAGCCTGTCGATCCTGCTGCTTTTGGCCGATGTGGTGGCATCGCTTGCCCTATCGGGTCGGCTTTTGGGGCGCGGCACAACAGCGGCAGCTTTGGCCTTGGCGCTTCTGACAACCAGCCCCCGGCAGAGGCGCAGGGGCAGACGGATGACTTTGCCCTGGCCGCAACGGTTGAGGTGTCGTTGGCCCATGTCATCACCGGCGACAGAGCCGTGGATGAGATCGCAGCCGCCGGGCTTACCGGCCTGTCAGACACGCTGTTTTTCCGCACCTCGGTTGAACCGGCCCCGGCAACGGCGGTGAACCTGGAAACCGATGAGCTGGCGTTCTTTCCCATTCTCTACTGGCCCATCACGCCTGACCAACCCCGCCCGTCTGCCGAAGCCTATGCCAAGCTGAATGATTATCTGCGTTCAGGGGGCTTGATCCTGTTTGATACTCGCGATGCGGATATCGCCCGCTTTGGCACCTCCAGCGTGAATGGCCGGAAGTTGCAGGATCTGGCAGCCCCTCTCGATATTCCTCCGCTGGAGCCGCTGCCCGCTGATCATGTGCTGACCCGCACGTTCTATCTGTTGCAGGACTTTCCGGGCCGCCATAACAGCCGCGATGTCTGGGTCGAAGCGGCCCCGGCCGATGCGGTCCAGATTGAGGGCATGCCGTTTCGCAACCTGAACGACGGGGTGACACCGGTGGTCATCGGCGGCAACGACTGGGCCGCCGCCTGGGCGGTGCGCGATGATGGTGGCCCATTGCTGCCCATCGGGCGCGGCTATGCAGGCGAACGTCAGCGCGAATTGGCGATGCGTTTTGGCGTGAACCTGGTGATGCATGTGCTGACGGGCAACTACAAATCCGATCAGGTCCATGTCCCTGCTTTGCTGGATAGGTTGGGCCAATGACGTCAACAATTGTCTATGACCCGCTGATCCCATTCTCGCTACTGATTGCGGTGGCGGTTATCGCACTGATGAGTGTGCTGATTGCAGGGCTGCGGGGGCTGAATGGCTGGGCCTTGCGCGGACTGGCGGCACTGGTTGTACTGGGCGCGCTGGCCAATCCAAGTTTCCAGCAAGAAGACCGCGCACCGCTCAGTGACATCGTGTTGCTGGTTGAAGACCAAAGCGCCAGCCAGCGCCTGTCTGACCGGCAGGATCAGACCCAAAGCGCCGCAGACACCCTTGCCGCACAGATCACCGCGCGCGCCAATACCGAACTGCGCCGGATCTCTGTGCCCGATGGTGCGGGCGATGCGGGCAGCCAAGTAATGGCCGCGATAAACGATGCCTTGGCCGAAGAGCCGCGCGCGCGCATCGCAGGCATTCTGGCCATCAGCGATGGCCGGGTGCATGACGCAGATCTGCCGCTTGACCTGCCCGCGCCGATGCACGTGCTGCTGACCGGTAAATCCGATGATTGGGACCGCCGGCTGACTGTCCGCAACGCTCCCGCTTTTGCCATCATCGGTGAACCCGTCACGCTCACCCTGCGCATTGATGATTTGGGTGCCGCGCCCGGCGGAGAGACCCTCGCACCGCTCGATATCTCCATTGATGGTGAGCCGCCGCAAACCTTCCGGGTGCCCATTGGCCAGGACCTTGAGCTGCCCATTACCTTGCCGCACGGCGGGCGGAATGTGATCCGCTTTTCGGTGCCAGAAGCCGACGGCGAACTGACCGACCGGAACAACGCCGCCCTCATTCAAATGAACGGCGTGCGCGACCGTCTGCGCGTGTTGCTGGTCAGCGGGGAACCGCACCCCGGCGGGCGCACCTGGCGCAATCTGCTGAAATCGGACAGCTCAGTGGATCTGGTGCATTTCACCATCCTGCGCCCCCTGAAAAACAGGATGGCGTGCCCGTAAATGAGCTTTCGTTGATCGCCTTTCCAACACGTGAGCTGTTTTTGGAAAAGATCGACGATTTCGATCTGATCATCTTTGACCGCTACCAACGACGCGGCATCCTCCCCTCGCTCTATCTGGATAACGTGGGGCAATACGTCCGCCAGGGCGGTGCGGTTTTGGTGGCCGCTGGGCCGGATTTTGCCACCGCAGACAGCCTTTACCGCTCCCCCTTGGTGCAGTGTTACCTGCTACGCCAACGGCCCGTGTGCTCGAAGAGCCCTTTCGCGCAGAAGTCACGGATATTGGCCAGCGCCATCCTGTTACCTCCAACTTGCCAGACAATGGCGATTGGGGGCGCTGGCTGCGCCAGATCGACGTGCGCGACCCACAGGGCCATGTGGTTATGGAAGGCATCGGTGGCAGGCCTCTTTTGGTTCTCAACCGGGTGGAGGAAGGCCGCGTGGCGCTGTTGGCCTCGGATCATGCTTGGCTTTGGAGCCGTGGCTATGAGGGTGGCGGCCCGCAGCTGGAAATCCTGCGCCGCTTGGCGCACTGGATGATGAAGGAACCTGAGTTGGAGGAAGAGGCGCTGACAGCCACTGCTGAAGGCCAGGATATGCGCATCACCCGCCGCACCCTGCAGCCCAGTGTACCGCCCGTGACGATCACCGCTCCCGATGGCAGCAGCGTTGAGATCCCGCTGACTGAAAGCGCCACGGGCGTCTTTGAAGGCAGCTATCAGGGGCCGGAAATTGGCCTTTACCGGTTGGAGAACGGCGAACAGGAAGCCGTCATCGGCCTCGGGCCTGCGGCACCGCGCGAATTTATCGAAACGATCGCGGATGCCAGTGCGCTTGAACCCGTGATCGCGGGCCTGCGGGGCGGCGTGGCGCGCATCGAAGATGGCATGCCCCGGCTGCGTAATGTCCGCGCGGGGCGCCCTGCTGCTGGACGCGGCTGGCTGGGCATCACGCCGCGTGGGGCCTATGAAACACGCGACATCCGCCAAACGGCGATCCTGCCACCCTGGTTGGTGCTGCTCCTCTCAGCGGCGCTGATCACCGCGGCATGGCTGCGCGAGGGTCGCCGCTAGGCCAGGTTGCCGGTATCAGGTGACCGCTCAAAGCGGCACGGACCGCAGCAGCAGCCCACCGGCGATCAAAATAACCGCAACCCCGGCCAGCAGTTCCAGCCCCGCCATCGCGCGGGCCATCTGGGGTGATCCGGCAAACCCCGCCAGCACGCCGCCGCGCAACCCGGCCGCCGCGAGGCCCACAAAAATCGTTATCAGGGCTGTGCCAACGGCCATCGCAAAGGCCCCAGCAATGCCCAGGCCCGCGATCTCTAGCTGCCAGGTGATCACCAGCACAAAAAGCGCGCCGGTGCAGGGGCGGATGGCAATGGCGAAAATAAGCGCCAGCGCTTCGCGCAGCGTGCCCGCCTTTTCAACCTGCTCAAGGCTTGGCCCATGGGCGTGCCCGCAGCTGGCACAAACATCACCGTCGCCTTCATGCGGGTGATCGTGGCCATGGTCATGGGTGTGGTCATGGTGGACAGCGCCGGAGCGCTTGATCAACTTGCCCAGCCCGCGCCACGCCAGCCACAACCCGATCAGTGCAATCATGACATAGCTAAGAGTGGCGAACGACGTGTCACTTGCAACCACGATCTGCGCGCGCCCAAAACCAAACACCGCAATCGCAACATAGACCATCGCCACGGCGGTCACCGCCTGCCCAAGAGAAGCCAGCAGCGCGATTACGCTCAGCCGCAGCACTGGCACCTTACGCGCAAACCCGTACCCGCCCAGCAGCACTTTGCCGTGTCCGGGCCCCGCGGCATGGGCCAGCCCATAGGCAAAACACGCCCCCAAGAGCGTAAGCACAGCACCGGCTTCACCGGCTTTGGCGCTGCGCAACGCGCGGGCAATCAAGTTCTGAAAGTTGCGTTGTTGATCCGCCGCATAAGCGCCGATCTGGTCCAGGCCACCTGCCGACCAGATCCACAAAAAGGCCAGAACCACGGCCAGGGCCGCAGCGCTTAGGACAAATCGCATGTGACGTGCACCGTACTGGCCAACAGGCCACCCACATCGGGCACCCCTTCATCACCCGGCATCGCATTCGTATCGAGGGCCATCAGCACATCACGCAATTCGCGCAACCTTGCATCAATGTCGGGCACGGCGATTGCGCTGCGGCAGGTGTCACTGCCCATGATCTTCACCGGCAGGGTGATGTCATAGGCGGTGTAGTAAGTCTTGTCATAGGGTTTCACATCCACCGGCGCGCCGGGCACCAGTTCCGTTTCGATGCGTCGCACATGGGTTGTGGTGATCCGGCCATCGGCAAAGCTGGCCGTGGGCTGTTGCGGCCCGCTGAGCGCGATGTCGCCACCGTCATCCAGAACCACCAAATCGCCGTTGAACCCCTCGCTCCAGTTCATGTCAAAGCCTTGCAATACATCGATTTCGGCGGGTGTCAGCACACCGTCAAAGTCCGGGTCCAGGCCATATTCCTCAGTGATCAGCAACGAATAAAGCTCGTCGTAGACCCAGATCACCTTCACCTCGGCCAGCCGCCCCTTTTCGTCAAAGCGCAGCTCAAGCCCGGTATCGACAAAGATATGCGGATGGGCTGCAAGAGGGCTTGCAGCGCACAGGCAGAGCATCAGGGAATACAGCCGCTTCATCACAGGCTGATACGTACCCGATGGCCTGATACGCAGCAAGCAAAGGCGCGCGGCTGGGGTGGCGAAATCCTGCTACTTCACCCGTACATGCACAACATCCGCGCGGCCCTGGGCATCAACCACGGAAATGCGGGAATAACCGATACCTGATACGGGCACCAGCGCATCGCGCCGTCGCAACCCGGTGACCACCGGCATCCCGTCAACCAGAACCGTAAGGGGCAGCGTGCCCGCACGCAGCTTCAGCGGAATACCCGCAGCGCCGTTCAACACAAGCTCGGCCCCATCCGGCGGGAACTGAACCACCGGCGCTGCGGGATCAGGGGCAAAAGCCGCGTCTCGTCCCCGAAACCGCTGCAAGGGTTGGGGCAAGGCGGCGGTGCTGATCAACAGCGTCTCTGGCGGTGGTGAGGGCAGCGGCGCGGCGCGCGCCTTAAGTCTGCCAAAGGCTTCGAACAGAACCGGTGCTGCGAGGTCTCCGCCAAAGGCACCGGGCACAGGTGTGCCATCCGGACGGCCCAGCCACACACCAATGACATGCGCGCCGTCATACCCAATGGCCCAGGCATCGCGGTGACCATAAGACGTGCCGGTCTTATAGGCGATGTCATCTGCCGCACTTGCCACGCCCTTGGGGGGTGCCGCACTGGCCAGGATATGACCCACTTGCCAGGCGGCACTGCGCGACATGATTTGCTTGGGGGGTGATCAGGCGCTGCCATCTGCCAACGCAGCTGTGGGACCGCACCACCGTTGGCCAACCCTGCATAAAGCTGAACAAGCTCGTTCAACGTCAGGCCCACGCCCCCCAGCGCCACGGCGAGCCCGGGCTTGCCACCGGGCACCTGGGGATTTGTGCCTGCCTTGCGCAGCACCGCCATCAACTTGGCCGGACCCAGCTCTTGGGTCAGCAACAGCGGCGGAATGTTGAGCGAGAGTTGCAGCGCTTCGCGCACTGTCACTTCACCCCGGAACTGGCCATCGAAATTCTGCGGCGCATAGCGGCCAAAGGTGACCGGCGCATCACGGATCAACGTATCAGGATGGGCCAGCCCTTCATCAAAGGCCATCGCATAGATCAGGGGTTTGAGCGTTGAACCAGGCGAGCGCAGCGCGCCGGTCATGTCCACAAACCCCAACACCCCATCGGCCGCGTCATATTCGGCGGACCCGACAGCGGCCAAAACCTCTCCGGTTTGGTGATCGGCCACCACAATCGCCGCTGACACGCCGCGTGCTTGGCCATGTACCGCACGCTTGGCCAATGCCTCCATCTGGCGTTGAAGGGTGGCGTCCAGCGTCAAGGCGTGCCGGTGTTGCAGCGGGTCTTGTCGCTGCACCCGGTCTGTTAGATGCGGTGCCAGCCGGACAAAGCCGCGCATCTCAGTGGGTAGTTCTGCCTGTCGCGCCAACGCGGCCACACCGCTGCGCGCAAGCACCCGGTCCCGGGCGATGCGGGCGTTCGATTGCTGCCGGTCGGGCCTGCGCGCCTCTGGCGCTTGCGGCAGGGCGACCAGCAATGCAGCCTCTGCTGCGGTCAGCCGCTTGGGTTCTTTGCCAAACCACGCCAGGGTGCCGGCCCTGATCCCTTCCAAGGCACCCCCATAAGGCGCATGGGTGAGATAGAGGGCCAAGATTTCTTCTTTGCTCAACCGCCGCTCCAACGCCCAGGCCACGCGCATCTGACGCAGTTTACCTGCCCAGCGCCCGGTGCCCGTATTCTCCAAAAGCCGCGCGGTTTGCATGGTCAGGGTCGACCCGCCCGAAACAACCTGCCCCGCCCCAATCGCTTGCACCACGGCCCGCATGCCCGCCAACAAATCCACACCCGCATGGGCGTAAAAGCGTTTGTCTTCATAGCGGATCAACATTTTGAGGAATTCAGGATCGACCTGCGCCAGGTCCACGGCCAAGCGCACCCGCCCGTCCTCCACCGGAAACACCCGCAGCAGCGCCCCATGCCTGTCACGCATCTCAACTGACGTTTCGGTCAGGGTGACCGGCAGTATTGTCCGGTCAACCCAGCGGTCAAACCCATCGCGCAGCCCGGCCCCAAGGCCCAGCGTCAGCGCCAGCGCAAAAAGGCCAAAGCGCCGCATCACGGGGTGATTGTCAGCCGCCCGGTGGCGGTATTGGCGCGGTATTCAGGGCGGTACATGTCTTCTACGATCGCCGCCGGATGATGATAGCTCCCCGGGGTGACGGCCCGCACGATATAGGCCAGCTGGAACGGCTTGGCCTCTCGGTGGTTGACCGCCGCGACAAAGCGATCGCTACGGAATTCTGCGGTTTCCGCCCCTTTGGTTTTCAGCCAATCCAAGCCGCTGATGTCGCCGGAGCGAATAAGGTTCGGATTGTCGATCTCAAACCCGGCGGGCAAGGCATCATCAACGATCAGACGCGCGCCCACCTCTTCGAACGGCGTGATCTCCAGCACCACAACCAGCCGCTGACCGCTGGGCACCGCCCCAGTGACGGGCGCGCCTTCCATCGTGAAATACCGCCGGGTGATTTGATATCCGTAGCCATCCGCAGGCGGTGCCACCTCAGGCACGCCGTAGGCGGTCATCGTCACGTCCATGGGGGTGGCTGAGATATTCTCAATCACTGACGGCTGACGCTGCTGGTCTGTCAACCGTTTCACCACTGGTCCGCTGGCCTCAATCCCATCGACGCGCAACGCGGGCACCGCATCTGGTGATGCAAGCGCATGTGCCGCCATCACAATCTGTGCGGCCTCTTGCGTGGACAGCCTATCGCGCCCTTGATGCACCAGCGTGATCAGATCGCTTGGGTTCAACGCCGTGCTTCCCGCCTCAGCTGATAGCTTGAGCACCGCCGCGGTATCACGCAACGGCGTGCCAAAATCCGCGCGCCATGCCTGTGTGTTGGTGCGCCGGATCAACATCGCCCCTGCACGGGCAAAAAGCGCATCCGCACGCGGCTGATCACCGTATGCCGCCAGCGCTGCCCCCAGTTGCGCCACCGCCAAAGGTGTCGCGAAATCCTGCGCCTTGGTATCCGCGTAATAGCGCAGATCGCCCATGTTTGCGGCCCCTTCGCGGGCCAACACAAGCAAGGCATAGGCGATGTCTTCGCCGCCCCGGTCAAAATCAGGCGCATAGCTGATGCGGTTGCGCAGATTGTCCATCGCCAGACGGAACCCCAAATCGGGCACGGCATGCCCCTGCGCCCGCGCGCGGGCCAGGAAATCAGTCACATACGCATCAAGCCAGAACTCACCCGATTGCGCACGCCACAGGCCAAAGGCGCCATTGCTGGCCTGTCGTGACAACACACGCTCAATCGCTTGGGCAATCCGCGCCTCAATCCGTTCTGGTTCGCCCAGACCCGCCTGGCTGGCCACAGCGCTCAGATAGAGCAGCGGCAAAGCGCCGGAGGTCACCTGTTCAGTGCAGCCATAAGGGTAACGATCCAACTGTTGCAGCAACCCCGGCACATCAAAGCGCGCCAGCGGGCCCGCAGTCAGCGTGGCCACGCCCGTGCCCGGTTGCAGCCCGGCAAAGACATTACGGTCAAAGGTAAAGCTTTCGCCTGCGCCCAGGGCAAATTGCCGGGTGATCGCAATCTCAGGGTCGATGTTGCGCACTGGCATGCTCAGCACCTTGCGCAGCTCTTTGCCCGCTGGCGTTTTCAGCACGACCGTGATCAGCGGGTTGCCAACCTCTCTCCCGCGCAGTGGGATGGTGAGCCGTGCGGTGCCTTGATCGGCAAGTGTGATGATCTGCGGAACATCGCCCAGCGCCACACCGGCATCTGCATAAACCTCAAGCGCCATTTCACCGGCAGGACCATCGGTATGGATGACCTCCAACAGCAGGCGGCTTTCATCTCCGGGGGCCAGAAAACGCGGCACAGATGCGCTCACCACAACCGGATCTTTGGCCACAATGTCCTGACTGGCGTTGCCCACAGCGCTCGGGCTCCAGGCGATGGCCATCATTTTTATCGTGCCGTTAAATGCAGGTTTGATGATCTCAACCTCAGCGCGCCCATCCGGGCCGACAGGCACGGGGCCTGCAAAGAAAGCCATCAGTTTTTCCGTGGGCGGCGGTGATTGAACCTGCGCGCTGGCGGCCGCATCACCGCCTGAACGCACGCTGCCCAGGGCACCGTTCATGCCGTCAATCAACCGCCCGTAAAGATCGCGCATCTCAACGCCCAGGCGGCGCTGGCCAAAGTAGTGGTCCTTGGCATCGGGGGCCTCAAAACCTGTGAGGTTCAAGATCCCCACATCGACCGCAGCCAGCGTGACAAAAGCGGTCTCACCCGGGGCGATCCCCTCAACTGTGACGGCTGCGCGGACGGTTCCGGCCTGGCCATCCACGACCTGCGGCGCATCAAACCCAACGCGCAGCGCCTTGTCACCCGGCAACACCGTTGCATGGGCCAATCCCAGCTGCCGCGCAGGGTTCAACACTGGCCTCTGCATCCATGCCGCGAAGAATGGCGGCGGTCACATAGGCGCTGCTGCCCCAATCCGCGGTCACCGCAAGGTCCAGCGTATTTTCGCCCGCACGCACCGGGACGATCTGCCGCTCAATCACGCGGTTGGACAGCACCGAAACCAATGCAACGCCATCCTCTTGGGCCAGCATGCGCAGCGTTGCGGTATCGCCCAGACGGAAAGTGTCAGCGTTTAAGGACATCTCAAGCCGATCAGGCGTGTCGCGCGATCCGTCCCCGCCGTACCAGCCAGCGTCAAAACCAACAGAGGACGCAGCATAGGGCGCGCCAATGCGTTCAACGACAATCTCATATCGGCCCCAGTTTGTCGGCGCACTGACCGCCACCGGCTCAGCCCCCAAACTGATAGTGTCGCTTGCCACACGGACGCGGCGGGTGATCGGCTCCCACTCCCAGTTGCCGAAGAGCTGATACCATTGATACCGGGTCTCGACCCTATTGACCGTCCAGCGTACCTGCATGGGCTGGGCCGTGCCATCCGCTCCGACGCCAATCAGCTCAAAGCCAGCGCTTTGCCCTTCGCCCAAGACGTCCTCAAACATGGGTTTGATCCCGATCATGGGGGCATCTGGTGTGATGGCCTTTTGCAACCGCCGCTCCACCGGGCGGCCTGATCCTTCTGCGACGCGCAAGATCACTTCCGCCTCCAGCGGCAGGCCCACGGCATCCTCAAGCACCGGCAGTTCCAGCGCCAAACGGGCACGGCCCTGCGCATCTGTTTGCGCGTCGCCGATATAGCGCGTCTGGGGGCGGAAGGGCGCATCATGCGGGCCGAACTGATAGCTGGGCCAGCCCTCCAGCCTGCGTGTTGGTTTCAACCGCACATCGCCCTGCACGGTCAGATCCGCCCCCGGTGCCCCAAAAAGATAGCGGACATCAACCGTTAAAGGCGGGGTATCGCCCAACCGGAGCGGCGCGTTTGGCAAGCTGATGTCAAAGTCGATGCGTTCGGGCAGGAAATCCTCAACCAACACCACCTGGCTGGCCAGCGGGGCGTCCGTGACGTCTGATAGCACGTCAAGCCGCCAAGCCCCGCGCGGCACATCCCCGCCCAAGGGCAGGGCAAAGACATGCCCGCCTGCCACAGCGTTCTGGCTAAGCGTGCGGCTGTATTCGACCCCGTCGGGACGCTTTAAAACAGCTGTAAGTGGGACATCTTGCAGCGCTGATGCTTTAGCATCACGCAGTAGGGCGGTCGCATAAACGGTCTCTCCAACCCGGTAGGCACCGCGATCTGTTGTCAAAAACGCATCAATGGGCGGGGCCGGTGGATGCCCTTCCACGCCCCTGTCGGACAGATCAAACGCCGGGTCTGTCAGCGGCAGAAACGCGATATCCGCATCGCCTTCTTGCGCCATGACCAGCGCCGGACGCGCGGCCCCTGTGCCACGGGTCAAACCAGCAGGAAACCGGGCAAAGCCCTCGGCGTCGGTCTTAACCGTGCCCAAAACCGCATTGGCGCGGCTGATCAGGCTAAGCGTGATCCCCGCCTTGGCCTCAGCCTTGGCAAGGCTACGCACCGCAACCTCAAGACCATCCACGCCAGACCAGGTGCTGATCCCCAAATCTGACAGAACAAACCACTGCATCGCCGGTGGGTTGTCGTAGGGGTCTTGCCCCGGCACCGCCGCACTGAGCGCGTAGATGCCAGGCGCTTGTCCGGCCAAGGCTTGGGCCAACGGCAACCTTGTGGTCATGTCGGCATTCAGCGTGTTTTGCACCTGGGCGGTGCCGGTCCAAATCTCTTCTGCAAGGTCATTGGCAAACACCTGGTCCTCATAGGCGGTGAGCGGTTTGCCGAAATAGCTTTCGCGAATGGCGCGCACCAGATTGCGGTCGCTCACCCGGCGCAGTTTCAGATCAAGCGTCGCGGCATTGACCGTTTCCACGGGTACGGCAGGCGTATCGGTGCGGGGCAGGACAAAGGCCCGCCCGGGAAAGCGGACGCTGGCGCTGCGGTCACGGACATAAAGCGTCAGCTGCGCGTCGCGCTGCAACACCTCACTATCGGCGGCAGGCAGGCCCGACCGGAAGGTCACCGCATATCTGGCCCCATGCTCCACACCGTCGATGCACAACTGCTTGTCTTGGGCTTGCACCACCAACCCGCGCCCTTCAACGCGCACAAATGGGGTATAATCGACACCGGCCTGAACCAAAGGCGCAGAAAACTCCGCACAGATCCGAGGCGCTGCTGCATCATTATCCACCCGGTGATCGACAAGGCGAAAACCGTATTTGCCAATCGCATCTTCCAGCGCGCGGGCGACATCCTCACGCGGGGCAAGTGCCTGGGCCAGGCGCAAGGCTGGGATCATGTCTTTGCCCCGGCCATTGGCCTCAAACGCTTCTGCCAATCCAGCAAGGGCCTGAGCCTGCTGCGCAGCCGGTCCGGCCCGCAGATACCCGTTGACCGCAGCGCTCAGCGCCTCGCGCCGCCACTGCCTGCGTTGCTCAGACGGGCCAGATTGCGCATGGCGGACGGCCAGCCGCGCATAAGCTGTCCAATCCTGCCCCCGGTCGCTGAGCGCTGCGGCCTTGCCTGCCCAGCGCAACGCCAAAGCGAGGTTATCGGCCCGCGCAGCAGCTTGCATGGCGTCCAGCAGATTCTCCAACACCTCGCCTGCAAAACGATGCCGCGCGGCGTTTGTGCCGACCAAGCCTGCTGCGGCCGTCACATCCTCAGCGCGCAAAACGTCTAGCTGCGCAATCCGCGCGGCGCTGTTGGCAATCACGCCGGGGTCTGTCGCCACCTTTTGCGCGGAAAGCGCACCGGCATAGGGTTGCCTGTCGGTGATGGCTGATTTGGGGAAACAGGCGTTGTTGCGCTGATTGAACGTAAACGCCACACATGCCTCTTGCGCAGAACAGGCCCGCGCACACGCCGTGCTGTTGGTATCAAAAAGGTTGGTCAGATCCGCGCCATAAAAATCAACATCTTGCGTATAAAGAAACCGGTGCTCCGGCACCGCCTCTTGCGCAGATATGCCGCTGCTTACAAAGGTCAGAAAAAAGGCCAGTGCCGTCGCAAAAAATCCGCGCATCTTAATCTCCGTCTGAAATGCCACCAGCGTGCCACGCACCACGATTCCCAGCAAGGTGCGGCCAGATTTAAAGAGATGTTCACGACAAAGACGCAAACTGCACCCATGGTGAGAGGGGCGGAGCAGCACATGACCCTGGCCAACAGACTGACGGAAGAACGGCGCAAGCGTTTGGCAGCCGAACGTCTGCTTGAGCTCAAGCAAGCGGAGCTTTCTGCCGCCCATGCTAAACTGGGCAAACATGCCCAGCAACTCAGCGAAGAAATCGTTGAAACGCGCGCCGAAGTTGAAACCATGCGCGGGGAAAACCTGCGCTTCAAATCCGACCTGAGCGCCGCCCAGGAACGCATAGAGGCCGCCGAACATCAGCTGTGGCAAACCGTCCAGATAATCAAGGATGGTGTCGCCTACTTTGACGACCAAAGCCGGATCGTTCTGGCCAATGAGGCCTATCTTTCCGTCTTTGACGGGTTGGAAGCCATCACAATTGGCACAAGCTATTTCACCGTTTTACAGGCCCTAACCGATGAAGGCATCGTGGATACCGGGGACCTTTCCGCAAAAGAGTGGCGCACAATCATGGCGCAGCGGTTCAATCAGGCCCGGCCCAAGCCCATTGACCTGAAACTCTGGAATGGTCGTATCTACCGCCTCATTGATCAGCGCGGACCCCGAGGCGAAATGGTTTCCCTTGCCTTGGATGTGACAGCCGACATCGCCTATGAGGAAAAGCTGAAACAGGCCCGCTTCGTGGCCGAAAGCGCAAGCCGCGCAAAATCCGCCTTTCTGGCGAACATGAGCCATGAGATCCGCACGCCAATGAATGGTGTGATCGGCATGGTGGATTTGTTGCTGGACAGCACCCTGTCGGATGAGCAAACCCAATACGCGCAAACCATCAAAAACTCCGCAGAAGCGCTTTTGGTGATCATCAATGACATCCTGGATTACTCCAAGATCGAAGCCAAAAAGCTAGACCTCCGGCTGAAACCTTTCCCGCTGCGCACCGCGGTGGATGAGGTTGTCACCCTCTTGCACCCATCCGCGCAAAGCAAAGGCATCGCGCTTGAGGTTCACCAAGACGCTGATCTGCCCCAGACGGTCATCGGCGATCTGGGCCGGTTGCGCCAGGTGTTGACCAACCTCATCGGCAACGCGGTCAAATTTACCCCAAAGGGTCAGGTCAAGATCACCCTGCGCGCCACCGGTCCGGTGCAGGACAGCAAAATCCCGCTGCTTTTTGAGGTCCAAGACACCGGCATCGGCATTGCCCCGGATCTTGTTGATCACATTTTTGATGAATTTAATCAGGTGGAGGATGACCGGAACCGCCAGTTCGAAGGCACAGGTTTGGGCACTGGCCATCAGCCAACGGCTGATCACGATGATGGGGGGCAAATTTCCGTCACCTCCGCCCAAGGGCAAGGTTCATGCTTTTCTTTCAACGTCACGCTGGCGCTCCCGGCGGATATCCCGCACCCACCTGCATCGGCTGACGGACGCAAACTCAGGGTGTTGGCCGCTGAGGATAACAAGACGAACCGCATGGTCTTTTCCTCCATGCTCAAACCTTTGAACCTAGAGCTGACGTTTGCGCAAAACGGGGCAGAGGCGATTGCCCTTTACCGGGATCTCGCCCCTGACCTGATCTTCATGGACATCTCAATGCCCAAGGTCGACGGCAAAGAAGCCGCGCGCGCCATCCGGCAAATTGAAAAAGACGTGGGCGGGCGCACACCGATCGTCGCGCTGACCGCCCATACCCAACCTGAAGACCAGGCCGAGATCCTGGCCGCTGGCATTGACCGGCATCTCACCAAGCCGCTGCGCAAGCCGCAGATCATCGAACAAATTGAACTGGTGCACGGGCCCCATCTGGCCCCGCTGTATCAGGAGGGGTAATCGCGGACGAATACAGGCCGGTCTGGCTGTGACAAATCAGCCTGCCAGGCATAGCCGCCCAGATCAAAATCCTTGATGCTTTCTGCATCCGTCAGCCGGTTCTGAATGATGAAACGGGCCATGGCCCCGCGGGCTTTCTTGGCAAAGAAACTCACCATCTTGGGCCCTTTTCCATCACCTTTGTCTTCCATGAACTGCGGGGTGATGACCTGCAGCTGCAATGCCTTGGGGGCCACGGCCCCAAAATACTCCTGGCTTGCACAATTGATCAGCACATCAGTGCCCACAGATGCCGCTTGCGCATTCAGCGCCTTGGCCAATTGATCGCGCCAATAGTCATAAAGGTTCCCGCCGCGCCGCGTCTTAAGCCGGCTGCCCATCTCCAACCGGTAGGGCTGGATCGCATCCAAGGGCCGCAACACCCCATAAAGGCCAGAGAGGATACGCAAATGCTCTTGTGCCCAGGCCATTTCATCTGCATCCAGGCTCGCCGCCTCCAGCCCCTGATAGGTGTCACCGGCAAAGGCAAGTGCAGCAGGCCGCAGATTCTCTGCCGCGGGCTCCGCCTCAAACGCCTGAAACCGGTCCCGGTTCAACCGCGCCAGATCATCTGAAAGATCCATCAGGGACTTCAGCTTGCCCAGGGTCAGGTTCTTCGCCGTTTTGGCCAAGCGCACCGCATCTTCCTGAAAATCAGGCTGCGTCACATCCACATCGCGTGCATCCCAATCAAGCCGCTTGGCTGGCGATATAACAACGAGCATGGCAGTCCCCCGGTTTGCTTGGAGCAGAGATAGCGTCTCGCAGTTTGGGTGCAAGGGGGATGGTACAGATCTGCCTGAGCCTGACACGGAGCCGACATCCTGCTGTCAGAACGGGCCGTTGATACCCTGATGATACTCACCACGTCTTTGCGCCGCGATAGGCTCCATCTTTTGCAGGCAAATTTCTGGTTTTCTTCATGCCCTACCCGGCAGCTACTCGCAGCCATCCTGCGCCAAATCAGCCAAACGCCCGCCTGCCCCAAACGCACAGGCAGAGGGCCAAACCACAACGCCCAGCTTCATCTTTCCACTACAACTTACAATGCAACACCCGCACACACGCAACGCAGGTTATGACAAACAACACCTACCCAGCCGCCCGCAACACATCCAAAAACGCCGGACCAAAGCGATCTGCCCGACGCTCGCCCAAAATCCGGGTCATCGCGCCCTCATCTGCATCCCGCATCTGCGCCACTTTCGCCAGCAAAGACGCCGAACAAGACAACGGTTTTTCGGTGCCCGCCTCCCCCCGCGCCAGATCGGCCTGCACCTGCAACAGCTGATCATAAACGTTGCCAGCAGAGCGGCCCGCCAATTTGCGGCGCGTGGGATGCATCTGTTCGGCCTCGCCGTTGATCACCTCCAAAAAGGCGGCACCATAGGTCTCCAGCTTCTTGGCCCCCACCCCGCCGATACGCGCCATCTGGTCCAAATCGCGGGGCCGCACCTCGGCCATCTCTATCAGCGTGCGGTCGGTAAAGATGATATAGGCCGGCACCTTGCCCGCCTCCGCCAACGCACGCCGCTTGGCCTTGAGTGCCGACAGAAGCGGCGCGTCTTCTTCGCTGACCATCGCCTTCACCGCCGGGCGCCGGGTGGCGCTGGCGGTTTTGATGGAATCGCGGCGCAGCTGAATGGTTTCTTCGTTGCGCAGGATCGGCAGGGCCGCGTCGGTCATGCGCAGCGCACCGTGGCGTTCAGGATCCGGGCGGATCAGGTCATGGCCCATCATCTGACGGAACACCGCCTGCCATTGACGGCGGTCATATTCCTGCCCGACCCCAAAGGTCGGTAGGCCGTCATGGCCGCGCGCGCGCACCTTGTCGGTCTCATTGCCCAAAAGAATGTCGATCAGATGGCCCGCGCCAAACCACTCCTCAGTGCGCAAGATCGCCGAGAGCGCCTTGCGCACCGCCGTCGTGCCGTCAAACACGTCCGCAGGCGTGTCACACAAATCGCAGCGGCCACAGGTCACATCCGTCTCATCGAAGTACTTCAACAACGTGCTGCGCCGACAGGCCAAAGCCTCTGCCAGCCCCAACAGCGCATTCAGCCGGGCGTGATCCGCCGCGCGGCGCTCAGGCGGGGCCAGGCCTTCGTCAATCTGGCTACGCCGCAACCGGATGTCATCAGGACCATAAAGCGTCAGCGTCTCCGCCGGCGCGCCATCACGGCCTGCGCGGCCAATCTCTTGGTAATAGGCCTCAATGGATTTGGGCAGATCCGCATGGGCAACCCAGCGGATGTCAGGTTTATCCACACCCATGCCAAAAGCCACCGTGGCGCAGACGATCAAGCCATCCTCTTGCTGAAACCGCCGCTCCGCGATGCGGCGGTCTTCGGCTTCCATGCCGCCATGGTAGTGGATGGCCTTCTGCCCCGCCTCGTTCAAGGCCCGCGCCAGCCCTTCGGTCTTGGCCCGCGTGCCGCAATAAACGATGCCGGATTGTCCTTTGCGCGCTGCGGCAAAATTCAGGATCTGATCGCGCGGCTTGTTCTTGGCAGCAAAGGCAAGATGGATGTTGGGCCGGTCAAAGCCACGCAAAAACGCGCGCGGATCTTGCCCGTCGAAAAGCTTTTGAACAATCTCGGCCTGGGTTTCGGTGTCTGCGGTAGCGGTAAAGGCGGCCAAGGGCACATCCAGATGGCGGCGCAGCTCGCCGATGCGCAAATAATCTGGCCGAAAATCATGCCCCCATTGGCTGACGCAATGGGCCTCATCCACGGCAATCAGCCGCACGCCCACACGCTTTAACATGCCCATGACAGAACCCGCGGCCAAGCGTTCGGGTGCCATATAAAGCAGCTTGAGCGTGCCCGCCTCCAAACCTTCCCAGACCGCATCGGTTTCCTCAGGCGTATTGCCAGAGGTCAGCGCCCCTGCCCCCACGCCCGCCTCTTGCAAGGCACGCACCTGGTCGCGCATCAAGGCAATCAGCGGAGAGATCACCACCGTGACCCCATCCCGGATCAGCGCAGGCAGTTGGAAACACAGGGATTTACCGCCCCCCGTTGGCATGATCGCCAGCACATTTTCGCCAGCCGTCACCGCCTCAACGATTTCCTCCTGGCCGGGCCGAAAGGCGTCAAAGCCAAAGACATCTTTGAGAAGCGTGGCAGCGCTTGTCATGCGGGATCCTGTGAAATTATCTGCTCTTTTTAGCAGATTCCCACACTAACAAATGGTGAACAAGGGATAACTTGCCTCAGGCAGCAGCCCTGCCGTGGCTAGTAGAAAAGTGCCGCGTTGTTGATCAAGATAATCCGCAGGATTGCGACGCCAATCAACACCACCAGTGGGGCCAGATCCAACCCGCCCATCTGCGGCATAAACCGGCGCACGCGGGAATAGATCGGCTCCAACAGCCGGTTCAGGCCATCCCAGATTTGGGCGACCAGAGGCTGGCGCAGGTTCAGCACCTGAAAGTTGATCAGCCAGGACATGATGACATGCGCGATCACAATGAAATAGACGATGTTGAGCAGCAGCATCAAAATCTGGAAAATGGATGTCATCTTGGACCCTTTGTCTTGCTGCCCCGTAGGTAAGCGCAGGTGCCGCCCGGTGCAAGTGTGCAGCCTGCTACAGATGGTGCGGCCAGGGTGCTCAGGACTGTGTTAGGGCCAAAGACCGTGCGAGAAAATCATTAAAACCTTCATCAATTCCACGCCAGAGGCCCCACTTGGGACAAAAACCCGCCATGCCTTTAGGCATGCATCGCGTTAATCACGGTGGAGAAATCCAATTCGCTGACGCGCTCCATGGTCCAATCTGAGAAATGCCGCGTCTCGATCTCTTTTTGATCCAGAACCTTGAACCCTGCGTGGCGCGGATCGGCTTCAATCGTTTGCATCAGATCTTTGATCACGCTCTCGTCGCCTTCCAGCAATTGGCAGAAGTTGCGTCCATTATAGGCCAGCGCGCCAGTGATCCCCAACGCCTTGTTCTTGGTCGCGGCATGGGCCACGATGCGGTCCACCTCGGCGCTGTCTACGGTGGGGCGCGCGGTGCTGAAATAGAGAATACGGATCACGGGGCGTGCTTTCGTCAGTCGTCGTCAGGGACCCTAGCTTACTTTTTGCGCGCCGCAGTGCAAGGGCTATGGCGTTCAGAATACTGAATTTCCGGGTGCCAAATGTCGCGGTGGCGCAGCCGTGCGGGCGAAGTCTCTTGCGGCAAGGGCCAAGCCCTGTTCTACGTTAGCCCAACAAGGGGGGCTGAGGATGAGTGGGATCTCACCGCGCAAGCGCATTTGGGGATGGTATTTCTTTGATTGGGCCAGCCAGCCCTATCACACGGTCCTGAACACCTTTATTTTTGGTCCCTTCTTTGCTGCCATTGCGGCGACCTATTTCCTGGGGCTGGGCCTGGACGAAGGGGCCGCTGATGCGCGCGCGCAAGCCACCTGGGCCTGGAGCACGGCGATTTACGGGCTAACCATTGCGCTGGCGGCGCCGATATTTGGGGCCATGGCAGACAGCTCAGGGCGCAAGATGCCGTGGATTGCGGCCTTTAGCCTGATGTATGTGATCGGCGCATCTTTGCTGTGGTTTACCGATCCAGATGCCAGCAACCTGTATTGGATGCTGGCGGCCTTTGGGCTGGGCTTTATCGGGGCGGAATATGCGCTGATCTTTATCAATGCCCAACTGCCCGGGCTTGGTACAAAAGAAGAGATCGGCAAAATCTCAGGCTCAGGCTTTGCCTTTGGCTATCTTGGCGGTGTCGCAGCCCTTATCCTGGTGCTGGGCTTTGTGGTGGAACAACCCAACGGCCAGACCATCTTGGGGTTTGATCCCGCCTTTGGCATGGATCCCGCCGCGCGCGAAGGCACCCGGCTGACCGGGCCTATCGCCGCCCTTTGGTTTGCGGTCTTTATGATCCCCTATTTCCTTTGGGTCCGCGAGGTGCGCACAGATCACCGAAAGGCCAGCTTTGGTGCCGCCGTTGGCAGTGTGATCGCCTCCATCAAAGGGTTGGTGCACCGCAAAAGCCTTGGTTTCTATCTGGTCTCGTCCATGCTTTACCGCGATGCGTTGAACGGGCTTTACGCCTTTGGCGGGGTCTATGCCGCGCTGGTACTGAATTGGGAGGTCGCGCAGATCGGTGCCTTTGGTGTGGTCGCCGCCATCGGGGCGGCGGTCTTTAGCTATCTGGGGGGCTTTGCCGACCGGCGCTTTGGGCCGAAACCTGTGATCATCCTGACGATCTTTGTGCTGATGGGCGTTTGCCTGACCATCGTCAATCTCACACCCACCGCGCTTTTCGGACGCGCGCTGCCTCCAGGCTCGGGCCTGCCGGATATGATCTTTATGATCTGCGGTGTGCTGATCGGCGGTATGGGCGGTGTGCTGCAATCTGCCAGCCGGTCACTGATGGTGCGCCATTGCGAAGAAGAAAGTGCGACCGAATACTTCGGCCTTTATGGCCTGTCGGGACGCGCCACCGCCTTTTTGGCCCCGCTTTTGATCGGCGTTGTCACCACGGTGAGTGAAAGCGCGCGCATCGGCATTTCGCCGGTGATTTTCCTGTTCCTGGCCGGGTTGATCCTGTTAGCATGGGTCAACAAAGACGGAGATGTCGTGTCATGATCCTTACCCGCCTGTTGGCCTGCGCGGCCCTGACCGTTGCCCTTGCGTCTTGTAGCACAGGGGGCCGCGATATCAGCGGTGAGCGGATTGTTTTGCCCACCATCGGCACCTCGGGCGGGGCGCAAAGCAATTCGCCTGCGCGCGCCTTCTTTGCCGCCAAACCGCTGCCCTCTGCGCAGGCGCCAAAGCCCATCGGCGGGCATTCCAAAGGCTGTCTGGCAGGCGGTGTTGAACTGCCGGAAACAGGGCCAACCTGGCAGGCCATGCGCCTGTCACGCAACCGCAACTGGTCGCATCCGCAGACGATTGATTTTCTCAAAAAGCTCTCTGCTGTTGCTGCTGCGCAGCCCGGTTGGGAGGGGCTTTATATTGGCGATCTCAGCCAGCCGCGCGGTGGGCCTGTGTCCGGCCATGTGAGCCATCAAAGCGGATTGGATGCTGACGTCTGGATGTTGCCGCCCAAGCGGTTGAACTTGTCCCGTTCGGAACGCGAAAAACTGTCGTCCATCTCCACCCGGCGGGCCAAAGGGGCCTATGTGAACGATGCCTGGACAAAGGGCCATCATGAGATCCTGAAAGCGGCGGCCAAAGACCCACGCACCACGCGTATTCTGGTGTTCCCCGGGGCCAAGGTTCAGATGTGCAACGACGAAAAAGGCGACCGGCGCTGGTTGCGTAAAATCCGCCCCTGGTACGGCCACCACTATCACTTCCATATCCGGCTTGCCTGCCCTGCGGGCGATGCCACCTGCACTGAGCAAGATCCGCCGCCCCCTGGCGACGGCTGCGCAGATGCGCGCGAATGGCAGCGCAACATCCTGAACCCGCCGCCCCCGGACCCCAATGCGCCCAAGCCCAAACCACGGCGTGAGGTCCTGCTGGCCGATCTGCCCATTCAATGCAAAGCGGTGCTGGAAAACTGAAACCTCTGATCCGAACGCTTGTCGCGGCCGCCCTTTGGCTGGCGGCCCCGGCGCAGGCGCAACCCTTTCTGACGCTGGATGCCAATCTTGAATGGGACCACACCGCTCCGTGGTTTGGGGGCCTGTCGGGTATTGAGGTGTTGCCAGACGGCAGTCAGGCGTTGATCGTGACGGATAAGGGGACGCTCATCGTGGTGGACCTGATACGCCAGGCGGATCACCTCACAGGGCTTGGCCTGCGGTCGTACTTGCCGCTCAAGCACAGCAACGGCAACCCGCTGCGGGGCAAGATGCGCGACGCCGAAGGGTTGGCCGTGCACACAACGGGCGAGGCGTTTGTCACCTTCGAACAGCAGCACAGGCTTGCCCATCTGGATCCGATCACGCAGCTGACAGACCCCTTGCCCGGTGCCGAAGCCTTTGACCGCTTTCCCAACAACGCCGGCCTTGAGGCGCTTGCCATTCACCCGGACGGCAGGCTTTTCATGCTGTCCGAAGACGCTGAGGACGACAACGCCGCAATCCCGCTTTACGTGCTTGATTACGACCGCTGGCTGATCCTGGGCCAGATCCCCCGCGATCCGATCTTTTCGCCGGTGGGGGCGGATTTCGACGCGCGAGGGCAGCTGTACCTGTTGGAGCGCGGCACCAGCCTTTTGGGGTTTCGCAGCCGCATCCGGCAAATCGATGTCTCCACCACCCCGCCGACAGAACGGACACTGCTAACCACCGCACCGGGCTTTTTTGACAACCTCGAAGGCCTGTCCACCTGGACCGACAGCCAGAGCAGAACCCGCCTGACGCTTGTCTCTGACGACAACTTTTTGCCCGTCCAAAAGACGCAGATCGTCGAATTCATCGTGAACGAATGACTTGCGCCGCGCGCGCCAAGGGCCTATAGCCGCGCGGTCTGCGATGCCCGCAGGCCAAGTCGCCGCACCCTTGTACAAAACGGTTCACATATGACACGCACATACCTTCCCGGCATTATTGCCATGGCCGCCATCGTCGTGGCCTCAAACATCCTGGTTCAGTTTCTCTATGGCAATTGGCTGACATACGGCGCCTTTACCTATCCGCTGGCCTTTTTGGTCACTGACATCATGAACCGGGTCTACGGCACCTCTGCTGCGCGCCGGGTGGTGCTGGTAGGCTTTGTTGTGGGGCTGATCTGTTCGCTGATTGGCACCCAGATCATGGGGGAGTTTGGCCCACTGGTCACCCTGCGCATCGCGGTTGGCTCTGGTGTGGCGTTCTTGGTGGCCCAGCTGATCGACGTCTCCGTCTTTGCCGCGTTGAAAAACGGCGCATGGTGGCGTGCGCCTTTGGTCAGCACGCTGATCGGCTCCACGCTGGATACGGCACTCTTCTTCTCCATCGCGTTCTCTGGCGCGCTTAGCTTTATCCACCCGGCCACCGATGTGTCCTGGGCGGCAGAGGCGGTGCCATTGTTGGGCAGCGGTCCTGTGGCCCCGCTTTGGGTGTCGCTGGCCGTGGCAGACTGGGCGGTCAAACTGTCGATTGCCCTGATTGCGCTGATCCCGTTCCGGGTGATCACCGCACGGCTGACCGCGTAAATCATCGTCAGTGTTAGGCGGCGCAACCCGCCGCCTAACAAAAAGACACACCACCTACTTCTAGTGAACCGAAGGTGCGGCAAAACAACATTTTGCGGCACCACCGAAAAAAGTTCTTTGCGGTTGCCAAAAGCTGTGCAACCCTGAGGGTGAGTTCAACAAATGAAAAGGAGGTGATCTAGTGTCGAGAAAGGTACTGGAGCGAGGTGTCGGAACAGCTTGGGAGGATATCCGTTAAGGCAGCCCTTGACGGGTTAACTCCTGAGTGGGCTTCGGTCTAACCGACCCCCTCCTACAACCATTCGATTGGGCCGCCCAACCTTGGGGCGGCCCTTTTCGTATTTTGCGTCTTCCTCTGAGGTATGAGAAAACGCCCCCATGCTGCATGTCTCAGACAACATTCAAATTCAGGATTGGGAACTGACCGAACAGTTCGTCCGCGCCTCTGGTCCCGGTGGGCAGAACGTGAACAAGGTTGCCACAGCGGTTGAACTTAGGTTTGAGGCCGCGACATCGCCTTCCCTGCCCGGCCCCGTCAAATCCCGACTGAAACGGCTGGCCGGACGGCGCTGGACCAACGAAGGCGCGCTGATCATCCAGTGTGATGAAACCCGCAGCCAGGCCCGCAACCGCGACATCGCTCGCGAAAGGCTGGTGGAGCTGATCAAAAAGGCGCTGACGCCACCAAAACGCCGCATCGCCACGCGGCCCACGCTGGGCTCAAAAAAACGGCGGTTGAAGGCCAAGAAAGTGCGCGGTGAGGTGAAATCGCTTCGCGGCAAGGTGGACCCAGGGGACTAAACGGAAATGCACAAACCTAACGCGCGCGCGCTGACTCGCATGGATGATTTCAAAGGGGTTCTGCGATACGACAGCTGCACCGGATGCAATGCGTTTTGCAGTAAGCGCCTGTAATTCCTACTTAAGTGTTAACCACACCCCTAAAGGCCTGATTCCAAATCAGAACCCCACTCTGTCCCCGCGGGGACAAGGGCTCACCCCAGCTTGCGCAACACATAAATGTCCATGATCCAGCCATGATCAGCCCGCGCCTGGGCGCGCATCTCAATGATCTGGGCGCTCACCTCGGCCAGCGGGCCTTCACAGATGATCTGCTCTTTCATGCCGACATAACCGCCCCACCATATGTGGAACTGATCCTGCGGCAAGGTCTGGAACGCACACGCACCATCCAGCATGACGGCAATCGTCTCCACCCCCTCGGGCCAGCCTGCGTCGCGCAGTTGGCGTCCTGTCGTCACCGTAAAGGGCGCGCCAATCTCATTGATCGGGATGGCATGGGCGGCGGTGAGGGCCTGCAGCGATGTGATGCCGGGGATCACCTGCATCTGCGGCTGCGGGTTCAGCCGCGCGGCGATCCTAAGTGTGCTGTCATAAAGCGACGGATCACCCCAGACCAACAGCGCCACCGCCTCGGCCCCCGGCACCTGCGCCATCGCCTCTTGCCAGGCCAGTGCAATCGCGTCGTGCCAATCGTCCACACGCTGGCGGTAATCGGTGGTCGCCTCGTCGCGCACGGGCAAGTCAAATTCGATGATCTGCGTGGCCGCGTTGGTCAGCACATCGTCACAGATGGCGCGCCGCAGCTCTGCCAGATCGGCTTTGCCCGCCCCCTTGCGGGGGATTAGGATCAGATCTTGGGCGTTGATCGCCTTGATCGCCTGCAAGGTCAGATGATCGGGGTTGCCCGTCCCGATCCCAATCAGCGTCAGCGCTTTCATCCGTCAAGCTCTGCCAGCGGGCCGTAAAAGATCAACGCGGGCGTGGTGCTGGTGGTTGTCTCCAGATGCGCGGCCAGGGTGGCGATGGTATGGCGCGTCACCTTTTCGGCGGGGGTTGAGACGGCTTCGGCCAGCATCGCGGGCGTGTCGCCGGGCAGGCCATGTTCGATCAACCGCTGCACCAGGCCGGGAAAGGTGCGCTTGCCCATATAGACCACTGTGGTGGCCATCGGATCGGCCAGCGCGGCCATGTTCACATCGGCGGGCAGATCACCGGTCACATCCGCCCCGGTGATGAACTGCACCCGCCGCGCGGTCAGCCTGCGGGTCAGCGGGATGCCCGCCGTCGCCGCCGCGGCAGAGGCTGAGGTGACGCCGGGAATGATCTCAAACGGGATGCCTGCGGCCTGCAGCGCGACAATCTCTTCCTCAAGCCGTCCGAACATGCCGCTGTCGCCTGACTTGAGACGCACAACGCGCATCCCCGCCACCGCATGATCCACCAAGACCTGTGAGACATGGTGCTGTTTGGGAGAGGCGCGCCCGGCGCGTTTGCCCACACCAATCAGATCGGCCTCCGGCCCTGCGTGCTCCAGAATGGGGCCCGCGCTGAGATCATCAAACAGCACAACCTCGGCTTTTTGCAGCCGGTCCACGGCCTTAACCGTCAGCAATTCCGGATCGCCCGGACCAGAAGAGACGAAAGAGACAAAGCCGCTCATGCCTGCTCCGAAATCAGATGAAAGAAGGTGCCTGTGGCCCGGCCCCCGCCGTTAAAGTCGCGCACAGATCCGGTTTCGGCCACGTCGATGTCGTTGCTGTCGGTGATCTTGGCCAGGGGCGCGTCCGGCTCTTCGAGGATGGTGGCATAGTGGAACTCATGCCCGCGCAACCGCGTCTGAGGGCCATGGCCCGGCACCCCGGCGTTCAGCGTGGCCTTGCGGTAGCCCAGGTGGAATTTGCGTTTCTCAAAAGAGGTCACCAGGTTCAGCAGGCCGGCCATCTGGTGGCGCGTGCCTTCCTTGTCAACGAGGGCCGCGCCCATCGCCATATAGCCCCCGCATTCGCCATGCACCGGTTTGGTCTGGGCAAAGCTTTGGATGCCTGTGCGAAAGGTCTCAGCACTGGGCCAGAACGCCCGCGTGCAGCTCAGGGTAGCCGCCGGGCAGCCAGCAGACATCAGCGCTGGGATCAGGCGCTTGATCCGCCAGCGGCGAAAAGGGCAAAACCTCAGCCCCGGCAGCGCGCCATCCGGCGATCAGATGCGGATAGACGAAAGCAAAGGCGTCGTCTTTGGCCAAGGCGATGCGCATCCCCGGGGGGACAACTTTCGCCGGAGGCGGGGCCGCCTGCATCACACCGGCTGCCGCCTCGCGCAGCGCGTTCAGATCAACATGGGCCCCCACAAAGGCGGCGGCTTCGGCCAAGATCTCGGGTAGGTTTTCTTGCTCACCCGCTTGCACCAGCCCCAGGTGGCGTTCGGGCAGCTCAATCTCTTTGCGGCGGGGCAGCGCGCCCAACACCGTGACGCCCGCAGCCTCCATGCCGACGCGCACCAAGGTTTCATGCCGGGGAGAGGCGACGCGGTTCAGCACCACACCCGCCAGCTTCACGTCCGGGCGCATCATCTTGAACCCCAGCGCGGTGGCGGCCACCGATTGGGCGGCACCGCTCACATCCAGCACCAGCACCACGGGCCAACCCATATGCGCCGCGATATCCGCGCTGGCCCCGTTGCCACAGGCACCGGGAAGCGCGACCCCATCAAAAAGGCCCATAGAGCCTTCGGCCAAGATCAGATCCGCGCCCTCAGCATTGCCGATCAGACCGTGGATCGCAGGCAGGTCCATCGACCAACTGTCGACGTTAAATGACGCCCGCCCAGAGGCTGCCGTGTGAAACGCCGGGTCAATGTAATCCGGCCCGCTTTTGAACGGCTGCACCTGCACGCCCTGCGCGCGGTAGGCCGCCAAAAGCCCCAACATCAATGTGGTTTTGCCCGTGCCCGATGAGGGCGCAGAGATCATCAAACCGGGGGGGATCATTCTGCGGTCTCCGGAAAGCGGGGCGCGGTGCCCACGGGGCGGAAGCGGCGGTCATAGTCTCCGGCATAGAGCCTGCTTTCGCCAAAATCCTCAGACCCGATGGCATGACCCACCAGAATGAGCGCCGTGCGCTCCATCTCAGCGCCGATGGCGGTTTGCAGGGTGGCGAGCGTTGCCTTGACCACACGTTCATCCGGCCAGCTGGCGCGCCAGACCAAGGCCACCGGGCAATCCGGCCCGTAGTGCGGCGTCAGATCGGTGACGACCTTATCAAGGATGTGCACAGACAAGTGAATGGCCAGGGTCGCGCCGGTCTTGGCGAAATTCTCCAGCGCCTCACCCTCGGGCATCGCGGTGGCGCGGCCCGAGGTGCGGGTCAGCACAACAGATTGGGCCACGCCCGGCAGCGTCAGTTCCGCGTTCAACGTCGCGGCCGCAGCGGCGAAAGAGGGCACGCCGGGCGTGACGTCATAGGGGATGTCCAGCGCACGCAGGCGGCGCAGCTGTTCGCCCATCGCGGACCAGACGGACAGGTCGCCTGAATGCAGACGCGCGATGTCCTGGCCTGCGGCATGGGCGGCGGTGATCTCTGCCATGATCTCATCCAGAGACATGCGCGCGGTGTTCACGATCTTGGCCCCTTCGGGGCAATGCGACAGCAGCGCCTCAGGCACCAGTGATCCGGCATAAAGGCAGACCGGGCAGGCCGCGATCAGGTCGCGCCCCCGCAGGGTGATCAGATCCGGGGCACCGGGGCCTGCGCCGATGAAATGGACGGTCATGGCGTGATTCCTTAACTTTCCGCAATGGCAGCGGTGGCTTTACCATCGCTTGAGACAACGCGCACGGCAATAAGGCGGGCGGAGGGACCGGCGGCAGCCAGGGCTGCGGCCTCGGCCAGGGATCCGGTGCCGAATTGGTCCTGAATGCGCGCGGATTGGGTGGGTGTAATCATCTGCGCCAGGTCGGTCTGGGCGATACCCAGCCCCGGCAAGCCCAGCGTTTGGGCGCAGTCCTTGAACACAGCCTCGCGGGATTTGGCGGCCTCTGTGACCAGGGCGTCGATCTTGGGTTGGCCCGCGTTGGCCAGCGCTTGGGCCAGAGCGTCTTGCAGGCTGCTCAGCTCTGCTGCTGCCCGAAATCCGAGGCCCACGACCCTCACAGCGTCACCGCCCATTGCACGATGGGGCGTGCGGGCTGCCAGCCGCGCAAGCGGCCCAGAGGCTGCGCCTCGGCCAGTTCGATGCGCAAGAGGGTGCCGCCATGATCCGCGTGCAGCTGCGCCAACAGCATCTCCGTTTCAAGCGTCACGCCGTTGGCGACAAGGCGGGTGCCGCTTGGCAAAATCTCAAAGAGCTGCGCGAAAAGCGCGAGCGTGCCGCCGCCGCCGATGAAGACGGCATCGGGGGGTGTTTGATCGGTGATGGTCTGGGTTGACGGGCCTTCGATGACGGCCATGCGGTGGCTGATGCCGAAATCCGCGATGTTCTGGGCAATGTTGGCAGCACGCGCGGGTTTCAACTCAAACGCGGTCGCAGTACCCCCCGCCAGGCACCATTCCACCGCGATGGAGCCGGAGCCCGCGCCGATGTCCCACAGGCTTTCGCCGGGACGCGGCGCCAGCGCAGAAAGCGTCAGCGCGCGCACCGGGCGTTTGGTGATCTGGCCGTCGTGGGTAAAGGCGTCATCTGGCAGGCCGGAGGCGCGCGAGAGGCCGACATCTGCGGGCAGCTCGACGGCCACAGCCACGGGGGCTGCGATGTCGGTGATGTCGAACTGGGCCGCTGTGGTGTGGCGCAGGCGTTGATGCGGCCCGCCCATGCGTTCGCAGATGTGCAACTGGGCGGCCCCTGCACCTTGGGTGGTGAGGTAGTCCGCCAGCACGGCAGGCGCGGTGCCGTCGCGGACCAGGCAAATCAGACGCCCCCGCGGGGACAGCGCGCGGCGGAGGTTTTCAAACGGGGCGGCGTGCAGGCCGTGGCAGGTAATCTCCTCCATCCGCCAGCCCAAAGCCCCCGCCACAAGGGAGAAGGTAGAGGGCGCGGGGTGCACCGTCCAATCGCTGGGCTCCAGATCAGCGGTCAGGCTGCCGCCTGCGCCGAACCAAAATGGATCGCCGGAGGCGAGCACAACGGTGGGCCTGCCTTTGGCTGCCAGCACAGCTTGGGTCGAAAAGGGCACCGGCCAAGGCTGGCCTTTGTCCCCTGCCCCGACCAACGCGAGATGACGGGGACCGCCGATGATGGTCACGGCCTCCTCCAGCGCTTGGCGGCTTGCAGGGGCAAGTGCCGCCGCGCTATCGTCGGCCATCCCAATGATCGTCAGCCAAGGATCACCCATGATGCGCGTCCTTCTGCTTGGAGGCACCACGGAAGCCAGCCGCCTGGCCGAAGCCTTGGCCGGGGCCGGGATCGAGGCGGTGTTTTCCTATGCCGGGCGCACCGCAGCGCCAGTGGCGCAACCCTTGCCCACGCGGGTCGGCGGCTTTGGCGGGGTGGCGGGTTTGGTGGCCTATCTGAAGGCCGAGCGGATCAGCCATGTGATCGACGCCACCCATCCCTTTGCCGCCGGGATGAGCCGGAATGCCTTTGACGCCTGCACCGCCTGCGACCTGCCGCTCAGCCGGTTGGAGCGGCCCGCCTGGACGCCCGGCGCGGGTGACAACTGGCAAGAGTTCGCAGCGCTGGAGGACATCCCCGCCGCCCTGCCAAGCGCCCCGGCGCGGGTGTTTCTGGCCATCGGCAAACAGCACATCGGTCTGTTTGCGGCCAAGCCCCAGCACCACTATCTGCTGCGCCTGGTGGATCCGCCCGATGCCCCTTTGCCGTTGCCGGATACCCGTGTGGTCTTGGCCCGTGGCCCTTTTGATGTGGCCGGGGATCGCGCCTTGATGGTGGATCATGGCATCACCCATGTGGTGGCCAAGAACAGCGGCGGCGCGGGTGCCCGCGCCAAGTTGGAGGCGGCACGCGCCCTGGGCCTGCCCGTGCTGATGGCCGCCCGGCCAGAGGTGCCCGGCACCTGCGTCTTGCGCGACGCGGCAGAGGCGCTGCGCTGGCTGGGTCATGAGGCCGACCTGGGCGTATAAACATAGCGCCCCACGCGGCGCGTGGCGCTGTTGCCGACAATCACCACGGTTTGCATATCCGCCATCTCAGGCGTCGCCTGAGACAGGGGAACAGTGCTGAGATGTTGATCGGGTTTGGTGACGGCGCGCGCGAAGGTAATCAGCCGTTCAGGTTCGCATTCTTCGCGCAGGATCTGGAGGGTTTTTTCAAAGCCTTCGGGGCGGGATTTGGAGCGGGGGTTATAAAAGGCCATCGCAAAATCCCCCCGCGCGGCCATGCGCAGGCGGTGTTCGATCAGATCCCACGGCTTGAGATTATCGCTAAGATTGATCGCGCAGAAATCATGCCCCAGGGGCGCGCCTGCGGCGGCGGCAGCGGCCAGCATCGCGGTGATGCCGGGCAGGACGCGGATGTCTGTTGCGGTGTAGTCAGGATGCGCCTCAACAGCCTCGAACACAGCAGAAGCCATGGCAAAAACGCCCGGATCGCCAGAGGAGACAACAACCACCCGCGCCCCGTCGCTGGCCAGTTGCAGCGCATGCAACGCGCGGTCCAGCTCGACCCGGTTGTCCGTGGGATGCAGGGTGAGGCCGGGCCGTTCGGCCACGCGGGCGACATAAGGGATGTAGCCGATGATATCCGTGGCCTCTGCCAGAGCGGCGGATACCTCGGGCGTGACCAAGGCGTCATCGCCGGGGCCAAGGCCCGCGATGGCGACCCAGCCGGTCATTCAGCCGCTTCCGGGCGGCGGCCTTGGCCGTGTACCAATACGATAGCGAAATAGGGGCAATCATCCTCGGCCACCTCAGCCAGCTTGGCGATGCGTTCGCCCGGCATGGTGCCTTTTTCCACCAACCACGCGTCATCCAGCCGCCCCGCAGCGGCCAGCGCGCGTTTTACGGTGGGTAGGTTACGGCCCGTCTTCATCACCACCAACGCGTCAGCAGCTTTCATGTGGGTGACCAAATCCGCCTCTGGCAGGGTGCCCATCAGCACGGTCATTACATCGTCGCCCCAGGTAAAAGGCGTGTCGATCGCATTCCAACAGCCGACCATGCCGGGGGTGGCGGGGATGACCTCAACCTCGGCACGACCCTGAAGGCGGGTGTGCAGATGCATGAAAGAGCCATAGAAAAGCGGATCACCTTCGCAAAGGACGACGACATCGTGATCCTTGGCCAGCGCCTCAAGCCGCGCTGACCATTCGGCGTAGAAATCGACCATCAGCTGGCGGTATTCTTCGCTGTCAAAACGCAGTTCGGTGGTGACGGGATATTCCATCGGGTATTCGGTGACATCCGCGCGCAGCATGTCTTTGACGATGGTGCGGGCCTGTCCGGCGCGGCCTTTTTTGCGGAAAAACGCCAGATGTTTGGCCCCGCGGATGGCGCGGTCGGCCTTGACGCTCATCAATTCCGGATCGCCGGGGCCGAGGCCCGCACAGATGATTTTGCCCATGTCTTTACTCCACTCGGCTGGCCAGCGCGTTCACGGCGGCGACGGTGATGGCGGACCCGCCCAGGCGGCCCTGGACGATCATGGAAGGCACCGGCAGATCCTGCATCAGCGCCTCTTTGGACTCCGCCGCCCCAATGAACCCCACGGGGCAGCCGATGATGGCAGCAGGGCGCGGGCAGTCGGGGTCTTCCAACATGTTGAGCAGGTGGAAAAGCGCTGTGGGCGCATTGCCGATCGCTACCACCGCGCCGGCGAGATGCGGACGCCACAGCTCAAGTGCTGCGGCAGAGCGGGTATTGGCCATATCCTTGGCCATGCCCGGCACCTTTGGGTCGCGCAGAGTGCAGATCACCTCATTGTCGGCGGGCAGACGTTTGCGGGTGATGCCTTCGCTGACCATATAGGCATCACAAAGGATGGGCGCGCCTGCCTCCAGCGCCGCACGGGCGGCGATGGCCATACCGTCTGAGAATTGCACATGCTCTTCCAGCCCGACCATGCCCGCGGCATGGATCATGCGGACGGTCACGATTTCCTCTTCGGGGGTGAAGCGGGCCAGATTGGCCTCTGACCGGATGGTGGCAAAGGACTGGCGGTAAATTTCCGCGCCGTCTGTGATGTAGCTATGGGGCATTCAAAGAGCCTTGAGAAGTTCGGTTGTGCTGAGCGCAGTGGCCGCTGGGGTGTCGCCCGCGCGGCCCTGTTTGACAAGATCAAAACCGTGCGCTGTGGCGATGAGTGTCACAGGCGCAGGTTTGGGATGCGCGCAGCCTTTGGCACAGCCTGAGATATGCAGGGTTTGGGTTGGTTGCAGATGAGGCGCGAGGGCGCGGGCGGTTTGGCGCGTGTCGCCCTGGGCCTGGTCGCAGGCGGGCGCGCCGGTGCAGGCGGTGATGCGCAAAAGCGGGTTGGCGGGATCAGTGATCAACCCCTCAGTTTGCGGCAGAGGCTGGGCGGCCTGGGTCAAGACCATACGCCAAGGCGTGACATGCAGCGGGGCCAGCGGGGCAAGGGCGGCAAAGGTATCTGAGGTGAGTTGCCCAAAAGCGCAGCCGATAAGCATGCCGCGCTCTGTCGCACCGGGCTGGGGCGCATAGCTTTGGGTTTGGCGGGGTGTGGTGAAGCCTGACAGATCGCTGAGGGTAGAAAGCTTGGCCAGGCGGGTTTCATCCTGGCGGTGGGCCATGAACCAATGGGCCAGAGCGATGGCCTCTTCGATGCTCTCATCGGGATGGATAGGTTTCGCCTGTTGCAGGCCCTCAGCCGCCAGCAACAGGGTGCCGTCTGCCGCCCGCTCAAGCCGGATGTCAGCAGAGGCGGTTTGCAGAACGGGGGTGGCACCGGTGTCGATGGCAAAGCCAAACTTATGCGGCAGCGCAGGCGCGTCTGGCTGGCTGAGCACGGCGGTCAGGCGGGTGCTGAGCGTCTCTGCCAGCGGATCGCGGAAGGGGGTAACGAGGATGTTGCGGCGGCTTTCGATGGCCGTGCTGGCGTCAATCAGATCCAGCGCGCGCAGCCCTTCGATGAGGGGCGCGTGACCCTCAGGCGACACGCCGCGCAGCTGGACGTTGGCGCGGCTCGACAGATCGAGGATACCATTGCCGAAACGCGCCGAGAGGGCCGCGATGCCGGTGATCTGTGCCGCACTCAGCGTGCCGTTGAAGGGGCGGATGCGCACCACCAGCCCGTCGCCGGACATCATCGGGTGTAGCGCGCCGGGGCAGTAGCCTTTGACCAAAGGCGCGGTCATTCAGCTGCATCCAGCTGCGCAGAGATCGAGTTGCGGCGCGTGACCCAAAGGCCTGCGGCGCGCAGGGCAGCAAAGCGGCTGCGCATCTCTTCCAGCGCCTTTGGGTTTTCCTCTGCCATAAACGCCACCAGATCAGCGCGGCCCAGCGTGGCGTCATAATAGAGGTCAAAAAGATGCCCAGGCACCTCACGCGTTAGGTGCGCAAAGGCGGCAAGGTTGTCGAGCGTGGCGGCAATCTCAGCCGCACCGCGGAACGCATGGCGCATCATGCCGCTGGCCCAGTCAGGGTTGGCCGCGCGGGCGCGGACCACGCGGGCGATCTCCTCGGCCATGGTGCGGGCGCGGGGCGTGCCAAGCTTGGTGGTGTCCACGTGATACATGCTGGGCTTGGCCGCCCCCAGATGCGCCATTGCCGCCGCGAAGCCGCCTTCGTGGCTGGCGTAATCTGAGGCCAGAAGCACGTCGCTTTCTGTCAGGTCCTGGATATGGGCGAAGCTGTCCGCCTGGCTGAGCCGCGCCTCAAGGGCGGCGCGGTTCTGGGTCGCCTCGCCTGCTGCGTCGATGGCCCATTCCGACGCGCTGAGCCAGGCCTCACCCGCCGCCGCGCGCCCTTCGGCGGAGTAATCCAGCATCGCCGCTTCCATGTTCATGCCGTAAAGCCCCGGCTTGGGGCCAAAGACACGCGGGGTTTTGACACAGTAGGGGTTCATGTCAGGCGCTTCTTCCCGCTCGGCCAGGGCCGGGGCGCCGGCCTCAAAAAGCTGGCTGAGGCCGGGAAAGACATCACGGAAAAGGCCCGAGATACGCAAGGTCACGTCGATGCGTGGGCGATTGAGCAGCGTCAGCGGCAAAATCTCAAACCCGCTGACCCGTTCGGAGCCGTCGTCCCATTTGGGTGCCAGCCCCGCCAGATGCAGGGCCATGGCAACCTCCTCGCCCGCCGTGCGCATGGTGGCGGACCCCCAGAGGTCCACCACCAAGCCGCGTGGGTAGTCACCTTCGTCTTGCAGATGGCGGCGGATCAGTTCTTCAGCGATTTTGACGCCTTGGGCGTGGGCCGCACGGGTCGGCACGCTGCGCGGGTCCACGGCAAAAAGGTTCCGCCCGGTGGGCAGCACATCGGACCGGCCCCGGTAGGGGGAGCCGGAGGGGCCTGCCTCAATCCGTTTGCCAGCGAGCGCGTTCAAAAGACCGTCGGTTTCGCCCTGCCCCGCACCAAAGATATGCAACCCGTCGCCATATTGGCTTTCTTTGATGTCGCAGACAAAGCGGTCAATGCGGGTGATCGCCTCTGCCATGCAGGCGTCGGGGGTGAGGCCCAGATCCTCCTCCACGCCTGCGGCCTGTGCCTCGGCGCGGATGGTGTCGACCAGCCGGTCGCGGCGCGCGGGGTCCAGCCCGTCGGCGGTGGAGTATTCATCCAGCAGCCGTTCCAGATGCAACAGCGCGTCGGGCGTTGCACTGTCCTTCATCGGCGGCGGCAAGTGGCCCAGCGTCAGCGCGCCAATGCGGCGTTTGGCCTGGGCGGCTTCGCCGGGGTCATTCACGATAAACGGATAGATCACCGGCAGATCGCCGGTTAGCGCCTCTGGCCAGCAGGTGTCCGAAAGGGCAACCGCCTTGCCCGGCAGCCATTCAAGCGTGCCATGGGCGCCGATGTGTACCAGCGCGTGCATGCCCTGTGCGCGGAGCCACAGATAGAAGGCCACGTAGGAATGGCGTGGCACGCGCGCGAGGTCGTGGTAATCGGTATCGCGTTGGGCGATGGCCCCGCGTTCCGGCTGCAAGGCCACCAGCGCGTTGCCGCAGGATTGCGCCGGAAAGTGGAACGCGCCGTTGGCAAAAAGCGGGTCAGTGGTGGGATCACCCCAGGCGGTGTGCAGGTCTTGGCGCAGCGCCTCGGGCAAGGTTTGCAGCGCTGTCTCATACTCAGCCAGGGACCAGGCGATGGTACTTTGCGGCAGGCTCTTGCCAAAGCCGATCTGCGGTGTGGTGCTGTAGCCTGCCTGTGCGAGGCTCAGCAGCATATCCTCGGTCGAGGCCAGCGCATCCAGGCCCACGGCATGGGCGATCTGATCCTCGCGACCCGGATAGGTGGACAGGACAAGGGCCAGCTTGCGCTTTGCCGTTTCGGTCTGGGCCAGACGCAGCCAGCCTGCGACGCGGTCCACCACCGCCGTGATCCGGTCGGCATTGGCGCGGTGGGAAAAGCGGGAGAACTGGAGGTGCGGATCTTGTTTTTCGGGGGCCTTGAAGCTGACGACGCCGGTGAAGAGGCGGCCATCCACCTCTGGCAGCACCACATGCATGGCCAGATCGGCGGGCGACAGGCCACGTTCGCTTTCGGCCCAGTCTTTCTTGCGCGCGGTGGAGAGGGCCACCTGAAAGACAGGCGCACCCGGGGCATCAAGGGGCGAGGTGTTATCGCCCCCACGGCCCGAAAAGGCGGTGGCGTTGATGATCGCGGCAGGCGGATGCGCGGCAAAGGTCTGCGCCGGGAACGCCCGGGCGGGTTCAGATTTCAGCGAGGGCACGAAGAGGCCAAGCGGCGTGAACCCCCGCGCGGCAATCTCGCGCATGAGCGCGTCGATGGGGGCGGTATCAGCGGCGGTGAGGTAGCTGCGGTAGAAGGTGACCGCGATCAGCGGTGCACCTTCGGGGGCGGTGTGATCAAAGGGGCAGCGGGTGACGATGCCTGCGTCCGGGGCGTAATAGCCTGCGGTGGGCACGGTTTTGGTTCCGGTCACCGGCCCGGCGTAGAAACCAGCGGCCAGCGCAAGCTGTGCCAGAGCCGCCTGCGCGGCAACCGCGCCGCCGGTATCGCACAGGTGTGACAGGCGGCGCAGGGTTGAGACAGGCAGCGTGGAATGCGCGTCCAATGCCGGGTCTTCGCGCCCGTCTGCGGGCAGGACGGCCAGGGCGATGTCATGCCGCCGGGCGAAATCCTGCACCTGCATGATGCCGTAGGGCCAATAGTTTTCACCGCCGATGAGGCGGATCAGGATGCCCTTGGCCCCGGTCAGCGTTTGTTCGACGTAGTTGTCCACGCTGGCCGGGTGGCGCAGCGCGGTGAGGTTGCACAGGCGCAAGGTGGGCAGCTTGCCCTCGGGCCCGCCGCCCCGATGCCAGCCTTTCGCGAAAGCGCCCAGGTCACTGTCGGAGAACGAAAGCACCACCAGATCCGCGGGCGTTTGCCCGGGATCATAGGGGGTTTCGGTATCCTCTAACCCGTGGCTGTCGCGAAAGACGACGTGCATGGCTACGCGCCCAGAACCGCGCGGATGGCACCTGGGTTGATGTGATCATGCTCTGCAATCACCACCAGATGGCCTTGGCGTGCATCTGCGCCCCAGGGGCGGTCGTATTGATGGCGCACACGGGCCCCCACAGCCTGGACCAGCAAGCGCATGGGTTTGCCGGTGATGGCGACATAGCCTTTGACCCGCAGGATGTGCTGTTCCTTGGCCAGCTTTTCGATGGCGGCCACCAGGGTGGCGGGATCATCCATTTCGGGCATAGGCACGACGATGGTTTCAAAGTCGTCATGTTCATGATCGTGGTGGCCATCGTGGTGCGACGGGCGCGCGGCAAGATCGTCTTCGGCCTTGGCGTTCAGGCCCAGGACCACGTTGGGGTCAATGATGCCTTCGCTCATCGACAGGATCGGCACCTTGCGGGGGCTTTCCTCTTCGATGATCTGGCGGGCCTTGCCCAGACCGGCATCACCGGCCAGATCGGCTTTGGACATCAGGATGATGTCCGCGCAAGAGATTTGATCCTCAAAGACCTCAGCCAGGGGCGTTTCGTGATCCAGGCTTTCATCCGCCAGACGCTGTTCCTGCACCGCATGTTCATCAGCGGCAAAGCGGCCATCGGCCACCGCTTCGGCATCGGCCAGGGCGATCACACCGTCCACAGTGATCTTGGAGCGGATGGCGGGCCAGTCAAAGGCCTTGAGCAAAGGTTTCGGCAGCGCCAGGCCTGAGGTTTCGATCAGGATGTGATCAGGCTTGGTCGGCAGTTCCATCAATGCCTCAATCGTGGGGATAAAATCATCAGCCACGGTGCAGCAGATGCAGCCGTTGGCCAGCTCCACAATGTTTTCCTCTGGGCAGTCTTCAATCGCGCAGGATTTCAAGATCTCACCGTCCACGCCGACAGTGCCAAATTCATTGACGAGCACAGCAAGTTTGCGTCCGCCCGCGTTTGTCATCAGATGGCGGATAAGGGTGGTTTTACCAGAGCCCAGAAAACCGGTGATCACGGTGACGGGGATTTTGGACAGGTCGTTCATTCGGCGGCCTCCTGCGGCAGAGTGAAAGGGGGGATGCGCGCAAGGCTGCGCTTGCGGAATTGTTCGGGGCGTTCGCGCCAGGGCACCAGGCCATCTGGCGTGGCAGCATAGGCGGCCGCACCGGCGAGGATATCTGGCGCGTCGCTGAGCTCCATCCGGCCATAGACATAGCTCCACTTGCCCGGCTCAGAGAGTGCGACAGCGGGGCCTTGCGAGCAGGCGGAAAGGCATTTGACGCCGAGGATTTGCACATCCTCTGGCGCGTCCTGGGCCGTGATGGCCTGGTGCAGCAGGGTGCCGGGGCGGTCATCGCCTTCGGGGATGTCTTGGCCTGCGCGGCAGGTCAGGCAGACGTAAAGGGTGGCTGTCATGGAAAGATCCATTTGCTGTTGCTGGGAGGAGGAAAACCGATGCAGTGGCACCGGTCAAAGGCGCTTAGATGCACCCAAACGCCAGACAACAGCGCAAAGAAACGCCGATCCGCGAGAGTGTTTTCATATCGTACTCCTAACCGTCACACCCGACGGTATTTCTGTTTCACTGCGTTTGGCAGGTCTCCTGGCTTACGGGTCATGGCCTATTCCCGCCTTCCCTGTCCCGGGGCATTGCCAAGGACAAGTGGCTAGATGGGGTAGGCTCACCGCATACAGTCGCGGGGGCGGCTTCAGCTTGGGGCAAATTTGCCTTTACTGAATTCCCTCTTAGGTCCCTGTCGGACAGGCCAACACAGCAGGACACCAAACGGGCAGAATGTCGCATTTTGGCTGCTGCACCACAAGGCGGATTTACGACATGTTACGCAGGCAAAACGGGCACTTTGCGCAGAAAAGTCACGATAAAGTGCGGGCGATGCGTCGGGTTGGGCTGTACGTTGGGCGAATCTGCCTTTTGCACAAGGCCTAAAGCCCCATGTCCCGCACCACCCTCGCGATCCTCTATTCCCTGCTGGCGATCTGCCTGTTTGACGCAATGGCGCTGATTATCAAACACCTATCGGTCGCCTATTCGGCGGCGGAACTGTCAGCTTATCGCAACCTTGTGGGGTTGGTGCCTGCCGGTTTGGTGCTGTGGGGGTCAGCGGAATGGCACCGCAACGGGCGACAGGTGCAGGTGCGCCAATGGCGGCTGGCGATATCGCGGGGGTTGATCCTGACGGTGGCGCAGCTGACTTTCTACATGTCTTTGGGTCTGATGAGTTTTGCGACAGCCTCAACCATCACCTATGCCAACGCGCTTTTCCTGGTGGCGCTGGCTGTGCCGCTGCTGGGCGAGCGTGTGGGAGCGGTGCGTTGGGGGGCGGTGCTGATCGGCTTTGTGGGCGTGGTGCTGGTGATGGGGCCCGGGCGCGATACGTTTTCGGCCGCTGCTTTGTTGCCGCTGACGGCGGCGTTTTGTTATGCGCTGGTGGGGGTGACGGCACGGATGATGGATGACGCGGTGCCCACGGCGCTGATCAACCTCTATTCCTCGGGCATCGCTTGTATTGGGGCCTTTGTGCTGGCCTATGCCGTGGACGGCTTTTCCCCGCTACGCGCCTGGAGCGATCTGGGGTGGATTGCCGCGATGGGCTGCTTTGGGGGTTGTGCGGTGTTGTTGCTGATTTCAGCCTACCGCATGGCCGATCAGAGCGATTTGGCCCCGTTCAGCTATTTTGGCATCCCGATTGCCTTTGCTCTGGGCTGGCTTTTTTCGGAGAGGCCCCTTGGGCCGAGCTTTTTCCCGGCGCGCTTTTGATCATTGCAGGAGGGCTGGTGATCATCTGGCGGGAACGACGGATGAAGCGGGTGTGAGGGCCCACGCCACCGGTGCGGGGGTGGTGAGGGTGGAAGTAAGTTGTATTGGAAAGATGAAGCGCGGGGGTGCGCTTTGGTTCAGGCCGGGCGTCGGGGTGTGAGGGTGGTGGTGCGGTTGGGCTAGACCACCACGGCTTCGGCGCGTTGGGCGCCCACGCCGAAGACGCGTTTGTAGCGGTCAATCTCTGAGGTCGGGCCCATGGCCTTGTTGGGGTTGTCTGACAGTTTGACTGTGGGGCGGCCATTGGCCTCAACCGCCTTGCAGACCAGAGAGAAGGGGGACAGCGCGTCATCCGGCACCAGATGGCGGAAGTCATTGGTAAGCAGCGTGCCCCAGCCGAAAGAGACGTTGACCTTATCCGCAAACTGGGCGTGCAGGGCGCGGATTTTATCGACGTCGAGGCCATCGCTGAAGATGACGCGCTTTTGGGTCGGATCCTCGCCCCGGTCGCGCCACCAGTTGAGCGCGATGTTGGCGGCGGTGGCGGGATCACCGCTGTCGATGCGGATGCCGGTCCAACCGGCGAGCCAGTCCGGTGCGTTATCCAGGAACCCTTGCGTGCCGTAGGTATCGGGCAGAATGATGCGCAGGTTGCCATCGTGTTCTTCGTGCCAGTCTGAGAGCACATCATAGGGGGCTTGCGCCAGAGCTGCGTCGTCTTGCGCCAGCGCGGCATAGACCATGGGCAACTCATGGGCGTTGGTGCCGATGGCCTCGACCTCACGGCTCATGGCGATTTTGCAGTTGGAGGTGCCGGTGAAATTGGCCCCCAGCCCTTCGGACATGGCCTGGACGCACCAATCCTGCCAGAGGTAGGAGTGCCGCCGCCGGGTGCCAAAATCCGCGATCGACAGATTGGGGATGTCGCGCAGCGCTTCGATCTTTTCCCACACACGGGTCATGGCGCGGGCATAAAGCACTTGCAGTTCAAACTTGCCCATACGGTTCAGGACAGACCGGCCGCGCAGTTCCATCAGCACAGCGAGGGCGGGGATTTCCCACAGCATGACCTCGTGCCATTTGCCCTCAAAGGTAAGCTCGTACTGATCGCCTTTGCGCTCCAGGTGGTAGGGCGGAAGTTTGAGGCCCTCAAACCATTCCATGAAATCGGAGCGGAACATCTGGCGTTTGCCGTAGAAGGTGTTGCCGCGCAGCCAGGTGGATTCGCCCCTGCTGAGCGAGAGTGAGCGGATGTGATCGAGTTGTTCGCGCAGCTCACCTTCATCGATAAGATCAGCCAGCGGCACATGTTTGGAGCGGTTGATCAGCGAGAAGGTGACTGTAGTGTCCGGTTTGTTGCGAAAGATCGACTGACACATCAGGAGTTTGTAGAAATCCGTGTCGATGAGCGACCGCACGATGGGGTCGATCTTCCATTTGTGGTTCCAGACGCGGGTGGCGATGTCGACCATGGTATGGTCCTCCTGTGGGCATGTCTTTTTGACCCAAGTTTGGGGCTGGAACAAGCACTTGCGGGCAGGGGGCGCATGCTTTGAAGCATGCGAGGCGGAAAATGCGTATTTTCCGACGTGCGTTAGGTGAAGGTGACGCCTGCCGCTGCCATGCCTTCTTTCGCCGCAGCCAATGACCCATCGAGGTCAATCGCGCGGCAAAGGTCCGTGCGGACGGTCACGTCAAAGCCCAGCTTAGCGGCATCCACTGCTGAGAAATTCACGCAGAAATCCAGCGCCAGGCCGACCATCGTCAGCTTTTGGATGCCGCGGGTGCGCAGGTAGCCCTCTAACCCCGTGGGGGTTTTGTGGTCGTTTTCGAAGAAAGCCGAGTAGCTATCGATGGCGGGGTTGTAGCCTTTGCGGAGGATCAAATCAGCACGGTCTTGGGCCAGACTGGCATGGAATTGCGCGCCGAGGCTGCCTTGGATGCAGTGATCGGGCCAGAGCACTTGGGGCCCGTAGGGCATTTGGATCACCTCATAAGCTGCCTTACCGTCATGGGAGGAGGCAAAGGAGGAATGGCCCGCCGGGTGCCAGTCTTGGGTCAGGATCACCGCATCGGCATCGGCCATCAGCGCGTTGATGCCCGCCACAATCTCATCCCCGCCGGGCACGGCGAGCGCCCCGCCGGGGCAGAAGTCATTTTGGACGTCGATGACGATGAGGGCCTGCATGTTGCGTTCCTTTCAAGGCGGCTATGCGCTGGTTTTACCCCCTCCCCTCTTGCGTAACAGACCCTATGAGGCGTATTTGCCCGGCCATGTATACCATTGCCGCCCTTTATCACTTTACCCGGTTTGAAGATCCTGCCGCCCTGAAGCCTGCGCTGTTGGCGCTGTGCCTGGCTTCTGAGGTCAAAGGCACGCTGCTGTTGGCACGCGAGGGGGTGAACGGCACGATTGCGGGGCCAAGGGCCGGGATTGAGGCGGTGCTGGCGCATCTGCGCACCCTGCCCGGCTGTGCCGATCTGGAGTGGAAAGAGGCCACGTCTGAGACCCCACCCTTTCCGCGCATGAAGGTGCGCCTGAAAAAAGAGATCGTGACCATGGGCCAGCCGGATGTCGATCCGGCGGCGAAGGTTGGCCATTACGTGGCCCCAGAAGACTGGAATGCGCTTATTCAAAGCCCGGATGTGGCGGTGATCGACACGCGCAACGATTATGAGGTGGCGATTGGCACCTTTGAGGGCGCGATTGACCCGCAGACCAAGAGCTTTGGTGAGTTTCCCGCCTGGTGGGAGGCCAACAAAGACCGCTTTCACAACAAGAAGATCGCGATGTTCTGCACCGGCGGTATCCGCTGTGAGAAATCCACCAACTACTTGCTGGGGCAAGGGGTTGAGGATGTCTATCACCTCAAAGGGGGTATTTTGAAATACCTCGAAGAGGTGCCGCAGGAAGAAAGCACCTGGGACGGGGAGTGTTTCGTTTTTGATGCGCGGGTCAGCGTGGGGCACGGGTTGGAGGAAGGGCCGCATGTGCTGTGTCATGGCTGCCGTCAGCCGATCCTGCCCGAAGACATGGAGCGCGCGGAATATGAGCATGGGGTGAGCTGTCACCACTGCTTTGATCAGACCTCAGACTGGGACAAGAGCCGCTTTCGCGAGCGTCAAAAGCAGATCAAGCTGGCCGAGGGGCGGGCGAAGCTGCCTTAGCCGGGCCACCTGGTGTGCGGCGCGGTTTGCTGCGCGCCAGAAGCCAGACCATGATCGCAATGTTCAGCCCGTTCCACAGGATGCCGTTGATAAAGGCCCATTGGTAGCTGCCGGTGATGTCGTAGATCTGACCAGAGAGCCAGCCGCCCAGCGCCATGCCCATGATGGTGGCCATCAGGACAAATCCGACACGGGCGCCGGCCTCTTTTGCTGGCATATATTCGCGGACGATCAGGGCGTAGCTGGGCACGATGCCGCCTTGGCTCAGGCCAAAGACAAGGCTGACGATGTAGAGTGAGACCAGCCCGCCTGCTGGCAGATAGAGAAAGAGCGCCAGGCATTGCAGGACAGAGCCAATCAGCAATGTGCGCACCCCGCCCAACTTGTCGGCCACAAGGCCCGAGACAATCCGCGAGCCGACGCCGCCCAAAAGCATCAGCGCCAGCATTTCTGCCCCGACCGCGGGGCCAAAGCCCATGTCCACGCAGAGCGCCACGATATGGACCTGGGGCATGGACATCGCCACGCAGCAACCGATGCCCGCCAGACCCAGCAGATACGCCAGGGCGCGCGGGCTGAGGCCCGAGGATTTGGCGTTGATATGTGAGACCTGTTGGGCCGATGCCTTAGTCTCTTCGCTGACTTGGCGGCGCAGGAACAGAGCCAACGGCACCACGCCTACCGCCGTGACAACCGCCATGACCGTATAGGCGGCGCGCCAGCCATTGGTTTCCAGAATATCGGCCAGCAGGATGGGCCAGATCGCGCCGGACAGGTAGTTGCCGCTGGCCACCAGCGCCACAGCAATGCCCCGGCGGCGGACAAACCAGTGTGAGATATCCGCAATCAAAGGGCCAAATCCCACCGCCGCACCAAAGCCAATGATCAGTTGGGCCAAAGACAGCACCGCGATGGAGTGCGAAAGGATCGCCAGGATCAGCCCCGCGACGATGGTGAGCGTGGCAACGATCAGGGATAGGGTCACGCCAAACCGGTCAACGGCCCGGCCAATGACAAAGTTGCCGACCGCAAAACCGATCATATTCAGCGTGTAGGGCAGCGATGCCTCAGCACGGCCGGTGCCAAACTCAGCCTGTACGGCGGGCAGGATCACCACAATCGCCCACATGCCTGCGTTGGCAATCAAGGCCACCAGCATCGTCACCACAAGACGGATCCAAGCGTAGCGGCTGTCAGTTTCTAGGGCATGAGACAAAAGGCGTCCTTTCCGCGCCATCAAGCGGCAAAGCGCGCGGCAGCGCAAGCGGATTAAGCTGCCGTTAGGAGCCCCTCTGCTAGGCAGGCCTTTGGGTGAAACGAGGTGGACGCGATGGGCGCAGAGACTGCTCTGGCACCAGTCATCATCAAAAAGAAAAAGATCATTGCGGGTGGTGGGCACCACGGCGGCGCTTGGAAAGTCGCCTATGCCGATTTCGTAACTGCGATGATGGCCTTTTTCATGTTGATGTGGCTGCTGAATGCAACAACCGAACAGCAACGCAAAGGGATTGCCGATTACTTTACCCCGACCATCCCCATCAACCGGGTGTCGGGCGGCGGGGACGGTGCCTTTGGCGGGGAGAGCATCTTTTCCGAAGAGGGGCTGCCCCAGATGGGCACCGGCGGGACCTCTGAACGCGAGAGCGCAGATCGCGCCGCACGGGGGGAAAGCGGCACATCGCAGGCCTCTGAACAGGCGTTGTCGGCCCTTGAAAAACAGCTGATCGGGCAAGGCGGCGAAAGCATGGTGATGGAAAACGCGATGCAGCACGTCATCACGCGGCTGACGGACGAAGGCCTGGTGATTGAACTTTTTGAGCTGCAGGACAGGCCGCTTTTTCAACCCGATGGGCTGACACCCAGTCAGCTGTTGCTGGATCTGACGACCGTCATCGCCTCAGCCGCGCGGACGGTCACCAATGACATTGCTATTGGCGGACACGTCAGCGCCGCCCCCATCGTGTTGGCCCATAGCCCGGTTTGGGACACATCGCTGGCCCGTGCCACGGTGATGCGCGAATTGCTGGAGGATGCCGGGATCAGCGCGCCCCGGGTGCAGCGGGTCACAGGCCATGCCGACCGCGAACCGGTGCTGCAGGACACTATGGCGCAACGCAACAACCGGCTGGAAATCGTTCTGTTGCGGTAAGTACCGCGCATTTTATCTGTTAGCCCGACCTTAAGTGGCGACTGGCTATGTCACAGCCTCAGGTGACTGGACCATCAAAGGGGATGCTGAGGCATGACAATTTCTTCTTCGCTGAATGCAGGTGTGTCGGGGCTGCAATCAAACGCTACACGGTTGGCAGCAATTTCCGACAACATCTCAAATTCATCGACATATGGCTACAAACGGGTTGAAACGGATTTTCATTCCATCGTCATCGCGTCACGCGGGGGGACATATTCCGCGGGCGGGGTGCGTGCGGTCACGGAGCGGTTGATTGATCAACGTGGGTCGCTGGTGTCCACCAACAACGCCACGGATCTTGCGGTGCGCGGGCGTGGGTTTCTGCCGGTGGCGCGGGCGACAGAGGTTGAAGTGGCCAATGGCGATACCAGCATGTTCTTGACCACAACCGGATCGTTCCGCACCGATTCCGAAGGGTTCTTGCGCTCTAACTCCGGTCTTGTCCTGCTGGGCTGGCCGGCTCTGCCTGATGGCTCCATCCCCAGCTTTCCACGTGATACCGCAGACGGGTTGGAGCCCGTGCAGATCAATGTGAACCAATTCTCCGGCGAGCCGACAACGCGGATGACCCTGGGCGTTAACCTGCCCGCAACGGAGACTGAGGCCACATCAACAGGCGAAATCTCTGAGCTTTCGGTTGAGTATTACGACAACCTCGGCACCTCTCAGAACATCAACATTACCTTTTCTCCAACGGTCCCTGCCACAGGATCATCCAACACCTGGACCATGACGATGCGCGATTCTGTCGATCCGACGGCGATCATCGGGGAATACACGATGACCTTTGCGGATGACCGAACCTCTGGCGGGACATTGGCATCGGTCACGCCCACCGGGACTGCCGGCAGTGCCTATGACGGGACGGCAGGCACCGTGATTGTGAATGTGGCAGGCGGCCCGATTGAGATTGACATTGGCAGGGTTGGCGAAAGCGATGGCATCACGCAGCTGTCCGACAACTTTGCCCCGATCTCCATCTCCAAAGACGGCTCACCAGTGGGGAATATGACCAGCGTTGAGGTGGACGCCAACGGCTATGTCTATGCCTATTTTGACACCGGGATCACGCGGGTGATCTATCAGGTGCCGCTTGTGGATTTGCCAAACCCCAATGGCATGGTCGCGCTGGATCAACAGACCTATCAGCCCTCAGTGGAAAGCGGTTCATTCTTTTTGTGGGACGCCAGCGATGGCCCGACCGGTGATGTTCTGTCTTTCGCGCTGGAGGAATCCAACACGGATGTGGCGGGTGAGCTGACCGCCATGATCCAGACCCATCGGGCCTATAGCTCCAACGCCAAGGTGATCCAGACCGTGGCGTTATCCTTAGCAGAGCCAACCTTTTTGCCCGTACCGATTTCGCTTTGCGTCGTTGACAGATTTGAGCTGACAGATTTGAGAGTTTGCAGCGCCACCATGGCACCGTTGTTGGTGAGGATACTTGACATGAAGCATTTCCTTTAAGCGTTTGACGCTTTGCGTCCGTGATGTTCCACCCCATGGGGCGAAACGGCCTGTCATTCTGACCTTTGCAGACCTGCGGATTTGCAGCTGCGCCACCCGACCTCGGATGCAGGGCCACAGATGACGGTCACGGGTTAACAGGGCCTAAAGGGGAGCACTTCAAGTCATTGGGTTTTGAATCAAACGGTGGCAGGCCCGGATCAGATCCGCTGCTCAACCGAGGCCGCGCCGCCCAGCGCCACATTGCGTTTCTGCCCCATGGCATCATAGGTTTCAAAGCCGCCCTTGACCTGCCGCACCTGAGCTAGGCGCGCGGTCACAGCGCGGATGCCTTCCATCGCGCCATCAAGCAATTGCTGATTGCGCTGCAACTTACCGCTGAGCGCCTTCAAGCTTAGCGCATCTGTTTGCGATGTGTCGTTCAACACGCGCACTAGCGTTTCTTTTTCATCCAGCAGCATGTGCAACGTCTCCAGTTTGCCGCTCAACAACGCCTGCCTTTCTGCTTCAAGCACTCCGTCCAAGGCTGTGATGGGATCATGTGTCATCTTGTTGTGCTGCATCTTCTCGCTCCTTTAACGCGTCAAAAATCGCCTCGCTTAACCCAATCCCGCCTGCCCGCACCAAGGCTGTTGCGTGTTCCTTCACCAACAGCGATGCGAACTGATCTTCCCCAGCCCCGCCGCCAAAGGCGCCCCGCGACTGACCGAACCCGGCAGACTTAAGCATCTCTGCAAGAAAGCTGGCCTCCAACGCATCAGCCGCCGCGCGTAGCGCTTCGGCAGGGGGAGTGGGGGTTTGCAACGGGTGCGCAACGGGCGGTGTGTCCACGATCAGTCCTTAAATTGCTGCGTATTTTTCGAACCATGCCCCGGTTTGGGTAAACAACGGGTAACGATGATCTGGCATAGCGGCGGACATTCCAGATTTTTGAAGAAAGGCCGCGCGTGCTGCTTCCCTTGCCCCATACCCTCCCGGCCACGCCGCCCCCTTTGGATGCCAAAGGACTGCGCGGCGCGGCTGATTTGATCGAAACAGATGATGCGGCAGCGATTGTTGAAGGGGAGCTGCCTTTGGAAGGCGGCTTTGGCGCGCTCTTTGCCTCTCTTCCAGACCCGAAAGCGGACACAGCGCTGCGGCAAGCGCTGCCAGAAGGGCCTCAGGTTGACGCCCCCGATGGGGCAGAAACGGACGCCCCCAATGACCCCGTGATTGACCTGCCTGAGCAACCATCTTTGACGACGTCGGAGCCAGAACCCGATCTTCCGGCCGCGACACTCTCAAGGCCAGATACAAAGTCGCCACTTCCAGACCCGCGCACGCCGGGTGTTGAGGATGTGCGTCACGCGTCCCCGTCCGCTGCGCCCCTCCCGTCGGGGCCTGATGTGCCGATCAGTGATCGTCGGGCAACGCCAGTCGCAACGTCTCAACTGGCTATGGATCGGGCTTATGCAGAACTTGCGCTTCGCGTACCAACGCAACCCCAAACCGCGCCAGATACGGGCCCGGCAACGCCTATTCAGACACCCATAGAGGGGGCGCTCGCGTCTACCCAACCACACAACTCTGGCGTTGAACAACGGACAAAGCTGCGGTCCCAAGCGCCCTTTGCATCGGATCAGCCCACGCCCCTGGCACCCGGCCATCCAGACCGTGGGCAAACGCAGCTGCCGCAGCAGGGGCAGATACCGCTACCGTCCCAGCCACCACCCGCGCCGCTTGGCCAATCCCTGCCCGTTCAGACAACGATCACCGCGCCCCCTTTCGGAGGCACCACCGCAGATCAAGACCGCTGAAACCCCCGCACCGCAGGTTCTTGCCAGCCTGCCAGTTCAGGCCATGCCGCAAGCACCGCCCCCTCCGCCACAGCGGCGCGGACGCTATGATGTGCTTGCCCCCATGGCTGAGCCGCAAACCGCTCCGCCAAAGAGCAACAATGGCCCCGCAGGGCCTATGACGCCACTGGCCTCGCCCCTGATGTCCAACCCGGCGCTGCAAACGAAAGAACCGCAAAGTGCCTCCACAGTCTCTGAACCTGAGCTGGTGCTTGCCCCGCGCGCTGAGGCGCAAGGCACCACAACAGCAACGCCCGGCACATCCGCGCCCGCCCTGCGAGCTGAGATTGCTCAACAGGTTTCAATGCAGATGGTCGAAGCGCTCAAAGGCCAAACCGCACGCCAGGTTGAAATCACGCTCAACCCAGAGGAACTGGGGCGTGTCCGGCTTGGCATGGCCGCACAGGAAACCGGGCTGTTGGTGCATGTGTTTGTCGAACGGCCTGAAACGATGGACCTCTTGCGCCGCCACATCTCAGCACTGGAAACAGCGTTTGCAGCGCTTGGATACGGCGATGTTGATTTCTCATTTGCCGGCGGTTCAGCAGAACACGCCAATAATCCGCAGGACGGCAGCGGTCAGGCCTCCGACATGGATACCCTTACCGCTGATGCGCCCCAACAGGTCATCGGCCAAATCAACCTCGACGCTGCTGCCGCCGGTGGCGTTGACCTGCGCCTCTAGCAAAGGATCCTTCTATGGAAACGACCCTGCCAACCGCAACCCCACCTGCAGCCCTAGCGGCAGAAGCACCGCAAAGCTCTGCGGTGATCTCGTCAGATTTTGAAACCTTCCTGAAAATGCTCACCGCCCAGGCCCGGTATCAAGACCCGCTTGAGCCGATTGATTCCGCGGAATATGCCGCACAGCTGGCGCAGTTTTCGATGGTTGAACAGCAAGTGTTGTCCAATGATTTGCTCACCTCGCTCGCTGCACAGCTGGGGGCGGGCAACTTAAGCCAGTTGGCTGGATGGGTCGGCATGGATGCCCTAAGCACCGCACCTGCGGCGTTTGACGGCCTGCCAATTGAAATCCTGCCCAAACCAGCGCCGCTAGCCGATGAGGTCATCCTCAGCGTTCGGGACGGCAACGGGACGGAGGTACAACAGCTCGCCCTGCCCAAATCAAATGAACCTGTGCTTTGGGCCGGCGTGCGCAGCGACGGCACGCCTTTTCCATCCGGCACCTACCAGTTTGAAGTGATCAGCCGTGCCAACGGAGAGGTGATCGCCTCAGAACCCGCCGCCACCTACGCCCGTATTTCTGAGGCGCGCATCCAGGGGGATGAAACGCTGCTGATCCTGCCAGGCGGGACATCCATTTCCGCCACTGACGTGACAGGTTTGCGGGCGGCCCAGGGGCTGTCCTAGATCTTCACCGGTCCTTCAACCCAAACCCCGCATAGACAAAGGGCATCACGGCCCGCCGATAACGGCCCAGTTCGAACCGTTTCAGCGGCTGTTTGATCGCATCAGGATAGGTCAGCCGTGGTGCGCGCCCCGCCACAACATCGGCCAGCACCGCACCGCAATAGGTGGCCATCGCCACGCCATTTCCGTGATAGCAAAGGCTGGCATAGAGCCCCGGCGCATCAGGCACCGGACCGACAAAGGGCATCTGATTGCGGGCAATGCACACCATGCCGGACCAGGCATGCGGCGTCTCCACATCTTTCCAGGCGGGAAACATCCGGTCAAAATCAGCGCGCGCCCTTGCGATGGCCTGCCGCTCCGCCCCGGCAGAAGCACGCAGCCCCCCTCTGACACCGAACAGCATCCGATTGTCTGGCATCAGACGAAGGTAATGCAGCAGATGCCGGGTGTCATATGACATCTGGTGACTGGTCCAACCTTGCTGTTCCAACTCCTGTGGGCTGAGTGGTCGGGTCACGATGATGCTGGATTGCGTGGGCATGTACCGACTGGCCAGCCAGGGCGGCAGATCCTCAGACGAATAGCCATTTGTTGCAATGACCACCTTGTCTGCCACCACACGCCCCGATGGGGTGTGAACCGTATGGGCGGCACCGCTACGTTCGATTATGGTGACGGGCGAATGGTGGTGGATGGTCGCGCCTGCGGTCTCTGCCGCGCGGGCAAGGCCGGTGACATATTTGAGCGGGTTCAGGGCAAAGCCTGCCGGGATGGTGATGGCCCCCGAAAAACCTGCATTCATGCCCTGATCTGCCAAATCCTTGGCCTCTGTCAGTTGGGGGGGCAGACCATAGCTTTCGGCATACTGCGCCACCTCTTGCTTCATCGCCTCAAAATCGCTTGCCCGGTGCGCCAGTTGGGTTTCGCCGTGCGAATGGCGGTCAACCTGGAGGGAAAAACGTTTGATCAGCTGGTCCACCAGCGCAATCGCATCCAGCTCTGCGCGGCGCCAATCCAGACGCCCTTGTCTGCCAAAACGTTGGTCAAGCTGGCGGTCCGCCAGCAGCCCGCCCCCAAACAGCAAAACCCACCATTGCGGCCAGAAGCGCCCCAGCCAACCTCTTGGGCATCCAGAACACAGACAGAAACACCCTGCTCTGCCAGATGCAGCGCGGCAGACAGGCCCGTGAAACCGGCCCCAACAATTGCCACGTCAACGGATTTGGCTCCGGTTAAAATGGTGCGGGTCTCAGCCGCGCAGGTCTGGGGCCACCAGCACCCTGCACGGGGTGCATTTGAATAGGCATAATCGCCAAAGATGCGCCGCATCAGACCGGGCGTTCCGCCGCTCGCGCATCCCGCTGCGCACGCACTGCATTCTGTTTGCTGATCAGAGATGCGGTGATCACACCGACGGTCACAATGAGGATCATGATGGTCGAAAGGGCGTTGATCTCGGGCGACACGCCCAGTCGCACGGCAGAGAAGATCTTGATCGGCAATGTCGTGGCGGAGGGTCCGGCTGTGAACGAGGCGATGACCAGATCATCAAGGCTGAGCGTGAAGGCCAAAAGCCAGCCTGAAATCACGGCAGGCGCAATGATCGGCAGGGTCACCAGCCGGAAGGATTCCCAAGGCGTGGCACCCAGGTCAAGTGCGGCTTCCTCAAGCGACCGGTCAAAGGACACAAGCCGCGAAGAGACCACAACAGACACATAGCACATCGAAAACGTTGTGTGCGCCAGCACGATGGTCAGCACGCCACGGTCCAGCCCAATCCCGATGAAGAGCAGCAAAAGCGACAGGCCCGTGATCACCTCTGGCATCACAAGCGGCGCATAGATCATCCCGGAAAACAGCGTCCGCCCCATGAACCGCCCGCCCCGCACCAGCACATAAGCGGCCATGGTGCCCAGCACCGTGGCAAAGGTGGACGACACCACCGCCACTTTGAGCGTGACCCAGGCGGCATCCAGAAAGGCTTCGTTCTGGAAAAGCTCACCGTACCATTTGGTCGAAAACCCCGCCCAGACAGTCACCAGTTTGGAGGCGTTAAAGCTGTAGATGATCAGCACGATCATCGGCAGGTAAAGAAAGGCAAACCCCAGCGTGAGCGAGGTGACGTTGAACCAGCTCATCCGCCTCATTGCTCCGCCTCCTGCTGTTTTTGCTGATTGCGCTGGAAGAGGACGATGGGGATCACAAGGATCAACAGCAAGATCACCGCCACGGCGGAGGCCACGGGCCAGTCGCGGTTGTTAAAGAACTCTTCCCAAAGCACCTTGCCAATCATCAGCGTGCCAGAACCGCCCAAAAGCGATGGGATCACGAATTCACCCAAGGCGGGGATGAAGACCAGAAAAGAGCCCGCGATGATCCCGTTTTTGGACAGCGGGATTGTCACCAGCCAGAACGCCTGCGCCTTGGAGCATCCCAGATCCTCTGCTGCCTCAATCAATGAGGCATCGAGCCTGTCCAGCGCGGCATAGATCGGCAAGATCATGAACGGCAGGTAGGTATAAACGATGCCGATATAGACAGCGATGTTGGTGTTCAGGATCGTCAAAGGTTCATTGATAAGCCCGATCCACGCCAGGAACTGATTGAGCAGCCCTTCGTTGCTGAGGATTCCCATCCAGGAATAAACCCGGATCAGAAAAGACGTCCAAAACGGCAGGATGATCAGCATCATCAGCGTGGCCCGCCATTCCTCGGGCGCTTTGGCCATGCCGTAGGCGATGGGGTATCCCACCAGCAGCGTGAGCGCGGTGGACAGCAGCGCAATCCGCAGGGAGCTGAGGTAGGCTTTCCAATAAAGGTCATCTTCCGTGAGCCAGACGAAGTTTTCAAAATCCAACTCAGCAATCAGCGCGGCGATGCCGTCTTTCATCGTCGGCGTGTAGGGCGGGATCGCCAAGGCCGTGTCTGACAGAGAGATCTTTAGAACGATCAGGAAAGGGGCCAGGAAGAGGACCAACAGCCAAATGTAGGGCACAGCGATGAGAGCGGCGCGGCGCATTTATGCGGCCCTCGTTTCAGGGTGACAGATGTGCGAGGGGCCAGCCCCTCGCGCTCCCCGGAGGTGTAGTGGAAAGATGAAGGACGCAGGCCCGCTCATTGCTCTAGCATCACGCCTGCTGTGGCGCTCCATGAGATCCACACCGGGTCTTCCCAGGTGATGTCACGCCGGGCGATGCGGCGGGTGTTGGCGGTTTGGGCTTTGATGACCTGACCGCCGGGCAGCTCCACATGGTAGGTCGAAAGATTGCCAAGATAGGCAATATCGAGCACTTTGCCCGCGATGGCGTTTGTCGCATCCTCAGGTTTTTCGGTTGAAATGCGGATTTTTTCGGGGCGGATGGCCAGATGGGCCTCTTGGCCTTGGCTAAAGGTTTTTTCCGAAGCGGCGGTGATCGTAATCTGGCCCTCGGCCCAGGTCAGATCATAGTTGTCTTGGCCCGCGGGGCTGGCCTGGCCGCTGATGATGTTCACATCCCCAATAAAGTCGGCCACATAGACCGAATTTGGGTATTCGTAGATATTGGCGGGTGTGGCCACCTGCATGATGCGCCCCTCATCCATGACGGCGACGCGGCTGGCGACGGTCATCGCCTCTTCCTGGTCGTGGGTGACAATGACAAAGGTGGTGCCGGTTTTTTCCTGGATGTCCATCAGTTCAAACTGCGTCTCTTGGCGCAGTTTCTTGTCCAAGGCCCCCAGCGGCTCATCAAGCAAGAGCAGTTTCGGTGCCTTGGCCAGGGACCGCGCCAGGGCCACCCGCTGACGTTGACCGCCCGAGATTTGATGTGGTTTCCGGCGGGCGAATTTTTCCAGCCGGGTGAGCTTGAGCATCTCGTCCACGCGGGCGTCAATTTCGGCCTTTGGCTTTTTGTCGCGTTTGAGGCCGAAGGCGATGTTTTCCCAGACCGACAGATGTGGGAACAGCGCGTAGGACTGGAACATCATGTTCACAGCCCGTTCGTTTGGTGGGACGGGGCCGATGTCTTGGCCTGCCAGATCAATGCGCCCTTCAGTGACGGATTCAAAGCCCGCCAGCATGCGCATCATCGTCGTCTTGCCACAGCCCGAAGGGCCCAGCAGCGCGAAGAATTCTTTTTCAAAGATATCGAGGGTCAGATCGTCAATGGCTGTGAATTCGCCAAACCGTTTGGTGACGTTCTGAAACCGGATCAGGGGCTTTTCGTCCGGGTCATCCCAGGGGGCAAAGACAGATTGGCTCACGAAAAGCTCCCAATAGCGTGGAAGGGAAAAGGGCGCGGTCCGTGTTGGCCGCGCCCTTTGATCTCTTAGGTCCCGGACTTGATCTTGGTCCAGAGGCGGGTCAGGTTCCGCTGATCTTTGGAGCCCCAGGGCGTAACCGTATAGAGGTTCTCAAGGGCGGCCGCGTCAGGGTAGATCGCGGTGTCACCAATCACGTCTTCTTCCAGGAACTCCTGGCTCGCCAGGTTGCCATTGGCGTAATAGACGTAGTTTGACGCTGCCGCCATGTTCTGAGCATCCATGATGAAGTTCAGGAACTTATGCGCCGCTTCGGGGTTGGGCGCATCCACCGGAACCGCCATTTGGTCAAACCACATCAGCGCGCCCTCTGATGGGGCGGTGTAGGCGATATCAACGCCATTGTCGGCCTCTGCCGCGCGGTCGCGCGCCTGCAGCACGTCGCCGGACCAGCCGAAGGCCACGCAGATGTCCCCATTGGCCAGGGCATTGATGTATTCAGAGCTGTGGAATTTCTGCACATGGGGGCGCACGGCCATCAGCACTTCTTCGGCCTTGGCCAAAGAGTCTTTGTCTTTGGCGTCAGATTCCAGGCCTGCGTAGGTCAGTGCGGCTGGGATCATCTCTGAGGGGGCGTCCAGAAAATGCACGCCGCAATCGGCCAGTTTTTCCATATTCGCAGGGTTAAAGATCAGCTCAAGTGAGCCGATGGGAGCATCCGCGCCCAAGATCTCTTGGACCTTGCCCACGTTCACACCCAGGCCGGTGGTGCCCCACATGTAGTTGATGGAATACTCATTGCCGGGGTCATAGGTGTCTGTCCGCGCGGCGATCACGTCCCACATGTTTTCCATGTTAGACAGCTGCGCCTTGTCCAGCTTTTGGAAGGCACCGGCTGCGATCTGACGGTTCAGGAAGGTGCCGGTAGGCACAACAACGTCATAGCCAGAGCCACCGGCAAGCAGCTTGGTTTCCAGCACTTCGTTGCTGTCAAAGACGTCATAGATCAGCTCAATGCCGGTTTCTTGTTCGAACTTCTCCAGCAGACCTTCGTCGATATAGTCGGACCAGTTATAGACCCGAACCTCATCTGCGGTGGCGGCACCGGCCAGCAAGGCCGCAGCAGCAACGCTGCTAAGAATGCGCATAGTCATGATAGTACTCCCTTCAGGTGGCCAGGTTTGCCCCAGCATTCCTGTAATTTGATCAAGTTTTGCCTCATGCGGCAAGATGATTTATGCTTTCACGCAGAGCGAACCGGTGCAAGCACTGGCCCGCGGCGAAAAAACAGGCAGCATTTTATGAGCTTAGCGCTTCTGACCCCCAGCAGTCCCTTTGTCGGTGAAGCCACGGACAAAATACCCGTGCATCAACAGGTCTATGAACGGCTGCGCGGTATGTTGCTGTTCGGAGACCTCGCCCCCGGACAGGCGGTCACGATACAGGGTCTGACGCAAACGCTGGGCGTCGGTATGACCCCGGTGCGCGAAGCCTTACGGCGGCTGGTGGCCGAAGGCGCACTGACACTGCGGGGCAACCGGCGCGTTATGGTGCCTTTGCTCACAGAGGTTGGGTTAGAAAACCTTGATTTCATGCGCAAATCACTGGAACCTGAGCTGACACGCCGCGCCACCCTTCGGATGAACAGCGATGATCTGGAGCATTTGCATCGATGTGATGCCGACCTCAATCAAGCCATTCAGCAGGGGGATGTGGGCGGCTATCTGACCCATAACTACCGGTTCCATGCCTTCATTTATGCCCGCGCCGAAGCGCCGATTATGGCCACGACCGTTGATCAGCTGTGGTTGCGGTTCGGCCCGTCCTTGCGCGTGGTCTGTGGCCGCTTTGGCACCAGCAACTTACCTGACAAACACCAGGCCCTGCTTGCTGCCTTTGCCGCACGGGATGTTGAGGCCGCAGCGACAGCGATGCAAGAGGACGTCAGCCAGGGCATCCTACAGATCAGATCCGCCATGCAAGAAGACCAGGCGGCAGACCGATTCGATTGACTCTGCAAAATTTGATCATATTCTGGCCCAAACGCCGCCGAGAGAGAGGTTTGGCCCATGTCTTCTATCACCAATCACCTGCCCACCGCTGAATTGCAAGCGCTGGACGCTGCGCATCATATGCATCCCTTCACCACCGGGGATGATTTGGCGAAGAAAGGTGCCCGCGTCATCACGCGCGCCAAAGGCGTGTTTTTGACCGACAGTGACGGCAATGAGATCCTGGATGCAATGGCCGGCCTTTGGTGTGTGAACATCGGTTATGGTCGCCCTGAAATGGGCCAGGTCGCGGCGCGGCAAATGACTGAGCTGCCCTATTATAACACGTTTTTCCAAACCACCCATGTGCCGGGCATCGCGCTGGCGGCTGAACTGGCTGCAATGGCACCGGGCGATTTGAACCATGTGTTCTTTGCCGGGTCAGGGTCCGAGGCGAATGACACCAACCTGCGCATGGTCCGCACCTATTGGGCTGAGTTGGGCCAGCCGCAGAAATCCCATGTCATCAGCCGTGAGAATGCCTATCACGGCTCCTCCATGGGGTCCGGTTCACTGGGGGGGATGACCTATATCCATGAACAGGGCGGTCTGCCCATCCCCGGCATCCACCACATCGGCCAACCGGATTGGTGGGCCGAAGGCGGCGATCACACGCCCGAAGAATTCGGCCTTCTGCGCGCTCGTGAGCTGGAAGACAAGATCAACGAACTGGGGGCGGAAAACGTCGCCGCCTTTATTGGTGAGCCTGTGATGGGCGCGGGCGGCGTGGTTGTGCCCCCCAGCACCTACTGGCCCGAGATCCAGCGCATCTGCAAAGAATACGACATCCTGCTAATCGCGGACGAGGTGATTTGCGGCTTTGGACGGACCGGCAACTGGTTTGGCTCCGAAACGCTGGATATCACGCCCGACATCATGACCATCGCCAAGGGGCTTTCCTCAGGCTACGCGCCCATTGGGGGCTCCATCGTGTCTGACAAGGTGGCCAAGGTCATCAACGCTTGTGAATTCAGCCACGGCTACACCTATTCCGGCCACCCGGTCTGTGCGGCGGTTGCGATGGAAAACCTGCGGATCATGAAAGAAGAAAATCTGCTCACCCATGTGCGTGAGGTGGGCATGCCCGCCCTGTCCAAAGCGCTGGCGGAACTGTCCGAACATCCGCTTGTCGGCGGCATGAACCAATCAGGGATGATGGGTTCATTACCGTTGACCCCGCACCGGGAAAGCCGTGCTAAGTTCGCCAGCGAAAAAGGCACCGTGGGCATCATGTGCCGCGAACATTGCTTTGCCAACAATCTGGTGATGCGCCACGTGGGCGACCGTATGGTCATCTCTCCCCCGCTGATCATAACACCAGAAGAGATTGAGATCTTTACCGCGCGGGCCAAAACAGCCCTCGACGCGACCTATAAAGAGCTTAAGGAAAAGGACATGCTCAAGGCCGCGTCATAGCGCCCTGAGCCGTTCCAGCACAGCAAGCGAGGGGTAGCCATCTGGTTTTACCCCTTGCGACAGCTGAAATCGGCGCACTGCATTGATGGTCAGTGGTCCCATCTTGGCGTCGATCTTGACCGTATCAAACCCTGCCGCTGTCAGGCGTTCTTGCAGCTCCGTACGCTCATCCTTGCTCAGGGCGCGCAACCGTCGCGGCCATCCATGCGCAATTGGCCCGCTGCCGCTGATCCGGTCCGACAGGTGGCCCACACCGATGACGTAGGCGTCTGCGGTGTTGTATTTCTCAAGCACCGCAAAGTTGGAAAAGATCATGAAAGCCGCCCCCTCAGCCCCGCCCGGCAGCAGGATGGAGGCCAGACCATATGCATCGTCAAAACGCCCTGTCACCGGCGTGATCCCGATGGCGGCCCAATCACTTGCCCGTTTCAGCTTTTCGCGGTCGGCTAAAGTAAAATCAAACCCGTCAGGCAAACGCACCTCGACACCCCAAGGCCGCCCCTTGGTCCAGCCAAAGTGCTGCAGATAGGCCCCGGTTGAGGCCAGCGCGTCGCGCGGATCGTCCTCCCAGATGTTGCGCCGGCCATCTCCGTCGAAATCGACAGCATGACGTTGAAACGATGAGGGCATAAACTGGGTGTGCCCCATCGCACCCGCCCAACTGCCTTGCATTAGGGCTGGCGTGGTATCGCCGCTGTCCAAGATCCTGAGCGCATGGATCAGCTCACCTTCAAAGAACGCCGCCCGCCGCGCATCATAGGCCAGCGTGGCCAAGCCATTGATCACCGGTGCACTACCGCGAAAGGTGCCATAAGCGCTTTCCAGCCCCCAAATGGCGGTGATCACCTCTTTTTCGACGCCGTACCGCGCCTCAATCTGGGTCAGCGCGCCGTCCCATTTGGCCAAGGCCTTGCGCCCATTTTCGATCCGCAGATCGGACACTGCGGTATCAAGGTAATCCCAGATCGTCTTGGTGAACTCGGCCTGATTGCGGTCCCGTTCGATGATCTTGGGATCATAGCGCGCCCCGCGCATCGCACGGTCAAACGTGGCCGCCGTGATCCCCGCCGCCAAGGCCCGCGCGCGAAAGGCAGAGACCCAAGATTGAAAGCCCTGCTGTGACTGCGTTTGCGTTGTTGCGGCCACCTGCACCACCTGCGCTGTTCGCTCCGCGGGGCGCAGGGACGTGTCAGGGCCAGTGGCCTCAGCCATTGGGGCCAGCCCAAAACTCAGCGCGACAGCCCCTAAAAAACCAATCGGACGCATCAAAGCCTCCTGTCATTGTTACTGCTCACCAGCAGCCTAGCCCGGAACGCTTGATGTCAAAACCCTCAACTCTGGGTTTGGCCCCCTTCGGCGCGTACCCGCGCTTCGGCCTTGAGCTGTTCCACATAGTCACGCAACATCGGCACCCGGCGCGGGCGGAAGCTGCGCCCGGTGCGGGCCAGATCATCCATGCGGTCCAAGCGAAAAACCCGAAAATCTTCGCGCAGGTGACACCAGGCCATCAGCATGTTGGTGTCATGCATATAGATGATTCCAAGCGGATCCACCTCCCGCTCTGACGCAGCGCCTTTGCCGTCTGTATAGGCAAAGCGCACGGTTTCTTCCTCCCAGGTGGCTGCGCGCAAATCGGCCACGTCAATGCGCGGAAGCGTCGGAGGAAAGAACCGTCGGGCGTCCAGCACGGCATGTTGTAACCGGTGCGCCTGACGGGGTGGCACACGAGAGGTCAGCTTGGCCAGCGCTGATTCCGCCGCCTTGGCCAGAGCCGGATCCCCAATCACCGCCACATCACGCAGGCCCAGCACAAGCGCTTCCAGCTCGTCATCCTCAAACCCCAAAGGGGGCAAAGCGGCGTCTTCGATCAGGGTATAGCCGAACCCCGCCTCACCATCGATCACCGCGCCGAGGCCGCGCAGCGCCTCAATATCGCGGTAGACTGTGCGCAAGGATGTTCCCATTTCATCGGCCAATTGCACCGCGCGCACGGGTGCAGGCAAACGGCGCAGGGCAGTCATCATCTGAAACAGGCGGTGGGTTCGGGTCATGCTCAGATCCTAACCCATCCTGACAAAAACTGACAGCACAAGATGCTAGGCCAAGGGCAATCCCAACCTCAGGAGAGACCCATGATCACCCTGCTCACGTACAAAGAAATCTTTGGCCAGCCCGCCGCCAGCCCCTTTTGCGTCAAGGCCATCTGGCTGTTGAATATGTCCGGCCTGCCGTGGCAACGCCAAGACCTGGATGATCCCCGCAAGATGCCGCATCAGAAATTGCCTGTCCTGAAGGCCGGGGATCAGCTGATCCCTGACAGCGACAACATCCGCACCTATCTGGAACAGCAGGGGGCAGATTTTGACCCAGGGCTTTCAGACATGGAAAAGGCGACCGCGCGCGCGTTTATCCGCATGGCCGAAGAGCATATGTATTTCCACATCATCCTCGACCGTTGGGGAGACGAGGCCATTTGGCCGCGTGTTAGAGACACATATTTCGATATGATCCCCCGCCCGTTGCGCAAGCTGATCACTGCTTCCATGCGCAAATCCGTGTTGAAAGGGATGCACGCCCAAGGCCTGGGGCGGCTTTCGCCAACAGAACGATTGGCCCGGTTAGAGCCTGATCTGCATGCCATCAGCACCCGACTGTGGCACGGTCCTTTCCTGTTTGCGGACCGACCTACGGCTGCGGACGCCTCTGTGGCCGCCATGCTGGGGGCCATGCGGGCCACACCTGGCAAAACCCTGCTCAAGATGCGGATTGCTGAGGATGAAATCCTATGCCGTTACATCGACCGGGCAGAGGATGCGATGAACGCGCCTGCTAGCGCCGCGTCCGAGAGACTTTGCGCTTGATCTTGTCCTTCTTGCGCTTGGCCTTTGCCGATTTGCGGCGCGGGTTGCTGCGCCCTGCGGGCGAACGCCCGCCTTGCAGCACCTTCTGGTCCTCAAGCTCCAACAGCTCCAGCGCGATGCCACCGGTGACAGGCACCGCTTCGGCCAAACGCACCAGAACGCGCTGGCCGAGGCTGATCAACATGCCCGTATCCGACCCCATCAGCGTCTGGCTTTCCGCGTCATAATGGAAATATTCGCGCCCCAAGGACCGCATCGGCAGCAGGCCGTCTGCGCCTGTCTCATCCAGTTTCACAAAGACACCAAAGCGCGCGATACCACTGATGCGCCCCGCAAACTCATTGCCCACACGTTCGGACAAATACGACGCCAGATAGCGGTCCGTCGTATCCCGTTCGGCCATCATGGACCGGCGCTCAGTGTCTGAAATATGCGCGCCGGTTTGCTCCAGCGTCTCATAATCCTCTGGCTGCAGCCCGTCTTTGCCCCACTGATGCGCCGCAATCAGCGCGCGGTGCACGATCAGATCCGCATAGCGCCGGATGGGCGAGGTGAAATGCGCATAAGACTGCAGCGCCAGACCAAAGTGCCCGATGTGCTGCGGCCCGTAATAGGCCTGCGTCATCGCGCGCAGCGTGGACAGGTTGATCAGCTCTGCATCATCGCTGCCCGCGGCATCGTTCAACAGCTTGTTCAGATGTGCCGTCTGCAACACCTGCCCCTTGGCCAGGGTAAAGCCTGCGGCCTCCGCCGTCTCGCGCAGGCTGTCGAGCTTTTCTTGTGTCGGCTCTTCGTGAATGCGGAACAGCAGCGGGATCTTTTTGGACAAAAGCGTCTCTGCGGCGGCGACATTGGCCAGCACCATGAACTCTTCGATCAGCCGGTGCGCATCCAGCCGGTCTTTGAAGTTGATGGATTTGACGGTCCCGTCCTCGGTCAATTCCACCCGCCGTTCCGGCAGATCCAAATCCAGCGGTTGCCGGGCAGCACGTGCTTTTTTCAGCGCCGCATAGGCGGCATAGAGCGGCTTTAAAACAGGCTCTAACAAGGGGCCACAGCGGTCGTTTGGGGCACCGTCGACGGCCTGCTGTACCTCTTCATAGTGCAGTGACGCCGGCGAGCGCATTAGCCCGCGATGAAAGCTGTGCGCGATTTTGTTGCCTGTGGCGTCCAGCACCATGCGCACCGCCAGACAGGCCCGCGGCACGCCTTCGTGCAGGGAACACAGATCGCCCGACAGCCGGTCCGGCAACATCGGCACCACACGATCAGGGAAATAGGTGGAGTTGCCCCGCTTGCGCGCCTCACGGTCCAGGGCTGAGCCCGGCGTGACATAGGCCGCCACATCCGCAATCGCGACCCAAAGAACATGCCCGCCCGCGTTCTTGGGATCGTCGTCCGCATGGGCATAGCAGGCATCGTCATGATCGCGCGCATCAGACGGGTCGATGGTGATCAACGGCAGATCGCGCAGATCCTCACGCCCCGACAGGCCCAGCGGTTTGGCGGCGTCCGCCTCGACAATCACATCATCGGGGAAATCATCCGGGATACCGTGTTGGTGGATCGCGATCAGCGACACCGCTTTGGGCGCGGATGGATCGCCCAACCGCTCCACAATCCGCGCCTTGGGCAGGCCCATCCGGCCCTTTGGCCCGGCCTGTTCTGCCTCCACCAGCTCTCCGTCCTTAGCCCCAAAGACGGCGTCTTCGGCGACGCTCCACTCCTTGTCTGATCCTTTGTCGATTGGCAGGATGCGCCCGCCTTCACTGCGCTTGCGAAAGATGCCCAGCACCTTTTTCGGGTTCGTCCCAATCCGGCGTATAAGCCGCGCCTCGTAGTTGTGATCATCCTCTTTCACCGCGGTCAGGCGGGCCAGGATGCGGTCGCCTTCGCCCAGCGCCGGGTCAGAGGCACGGGGGATCACCAGAACACGTGGCTCAACCCCTTCGCCCTGCCATTCCATCGGCTTGGCAAACAGATCGCCCTGCGCGTCCGGCCCGGTTACCAACAACACAGACACCGGCGGCAGGCGGTCGGGGTCTTGATAGCTGCGCTTGCGCTTTTCCAGATGGCCTTCCGCCTCCAGCTCTTTTAACACGCGTTTCAGATCAATGCGCGCGGCACCTTTGATCCCAAAGGCCTTGGCGATGTCGCGCTTGGCCGTCAGGGTTGGGTTCTGTTCGATCCATTCAAGAATCTCGGCCTTGGCGGGGATTTTGCTCATACCTGCGGGGTATCACGCGACCCGGGGCGCGTCATGGGCAAATCGTGCACCGTATCCACATCGCGCAGGCAAGCGACCTCAGCAATCCGGTGCCCCGGAAGCGTGGCGCGGCTGTCTGCCAGGGCGTGTTGGGTTGACCAGCGGACGCCTTGAAAGAACCCGGTGGGTTGGCGGCGCGGGTGTTTCAGGCCGATAAGCCAATACCCCCCATCCGGGGCCGGGCCAAAGACCGCGTCATGCCCGCCCAGCGCGGCAAAGGCCTGGGCGATGTGATGCCGACGTATGCCTGGAATATCCCCGCCGATCAGACAGGCGGGGCCCCGTGGCACCTGCCCCAGCATCCGCGCCATGCGCGCGCCCAGATCACCGCGCCCCTGTGGCCACCGCGCCAGCTGTGCGGGCCAGATCCGGCTTTGCGTTACTTCGCGGTCGGGGGCAACCGCCAGCACGATCTGCCAACGCGGATCCGCCAGATGCCGCAACAATTGCCGCGTTTGATGCCGAAACCACCAGGCCGCCGCCGTCATGCCAATGTCCCGGCCCAAGCGGGTCTTCACCCGACCTGGCCGCGGTTCCTTGACCATCACGATGAGCGTGCGTTGAACCATCATTCAGGCGAAATAGTCTCGCAAAATGCGGCCATAGATCGCCTTGAGCTGTTCGATATGGGCCACCGTCACATGTTCGTCCACCTGGTGCATGGATTGGCCCACCAGACCAAATTCCACCACCGGGCAATGCGATTTGATAAACCGCGCATCTGATGTACCCCCCGTGGTGGACAGCTCGGGTTTCACGCCTGTCTCAGCCTCCACGGCTGTGGCAACCAGATCAGAAAGCGCCCCGGGTGGGGTGATAAAACTCTCGCCCGAGATCTTAACCTTCATCTCAATCTCAACGCCAAAAGCGTCTCTAACTAGGGCAATTTCGCTCTCCAACCATTCGGTCAGACCGGCACCAGAGTGTTGGTCGTTGAACCGAATGTTCACCGCCGCCGTGCATTGCGCCGGGATCACGTTGGTTGCGGGATTGCCTGTATCCACCGTGACCACCGCCAAGGTGGACGGATCAAAGTGATCCGTGCCCTGGTCCAACTCATGGCTGGCCAACCGGTCGATCAGGCGCATCATCGCAGGCAGCGGGTTCAGCGCGCGGTGCGGGTAAGCCGAATGCCCCTGCTTGCCCGTGACCGTAACCCAGGCCGTCATCGACCCGCGCCGCCCGATCTTGATCATCTCACCCATGGTGTTGGGGCAGGTCGGCTCTCCCACCAGGCAGACATCCATGCGCTCGCCGTGCTGCTCCATATGCTCCAACAGCGCGGTGGTGCCGTCCAGCGCATCGCCCTCTTCGTCGCCCGTAATGGCGATGATCACCGATCCGTCGGGGGGCGTGTCGCGCACAAAATCCACGGCCGCCGCGACAAAAGCCGCCACGCCCGATTTCATATCCGTGGTGCCCCGCCCATACATCACACCGTCTTTCACCTCGGCACCGAAGGGCGGCATCGACCAATCCGCTTCTTGGCCAATCGGCACCACATCCGTGTGCCCGTTGAACCCAAAGCTCTTTTGATTGCCCTTGCTGCCCCAGCGCGCAAAGAGGTTGCGAATGCCGCCCCGGTCGGCCCAGGCGCAGTCAAACCCCGCTTCGCTCAGCACGCTCTCCAAAATCTCCAGCGCCCCGTCATTCTGGGGCGTGACAGAGGCGCAGCGCACCAATTGTGCGGTCAGGTCTACAGGATCAATCGCGGCCATACCGGGTTCCTTTTGCATGGTGTCTGCTCTTGGCATGCATCTTTTGTGGCGAAAAGGGCGCGGTGCCAAGGGGATAGGCTTAAGTTATGCTTAACAGCACAGGCCTGCACTGATAACAATATGGCAATAATATGACCCAAGGCAGGTCAGCAGCAGTACACGGATCACATCAAAGGCCCCCAGACGGCCCGTGCTCCACCCGATCAGGCCCTCCAAAAGACGCGCAGACGTCAAAGGCCACCGCTGTTTTGCTGCCCGGTCACAGGTGTTGAGGCAGAAAATGGTAACAGCGTCCGAACTCCCGATCACCACGGTGCGCGAAGGCACTACCGCCACAGATTTGGCGCAGACCATCTTTGGCAATGGCGTCACCGTGACCGGTGCGACTTACAGCGGCGATATTGACAGCGCCGGGACCTATGCCAACGGCAACGCCACCTCTCCGGGCGTGGTGCCGGGCGACACAGGCATCATCCTGTCCACGGGCAACGCTGAAAGCTTTACCAACTCCTCTGGGCAGGCCAACCAGCGGGCCAATACCTCGACCAACACCACCGGCCAAAACAACAACGCGCTTTACAACAACACGGCCCTGGCGCGCACCTATGATGCGGCCACCCTGGATGTGGATTTCATCCCCAATGCCGACCGGCTGACGATGCAATTCGTCTTCTCATCCGAGGAATATCCCGAATACCAGAACTCCATCTATCAGGACTTTGTCGGGGTCTGGGTGAACGGCAGCCTTGTGCCCATGGATGTAGGCAACGGCGATGTGGACGTGGGCAACGTCAACACCCAGAACAACATCAACATGTACGTCGACAACCAGAACGACAGCTACAACACAGAGATGGACGGCTTTACCATCACCATGACGCTCACCATGAACGTCATCCCGGACGCGGTGAACTCCATCCGCATCGCCATCGCGGACGTCTCAGATTCCAGCTACGATTCCAACCTGCTGATCGCCGGCGACTCTCTGCAAACTGATCTTGTCGCCCTCTCAGACAACATCGACGTCTTTCCCGACGGGGACAAAGACATCGACGTGCTGGCCAATGACATCAACAACGGCCCCGGCACCCTGACCATTACCCAGATCAACGGGGTCGACGTGGTGGTGGGCAGCATCGTGACCTTGCCCACCGGTCAAACCGTTAGGCTGAATTCCGATGGCACCTTCACCGTCACCGGGGACGGCGATGTTGAGAACTTCAATTTCACCTATACGGTCGACAATGGCACCAGCACCGATGTGGGCTTTGTCAACGCAACCGGCGTGCCCTGCTTTGTCGCAGGCACCCTGATTGCCACACCCGATGGCGAACGTGCAGCCGAAACCCTGCTGCCCGGCGATCTGGTGCTGACCCAGGACGATGGCGCGCAACCGCTGCGCTGGATCGGCACCCGCCATGTGGCCGCTGAAGGCAATTTCGCGCCGATCCACATCCGCGCCAACACCTTTGGCACGCACCGCGATCTTCTGGTCTCCCCCCTGCACCGTGTCCTTATACGCGACAATCTGGCTGAGCTTCTTTTCGGCGAGGCAGAGGTGCTCGTGGCCGCGCGCGATCTGGTCAATGACCGCTCCGTGCGCCGCAAACCGGGAGGAGAGGTCACCTATGTCCACCTGATGTTCGACAAACACCAAGTGGTCTTTTCCGAAGGATTAGAGACGGAAAGCTACCTGCCCGGCCCCCAAACCGCCAAAAGCTTTGACAGCGATGTGGTGGATGAGATCTGCAGCCTTTTCCCAGAACTCGACCGCGACACCGGCCAAGGCTACTCTCCCGCTGCACGCCGCACCCTGAAACGCTATGAGGCGGACCTGTTGCGCGCCGCCAAGGTGGCCTAACGTGACCTGGCTGGCGCTTTGTGATCCCCAAGAACGCCGCCTGTCCTGGCGCGGTCTGGGCGCGGACAAACAAGACGCCCCCTCTTTGAAGACAATGCCGACACCCGCCTCAGACGCGGCAGCATTCTCTTTGAAACCCGCCTGACGGCGGACACCCGGCCACAAGTGCTCTTTGCCTACAAAGACACCTTTCCTCAGCTGCGCAGCCTCACCTTCCAGGCCATCCCCGGCGGCGGCATCGCCATGGTGCAGGTGCAGGGCGATCACATCTGCCATGCGGCGATCCAAGCCAAGGGCACCGCCCGCACAGATGTGGCCCGCATCACCTATTCCTGGGATGTCGATCACAACTGGGGCCGCCTGACGCTGGAACGCCCAGAAGAGACCGGGCTTGCAACCGCCTATGTTGAAAACCCCTGCGCCCTGTCGCTAGATGACATCCGCGGCCTGATGCTGGGCCGCAGCGATCAGACCTTTGCCACCGACATGGTCTTTGCCGCCCTATCCGATCAAATCGAAGCTGTGGGACCCACGCCCACCCTCTTGCCCGCCACACCACTGGCGACGCCATGGGGCTACAAGCTGGCGGGCGATTTGCGCCGGGGTGATACGGTGATGACCCGGGATGATGGCGTGGTGCCAGTGTTGCAAAAGGTCCGCAGGATGCTGCCCGCCCGCGGCAGCTATCAACCCATCCGCCTGCGCGCCCCCTACTTCGGCCTGCAACAGGACATCATCGTCGCCCCCGATCAACGCCTGATCATCGACGGGCCAGAAGTGGAATACCTCTTTGGACAAGAGGCCGTGCTGGTGCCCGCACGCCATCTGGTCAACGGCTTTGCCGCGCTCAAAGAACCTTGCGGGCCCACCCTCCAATACAGCCAGGTTCTGCTGCCCCGACATGAGACATTGATTGCTGCTGGCACCACTGTCGAAAGCCTCTATATCGGCCGCATCCGGCGCAACGCAGAACATCTGCAGGCCAGCGTACTGCACCACTTTGACCGCGCGCTGCTGCCCGAACACCCCAAGCCCGCCCACCACGTGCTGCGCTGGTACGATGCCATCCACCTGGCCCGCAGACGCGCCGGCTGACCCAAGCGCCGCCCCCTCAGGCCCGCTTCATCTTTCCAACTACACCTCCGGGGGTCGGCCTTTCAGGCCGACGGGGCAGAGCCCCCTATAAGAGACTCGCTTCAATCCACTGGCCACTGGGGCTCAAGGGTCTGCTGGATCATCCCCAAAAAACGGCGTCATCTGCGCCACGATCACAGCGTTCTCATCCAGCGCGCGCTGCATCAACGCCCGCTCTTCCGCGTCAATCTGGTGGCCTTCGGCCTCACGCTCGGCCAGGGTGCCATAGCCGGTCACATCCAGCGGGGCGGTGTCCGCTTGCTTTAAGATCGCCACCGTTTCGCGCACGGCTTCGGCCTCATCCACACCCGAGGCAAAGCACATCAGCGCCGCACCGGTTGCCCCCTTGGGCAGGCCATCGCCGTCTTTGCGCCCGATCTGCACCAGCAAAGTATAAACCTGCTGGCGCTTCTTTTTCTTGGGGTCTTTATCGGCCACCGCGCAGGTCAGTCGCGCAGCAGATCATTGATGGAGGTCTTGGACCGGGTCTTTTCATCCACCCGCTTCACGATCACCGCACAATAAAGGTTCACGTTGTTCTTGGACGGCATAGAACCCGCCACCACAACAGAACCTGCCGGCACTTCGCCGTACATGATCTCACCGGTTTCACGGTCCACGATCTTGGTGGATTGGCCGATGAACACACCCATCCCCAAAACAGATCCTTCGCGCACGATGCAGCCTTCAACCACCTCAGACCGCGCCCCGATAAAGCAATTGTCTTCGATGATTGTGGGGCCTGCTTGCATTGGCTCCAAAACACCGCCAATGCCCACACCGCCAGACAGATGCACGTTTTTGCCAATCTGCGCGCAGGACCCAACCGTGGCCCAGGTATCGACCATTGTGCCTTCATCGACATAGGCGCCGAGGTTCACAAATGAGGGCATCAACACCACGCCCGGCGCGATATAGGCGGATTTGCGCACCACGCAGTTGGGCACCGCGCGAAAGCCTGCGCCTTTCCACTCCGCATCGCCCCAGCCTTTGAACTTGCTGTCGACCTTGTCCCACCAGCCGCCGCCCTGTGGGCCGCCGTCTTGCTGTTCCATGTCTTTGATGCGGAACCCTAAAAGCACAGCTTTCTTTGCCCACTGGTTCACATGCCAGCTGCCATCCTCCTGACGTTCCGCCACACGCAGGCTGCCGCTGTCCAGCGCATGCAGTGTCTCTTCGATGGCGTCACGGGTTTCACCGGTGGTGGCTGGTGTGATCTGGTCGCGGGTGTCCCACGCAGCTTCGATGGCAGTCTCAAGTTGGGCGTTCGACATGGGGCAGCGCTCCTGATGAAATAAAGTTCGCAGCGCTATACCTTTGCTGCCCCTTCAGCGCAATCGCTCAGCGCCATTTGATGGAACAGCCCATTGAGGCCATTTGATCCTGCGGCCCTTGGCCTGTCGCTGCCACCTGGCGCATCGCGTTCAGCAATTCTGGCACCCGCTCGGCAGGATCATCTCGCATCCCAATGTTGTCGAGCCTGCCGTGATACTGCAGCCCGCCCTTGGCATCAAAACCAAAGATATCCGGCGTACAGACCGCACCATAAGCCCGCGCCACGCTTTGATCCTCATCCACCAAATAGGGCGCGGTCATCCCATGTACCTTGGCAAACTCTACCATCCGGTCCGGCGCATCCGCTGGATAGGCCGCATAATTGTTGGACATGACCGCCGCACAGCCGATCCCCATGGCCTCAAGCGTCTTCATATCCTCGGCAAGCCGATCAATGAGGGCAATCACATAAGGACAGTGGTTGCAGATAAAGGCAATCAACATGCCCTTTTCCCCCATCACACTGTCTTTGCTATGCCGCGCGCCCGCCGGTGTGGCCAAATCAAACGCCGGGGCGGCCCAGCCAAAATCGCAAACCTCAGAGTTCAAAAGCATACAGGTCTCCTTTGCGCGCTCTACCCTGACGGGAGGTGCCACACCGGTCAATCCCAAACGCGCTTGCAACCTCGCCGCATCCGCTCAAGACTGCGGGCTACGGACAACCGGAGATCCTCATGAAAGACGACCAGCGCCGCCATCCATTGCGCGATGCCCACACAGACCGCACCTCTGCCGAGGCCGTGCCAGACACCCCGCAAACACGCGCGCCCGCCTACCGGCTTGCCTTTAATGACAATGATTTCATGTGCCGTGACGAACTGCGTCCCGTGCGCCTGCAGCTTGAGCTGCTCAAGCCAGAGCTGATGCTGGACGCCGAGGGCATCGTCTCAACGATTGTCCTTTTTGGCGGAGCCCGCATCCCAGAGCCATCGCAGAAAGACAGCGCAAGGACAGAAACCTTGGCTGAGCTGTCGCGCTTTTACGATGAAACCCGCACCTTTGCCCGTCTAATGACGGAAAAATCGATGCAAAGTGGCGGCAAGGAAGATGTCATTGTCACCGGCGGTGGCCCCGGTGTGATGGAGGCAGGCAACCGCGGCGCAGTGGACGCCGGTGGGCGGTCCATCGGGCTCAACATCGTGCTCCCGTTCGAGCAAGCACCAAACGCCTATGTGACGCCAGAGCTGTGTTTTAACTTCCACTATTTCGCCATCCGCAAGATGCACTTCTTGATGCGCGCCAAGGCGATCTGTGTGTTTCCTGGGGGCTTTGGAACGCTGGATGAGCTGTTTGAATCGCTCACGCTCATTCAAACCGGACGGATGCAACCGGTGCCTTTCCTGCTGTTCGGAAAGGCGTTCTGGGAAAAGATCATCAACTGGGAGGCGCTCGCAGATGCGGGCACCATCTCGGAAGAGGATCTTGATCTCTTCCGTTTTGTTGAGACCGCAGAAGAGGCGATGGCCCTGATCGACGGCTGGAAAGACGTCCCAGCGCGATCTGCCGTGCCTGGCCGGTCTTAGGCGCTCAGCTGCGCGGGCAACACACCCACTTCAACCCGGTGCGGCAGGGTTTCCACCACCTCGCCATGCTCGGTCTCTTTGATGGCATAGCCATAGCCCGCCAAACGGTGCTTCCATTCGCGCGGTGACAAAGAGGTTTCGCGCTCGCGCTGAACCAACTCCAGGACCTTAGCAGTGATGAACGGGTCTTTGTTATACATGATGGACATCTTCATGCCTCCAGATTGTTCTGTTTCTGGAAACACCCTTGTCCGCGACCATGGCAGCAGTTGTGCCGAATTGCGGCACAAGCGGGGTCATTTCAAGAAGCGCCATCGCATTTCGGGGCGCGCTTTCCCCTACATACGTGCCGCAAAACCCATCACAAAGGCCCGTTGCGCATCTGTCTCCGGCACCGCGATGCCGCGTGCCTGGGTCACTGTGTCCAGTACCGCATCAACCGGTTGGCCCTGCGCGATCAGCACACAAGCTGCAACAAGGCCAGACCGCCCAATCCCCGCCCGACAATGCACCGCCACATGCCGCCCCTGCGCCAGCTTTGCGCAGATCTCTTGCACCAGGGCGGCGCAGTCATCGGCATCCGGGACGCCGAAATCAACGATGGGAAAGTTCAAAAAGCGCAGGCCCGCCTGATCACACAGCGTATCTTCCGCCGTCATGCCCAGCGCCGTCGCCTGATCTTGGGGCAACAGCGACACCACATCTGTCAAGCCCTGGCGGCGCAGCGCGTCAAAGCCACCCGCCTCAGGACAAGCCATTAACGACAGCCGCCCCGGCCCCGCAGCCGGCACCGGATAAAGCGCTGCCATGCTCAGCCCAGACCCGCTTCGGCCTCAATTTGCTTGCGCGATTTGCGCGCGCGCTCCGTGGCGGATTTCAGCTGCCCACAGGCCGCCATGATGTCCTCGCCCCGTGGCGTGCGGATCGGAGAGGCATAGCCCGCCTTATAGATAATATCCGCAAACCGCCGAATGCGGTTGTTGGACGAACGTTTGTAAGGCGCGCCGGGCCATTCATTAAACGGGATCAGATTGATCTTGGCCGGGATGCCCTCAATCAGCTGGATCAACCGATGCGCATCTTCGTCCGTATCGTTCACCCCGTCCAGCATCACATACTCAAAGGTGATCCGCTCAGAGTTGGACACCTTGGGATAGACCTTGAGCGCGGCCAACAGCTCTTCGATATTCCAGCGCTTGTTGATCGGCACCAGCTTATCACGCACCTCATCGGTGGTGGCATGGAACGACACCGCCAGCTGGCAGCCAATCTCTTCAGCCGTCCGCGCAATCTCAGGCACAACACCAGAGGTCGACAGCGTAATGCGGCTGCCGCGACAGCTGAATGCCCTCAGCATCCATGGCGATCTTCATCGCATCGCGCACATTCTCAAAATTATAAAGCGGCTCGCCCATGCCCATCAAAACGATGTTGGACAGCAGCCGCGTCTCATCCTTGGGCGCGCCAATCTCGGGCCATTCGCCCAAATCATCCCGCGCCACCATAACCTGGCCAATAATCTCTGCCGCCGTCAGGTTGCGCACCAACTTCTGCGTGCCGGTGTGACAGAACGAACAGGTCAGCGTACAACCCACCTGGCTTGAGACACAAAGCGTCCCGCGTCCCTCTTCGGGGATATAGACCACCTCAACCTCATGGCCCCCGGCAATCCGCACCAAATACTTGCGCGTCCCATCCTCTGACAGCTGCCGCGTAACAACCTCGGGCACTTCAATGACAAATTGCTCGGCCAATTGCGCGCGGTAGGCTTTGGCAAGGTTTGTCATCAACGCAAAATCGCGCACGCCCCACTGATAGATCCACTGCCAAATTTGACCCACCCGCATCTTGGCCTGTTTCTCTGGCGTGCCAGCCGCGATCAGAACCTCACGCATCTTGTCCCGCGTCAGCCCGACAAGGTTCACAGGCCCCTCAGGCAGTTTGCGCGGGATGGTATGTACATCTTGAGTGATCGGCGCTGTGGCGGACATGAGCGTTCTCTGGATAACTTGGTTGGGTGCCATATAGACACCCTAACCCCAAATGCCAAACACCCTCAGGGGCCCGCCGCTCTGGACGCATCCCCTGGCTTCATCTTTCCAATACAACTTAGTTCAACACCTGCCCCGCGCAGAGCCCTGCGCGGTAGAGCGCTCTTAACTGCCGCAGCGCTTGGCCGCATCCTCAACCGCTGCAGTGAATCCGAGCAGCGAAAAGGTGTCTTTCGTATTGGTCCCGCGCCCCGACACGCCCGACAACACCGCCTGCGCGCCGCGCTTCATCGCGGTAATGATCCGCGCATCATCATCCGTGGTCGCAGGCCAGTGCCCACTCCCCTTCGGTGAAAAGCTCAAAGCTGTTGCCCGAAATTTCCATCCGCACGGTGGAACCTGAGGCAAAAGGATATCCGCCGGTAAAGGCCACCTGGCCCTTGGCCCCGGCAGAGGGACGGTAGAACACCATCAACAGGGTCTGCCCCCGGTTCACGGCCACCACACGCCCATCGCGCGAATTGACGGTCTCCTTTGGCGTGGACACGCCCCAGCATTCCGTGGGGTTGTCCTCAACAAAGACACTCCAATCGGTTTTTGCCGCAACCCGGTTGGTGCTTTGATCCTGCGCCGCAACGCCGGTGCCCATCAAGGCCAGCCCCAACGCGCAGGCCACGATTTTCGTCATTCCCATCTGTCCAGCCTCCAAGCTGTCCTTAACCTCAATTTCGAAGTGACACTTTCGGCGGACCTTCGCGCCCGCTCTTGACACAAGTGTCTGTTATCTTGCCGACAAAAAGCATACTAACGCCAAACAGGCGACCTCGGAAACCCTGATTGGCAGGTTTTCGCGCAACTTTTGGGTGACATCATGGTGAATCCAGCCCCCTTTGCAGAGATTTGGCGCGGCCCCTTTTTAGAAAGCCAGCATTTCGGCCATGCGGTGATCTGTGATGACACCGGCCAAATCGTTGAGGCCTGGGGCAATCCAAACCTCACCGTCTTGCCCCGATCATCTGCCAAAATGATCCAGGGCTTGCCCCTTATCCAATCAGGCGCGGCGGACGCCTTTGGGCTCACGACCGCACAACTGGCGCTGGCCTGCGCCTCGCATCAGGGTGCTGCCATTCACACGGATGCGGTCTCGGCCTGGCTCACGGCTCTGGATCTGACCGATGACGCCCTGCGCTGCGGCCCGCAAGAACCCAGCGACCTACCCGCCCGCGATGGATTGATCTGCGCCCATGAAACACCCTGCCAGATGCACAACAACTGCTCGGGCAAACACACAGGGTTCCTGACGCTGACAAAACACCTTGGCGCAGGGCCCGAATACGTGGATCCCCAGCACCCCGTGCAACAGGCCTGCTTGGAGGCTTTTGAGCAGGTCACCGGTGAAACCTCACCCGGCTACGGCATTGACGGCTGCTCCGCCCCCAACTTTGCTTGCACGCTGCATGGCATGGCCCGAGCTATGGCGCATTTCGCCGCCGCACCTGAGGGCTCCGCTGAGACGCGATTGCACCAAGCCATGCGCCTGCACCCCGAATTGGTCGCTGGCGAAACCCGTGCCTGCACCGAGCTGATGCGCGCCATGGACGGCAAGGTCGCCCTCAAAACCGGCGCTGAAGGGTTCTTCATTGCCATTCTGCCCGAACAAAAACGCGGCATCGCCCTCAAAGCCGCCTGCGGCACCACCCGCGCCGCCGAATGCGCCATCGCCGCCCTGCTCGTCCGCCTCGGCGCCCTCGCAGCAGACCACCCGGCAACCCTAAAGCGCATGAATGCACCGATCAAAAACTGGCGCGGCATTGAAACAGGCACCCTCAAACCCGCGGCAGGCCTGCTTTAAGGCGCTCAAACGCAAAGGGTGCATCTGGCTCCACCTGACAAATTGAGTTTTACAGGAAAGATGAAGCGAGACGGGTGCGCATCATCTTTCTTCTATAACTTAAAAGCAACTGATGCCGCATAGAAGACGGCGGGCGGGGTGCGAGACCCCAGGGTTCACGTTTGAAAATCCCCGCGTGCATAGCCCTGCACAAACAAAAGCGCCGTCAGATCCCCGTGGTTCACCCGCACCTCGCACTGGGCTGCCACGCTTGGCTTGGCATGAAGCGCCACGCCAAGACCCGCGCGGCCCAGCATCCCCAGATCATTGGCACCGTCGCCCACAGCAATCACATCCGCCTCTGTAATGCCCTGTTGCGCGGTGATCTCTTCCAGCGCGTCTACTTTGGCCTGTTTGCCCAGGATCGGCAGACCCACCTCACCCGTCAGATGCCCTTCAGCCATCATGAGCGTGTTCGCGCGGTTTTCGTCAAAGCCCAGCTCAGCCGCTACTTTTGCCGTAAAGGCCGTGAACCCGCCTGAGACCAGCGCGGCATAGCCACCATGGGCCTTCATCGTTGCCAATAAAACCCGCCCGCCCGGCATGAAGGTGATCCGCTCTGCCAGCACTTTATCGATGATCGCCTCGGGCAAGCCTTTCAGCAGCCCCACGCGTTCGCGCAGCGCGCCGTCAAAATCGAGCTCTCCGTTCATGGCGCGGGCCGTGATCTCTTTCACGCGGGCACCAACGCCTGCCTCTTCGGCCAGTTCATCAATACATTCCTGCTGGATCATGGTGCTGTCCATGTCCGCCAGCAGCATCTTCTTGCGCCGCCCTTCGGTGGGCACCGGGATCAGGTCCACGCCCATGCTCTGACAGTTTTCCCAGACGTCCCAGAAGTTGTCAGGCAGGGCGGCCACAGAAAACTCCGCGGCCTCATCAGGGCTGAGCCAGATTGCATCGCCGCCGCCCCAGGCATTGCGCACCGCATCGACCAAAGCGGGGTCTAAGCCTTTGGTTTCCGGGGAGGTCAGCAAAACAACCGTGTAGGGGGGCAAATGCATGGGCAAAGTTTCCGATCCGCGTCAGGCACGTCGCAAAAAGACGATCAAGCGGCGGTCTAGTCGCATTTTCGCGATTGTGCCAGCCCGCCCATCCCCGTATCCCCGTCAGTGGGACACCCTTCCCCAACGAAGGGCGCATATCTGGAAGGATAGCATTCATGGCTACTCAACAACCGGCAACGCGGCCGGACACGAAACCTGTCGCCGTTCCGGCGAACCCGCGTTTTTCATCTGGCCCCTGCGCCAAACCCCCCGTTTATGATCTGCAGAACCTGGCTGACGCGCCTTTGGGCCGGTCGCACCGCGCGGCTGTTGGCAAAGCCAAGCTTGCTGAGGCGATTGAGACCACGCGCGAGATCCTCGGCGTGCCTGCAGATTACCGCATCGGCATTGTGCCCGCCTCTGACACCGGTGCCTTTGAGATGGCGATGTGGTCGATGCTGGGCGAACGCCCGGCTGAGATGGTCGCCTGGGAAAGCTTTGGCGCAGGCTGGGTCACCGATGTGGTCAAACAGCTGAAGATTGAGGCGACCACCCATACCGCGGATTACGGCGAGATCGTCGATATGGCCGCGCTCAACTATGACAATGACGTCTGCTTTACCTGGAACGGCACGACATCTGGCGTGCGCGTGGCCTCGGGCGATGTGATCCCAGCAGACCGTGCAGGCCTGACCTTGTGTGATGCGACATCTGCCGCTTTTGCGATGGACCTGCCGTGGGACAAGCTCGATGTGACAACCTTCTCTTGGCAGAAAGTGCTGGGGGGCGAAGCGGCCCACGGCATGTTGATCCTTTCTCCCCGTGCAGTGGCCCGGTTGGAATCTTATGTTCCGGCCTGGCCGCTGCCAAAAATCTTCCGCCTGACCAAGGGCGGCAAACTCAACGAAGGCATCTTCCGGGGCGAGACGATCAACACCCCCTCCATGCTTTGTGTTGAGGATTATCTGCAAGCGCTCAGCTGGGCCAAATCCGTGGGCGGCCTGCAAGGGCTGATCGCCCGAGCGGATGCCAATGCGCAGGCGATTGCGGATTTCGTGGACGCCCACGACTGGATTGACCACCTCGCGGTAGATCCGGCCACGCGGTCAAACACCTCTGTCTGTCTGAAGTTCACCGATGATCGGATCACCGATGGCGCGGCCTTTGCCAAGGCGGTGGCCAAACGGCTGGCAGATGAAAACGTCGCCCTGGACATCGGGGCCTACCGCGACGCGCCTCCGGGCTTGCGCATCTGGTGTGGTGGCACGGTTGAGACCGCTGACATCACCGCGATGCTGCCCTGGCTTGCCTGGGCGTTTGAAGCCGAAATCAACGCATAAAGACCGGTGCGCAGTAAATGCGCACCCTTCCCACCCCACACCCGTAGGGTGCGCATTTACTGCGCACCGCTCCGATATCAAAAGGACCAAACCCATGGCCCCCAAAGTACTCATCTCCGACAAACTCAGCGATGCAGCTGTGCAGATCTTCAAAGACCGCGGCATTGACGTGGATTTCCAGCCCGACCTGGGCAAGGACAAAGACAAGTTGGCCGAAATCATTGGCAATTATGACGGGCTTGCCATCCGCTCTGCCACCAAGGTGACAGAAAAAATCCTCGCCGCGGCGGACAACCTCAAGGTCATTGGCCGTGCGGGCATCGGCACGGATAACATCGACAAGGAAAAAGCCTCCAAGAAGGGGGTGATCGTGATGAACACGCCTTTCGGCAACATGATCACCACCGCCGAGCACGCGATTGCGATGATGTTTGCCGTGGCGCGGCAAATCCCTGAGGCTTCTGCCTCCACCCATGCGGGCAAATGGGAAAAGTCCAAGTTCATGGGGGTGGAGCTGACCGGCAAGACCCTGGGCGTGATCGGCGCGGGCAACATCGGTGGCATCGTTTGTGATCGGGCGCGGGGGCTGAAAATGAAGGTCGTGGCCTATGATCCCTTCCTGGGCGAAGAAAAGGCCGAGAAGATGGGCGTTGAAAAGGTTGAGCTGGACGAACTGCTGGCGCGCGCTGATTTCATCACCCTGCATGTGCCCTTTACTGAGCAGACCGCAAACATCCTAAGCCGCGAAAACCTGGCCAAGACCAAGCAAGGCGTGCGCATCATCAACTGTGCCCGTGGCGGTCTGGTGGACGAAGAAGCGCTGGCTGAACTGCTGCAGTCTGGTCATGTCGCCGGGGCCGCCTTTGACGTCTTTAAGGTAGAGCCAGCAACAGAGAACCCGCTGTTCAACCTGCCCAACGTGGTCTGCACCCCGCACCTTGGGGCTGCGACAACTGAGGCGCAGGAAAACGTGGCGCTGCAGGTGGCCGAACAGATGTCAGACTATTTGCTGACAGGTGCCGTGACCAATGCGCTCAACATGCCTTCGGTCACCGCAGAAGAGGCCAAGGTCATGGGCCCTTGGGTTAAACTGGCCGGTCACTTGGGTGCGTTCATCGGTCAGATGACGGATGAACCGATCACCGCGATTAACATCCTTTATGACGGCACCGTGGCTGAAATGAACCTGGAGGCGCTGAATTGCGGCGTGGTTGCGGGCATCATGAAACGTGCCAACCCGGATGTGAACATGGTCTCTGCCCCCGTGGTGGCCCGCGAAAAGGGTATCCAGATCAGCACCACCAACCAGGACAAATCAGGCGTCTTTGACGGCTATATCAAAGTCACTGTTGTCACGGACAAGCGCGAACGCTCTGTCGCGGGCACGGTGTTTTCGGATGGCAAGCCGCGGTTTATCCAGATCAAGGGCATCAACATCGACGCCGAGATCGGCGATCACATGCTCTATACCACCAACGAAGACGTGCCGGGCATCATCGGTGCACTGGGTCAAACCATGGGCGAGAACGGCGTGAACATCGCGAACTTTACCCTGGGCCGTGCGACGGTAAAGGGCGAAGCGATCGCGCTGCTTTATGTGGATGAGCCGGTGCCCGCACCCGTGATCGAAAAACTGAATGGCACGGGCCTCTTTACCCAGGTCAAGCCCTTGCAATTCGACGTGGCCTGACCCGCGCCACCCTGTTAAACGAAGCGCGCCTGCCCCTCCGGGTCGGGCGCGTTTTTCATTGAGGCCCCTTATGACCAAACCGATTTATGCCATCGGAGATATTCACGGCCAATTGGCAGAGCTGCACCGCATTCTGGAGCTGATTGAAACGGACGGCGGCCCGGATGCAGAGGTGGTGTTTCTGGGTGATTACACCGACCGGGGCCCCGACAGCAAAGGCGTGCTGGATCTGTTGATTGCAGGCCAAAAGGCGGGGCGCAATTGGCATTTCATCAAGGGCAACCATGACCGGATGTTCTGCTGGTTCATGCAAGACTACCCTCGGCACGAAGCCTATCTGCCGGTTGAGCTAAGCTGGTTGCATCCGCGCCTGGGCGGCGACACGACGCTGGCCTCATATGGCGTGAATTTCACCCCACAAAGCCGCATGCTTATCGTGCATGCAGAGGCCCGCACAGCCGTCCCGCGTGCGCATATCGACTTTTTGGAAAACCTGCCGCTGACGCATGAAACGGACGATCTGTTCTTTGCCCACGCGGGCATCCGCGGGGGTGTAGCGCTGGCGGATCAAGATCCCGAAGATCTGCTTTGGATCCGCAAGGAATTCCACCAGGACACCCGCCGCCACCCAAAGATCATCGTGCATGGGCATACGCCGGTGGATCAGGCAACGCATTATGGCAACCGCATCAACCTCGACAGTGGTGCAGGCTATGGCAAACCACTGACGGTCGCGGTTTTTGAAGGGGCCGATTGTCATCTGCTGACGCCACAGGGCCGCGTTCCCCTAATCCCTACTTAAGGGTTAATGACCCCATCATCCTGTTGAAAAGACAGAAAAAGGCCGCTGTGTCCCCGCGGGGACAGGCTGTTGGTTGATCACTTCCTGCGCCAACCGCGTTCTGAGCCGCGCGCGGTGCTAGAGCAACAAGAACACCCCAACGGCGGCCCCGGCCCCCACAAGCGCACCCACGCCTCCGGCCAATATGTACCAGCGTTTCTTCGGACCCCGGTCCGGCTGTGGCGGGTTCGCCTGCGCCATCAATGCGCCTTCCACCAGATCCGGCAGGCGCGGGCCAAAGCGGCTCAGCACCAGCGCGGTCTGGGTCAAATCCTTGACCACAGCACGCGGTCCGATGGATTTGGTGATATAAGAGCTGACGATGGGGCTGGCGATTTCCCAGATGTTCATATGCGGGTTCAGTGACCGCGCGACCCCTTCAACCACCACCATGGTGCGTTGCAGCAAGATCAGTTCGGTGCGTGTCTCCATCCCGAACCGTTCTGTCACCTCAAAAAGATAGGCCAAAAGCCGTGCCATTGAGATGCGCGTGGCGTCCATGCCAAAGATCGGCTCACCCACCGCACGCAGGGCGCGGGCAAACTCATCCACGTCTTTATCCGCAGGGACATAGCCCGCTTCAAAATGAACCTTGGCGACGCGTTTGTAGTCTTTACGGATAAACCCATAGAGGATCTCGGCGTAGACCCGGCGGGTGTATTCATCAATGTAGCCCATGATGCCAAAGTCATAGGCGATGATGTCCCCGTTGGGCGCGACCTTTAGGTTGCCCTGGTGCATGTCCGCATGAAAATAGCCATCGCGCAGCGCGTGGTTGAGGAAAAGCTGTAGCACCCGGTTGCCCAACGCCACACGGTCATGGCCAGCCGCATCCAACGCGTCATTGTCCCCAAGGGGCGCGCCGTCGGCCCAACCCAGGGTCATCACCCGACGTGAGGAATAGGCCCACTTGATCTCGGGCAGCTGAAAGCCTGCGTCATCTTTGGTGTTGGCCGCAAATTCAGACGCGGCTGAGCTTTCCAGCCGCAGATCCAGCTCTCCTCGGACCACGCCATCGAAGTGCTCAATCACATCCATGGGGCGCAACCGGCGCGCACTGGGGGAGCCAAGTTCGATGATCCGGGCGGCCAAATAAAAGGCGTCAACGTCTTTGCGGAACGCGCGTTCTACATTGGGGCGCAGGACTTTGACCGCGACCTCTTCGCCGGTCTCAGCCAAGGTGGCCTTGTGCACCTGAGCGATGGAGGCTGCGGCAACCGGCGCGCTGAAATGCGAAAACATCTCATCCACCGGATGGCCCAACTCGCGTTCAACCTCGGCTTTGGCCTCTTCAATGCTGAACGGCGGCAGCTTGTCTTGCAGCACGCGCAGTTGCACCGCCAGTTCATCCCCGACCACATCCGGGCGGGTCGAAAGCACCTGACCAAACTTGATATAAGCAGGCCCCAGCGCCGTCAGTGCCCGCGTGAGCGGCGGCATGGCGGGATCGCCTTTGTAGCCCAGCCACCGAAACGGCAGGCCCAGCGTGCGGGCCAGAAAGCGCAGTATCGGCGGGGCCTCAAAAGCATCGAGGACCACCCCCATGGCACCTGTCCGCTCCAACGTGGCACCGGTGCGCACCAGGCGCCATATGTTGTGCGGACCGCGCATGAGCTAGAGCTTCCACCCCGAATGCAGACACGCCACACCCATTGTCAGGTTGCGGTACTTGGCCTGTTCAAATCCGGCCTGTTTCACCATCCCCAGGAAGGTTTCTTGATCTGGGAAATTACGAATGGATTCAACAAGGTACTGATAGCTATCGCGATCATTTGCAATCATCTGGCCCATACGTGGGATCACGTTAAAGCTGTAAAGGTCATAGGCCTTTTGCATCATCGGGTTGGGCAGTTGGCTGAACTCCAGCACCATCAGACGGCCACCGGGGCGCAGCACGCGAAACGCTTCATTCAGGGCCTCTTGGGGGCGGGTCACGTTCCGGATGCCAAAGCTGATCGTGTAGACGTCAAAAGTGTTGTCTTCAAAGGGCAGCGCCATCGCATCGCCCACAACCCAATCCAGGCTATCGGCAAGCTGCGCCGCCTCGGCGCGTTTGCGTCCCTCTACAAGCATCCCTTCGGTCAGGTCGCAGACCGTTGCATGGCCAAAGCCCGCACGTTTGAGAAATTTGAATGACACATCGCCCGTGCCGCCCGCCACATCCAGCAGCTTTTGACCGCCGCGCGGGGCCAGCCAATCCATCATCGCCTCTTTCCAAATGCGGTGGATGCCCACGCTCATCACGTCGTTCATGATGTCATATTTATTGGCGACCCCATCAAAGAGATCTTGCACCATGCCGGCCTTGTCCGCTTCTGGCACGGTTTGCGCACCGAAATGTGTCGTTTTATCCGCCGTCATACCACGATCCTGCCTTAAGAACGTCCATGTGGGGTTATACCGATGTTCGACAAGAGACAAATCCTCATTCTGACGCAGGGGTTTCCACATGAACTTGATACTGTTGGCCGTCGCGATTGGCCTTAGCTTTGCGCTGTTATTGGTCATTGGCCTTTTTCTTTTTGAACTGCGCCGCCGCAAGAAACGATCCGAGCCCAGCGCCAATGCGCCGGGGAAATTGTCACTGGCGGCTGTGGGGCTGAACGCAGAGCCTGAGATGTCTTTGAACACCGTTGTCATGCGGCCCACGCTGGGGCTGCGGATTTTTAGCCTTGGCTTTGGCGCGGCGGTGATGCTGATGACCTGGGGGCCGTTTTCAGGGCAAGGCGGTTTGGACCCAGTCAGCGCGCTGATGATCACTGTGGTGGTGTTTTATGCCACCTTGATGATCGCCAATTACGAGGCGCGCTATGACGATGAGGGGCTGACGGCCCCGGATTACTTTTTCCGCGACTAGACCTATGACTGGACAGACTATCAAGGGATCAGCGCGGATGGGCAATTTGTCTATCGGATGCGCTTTGGGAATGAAAAGCCGGTGTTTATGCAAAAATACCTGGTTGGCATGCCCACCTTCCTGCGGTTTCTCAAAGATGTTGAGGCGATGAACCAAAGGGCCTAAGTCTCAGGTCTGTTGGTCCTGGCAAAGGCGGTGTGCCTTTCTTGCTGTGGGCGATCCCAGTGAGAGAGTGCGATGCCCGAATTGCCCGAAGTGGAAACCGTGATGCGTGGGCTGATGCCTGCGATGCAGGGCGCGGTGATTGCGCAAGCAGACGTTAACCGCCCCGATCTGCGGTGGCCCTTTCCGCCCCGCATGGCTGAGCGGCTGACCGGCCAGAAGGTGCTGCAGATGCGGCGCCGGTCCAAGTACATTCTGGCAGATCTAGCGTCAGGGGAATCACTGCTTGTGCACCTGGGCATGTCGGGGCGGATGCTGATTTCAGGCGATCCGCTGGGGCAATTTGTGCATGATCACCCAGCCCCTGAAAAGCACGATCATGTGGTGTTTCACATGTCCAACGGCGCACGGATCACCTTTAATGACCCGCGCCGCTTTGGTGCGATGGATTTGCTGGATACGGCGACTGCGGACCAGCACAAGCTTTTGGCCAGCATTGGCCCTGAACCTTTGGGCAATGATTTTCACGAGGCGCATTTGGTGGCCGCGTTGGACGGGCGCAACACACCCATTAAATCCGCCCTTCTGGATCAGCGCATCGTTGCGGGGTTGGGAAATATCTATGTCTGTGAAGCGCTTTACCGGGCAGGCATCCACCCCAAGCGCAAGGCCGGGCGCATCTCTGAGGCGCGGGTGGCAGGGCTGGTGCCGATCATCCGGCAGGTGCTGGCAGAGGCGATTGAGGCGGGCGGATCATCGTTACGCGATTTCCGGCAGGCGGATGGGGAGCTGGGGTATTTTCAGCACCGCTTTGACGTTTATGGCCGCGAAGGAGAGGCCTGCAGAAGCCCCGAATGCCCCGCGTCAATCTCTCGGATCGTGCAATCGGGACGCTCATCTTTCTATTGCAGTCAATGCCAAAGATAGCTTGAAACACCTTCTGCCCATGGTATGCACCTAGGCCTGTGCGAAACAAACGAGAGCATCCTGGATGGCTTACGAGACGATCACGCTGGACGTTGATAACCATGTGGCCCTGGTCACGCTGAACCGGCCCGACGCGCTGAATGCGCTGAATGCTGAGTTGATGGGGGAATTGGCGGACGCGCTGAAAGGGTGCCAAGACAACGACAAGGTGCGCTGCATCGTCATCACCGGCTCAGACAAGGCGTTTGCCGCCGGGGCCGATATTGCCATGATGAAGGACAAAAGCTTTGTCGATGTCTTCTCTGGCGATTTGTTCACCCCTGAGACGGATCAGATCATGCGCGTGCGCAAGCCGATCATTGCGGCGGTGTCGGGCTATGCCCTGGGCGGCGGCTGCGAATTGGCGATGATGTGTGATTTCATCATTTGCTCTGAGACGGCAAAGTTTGGCCAACCAGAGATCAACCTTGGTGTGGTCGCTGGCATTGGCGGTACCCAGCGTTTGACGCGTTTGGTGGGTAAGTCCAAAGCGATGGACATGAACCTGACGGGCCGCTTTATGGACGCCGAGGAAGCGGAGCGTGCGGGGCTGGTCAGCCGCGTTGTACCGGTCAAGAAGCTGATGGATGAAACCATGGGTGCCGCGCAAAAGATCGCAGAGAAATCAATGGTTTCCGTGATGGTCGTGAAAGAGGCGGTGAACCGCGCCTATGAGGTGCCGCTGCGCGAAGGTCTGCTGTTTGAACGGCGGGTGTTCCATTCTCTTTTCGCGACTGAGGATCAAAAAGAAGGCATGTCTGCCTTCCTTGAAAAGCGCGAAGCGCAGTTCCGAGATAAGTGATCCTGTCCTAACAGAGCAAAGCCTGCAGGGGTGGGCGCGGACATGTGCCCGCGCCCTTTTTTGTTTTAGCCGGCCGCGATCTGCTTGGCCTTTTCAACCAGCACTTCGGCCTGGCGGATTGACGCGTAATCAATCAAGCGACCATCGAGGGACACGGCCCCTTTGCCTGCGGCCTCCGCCTCGGCCATGGCTTCCAGAATGCGGTTGGCTTTAGTGATTTCCGCCTCTGAAGGGCTCATCACCTCGTTGGCCAGGGCAATCTGGCTGGGGTGGATGGCCCATTTGCCTTCGCATCCCAACACAGCAGCGCGGTAGGCGGCGGCTTTGTAGCCTTCGGGATCAGAGAAATCGCCAAACGGCCCATCGATCGGGCGCAGTCCGTTGGCGCGGGCGGCCACGACCATATTGGCGATGGCAGAATGCCACATATCGCCCCAATGCACCTGGCGGCCACCGTCATCATCAGGGTCCGTCAGGACCGAATAATGGGGGTTCACACCGCCGATGACTGTGGTGCGGGCGCGCATGCTCGCGGCATAGTCTGCAACCCCGAAATGAAGGCTCTCATTCCGCTTGGAAGCGGCGGCAATTTCGTTGACGTTTTGCATGCCCAAAGCGGTCTCAATGATGTGCTCAAAACCGATGCGATTTTTGTAGCCTTTTGCATCCTCAATCTGGGTCACCATCATGTCCACCGCATAGACATCCGCGGCGGTGCCAACCTTGGGGATCATGATCAGATCCAGCCGCTCGCCTGCCTGTTCTACGACATCAACGACGTCGCGATACATGTAATGCGTGTCCAACCCGTTGATTCGAACCGACATGGATTTGGTGCCCCAGTCGATCTCATTCAGGGCCTTGATGATGTTCTTGCGTGCCTGTTCTTTCTCATCCGGGGCCACGGCATCTTCAAGGTCAAGGAAGATGACGTCGACATCAGATTGCGCTGCTTTTTCAAACATTTGCGGCTGACTGCCTGGGACGGCCAATTCGCTGCGGTTCAGGCGGCCTGGGGCTTGTTCGACGGGGTGAAAACTCATGTTGGGAGATCCTTGCGCTTGCAGAGTTACAGTGGGCGCAAGACAAAGAGAGTAATTTTATTACTGTCAAGCAGGTATTTTTGAACAATTTGGAAAGGGTGATTTCATCCCTCGCCTGGCGCGGCCTGATCCAGACGCGACGAAAAGTAAAACGCAACCGCCTGCGTGCGGCTGGTCACAGAGAGCTTTTCGTAGAGGTTTGAGAGGTGGAATTTGACGGTGTTGGCAGAGATCTCAAACTCCGCCGCGAGCTGCCTGTTGCTGAGCCCCCGAGACAGCGCCTCAAGCAGGGCGCGTTCGCGTTTGGTGAGCTGGTGAATGGGGTCGGTTTGCAGCGCCCGCACATCGAGGAACGGAAACACCATCTGGCCCGCCGCCACCGCCGCGCTGGTGTCGAGAAGCCCCTCCACCGGACCGTTGCGCGGGGTAAAACCGGCAGCCCCTGCGGCCAGCGCTTGCCGCGGCAGATCTCCGGCGTCATCGCCGTAGACCAGGATGCGCGGCGCGTTGGCCTGATCGCGCAGCACCTCAATGAGCCGCTGACCGCCCAGCGCAGGCAGGTTCCAATCAATGATCCCGATCTGCACGGGCACCCGGATCACCGTTCCCAGAAAGTCTTCGGCGGTCGCAGCCGTGGCCACGAGAGAGAATCGCGGATCGCGGTCAAAAATTTCGGACATCGCTGAAAGAACCAGCATGTTGCTGTCCGCGAGCGCGACAGAGATCGGGTTGCTCGGACGGCTAGACGGTTGCATTTATTGCCCTTTTCGCAAAAACCTACCCATTTGGGCGGGCACTATTTCGGTATACCGTGGCATATTTACCTAAATGGGCGGGCAAAAACCTACCCAAATATATACCCAAAAGCAGGAGTAACCGACGTTGCGTCAATCGGCAAAGAAATATTTTCTCTGCCCAACAATTAATCTCTCGAAAGAAATAGGCGGTTCTTATGACTCAGACGGTTCCCTTTCCAGCGCTTGAAATCCCCAACACCTTGGCCGCTGGGCCCGGCCCGGGCAATACCGACGCCCGCGTGCTGCAGGCCTTTGCCGGTGCCGGGTTGGCCGATCACATGCATGCGGACGTGCTGCGCGGGATGATTGAGTGCAAGCACATGCTGCGCACGTTCATGGGCACCAAGAACGTTTATACCTTTGGCGTGGCCGGCACCGGGTGGAGCGGTTTGGACACGATGATGTCTGCGGTCATGCCCGGCGACACGGTGGTGGCTTTTGCAAACGGCACGTTCTCCGGCATTGATGCGCTGACGCTTCGGATGAAGGCCGCAACCCGCGAAGAGCTGGCCGCCGACAGCCTGAACCCAATGCCAGCAAGTGTCACCGTCATCGAAGTGCCCCACGGCGTTTCCGTGACCGAAGAGGTGATCGAAGCCGCGCTGGCCGAGCATAAACCAAAGTGGGCGTTCATGGCCCATTGGGAAACAGGCTCTGGCCGGATCAACGATCTTAAGGGTTTTTCAGACGCCTGTTTGCGCCACGACGCGATGGGCCTGGTGGATGCGGTATCTTCCTTGGGTGTCGAGGATTTCGCACTGGATGATTATCCGGGTGTGGCGGGCTGGGCATCTTGCCCGCAGAAGGGCCTGTTGTGCCTGCCACTGACCTATGCACCGGTCAGCTTTTCGGACCGCTACATTGAAACGCTGCGCGCGAACGGCGCCTACACCTATTCCAACCATCCGATCATGGAAGCCCGGCACTGGGGCATCGTGGATGGCCAGGATGTGGAGAAAGGCAGCTATCACCGCACACATTCCGCTTATGCGGTGGCCGCGTTCCATGAAGCACTTCGGATCAACCTTGCCGACGGCCTTGCCCAGCGCGCGCAGGAATACGTGTTCCACGAACAGGCGTTGCGCGATGCGGTCACGGCGATGGGCTGTGAGGTTACATCAAACATGACCAGCCTTGTGGTGCTGAACCTGCCAAAGGCGTTTGCCGGGCGTGAGGCGGAGCTGGTGCAAAACTGCCGGGCGCAGGGCTTTGGCATTTGGCCCACGTTGTCGGCGCCGGTTCAGGTACGCATCGGCATTTTGAACCTGCTGAGCCGTGCAGCGATCACCGAAATTGTGACGAAATTCGCCCAAGCGCTAAATGATCTGGGGGCAGAGGTGGATATCGACACCATTCTGGCCGGCCTCGACGCGCATTACCAAGCCCGCATCGCGGCATAAGGCGACATAAGGAGGAGGACGACGATATGGACATCCATGAATATCAAGCCAAAGAGGTGCTGGGCAACTTTGGCGTCTCCGTTCCAACTGGTGCCTTGGCCTATAGCCCCGAGCAAGCGGCCTACCGCGCGCGGGAAATGGGGGGCGATAAATGGGTTGTGAAGGCTCAGGTCCATGCTGGGGGCCGGGGCAAAGCCGGAGGCGTCAAGCTGTGCGGGACGGATCATGAGATCCAGGAGGCCTGCGAAGAGATGTTTGGCAAAAAGCTCGTCACACATCAGACCGGGCCCGAAGGCAAAGGCATCTACCGCGTCTATGTCGAAGCGGCTGTGCCGATTGACCGCGAAATCTATCTTGGGTTCGTGCTGGACCGGACCAGCCAACGGATCATGATCGTGGCCTCCGCCGAAGGTGGCATGGAGATCGAAGAGATCTCTGAGACCAGACCAGAAAGCATTGTACGCTCCACAGTAGAGCCTGCAGTAGGTCTGCGCGATTTCCAGGCCCGCGAGATTGCGTTCAAACTGGGGATTGAGCCAAGCCTGACGCAGGCAATGGTGCACACGCTGCAAGGATGCTACCGCGCGTTCCGCGAGCTGGATGCAACAATGGTTGAGATCAACCCGCTGGTGATCACCCATGACAAACGCGTGCTGGCGCTGGATGCGAAGATGACCTTCGACGACAACGCGCTGTTCCGCCATCCGCAGATCAGTGAGCTGCGCGACAAAAGCCAGGAAGACCCCCGCGAAAGCCGCGCGGCGGATCGAGGTCTGTCGTATGTGGGCCTTGATGGGAACATCGGCTGCATTGTGAACGGTGCCGGTTTGGCGATGGCCACGATGGACACCATCAAGCTGGCGGGCGGCGAACCTGCGAACTTTCTTGACATTGGTGGCGGTGCCACGCCTGAGCGTGTGGCCAAGGCATTCCGTTTGGTGATGTCGGATCAGAATGTGCAGGCCGTCTTGGTCAACATCTTTGCGGGCATCAACCGGTGTGACTGGGTCGCCGAAGGCGTGGTGCAAGCGCTGCGCGAGGTGCAGGTAGATGTGCCCGTCATCGTCCGGCTGGCCGGCACCAATGTAGAAGAGGGGCAAAAGATCCTGGCCAAAAGCGGCCTGCCGATCATCCGTGCCTCTACCCTGATGGAGGCGGCGGAACGCTCCGTTGCTGCTTGGAAAAGCGACAATTCCTTAAACTTGAAGGTAGTATCGGCATGAGCATTCTTCTTGACCGCGAAACACGTGTCATCGTCCAGGGGATCACCGGACGCATGGCGCAGTTCCACACCAAAGACATGCTGGAGTATGGCACCAATGTTGTTGGCGGCGTTGTCCCCGGCAAGGCGGGCGAAACCGTGCATGGTGTGCCCGTCTTTGACACCGTGAAAGAAGCGGTGGCCGAAACCCAGGCCGAGGCGAGCCTTGTGTTTGTGCCGCCGCCTTTTGCCGCCGACAGTATCATGGAGGCCGCGGACGCGGGCATTAAATACTGTGTCTGCATCACTGATGGCATCCCCGCCCAGGATATGATCCAGGTGAAACGCTATATGATGCGCTATCCACGTGAAAAACGGATGGTGCTGACCGGGCCAAACTGTGCGGGCACGATTTCTCCGGGCAAGGCGCTGTTGGGGATCATGCCGGGGCATATCTATCTGCCTGGCAACGTCGGCATCGTCGGCAGATCCGGCACCTTGGGGTATGAGGCCGCAGCACAGCTGAAGGAACGCGGGATTGGCGTGTCCACCAGCGTGGGCATTGGCGGCGATCCTATCAACGGATCCTCTTTCAAGGACATCCTGCAGCGGTTTGAGGATGATGAGGACACCCATGTCATCGCCATGATCGGTGAGATCGGTGGCCCACAAGAAGCGGAAGCGGCTGAATACATCCAAGAGCACATCACAAAACCTGTTGTGGCTTACGTGGCCGGTCTGACCGCGCCAAAGGGCCGGACAATGGGCCATGCGGGTGCGATCATTTCAGCCTTCGGCGAAAGCGCGTCTGAGAAGGTTGAGATCTTGTCCGCTGCGGGTGTGACCGTGGCCGAAAACCCCGCCGTGATCGGCGAGACCATTGCGAGCGTGATGTGAGGGAGATGGGTATGAACAAGCCAAAGGTTCTTGTGACCCGCCGGTGGCCCGCCGCTGTTGAGGCAAAGCTGGCCGATCAGTTCAATGTGGTGCTGTCCAATAATGATGTGCCGTTGCGCCCCTGTGAATTCCGCCAGGCGTTCAAAGACTTTGACGCGGTTCTGCCGACGGTCACCGACAAGATCGGGCCGGATGCGATGGAGCTGACGCGCCCGCGCACCAAGCTGCTGGCGAACTACGGCGTTGGGTTCAACCACATCGACATTCCAAGTGCAGATGCGCTTGGCATGGTGGTGACAAACACGCCGGATGTTTTGTCAGAATGCACCGCTGATCTGGCGATGACGCTGATGCTGATGGCGGCACGACGCGCCAGCGAAGGCGAACGTGAGGTGCGCGCAGGTCGCTGGGACGGCTGGCGGCCCACGCATCTGGTGGGCACAAAGGTGTCTGGCAAAACCCTGGGCATCGTGGGCTTTGGCCGCATCGGTCAGGAAATGGCGCGCCGGGCGCATCATGGGTTTGGCATGGACATTGTGGTGCACAACCGCAGCCGCGTCGCACCCGAGGTGCTGGCACAATATAATGCCGTCCAAGCGGATGATCTGGATGATCTGCTGCCGCGCTGCGATTTTGTATCACTGCATTGCCCCGGCGGGGCGGAAAACCGGCACCTTATTAACTCGCGTCGTTTGGACCTGATGCGCCCTGGCGCATTCTTGATCAACACCGCCCGCGGCGAGGTGATCAACGAGCATGATCTGGTGCAGGCACTGGCCTTTGAAACGATCGGTGGTGCGGCGCTTGATGTCTTTGATGGAGAGCCCAAGATTTCCAAAGATCTTCTCGACAGTGACCGGCTGGTCATGCTGCCCCACCTGGGCAGCGCCACGGCTGAAGCCCGTGAGGCAATGGGGTTCCGGGCGCTTGAAAACCTCGAAGCGTTCTTTGACGGGCAAACGCCGCCCGACCGCGTGAACTAAGCGCGGGGTCCTCCGCTTTTTCATCCCTTTGGCCGTCCATCATCATGGGCGGCCTTTTGCAGGGCACCATCCGCCCGCCTTACACACACTATATATTACACAAGCCGTTCGTCGCCCTGCGGCTGAGCGGCCTTACAGGAAAGAGACACCTATGAATGCCATCGACCATCGTCCGTTTTTTCACCAGTCCCTTGCCAGCCTGGACCCTCAGATCCACGAGGCCATCCAGAATGAGCTGGGCCGCCAGCGCGATGAGATTGAGCTGATCGCGTCAGAGAACATCGTCTCAGCCGCTGTGATGGAAGCGCAGGGCTCAGTGATGACCAACAAATACGCCGAAGGCTACCCGGGCCGTCGCTATTATGGGGGCTGTGCTTATGTGGATGTCGCCGAGAACCTGGCGATTGAGCGGGCAACCCAGCTTTTTGGCTGTGGCTTTGCCAATGTGCAGCCAAACTCCGGCTCTCAAGCGAACCAGGGCGTGTTCCAGGCGCTGTTGCAACCCGGTGATACGATCCTGGGGATGAACCTGGCCTCTGGCGGGCACCTGACACATGGGGCCGCGCCGAACCAGTCGGGCAAGTGGTTCAATGCCGTGCAATATGGTGTGCGCGAAGACGACAACCTGATCGATTATGATCAGGTGCAGGCGCTGGCCGAGGAACATCAGCCTAAGCTGATCATCGCGGGCGGCTCTGCGATCCCGCGCCAGATTGATTTCGCGCGCTTCCGCGAGATTGCCGACAGCGTTGGGGCCTATCTGCACGTCGACATGGCACATTTCGCGGGCCTGGTGGCGGCGGGTGAGCATCCTTCCCCTTTCCCGCATGCGGATGTGGCCACGACCACGACGCACAAGACCCTGCGTGGCCCGCGCGGCGGCATGATCCTGACAAATGACGAAGCGATGGCCAAGAAATTCAACTCTGCTATTTTCCCCGGCATTCAGGGCGGTCCGCTGATGCATGTGATCGCGGCCAAGGCCGTGGCCTTTGGCGAGGCGCTGCAGCCTGAGTTCAAGACATATATAAAGCAGGTGCGCACGAATGCGGCTGCCCTGGCAGATCAGCTGATCAAGGGGGGCTGGATATTGTCACCGGCGGCACCGACACCCATGTGATGCTGGTCGATCTGCGCCCCAAGGGCGTGACCGGCAACATCACCGATGCCGCGTTGGGCCGGGCGCATATCACCTGCAACAAGAACGGCATCCCCTTTGATCCAGAAAAGCCTACAGTAACCTCGGGCATCCGCACTGGGATCACCCGCGGCGACAACCCGCGGCTTTGGTGAGGATGAGTTCCGCCAGATCGGCGATTGGATCGTTGAAGTGGTCGACGGCTTGGCCGCCAATGGCCCGGACGGCAACGCAGAGGTAGAAGCGAAAGTGGCCAAAGAAGTGGTCGCACTCTGCCAGCGCTTCCCGATCTACGCGGCGATCTAGGCCTCTCAAGGACCAATGAGAACACGGGGGGGCGGTTGCATTCCCTTTACAACCGCCCCCCAGGACCGCTATAGGCCCGGTCAGACATGCGCGTGCAGCCCGCTCAGGCTAGAATCACCTCACCGGGTACTCCGGCATGGGTTTGGCAATACGTGCGTTAGATATTGAACTCAGACCCCGAAGGTAGATCCTCATGGCAAATACACCACAGTCCAAGAAGCGCGCCCGTCAGAACGAAAAGCGCTTCCAAGTTAACAAAGCACGTCGTTCACGGATTCGGACGCATCTGCGCAAGGTGGAAGAAGCGATCGCTTCTGGCGACAAAACCGCTGCCGCTGAAGCGCTGAAAATCGCACAGCCTGAGCTGATGCGCGGCGTCACCAAGGGCGTTTTCCACAAAAATACAGCCGCTCGGAAAATGTCACGTTTGTCCGCGCGTGTGAAAGCGCTGGGTTGACTTTCGACTTCCCTTAAAACGGGAATCGCGTAATTGATTGAAAAAAAAGGCGTCGTTCTGCGGCGCCTTTTTCTTTGCATCTGCAGCAAATTTGGCAGGAGAGATTCTTTTTCCGCAAACCCTGAGTCAAGTTTGAAGATGTGTTGAAGCGACCCCTTCGAAGTTGCTACCAACGTCAGGCGAGGAATCTCGCAGGGGGGACAGGCTTTAAGAATCGGAAGCGCATGTGCGGCGCTAAACCGATAAAAATAAGGGCCATCGCTACGCCGTAGTTGAAACGGTGGGATGATCTGCAAATGCCGCTGTCGTGCATTTGCCCTGTCACATCATGAGTAGGCGGACCTCTCCGCCCAGCGCGACACTCCTTTGGTGGGGAGCGTTTCGTTGTTCGGTAGGTTTGTGTGTCGTCAGGACGCGACCGGTTTCGTGCGGGACCGGATTAGGAACAGTCGTTCTGATGTTTGGTGTCGCGTTGGTGGCATGTGATTGGAAAAGGGGCAACACGTAGTATTATGATGCGGGAAGAATGGGGCGAAATTTCACAGCGGCTTCTTAAGACTGTTGGGCAGAATAACTTTACCACTTGGATTGAACCAATGGTGCCAGGCGATGTCGACAATGGCATCGCGACAATCAACGTACCGACAAATTTCTTTGGCAACTACGTAAGCCAGAACTTCGCAGATTTGATCCTGCATGAGATCAATAACGCCGGAATCTCGGTTGGACGTTTACAATTCGTCCTCAAAGCGCCGCAGCGCGCGCCCAGCAATTCAACCGCCAAATCCTCTGGCGCGCGTCAGGTGCAATCGCGTCCCGCTGTGGCAAGCAACAGCGACAACATGTTTGGACTGTCCCCTGTCGATCCGCGCTTCAGCTTTGACAATTTCGTGGTCGGCAAGCCGAACGAGCTGGCCCATGCCGCAGCGCGCCGTGTCGCCGGAGGCGGGCCGGTCACGTTTAACCCGCTGATGCTTTATGGTGGTGTTGGCCTGGGCAAGACGCATTTGATGTATGCGATTGCACGGCGGCTGAAAGAAACCGACCCATCCTTGAACGTCGTATTCCTATCGGCTGAGCAGTTCATGTACCGTTTCGTGCAGGCCTTGCGCGACCGCAAGATGATGGATTTCAAGGAATTGTTCCGATCCGTCGATGTGCTGATGGTGGACGATGTGCAGTTCATCGCGGGCAAGGATAGCACGCAGGAAGAGTTCTTTCACACGTTCAACGCGCTGGTGTCTCAGAACAAGCAGATCGTGATCTCAGCCGATCGGGCCCCAAATGAGATCAAGGATCTTGAGGACCGCGTGAAATCACGTTTGCAGTCTGGTTTGGTCGTGGACCTGCACCCGACGGATTATGAGCTGCGCCTGGGCATTCTGCAGAACAAACTGCTGGGCCACCGCGTGGATCATCCCGAGTTGCACGTTGAAGAAGGCGTTCTGGAGTTTTTGGCCAGCCGTATCCCGTCCAACGTTCGGGTGTTGGAAGGTGCGCTGACGCGCCTCTTTGCCTTTGCGTCACTTGTGGGGCGCAACGTGGACATGGAACTGACTACGGAATGCCTGTCAGACGTGTTGCGCGCCAATGATCGCCGTGTGACGATTGAGGAAATTCAGCGCAAGGTGAGCGACCATTTCAACATCAGACTAAGCGATATGGTGGGGCCAAAGCGTCTGCGGGCCTATGCAAGGCCCCGTCAGATTGCGATGTATCTGTGCAAACAGCTGACCACACGGTCATTGCCTGAAATTGGCCGCCGCTTTGGCGGACGGGACCACACCACAGTCATTCACGGTGTGAAACGTATTGAGGAGCTGCGGCAGTCTGACGGACAGATCGCCGAAGACCTTGATTTGCTGAACCGGGCGCTGAAAAGCTGACCACCTTGCCACCCTTCTGTGGCAATCCGCAGGGGGGCATGCCACCATCTCTTGCAATCCTTCTGGCAACACACCAAAAGTCTTGCGCAAGCGGGGGAACTGGGTAGTCTGCCTGTCCCGGCAGTCCTGAGGGAGAAGGTCCATGAAATTCAGCATCGAACGTGCGGCGCTGCTTAAGGCTGTCAGCCAAGCCCAATCGGTTGTGGAACGGCGCAATACGATCCCGATCCTGGCAAATGTACTGATTGAGGCAGAAGGCAGCGATGTGTCTTTCCGGGCAACTGACCTAGATATTGAGGTGGTGGACAAAGCCGCCGCTCAGGTGGAACGCGCGGGGGCCACGACGGTATCCGCCACGCTGCTGCATGAAATTGTGCGCAAGCTGCCCGATGGGGCGCTGATCAGCCTGACCGCGGATACGGCGGCTGGCCGGATGACGGTTGAAGCGGGGCGGTCCAACTTTTCGCTCGCCACGTTGCCAAAAGAAGATTTCCCGGTGATGGCCTCATCGGAATATGCGTCGAACTTCAGCGCTGCCGCGCCGGAACTGCGGCGGCTCTTTGATAAATCCAAGTTTGCGATTTCGACGGAAGAGACACGATATTACCTCAACGGTGTGTATATGCATGTGTCTGAGGCGGATGGCGGCAAGGTTTTGCGCTGCGTGGCCACAGATGGCCACCGGTTGGCCCGCATTGATGCAGATCTGCCAGAGGGTGCGAGCGATATGCCCGGCGTCATTGTACCGCGCAAAACGGTCGGTGAGCTGCGCAAGCTGCTTGATGACGATGAGATGAAGATCGCCGTTTCTGTATCAGAGACCAAGGTACGCTTTGCCACGCCAGAGATCACGCTCACGTCGAAAGTAATCGATGGCACCTTCCCGGATTACACCCGTGTGATCCCGCAGGGGAATACCCGCAAGATGGAAGTGGACGCCTCAGATTTTGCCCAGGCCGTGGACCGTGTGGCAACCGTCAGTTCAGAACGGTCGCGCGCGGTAAAGCTGCAGCTGGACGAGGATAAGCTGGTGCTGTCGGTCAACGCGCCAGACAGCGGTGCGGCGGAAGAAGAGCTGGTCGTTGCCTATGGGGATGAGCGGCTGGAGATCGGGTTCAACGCCAAATACCTCTTGGAGATCGCCAGTCAGGTGGACCGGGAAAACGCGGTATTCCTGTTCAACTCCTCGGGTGATCCGACGCTGATGCGGGAAGGCAATGATCAGTCGGCTGTCTATGTGGTCATGCCGATGCGTGTTTGAGCGGGGCGGACCTTTTGAAAGGTCCGTTGCGATTTCTTTAAAGAAATCGATGTTCTGCGGCGCAGAGCCGGCTTGGAGCCGAAGATTTTGCGGTCTTCGGGGCGTTTCCTTTAACGGAAACGAGGCCAGACCATGACAGGGCAATATTTATCACAGCTCAGCCTATCGCACTTTCGCTCGCACCTGCGGGCTGTGATTGACTGTGATGCGCGGCCTGTCGCGATCCATGGCCCCAACGGAGCGGGCAAAACCAACATCCTTGAAGCCATTTCTCTGTTGTCACCGGGTCGCGGCTTGCGCCGGTCCAGCGCGCAGGACATGACGCGCCGGCCTGAGGCGCTGGGCTGGAAGGTCACTGGCGTCTTGCACAGCCTGGCGCAGCCCCATGAGCTGGAGATCTGGTCCGAGGAGGGTGCTGCACGGCAGACCCGGATCGACAGCAAGGCGGCCCCTCAAACAGCGTTGGGGCGCATTGCGCGGGTGCTGTGGCTGATCCCGGCGATGGACAGGCTGTGGATTGAAGGGGCCGAAGGGCGCAGGCGGTTTCTGGACCGGATGACGCTGAGTTTTATGCCAGATCACGCCGAGAACGCGCTGAGCTATGAAAAAGCCATGCGCGAGCGGAACCGCTTGTTGAAAGACATGGTGCGCGAGCCGTCTTGGTATGCCGCGCTGGAGGCCCGTATGGCCGAAGCGGGTGCCGCCATCCATGCCGCCCGCCTGGCGGCGTTGGCCGCGCTGGAGACGGCTCAGAACCAGGCGCAGACGGCCTTTCCCGCCGCCACGCTTAGCCTAATATGCGATATGCCAACGGACGTCTCTGATCTGCAAGCCGCGCTCGCGGATAACCGCCAGCGTGACATCGCAGCGGGGCGGACGTTGATCGGACCGCACCGTGCAGATCTCTACGGCGTCTATGCGGCCAAGGACGTGCCCGCCAAGGATTGCTCAACAGGGGAACAGAAGGCGTTGCTGGTTTCGCTCATCCTGGCGAATGCGCGGGCGCTGGCGGATGACTTTGGCGCGCCACCCTTGTTGCTGCTGGATGAGGTCTCAGCCCATCTGGATGCAGGCCGACAAGCCGCCCTTTATGATGAGATTTGCGCCTTGGGCGCGCAGGCCTGGATGACCGGAACCGGGCCTGAAATGTTCGCAGCCCTGGGCGATCGAACACAGCTTTTGGAAGTCACAGAAGAAGGTGGCACATCAACCGTAAAGCGCCTGCAGTAGCACGGGTATCTGAGCCACAAAATCTTGTGGCAGTTGCGTGACAACACCCCGAAAAACCACTATAAATAGGTCAAAAGGCGAAGGTTTTTCCAAATGTCCGAAAACGAGCAGACACCCGCAGAATACGGTGCCGATTCTATCAAAGTTCTCAAAGGCTTAGAGGCGGTTCGCAAACGCCCTGGGATGTACATCGGTGACACCGACGACGGGTCTGGTTTGCACCATATGGTCTATGAGGTTGTCGACAACGGAATTGATGAAGCTTTGGCCGGTCACGCGGATGCTGTGACGGTCACCATTCACGAAGATAACTCCGTCTCTGTCAGCGATAATGGCCGGGGCATTCCGGTGGGTATTCACGAAGAAGAAGGCGTTTCGGCTGCTGAGGTGATCATGACCCAGCTGCACGCGGGCGGGAAATTTGACAGTAATTCCTACAAGGTGTCCGGCGGCCTTCACGGGGTTGGGGTTTCCGTGGTGAACGCCCTTTCTGATTGGTTGGAGCTGCGTATCTGGCGCGAAGGCAAAGAACATGTGGCCCGGTTTGAGGGTGGGTTTACCACCAAACACCTCGAAGTGGTGGGTGAGACCGATCGCACCGGCACAGAGGTGCGCTTTCTCGCCTCTACTGAGACGTTCTCAAACCTGGAATACTCCTTTGAGACGCTGGAAAAACGTCTGCGCGAACTGGCGTTCCTGAATTCCGGTGTGCGGATCATTTTGCAGGATGAACGGCCTGTTGAAGCACTGCGGACGGAACTGTTTTACGAAGGCGGCGTGAAGGAATTTGTCAAATACCTCGACCGCAACAAAAGCTCTGTCATGCCAGAGCCGATTTTTGTGCAAGGCGAGCGGGATGAGATCGGTGTCGAAGTCGCCATGTGGTGGAACGACAGCTATCACGAAAATGTCCTGCCCTTTACCAACAACATCCCCCAGCGCGATGGCGGCACCCATATGGCTGGCTTTCGGGGCGCGCTGACGCGGACGATCAACAACTACGCGCAGTCCTCAGGCATCGCCAAGAAAGAAAAGGTCAACTTTACCGGTGACGATGCCCGCGAAGGGCTGACCTGCGTTCTGAGTGTGAAAGTGCCGGACCCAAAGTTCAGCTCTCAGACCAAGGACAAGCTTGTCTCGTCTGAGGTGCGCCCGGCGGTCGAAGGGTTGATGAACGAAAAGCTGGCCGAGTGGTTTGAAGAGAACCCCAATGAGGCCAAGATCATCGTTGGCAAGATCATTGAGGCCGCGCAGGCCCGAGAAGCCGCGCGCAAAGCACGTGAGCTGACACGGCGCAAGACGGCAATGGATGTGAACTTTCTTGCTGGCAAGCTGAAGGATTGTTCCGAAAAAGACCCCGCCAAAACCGAAGTCTTCCTGGTGGAGGGCGACAGCGCAGGCGGATCGGCACAAACCGGGCGGGACCGGCAAACGCAGGCCATCCTGCCCCTGAAAGGTAAGATCCTAAACGTGGAGCGCGCCCGCTTTGACCGGATGCTATCCAGTCAGGAGATCGGCAATCTGGTGATGGCGCTGGGCACAGGGATCGGACGGGACGAATTTGATATCTCCAAGCTGCGCTACCACAAGATCGTCATCATGACGGATGCGGACGTGGACGGCGCGCATATTCGGACGCTGCTGCTGACGTTCTTCTACCGGCAAATGCCTGAACTGATTGAGAACGGGCATCTCTATATTGCGCAGCCCCCGCTTTATAAGGTGTCTCGCGGCAAGTCTGAGGTGTATCTCAAGGATCAGGCCGCGATGGAGGATTACCTGGTCAACCAAGGCATCGAAGGGGCGATGCTGCAGCAGGGCAACGGCGAAGAAATCTCAGGCGCGGACCTGGCGCGGGTTGTCGATTTGGCGCGGCAAATGCGGCGCGTGCTGGAGGCGTTTCCGACGCATTATCCGCGCCATATCCTGGAACAGGCCGCAATCGCGGGAGCCTTCGTACCCGGCGCCGTGGACCGCGACCTGCAAGGTGTCGCGGACAAGGTTGCCACACGGCTGAACTTGATCGCCTTGGAATATGAGCGCGGCTGGCAGGGGCGGATCACGCAGGATCACGGCATCAAGCTGGCGCGCATCCTGCGCGGTGTGGAAGAGGTACGCACCTTGGACGGCAAAATGCTGCGGTCGGGTGAGGCGAAGAAATCGGGCAGTTTCACCGAGCATTTGCAGGACGTCTATAACCTGCCTGCCACCTTGGTGCGGCGCGACCGGACGCAGCTGATCCATGGGCCGATGGATTTGCTGGATGCGGTCCTGACTGAGGGCGAAAAGGGGCTGTCGTTGCAGCGCTACAAGGGTCTTGGCGAAATGAACCCCGACCAGCTGTGGGAAACCACCCTGGACCCGGATGCGCGGACGCTGCTGCAGGTGAAGGTGGAGGACATGGCCGAGGCGGATGATCTCTTTACCAAGCTGATGGGCGACGTGGTGGAGCCGCGTCGGGAATTCATTCAGCAAAATGCGTTGAGCGTGGAAAACCTAGATTTCTGATTTTGCGCAGGGTGCCGAACTCTTTAAAGAGTTCGGTGCGATTTCTTTAAAGAAATCGCCGCCCGTCAAAGACCGTTTTTGGCAATAAACGTCGACAGATCCAGGATCAGCTGACCCGCGCGCGGGCAATGGCTGTTGGCCCACCTGTGGGGTCAAAGGGAACCGATAGATCGAAAAGACCAGACCTTTCACGCCCGCCTTCCCGCACAGCCACGAAATACTGACCAGAGGTGCGGAAAGCGCCTGTGCTGGTTGCCACCAATTCAGCGAACCGCACCTCAAGACGGGCCTGGGCAAACTCTTCGAACGGCCAGGGCTCTGATGCGATGCGGCGGCCTGTTAGGCGGGCCAAGTTCTGGCTAAGCTCAAGCGCAATGGCCCGTTCGGGTGCATCGGCCCACAGCACATCCGTTGAGCTGGTCAATGTACCGTCTTCGGCCTGCAGGTGAATTTCGTCAGCTGCGGCATAGCTGGGCAGCGACACATCATTGACCTGCACTGAGGCGAAATCAATGCGCACCTTCTGCGTCACCTCTGGGGTGATCACGGCAAACCGGTCCGCTGGTGCACCGCAGGCGGCAAGCAAAGCAAGAAGGGGCAGCGCAATAAAGCGGGCAGCGAAAGTCATGGTCAACGTCCAAGCAAGAGCGAATTCGGGTTACGTTCTATGGTCCGGGCCAAAGACGCAAGGGCATCGGCGGCTTTCTGAATATCGCGCAGGGCGGCTTGGGCGGAGCGGCTTAGCTCATCGCCTTTATTGTAGCCTTCGATGGTGCGGCCCGCCTGATCAAAGAGACGTGTAAGACGCTCAACAATCTGGGGCAAATCTTTGGAGGAGAGCGCAATGCTGTCAGCGGCATTCCGGGCCGAGGCAAGCGTTTGGTTCACGTTATCAATCGCACCGCCTTCGCGCAGTTCTTGCAGGGTGTAGTTCAGCTCATCCAAGGCGCGTTTGAGCGATCCTGGCAGGGCCACGGCATCTTCTGTGGCGATAATGGCGTCTGCGGACCGGGTCAGCGCGGCAAGCTCTGTGATCAGTTCATCCACCGCAAGGCTTTCTGCCTTTGCGGCCACGGCTGCGATTTGTTCAACAAGGGCGGGGACACCTTCGACCGATCCTTCAACCGCCTGTGCGGCGGCGGCGGCATCGTCCAATACCGAGGACAGCTTGGACGCGATGCGGTCCTCTTCCAGCTGCGCGGTCAGCGCCTCAACACGGCGCAGCGTCGCGTTGAGTGCGACGGGCACGTTGCGCATGTCCTCTGAGGTTACCAACCCGCGCACATCTGCCAGCAATTGGCGCACTTCGGCAGGGGTTTCGCGCACGTCTTCATTGCTGAGGATCGTGGCCGCCGACTGGCTGAGGTCGGTCACCTCTGCTACCAGCGTATCGAGCGGCAGCGCCTCAATCTGTGCGGCGACAGCGGTAATGCGCGCGGTCAGCTCTGGCAGGCCCACAACAGAGGCCTCGACGCTCCCCACCGCTTGGGTTGCGTCATCGACGAGGGCGGCAAGTTTGGTCGCGATGCGTTCTTTTTCAAGCTCAGCCACCAGATCCTCAACCCGCGAAAGGGTCGCGTTAAGTGAGATGGGGATGTTTTTGACATCCTCTGAAGTCACCAACCCGCGCAGATCTGCCAGTAGCAGCCGCACATCCATGGGCGTGTCGACCAAATCAGGGTCCGAGATAAAGGCATCGGCGGAATCAAGGAATGCGATGGCGGCGTTCAAAAGCTCTTCGATGGGCAGGTTGTTGATCCGGCTGAACACACCTTCGACGGTAGCAGCGGTATCTGTTGTTTCGTTCTCGGTGGTGGGCATCACGGGCAGACCTTCGGTCACGCTCAGCAAACTGGCACCGGGCGCGCCATCGACCATCACGAATTCCACTTTCAGCCCACCGGTGAGCAAACTGGCCGATGCCAGGCGCGCGCGCAGGCCCGCAGCCACCTGGCTTTGCAAAAAGGCAAATGCATTGGCGGCGCTGACGTCGCCGGGCAGACCCAGGCGCGCAGGTTGGATGGACAGGTTGGCCGCAAGCCGCACGCGGCTGTCGCCAAACTGCTCAAAATCGACCACGCCAGTCAGCGAAGAAACCTCGCCAATGCGCAGGCCGCTAAGTTCAACGGGGGCGCCAACCACCAGACCAGAGATGTTGTCATCAAAGACCACGCTGATCTCCAGCGGCTCCACCTCGGAGGCGTTAAAGAGCGAATCGCGCGCTGAATCGCGATCTGGGTAGACCTCAAAAACTGTGCCGTCCTGCACCCTGCCCCCACCAGAGACAAAGGTGTCAAACGTCACGCCGCCGCCCACCAGCGTGGCGATGGAGGAAAAATCAATCTCGGCCCCCGCGGGCCCAATGGTGACGCTAAAGCCGGATGTATCCCAGAACCGGGTCGATTGGTTGATCAGGCCGCGGTGTTCTTCATAGATCAACGCCTCTACGATGGCGAAGTTGCCGCGTGGCGCGATGCGGGCGCGGCCCACACGGCCAACCTCAATACCTTTATAAAGGATCGGCGCGTTGTCGGTGAGCTGACCATTGGCCACGGTACGAAACGCAATCTCAAGCCCGGTCTGGCCTGCGCGGATCAGCGGTGCCTGAGTGGAGCCTTGCCACCGTTCAAGCGCAGGTCCGGGCACATCATCCCAGGATCCTTCGATATAGACCCCGCTGAGCACCGTGCTCAGCCCTGTGATCCCTTGTGCTGAAACCTCTGGCTGGACGATCCAGAACACCGCGCCGCTGTCGATAAAGGGGGCCACCTCTTTGTCCACACGCACGCTGGCCGTGACCCGCTCCAGACCGGCTGTAAAGCCGACCTTCTCCACCACGCCCACGGTCACATCGCGGTAACGCAGCTCAGTCTCACCAGCCTTGATGCCGGCACCCTGTTCGAATTCCACTTCGATCAATGGCCCACGGGCATTGTAGCTTTGCCAAGCGACGAACAAGGCACCAATCAGGGCCAGCAGCGGGATGATCCAGACAACTGACGCGCCGCTCAGAAACGCCTTGCGCAAAGGCGATATCGAAACCTGTGGTATGTTGTCATTCATCCGGGACCGGATCCTTTTTCACCTGAACATCCCAAATCAAACGGGAATCAAAGGCTTGCGCAGAAAGCATCGTGAATATCACCGATAGGGCAAAGAAAATACTGGCTGGCCCCGGCTGGATTGATGCCAAGGACTGGAGTTGCACAAGTGCCGACAGGATGGCAACGACAAAGATATCGATCATCGACCAGCGCCCGATGTATTCGACCACCTCATAAACAAGCTGGCGGCGGGATTTCGACATCAGCGCCGGTTCTTTGAGGCTGAGCGCCAGAAAGGCGATGGCCCAGAATTTGGCCAAGGGGATCACGACAGAGGCAAAGAGGATGATCGCGGCGATGCCGTAATTTCCGTAATGCGCAATCTCAACCGCGCCGCCGATGATGGTGCTTTCCTCCACCTGGAACAGGGTGCGGGTGCTGAGCATTGGGTAGAGGTTCGCCGGGATGTAGCAAATGATCCCGACAACCCAGAACGCCCAGACCCGCTGCAAGCTTAGCGGATCACGCGATTGCAGCTTGTGGCCGCAGCGCGGGCAGCGGGCGGTGCCCATGGGCGAGGCCTTGGTGCACCGGCGGCAGGCGACGATGCCCAGATCACGCGCGCTTACGATGTCTTGGGATGTTCCAGGCGATGCCATACTGACCATTTATCCATGAACGTGTCCTGGGCGATGACCAGAACAACCAAAATACCAAACATCCAGAACGCCGGACCAAAAGCAACATTGGCCAGATCCGTGATTTTGACCAAGGCCACGGCACAGCCAATTGCAAAGATTTCCGCCATCGACCAGGGGCGCAATGCCTCAGACAGGCGGAAGGCAGGGATGGCGTGACGGGCGGCGGGGCGGTCCAAGACAAGCGGGACCAGCACATAAAGCGTCAGCAGCACGCGCACCAAGGGCACAAAGATGATCAGCGCAGCGGTGGCCAGTGACAGCAAGATCATCGGCCCCCCGCTAAAGGCCAAGGCCGCATCCAGGATCGACACTGCGTTTTTGTTGCCTGCGGCATCAATCGTCAGAAACGGAAAGACAGCCGCCCCGATGATCAAGAAAAACACCGCCAAGGCCACCGCAATGATGTGCAGGCCTGCGTTGCGGCGCGGCGCAATAAGCACCTTATGGCAGCGCTGGCATACCGCGCGCTCACCATGTTGCGGCTTTTTCATCCGGTAAGCCGCGTCGCATTGCGGGCAGACGATCAGATCGTCCAGCAACGCGGGGCTGGGTGCCTCGGAAAAGTCTTTCATGGTGGGACGATACAGGAAATCTGCTGGGACTTACACGGCTAACTCAGGCTAGCGGCACGCAGTTGCGCAGGGGTAAGGCCCAGATCGGTGATGTCATGCCGCGCTGTCCACGCAGATCACATCTGCCCCCAGATCAGCCAGCTGTTTTCATGCCGCCCCCGGGATCAGCACCTCGCGTGCGCCTTCTACAAATGCATCCAATGACAAGGCCCAGACGGTGCCAGGCCAGCGCAACTCAAACTCTTGCTTTCGCGGGCGGTAAACCGCGGTGTAGAGCGTGCCAAACCCCGCTTTGAACGCAGTGGAATAAAGCGGCGGCTTCAAAAACGCACCGATGAATTTGTCCTGCGGGTCTTTGTGCATCCGTAGCCGGTTCAGCAGATAGCGCTCTCGCTCCACGGTGGCAGTGAAACGTGCGTGGCTGACCCATTCCACATTTTCCTGGTGGTTCGTGGCGACAGCCGCATGGGTTATCAGCGTTTCGCGGTCGGGGCCCATCATGGCGGTGGCATAGTTCCGCTTCCGGTCCAGAACGGTCACGTTATAGCTCATATGCGTGGGCACCCGGGCCAGAACGGCGGTGGCTTCGTCCACGGTTTCGCAGGTTTGCAAGACATAGCGCAGGATCAAGGGCACGCCAAAGCCTTGGCCCACAACGCGCCGCCCCCGAAGGTGAGCGAGATCGCAAGGCCTGCGTCATTCATCCCGTCAACCAACCCCCACAACCCGTCCGAGACGCCCAGCACCCTGCGCCCCTGCCAGGACGTGTGCAGCACCAGCTGGTCAAAGGCGTTGGGGTTATAGTCATAGTTGCGCACCATCACCGGTTCTTTGCCCGCCCAGATCGCTTGCGAACAGCCCGAAAGGTAGGGCGGCGGATTGTAAAAGCTGAGGAACCGCGCGGCATGATCGCCACCGCCCGCCAGCCCACAAAGCTCTTCGTAAAGCGGCATCAGTTCGGGCATGTGCAGCCGCAAGGCGCGCACGCATTCGGCATAGGTGGGGCGCGCCTCTTCGCCTTCCTTCAACCACCAGGTGCGATAGTCAGGCCAATATTCGGCGAAAAGCCCGGCCCACTTGGGACCGGGCGTTTCTTCATGAAGCGCGCGCCAGTACATCGGGCCCTACGTCAGAGGATCTTGAACGCGGGATCAGCCAGTGCTGGACCCGCTTGCGCAGTGGGCAGCGGCTGACCATCAACACCTTGCTTGATGCCGTGGATCCACTTTTTCGCCCGCTCATTCAGCTGGAAAGACTTGGTCATGGAGCGGCCGCGCGTGACCAGGATGCCAATGTCCGCGCCTTCATAACGGTAATCGCCCGGCTGCAGGATGCGTAGGAAGAACGCCTCATTCTCCGATTCTACAGCGCGGCGGTGATAATCGAAACGGTCAAAGACCACAGAGCCGTCTTCGCGCATCTTATAGATGCCGGTCTCAGGCGCTTGGGTGCAGATGTCGACGCTGTCGTCGGTGTGTTTGATCACCATCTGCGACCAACCGTCGATGTTGGCGGGGTCCGCCCAACGGGCGTTCAGCTCATCCACATCCAGGTTGAATTTCTTCTTTGAGAACTCAAGCAGGTGGAACAGGAAAAGCGGCGCATCCGCATGGGCAAAGGCCGCATGGTTGGTCATGGAAGAGGCACCCGTGATCCTTGGGTTCAACTCTCCGAGCCACAGATCGCCGGTCTTTTTGTCGATCAGAAAATCCAGTTCAAAATAGCCTCGATAGCCTTCTTTGCGCAGCTGCTCACCGAATTTAAAGGTCAGCTCGCGCGCACGCTCACGCACCTTGGGCGGAAAGGCTGTGGCCAGAATTTCATTGCCGCACCAGCCGCCGCGATAGGGGGTCAGCTCTTTAAAGCCGACCAGTTCGGTCATCAATGGCCCGACAATGGTGCCTTCTTTGGTCGCGCAGGCCTCAATCGCGGCCCCGCGACAGTCGATGCGCTTCATGATCTTGATCTCACCTTCGCCGATGATCTCACTTTCATGACGGCGGAAGTCCGCCTCGGATTTGATAAAGAAGGTGGTGTGGCCGCTGTCGCCAAAGGCGGATTGCAGCACCAGATCATGGCCCAGCCCGGCCTTTTCGCAGGTCTTTTGCAGATCCTCATAAGACTTCACTTCGGCCAAGGTATTGGGCACCGAAGGCACGCCCGCTTTGTTGCCGATGCGGACGGTTTCGATCTTGTTGTCCATCTTGGTGCGCAGCTTGGCTTTGGGGAACCAGACAGAGGCCCCCAGCTCTTTTGACAGCCGCTCTGTTTCCTCATCAAACATCAGGAAAACAAACTTGGGCTTGCCGCCACGGCGCTTGATAAAATCAATCACCTCTTTGTGCTGCAACAGGTAGTTGTTGATGTCCTCAATCGACTGAAACTCAGCATGGGGTTGTTCGGAGGGGCAGAACACATTGGGGTGCTTGCCGCCGTAACAGTCGATGTAGCAGATGTATTTGAAGTTTTTGACCCACTCATCCAGGCCAAGAAGGTTAAAGTTGGTCGCGGAAATGAAATACACCGGGTCTTCGTTTCGGTGAAAGAACCGGCGAATTTCTGAGATATTCTTGAGAACTGTTGCCATGTTTGGGGTCCTTTTTTTCCGTTAATTTCGTTTGGCGTGGACGGAATCCAACGCCTCTTGGGTGAATACCCGCAGCCCCAGATCGGGGCGGTATCCGTGGATTTCGCTCACATCCAAGGCGCGCATGAAATCGAGGATTTCGGCGCTGATCACCTGTCCGGGGACCAGGATGGGGAAGCCAGGGGGATAGGGGATGATGAAGCTGGCCGAAACGATGGTATCGCCCGCCTCCATCGCGTCTTTGAGCGATCCGTTCAGATCGAGATAGTCGCAGTTTTCATCATCATAACTGAGGTAATAGGCCGTTCTGATGTCGCCCTCGGGCGTGCCTTGGGCCTTGAACGCATCGTGAAAGCGGCTGAAATCCGGCAGGGGGGATAATGCTCCATCAGGTTGGTGACGCGCTTTTCAAAGCTCATCCGTTCCATCCGGCTGGCGTCATCCAGGCGTTCGTCCAAAGATTTGGCAATCTCGACCAGCACCTCAATCAGATAGGCGACAGAGGATCGCGTGGTGCCGATGTTCGTCATAAACAGAACGGTATTGCGCGAGGTCTTGTTGATCTGGATGCCGTATTTATCCATCAAGATATCGGTCTTGAAGGTATCGCCATCCCAGCCCGTGCCGCCCACAGCAAGCGTGATGCGTGTCGGATCCAGGACGAATTCGTCTTGTTCCCAGCTGTCCCACATATCGGTCCAGCCCTGTTCCACGTCATAATAGCTCGTCACGCCGCTTTCACGGTGGGCTTCGGGGATCATGTCACCTGCGGTAAGCACTTTGAAATACTTGCGTAGCAGCGGATGTTCCATGATCGCGCGCCGCATGGACATCGCGGCCTCCAGCTGGCGTTGGACAAACTCAAAGCCTTCCAGCTCCACTTGACGACGCCCCACATCCAGGGATGCGATGATCTGGTAGTTCGGCGAGGTTGACGTGTGGGTCATGTAGGCTTCGTGAAAGCTCTGTTCGACTTCCCCTTTGAAATCCTGATCGTTGACGTGGATCATGGAGCCCTGACGCAAAGACGTCAGCGTTTTATGGGTGGATTGCGTGGTATACACCCTGACCCGTGCGCCCGGTGGCGGTATCAGCCGGGTGTTCAGCAGCGTGTCATCGTCTGCATCGGCCAGCAGGCTTTGCTGTGCTTCATAAAGCCGGGTGTGGCTGTCAGAGCGGAGTTTGGCCCGTAAGCGGTTGGCCGCCTCCATGCCGGTGCGCTGGCGATAGGTGGGACCGAAGCGGGCAAAGGCAAACCATGCTTCATCCCACAGGAAAATGAGGTCTGGCTTGATGGCCAGGCATTCCTCCATCACCCGTTCGACGTTGTAGACAAGCCCATCGAACGTGCAGTTCGTTAACAGCAGCATGCGAACCTGATCCAGCTTGCCAGCTGCCTTCAGCTCTAGCAGGCGATGCTTGATCTCTTTCAGCGGCACCGCGCCATACATGGAGTATTCATTGAGCGGATAGCTGTCCAAATAACACACCTGCGCACCGGCCAGCACCATGCCGTAGTGGTGTGATTTATGACAATCACGGTCGACCAGCACGATGTCGCCCGGTTTGATCAGCGCCTGCACCACGATCTTGTTACAGGTTGAGGTGCCGTTGGTGGCAAAGAATGTCTGTTTCGCCCCAAAGGCCCGCGCGGCAAGCTCTTGCGCCTCTTTGATCGGGCCATGTGGCTCCAGCAGGGAATCGAGCCCGCCGGACGTGGCGGAGGTTTCGGCCAGAAAGATGTTGGGGCCGTAAAAGGCGCCCATATCCTGGATCCAATGCGACCGGGTGATGGATTTACCCCGGCTGATCGGCATCGCGTGAAACACGCCCGTGGGCTGTTTGGAGTATTCTACCAGCGCCGTGAAGAACGGCGATTTGTTGCGCGCCTGCACCCCGCGCAAGATGTTGAGGTGCAGTTCCATAAAGTCTTCTTGGTTGTAAAAAACCCGCCTGCAGATCCCCAGATCAAGGCCCGCGATATCCTCAACTGAGCGTTCCGTGACCAGATAGGCATCAAGCTCAGGGCGGACCTTGGCAACCATACGGCACAGCTCAGGCCCATAGCTTTCTGGGGTCAGCGCATCAATTTCATCACGACCACCGGCACGGGCAAGGTAGCGGGTTAGAATGTCCTGATCGGTCTTTGATTTCAGCGTCAAACCGGGGCGTACAACAATCGCCTGAATGTTGTGGTTAAACAGAACGGCAATCAGCGCATCCTCAAGACTGTTGACCACAACCGGCTCATAAATGAACGGATCCTCAGAGCGCCGCATGCGGTTCATATTGGACTTTAGCCAACGCTCTTGTTGTTCATTGACGTTATCCACGATCAGCACTTCGAAATAGGGTTTTGCCATTGCCCGCGCTTCGGGCGGCAAAATCGCCTCATCTTCCTCTTCGTGATCAATGCTGTCGCGCTCCAGCGGGATATGCCGACGGCGGTAAGCGCCGGTTGTCAGCGCCCGTGTCACCCGGTTGGTGGCAAAGGCAAGATCTTCATAACTGCCATGGTCAAACTGCCGTCTGAGGTGATCAAAAGCGGCCATGCCGGGAAAGGCCCAGTAAGGCTCAATAACCGCGAGAGAGGCAAAGAGCTGTTGAATGGTCGTAAGGAGTTTTTCGCGATCCTTGGCCCCCGGATCACGGGTCAGCGCAGCGGTTGCTTCGCGCAGCGCACTCCACCTGTCTGACCGCAGCTGAATTGCCGAGGAATATTCGTTCATCGAATGCATCTTCACGTCTCCAATTGACGATCTTGTCCGCACCCGATCAGGCGAACGCCACAGCGTTCACCACGATGGATGCGACAGTTAATCGCCTGTTTTTTGTTCCGTACCCGCCAACCTGCGCACCGGTTCTGCCGGTGCTTGAGTTGGGTGGGAAGGTGGTGTGGGTTTGGCCGCGGCAACGGGTGTGGCACCAACCACGCCCGCAACGGGGGCCGCAGGGGCGTTGAGTGCAGATGCGGCAAAGCTTGGCATCGCCTCTTGCCCCTTAAAGGCGGGCACATCTGGCACGCGCTCAGCTGGGACATCCACATGCAGGCCCGCACGGCTGCCTTGCTGCGGGATTTCCAAGGGGCCCAGCGTATGCAGATAGGCGTCCGTGCCGCTGCTGCGGTCATAGACGGGAAAGTCTGTTGAACGATCCCGGAAGGATTTGAGCACCTGGCCCAGGCCCTTCATCCCTGTCTCGCGCTGTCGGCGCACCATGTTGAGATCAATCTCAATGGGGAACATGTCCTCTTGGCCCGCAGATTGGTGCAGAACCATCGACGTGGGATCAACAACGCAGGATTTGCCCACGCCCCCGGCCCCCAAGCCGTTCACATCAAAGATGTAGCACTGAAATTGCGCCGCCGTGGCCCGCGCGATGGCAAGTTCGGCGTCCCGGTCCGTTGTCCCGGTCAATACAGGGTGCAACAACACTTCGACCCCCTGCGCGGTCAGTTGGCGCGTGGTTTCCGGGAACCAGATGTCATAGCAGATGGATAGCCCAAACCGCCCCACATCCGGCACGTCAAACACGCAGAACTCCGTTCCTGCGGCAATGCCTGCCTCATATGGGCGGAACGGGAACATCTTGGCGTAGCGGCGAATAACCTCGCCTTCGGGGTTGATCACCACGGAGGTGTTATAGATCCGCCCATCCTCAGGATCTTTGAGGAACATCGACCCAGGGATCAGCCAGACCCGGTGTTTGCGGGCAGCCGCCTGGAAGCGTTCGATGGTTTCATTCTCAGGCGGCAACGCGAACCGGTCCAGGGGGCCATAGGGTGCCAGCTCAGAGAACAGCACCATCTGGGTCCAGGGAAAACGGGCCATTAGGATATCCAGGCGCTGGATCATCCCATCGACGTTTGAATCCAAGGCATTGACGTACATCTGCACGCCTGCAATCGCGAAGGGGGTCATTTTTTCACACTCCGAGAGATTTGGCGCAGCGCGGGCGACATGCCTGCGTTCTGGCCTGTGAACATGGCCCATACGCGCAAAGAAGCGGAAGGTGAACAGGGACCATCACATGCGCCAAGCGCACGAGGTCTGCAGTGATATGTCCGTTGCCGAATGATGACAGTTGGTCCCTAACCCCTTCAGCATCGCGCATCTGCAAGGTGAACTCAACCAGATCGCCTGAGGCCTCCGGAAAGGCCCCAAGGTGCCCCCTCAATAAAGGGTGAGCGCGCAAGAACTTGCGTCGCTGCGTAATCCCGGCAAAGTAGCGGGGCGGTATCGCGCCAGTGGAGAACATCACATGCCAGCTTTCAAAGACGTCGCCCGTTTCACAACTTTCGCGGCTGTGGTTGCACTTACGCTGATTTTCCTGGTGCTGACGCTGGCGTGGTCTGGGTGGTTTTTCTGGCTGTTTTTGCTTTGCGGCATTCTCTCTGTGATGGGGGTCTATGACGTGTTGCAGCCATCGCATTCGGTGCTGCGAAACTACCCGGTTTTGGGCCACATGCGGTTCTTCTTTGAAGGCATCCGCCCAGAGATCCGCCAATACCTTATCGAATCAGATCAGGACGAAGAACCGTTCAGCCGGGATGACCGCAGTTTGGTCTATCAACGCGCCAAAGGTCAGGAAGATGCGCGCCCCTTTGGCACGCGGGAACGGGTCTATGATGCGGGCTATTCCTGGGTCACACATTCGGTGCAGCCCGTGCACATCACCGACAGCGATTTTCGCACCAAAATCGGCGGGCCCCAGTGCGCGCAGCCCTATGAGGCTTCGCTTTACAACATCTCAGCCATGAGCTTTGGCTCGCTTTCTGCCAATGCGATTGAGGCGTTGAACACGGGCGCAAAACTTGGTGGATTTGCCCATGACACCGGCGAAGGATCAGTCAGCCGGTATCACAAAAAGGGTGGCGGAGACCTGATTTATCAACTGGCCTCCGGCTATTTCGGCAGCCGTGCGGCGGATGGCAGTTTTGATCCTGAAAAGTTCAAAGCAACCGCAGCACTTGATCAGATCAAGATGATTGAGCTGAAACTGAGCCAAGGGGCAAAGCCCGGTCATGGCGGCATGTTGCCTGCCGCCAAAATCACACCAGAAATTGCCGAAGCACGTGGCATCCCGATGGGTCAGGATTGTGTATCCCCCGCAGCGCATCCTGCCTTTTCCACGCCAATTGAGATGATGGAATTTATCGGCCAACTGCGGACGCTGTCAGGTGGCAAGCCAGTGGGCTTTAAGCTGTGCATCGGGCACCGGCGTGAATTTATGTGCATGGTCAAGGCGATGCTGGAGACCGAGATCTTTCCTGATTTCATCGTGGTGGACGGTACCGAAGGGGGCACAGGGGCCGCACCCGTTGAATTCTCCAACCACATGGGCATGCCGATGATCGAAGGGCTGACCTTTGTGCACAACACCCTGCGCGGCGCGGGTATCCGCGATCAGATCAAGATCGGTGCTGCGGGCAAGATCGTGCATGCCTTTGATATTGCCCGCGCGCTGGCGTTGGGTGCCGATTGGTGCAACTCAGCACGCGGCTTTATGTTTGCGATCGGCTGCATTCAGGCGCAGGCTTGCCATACAAATCACTGTCCCGTTGGCGTGGCCACGCAGGATGAGCTGCGCATGCGGGCCTTGGATGTGGGTGACAAAAGCCAGCGCGTGGCGCGGTTCCACCAAAACACCATGCACGCGTTGGGAGAAATGACAGGAGCAGCAGGGCTGCATCACCCCAGTGAGTTTTTACCCTATCACCTGATGTTGCGGCAGGGCGACAAGAGCATGGCTGAGGCCAGTGATGTCTTTGGATATCTGCCCGAAGGCTATCTGCTGGATGACGCCGCAGAAGATTTCAAAGGCAACAAAAGCCGCTGGGCGCGGGCGCGGGCCGACAGCTTTGCGCCGTTTGATGTTTAGAGCCATTTTGGGAGAGGGGGCCGGACCCTTTAAAGGGTCCGACACGAAGTCTTTAAAGACTTCGGCCCCTGTTGCAGTCTTAGTATCCTGCGGCAACCGCCTCTTGCACAGCCGCCTCAAGGATCGCCAGACCCTCATCCACAATTGCGTCAGAGGCCGTCAGCGGCACCATGATCCGCAGCGCATTGCCGTGCATCCCGCAGCTCAGCAGCAGCAAACCGCGTTTGAGGGCATTGGCGATGACCTGCTTGGTAAAGGCTGCATCGGGGGCCGCACTTTCGAAATCCGTGACAAATTCCACGGCAACCATCGCGCCCAACCCACGAATGTCCCAGAACCGATAGGGTGCAGACCGCGCGCCGATCTCAGCCAAACGCGCCTTTAGCGTCTCGCCCATCGCGGTGGAGCGGGCCAGCAGGCCTTCGGCCTCAATCGCGTCGATGGCAGCCAATGCAGCGGCACAGGCCACCGGGTTGCCCCCGTAGGTGCCCCCCAGACCGCCTGGATCCATCGCGTCCATCACATCGGCCCGGCCAATCACGCCCGCCAGCGGATAGCCCCCCGCCATGGATTTCGCCACTGTGATCAGATCCGGTACTACGCCCGAATGCTCAATCGCGAACCAGGTGCCCGTGCGGCCAAAGCCCGCCTGCACCTCATCCGCAATCAGCAGAATGCCATGCGCGTCACAGATGCTGCGCAGCTGTTGCATCATCTCAAACGGCACCGGGACATAGCCGCCTTCGCCCAAGACAGGCTCAATGATAATCGCCGCCACGCGCTCGGGCTGGGCGTCTGTAAGAAAGAGATTTTTCAGACCGGTGATGGCATCCTCAACCGTGATCCCATCGCGCACAGAGGGGAAAGGCGCGCGGAAGACATCTGCGGGGAAGGGTCCGACATCCTTTTTGTACGGTGCGACCTTGCCGGTCATGCCAAGCGTCAGCAACGTGCGGCCATGGTACCCGCCCGTAAAGGCAATCAAGCCGGGACGGCCAGTAGCGGCACGGGCAATTTTCACCGCGTTCTCAACGGCTTCTGCACCGGTTGTCACCAGCAGCGTCTTTTTGGGCGCATCGCCTGGGGCCAGCGCGTTCAGCCGCTCAGCCAGGTCGATATAAGGGGCATACGGCACCACCTGGAAAGAGGTGTGGGTATAGTGATCTTCTTGCGCCTTTGCAGCGGCAACAACCTTGGGGTGGCGATGACCGGTGTTCAGCACGCCAATCCCACCGCAGAAATCGATGTAGCGGTTGCCTTCCACGTCCCAAAGCTCAGCATTGTCTGCATGTTGGGCATAAATCGGCGCGGCCGAGGCCACACCCCGTGGCACCGCGGCCTCCCGCCGTGCGATCAGCTGGGCATTGGAGATATCAGCAGCCGCCATGGCATCAGAGACGATGGCTTTGGCCACCTTTTTGCTCTGGGGTGCCGCAGCTTTGCGGGCCGTTGTCTTTTTCGACGCAGCCTTACGGCCCGATTTCTTTACAGTGCTCGACATGGGTTCAAGTCCTTTGATGGGAGATGCTGATGTAGCGTTTAAAAATCCTATCATCGCGTTTAATATTCTTGTCAATGCCCGTTTTCTGTCAGAAAGATAAAGCCCTCTGGTGCTTGCGATTTTTCTGGCACAGACGCCCGAATGAACGCTAGGAACAGCCCAACAAACGAGGAACGTCGCGTTGGACATTGGTGAAAAACTCAAAGCCATCCGGATGGAGCGCGGCCTGTCGCAACGCGAGCTTGCGGCGAAAGCGGGACTGACCAACGGAACGATTTCGTTGATTGAACAAAACAGAACCAGCCCCTCTGTCGCCTCTTTGAAAAGCCTTCTGGACGCGATCCCGATCAGCATGGCTGAGTTTTTCTCAACCCTTGAGGACGCGGAACAGCCCAAGGTGTTCTATAAGGCTGAGGAATTCACCGAAATCGCGCCTGACAGTCCCAACAAACTGTCCCTGCGGATGTTGGGGGACGCGCAGAACCACGCGCTTCAAGTGCTGCATGAAACCTATCCGCCGGGCGCAGATACGGGGCCCGAAGCGCTGTCGCATGAAGGAGAAGAAGCCGGGATCGTGGTGCGCGGTGTAATTGAGGTGACGGTGGATGGCAAAGCCGCCCTGTTGGGGCCGGGGGACGGGTATCTTTTTGACAGCCGCCTGCCCCACAGGTTTCGCAACACAGGCTCAGAGGTTTGCGAAGTGGTCAGTGCCTGCACCCCGCCCAGCTTTTAGATGCAAACGGCCCCGCACCTGGGTGCAGAGCCGTTATGCGACATTGACGTGATCGAGCCGTGTTCAGGACCCGCTGGGCTTTCGCCCAGATCCGGGCCTGTGACCATCTGACGGATATTCTGTCCGCTTGCTCTTGGTCAGGGTCGCGATAAGTGCGACCACCAAAATAATGCTCGCCACGCCACCGATCAAAAGTTCGGGGGTCATGACTGTTCCTTTTTCTGCCTCTTCGGGGGGACCAACGCGTGGTGCGACAAAAGGTTCCCGGGATCAGACAGTTTTTAGCTTGCGATTAGAAATCCGCCTGCGGCCGTGGGGTTTGCGGCACGGGGAATGAGACGTTCAATGTATAGCTGTCTGGTGCGTCAATGACATCGACCTGGCCGTTCAACTGCCGCGCAAAGGCTTCGATCAAACGCGACCCCAATCCGGTCCCGCTTTCTGAACCCTGGGTGCCTTTGGTGTTCCAAACACTCAGCTTGGCATGATCAGCGCCATCTTCCACCAGCGTCACAGAGATTTTGCCCCGCTCAGCACCATCTTGGCCCACGTTTTTCAACGCATTTGTCACAGCTTCTGATAGCAACAAGGTCACGGGTGCCGCATCATCCGTTTCAAAAGTCAGGTCGGCGTAATCCTGTTTGACCTCAACGTTGCTGCCCGTGGCAAGGCCGACCGCCAAAAGCTGATTGACCACTTCATGCAGCAATGCAGGCGCGTGCACCCGGACCAGATCATCGGTCTGGTAGAGGTTCTTGTGCACGGTCGCCAGGCTCAGGATACGCTCTTGCAACCGTTTCAGAACCAAGCTGGCGTCAGGGCTTTTGGCCTGCCGGATCTGCATGTTCATGATGGAGGAAATGAGCTGCAGGTTGTTTTTGACCCGGTGATGCACCTCTTTGAGCAAGATGTTTTTTTCCCGCAGGCTGTCTTCTAACGTGGCCTCATCGCGCAGAATGCTTTCGCCCATGCTGATAAAGGTTGCTTCAATTTCAACCAGTTCCGTGGGCACGCCAGTGCCCAGGGTGTTGCGCGGCAGATCACGGTTGATGGCAAAGCGACGCATCTGGCGGCCCAGCTTGCGAATATGCGTGATCGCCAGACGGTTCAGCGCCCAGAAGGCCACCAAAAGGCTGGCAGCCCACATCACAATGGGCACCATCGTCCCCAAACGAGACAGGATGGAGGGGTTTAGAAACGGCGTTTCCACGGGCCAGACACTGACGGCGAATACAGCGTTTTGAACAATGGGCCGGATGGCGTAAACCCGCAGAACACCGCGGCCATTCTCAGCCTCAAACACCGAAGGTTCCTCAGCGGTGAACGCCGCCAGCGCCACATCGGCAGGCAGCTCATCTGTGACTGCATCCATACTTTGCTCAGTCGCGATGATTTCGCCTTTCTGGTTAAAGGCCATCAAAGCCAGCGGGCTGAGCGGCAGGTCAGGCTCATCTGCTGCCTCAAACACAGTGGAATGGATTGAGATCTTGATCAGCCCCTCCAGCCCCGCGTCTGTTATCACCGGAGAAGTCACGACCGTGACCGGATCGCCCGTGATCTTTTCTGATTGGAAAACCTGCGTCCCGCTGTCGGGATCTTGCAAAGCCGCTTTGAAATGCGGGTCATCTGCCAAATCCTTGTGTTGATCCGCAGAAGAACATGTCATCTGCCCGTCCGGTCCCACCAACCCCACCACGCCAAATGTCGGATTGGCCTCTTTGTAGGCCTGGAAGAACGCCCTGCAGCTTTGCGCATCGCCATGATGCAGCTGGACAATGGAGGACAACGCCTGCGCTGCGCCAAATGCATCGGCCAGAATGGCGGCCTCAGCGGTGGCGGCCTGTTCCGTGATCGCCAGCAGCGACAGCTCTGCATTTACACGGTTTTGCGCGGCAATCTGCTGGGTTTGGCTGAACGCAATCAGGCCAATGGGCAGCAGTGCCAATGACAGCAAGAACAGCACACGCACGGTCAGCCCGCGCAGCACATCACCCGAGAAGAAGCCGGAAGTCATGATTAGAAACTAGACACCTTGGACGCAGAGATCACCGACATTGTCGCATCATCCGTCATTTCCAGCGTTTCTTGTTCGTTATAGCCCATCATTTCGCCCAGTTGAGCACGGGCGCGGTTGATGCGGCTTTTGATGGTGCCAACGGCCACATCGCACATCTTTGCCGCTTCTTCATAAGAAAAGCCCGATGCGCCAACCAGCAACAAAGCTTCGCGTTGCTCATCGGTCAGAGAGCCCAGCGCGCGGCGGAAATCAGCCAGCTGCATGTGCCCGTCATGCGCGGGTTTTTCAGCCAGGTTTTCGGTGATGATCCCGTCAATGTCGGCGACTTCGCGTTTGGATTTGCGGCGGCTGGAATAATAGGTGTTGCGCAAAATGGTGAACAGCCAAGCCCGCATGTTGGTGCCGACATCGAACTTGTCGATGTTTGTCCAGGCCTTCACCAGGGTGTCTTGCACCATGTCATCCGCAACAGCCGGGTTTCGCGTCAGGCTGATTGCGAAGGCCCGCATCGCTGGCAGATGCTCAATCAGCTCGTCGCGGGGGTCTTCGTTGCTCATTTCGCCTGACTCTGATCGTTGTCTTGCGCTTTGAGCTGAGAAAGCAGATCCTTGAACCGATCGGGGATGCCTTCATCAAGTGTTTCTTCAAACACCTTTTTCAGGTTCTCGTCGATTGCCCGTTCGCGATCATCTTTCTTTGGGATATTCACAAACTTAACCTCAAGTGCATGCCAAATCGGCACATAAATTTCACGTGCTTGGGAACCGAACGCACGGTTGCCGTGTTTTGTTCCAGAAAAGATGAAAAAGGACCACCCAAATGAGTGAGGCTTCCTCCGGCATGTCAGTCAGCGACCAACTTGGTGAAAATATTCCCTTCCTCCGCCGTTTTGCGCGCGCCATCACCGGCAACCAAGAAACAGGCGATAAATTTGCAGCCGCCGCATTGGAGGCCATCCTGGCAGACCGTTCCATTCTGGGCGATCATGACGTGAAAGTTGGACTTTTCAAAGTGCTCTTTGGGATCTGGGCCAGCGCAGGCGCCCCTGTTGAGGAAGGCGAAACAGGCGCGCGGGCAAAGGCGCAGGAACGGCTGCAAAGCCTGACGAACAACAGCCGCGAAGCGTTGTTGCTGCACACGGTTGAGGGGTTTTCTTATACTGAGACGGCTGCAATCATCGGCGTCAGCCAGGCTGAGGCAGAAGAGTTGATCAGCATTGCCCGGCGCGAGATTGCAGATGCGTCAGCAGGCTCTGTGATGATCATTGAGGATGAAGGCATCATCGCGATGGACATCGAATCCATCGTGGCGGACATGGGCCACCGGGTCACTGGTATTGCCGCCACCAAGGACGAAGCGGTGGCACTGGCCAAGGCGGATCTGCCCGATCTGATCCTTGCGGACATCCAGTTGGCGGATAATTCATCAGGCATTGATGCGGTGAACGAAATCCTGGGCGAATTTGGGCTGCGGCCGGTAATCTTTATCACCGCCTTCCCAGAACGCCTGCTGACCGGCAACAAACCGGAACCGGCGTTCCTGATCTCCAAGCCTTATACGGTTGATCAAGTGATCTCATCGGTGTCGCAGGCGATGTTCTTTTCCTCAACCGAAACACTTGACGCATAGCGTTACGCCAGATCTGCCGGCCCATCCTTCTGCGCAAGGGTGGGCGGGACGCTGCGCTTGTCCCTTTCCCGCGCGACCTGGGCGTTCAGCACCGCGCCAAACAGCACGATAAAGCTGCTGATCCACAGCCACGTCAGCATCGCAATGACGGCCCCGATGGAGCCATAGACCTGATTGTAGTTGCCGAAATTCGCCACGTAATAGGAAAAGGCGACGGACAGCACCACAAACAGCAAAACCGCAATCACCGCACCAATGGTCAGAAATTCAAACCGCGCACCATCGCGTTGCGGGCCGAAACGGTAGAGCAACGCGATCCCCGCCAACAGCACACCCACCGTCACTGCCCAGCGCAACCCGTCAATGACCAGGGTGCCGATGATCCCCAGCGGAAAGAACGCCAGAATGACAGGGATCACCACAAGGCTCAGCAAGGCGATCAGACCCACACCAATCAGCGCCACGGTCAGCCACAGCGCGCGGAACTGATGACGCAGGCTGCTCCAGGCCGGTTCATCATAGGCCGAGCTAAGCCCCGTGATCATCGCACCAACGCCCGCCCGCGCCGACCAAAGCGCCAGCCCCAAGGAAATCAAACCGGCCCAGCCCAGGCGATTGCTGCTGGTGTTGACCAGGCTGACAACCTGCACTTCGATGATCCGGTAAACATCACCGGGCAAAAAGACCTTCATCTCTTCCATCTGCGCAACAACAATTTCCGGATCAGAGATCAGCCCCAAGACAGCGATCAGCGCAGCCAACGCCGGAAACAGCGACAGCATGCCGTAAAACGCCACGCCTGCCGCAATGAGGGCGATGTTCTTGTCGCCCACCTGGGCCATACTGGCGCGCAAGACAGCCCAGCTGCCGCGCAAGCCAAGGCGGGGTGGAATTGTGCTGATTTGGTTCTGCATCACTCAAAATACCGTTTTTCGCGCGGGTCACCAATATTGCCGCCAGATGTGCACCTGCTGTACACGAATGTGTCGCAGACGGACATGCGGGCAAGCCTGGTGGTTTTCAAAACGATAAGGCGCGTCTGCCCATCTGACGCGCGGCACCCTAAAGACGTCAAAGGACATCGTCATGATCACCCAATCGGCCCCACTGACCCAAGCGATCCGTGATCGGTTTGCCCATGTGGAAACCTGTCCTTTTCAGGGGCCACGTGTCTTTTTTGAAAACGCAGGCGGCGCGCTCACGTTGAAATCCGTGGTTGAGACCTCTGCCACCTTCGCTGCGATCCCTGACAACCAAGGACGCGGGAATGCCGCGTCGCAGGCGTTGGTTGAGATCATCAAACGGGCGAAAGAGGACATGGCCGTCTTTTTCAACGCCCCTGAGGGGCAGTTTTTTGTCGGAGAATCCGGGACCGAGTTGACCTTTCGCCTGATCCGCACGGCGGTGATGGGATCGGCCACAGGCGGCATCGTGTTGGGATCATCCGTCGAACACCCCGCGTCGCGCAGCGCGGCACAGCATTGGGCGGAAAAGGCGGGCAAGCCTTATGTCAGCGTGCCCCATGACGATGAAACAGGCCAAGTCACCCCAGCGGCCTATGCGGCACTGGTCACGCCTGAGGTGCGGGTGGCGACCATCTTGCATACCTCACCCGTAACCGGCATCGGCAACGATGTTGCGGGCATCGCGGCGGCCATCCGGGCTGTATCGCCTGATGCGTTCATCTTTGTGGATGGCATCCAGCATGCAAGTCACGGGCGTATCGACATCGCCAGCTACGATATCGATGGCTATGTGGTGTCACCCTACAAGGTGTTTTCCCGGCATGGGTACGGCGTGGCTTGGGCGTCTGACAGGCTGACGGCTGCGGGCATCGAAACGCTCAAGGACAGCCCAGCGGGCAATTGGGAAATGGGCACCCGCGATACCGGGGCCTATGCGACGTTCTCAGATGTGGTGGGGTATTTTGAGTGGTTGGGCAGCGAGGTTTCAGACACCACCGACCGGCGTGCCCGGATTGAAGCCGCAGGGGCGGCCATCCATGACCATGAAAAAGCACTCACCGACGCGATGCTCTTTGGCGTAGATAATCTGCCCGGCCTGTCAGAGCTGCCTGGTGTGATGATTTTGGGTGGCGCTGAAAACCCTGACCGGGAAGGCCTGGTGTGCTTTGCCCTCGACCATAAGCCAGCCGGTGAGATCGTAGACGAGCTTAACGCGCAAGGCATCCGCACGCATATTCGCAAGGCTGACCATTATTCGGGGAACATCCTGAACCCGTTGGGTATGGACGCCGCTGTGCGGGTCTCCTTGTGTCACTATAACACCTTGGATGAGGTTCGCAGCCTGCTTAGCGCGATGAAAGAGATAAGCGGGTAGCCTTCCCAGAATTTTAGCCAGCTGAGCGGATGGCAAGCCCATCAACAATGGCCGTCAACGCAGCACCTCGGTGTATTTGGGCGGCGGGGAAACGGTCCGTCATGGCGGCCTCAATCACCTGCATAAGGCTCGATCCGCCCACAAAGATCAGCTTTGTCACCTGACCGGGTTCAAGCCCTGCCGCATCCAGCGTTGCCAAAGCCGCCGCACCCACGTCCCCGGCAAGCCCGGCCAGCTTTTTGGTCATCATCTCCGCAGGCAATGGCAGAACCGCCCTGGGTTTGAGCATCCCAACCTTGATGACGGGATCCTCGACGCCCGGGGTGTTGGCCATGATCTTTCCCGCCTCAACCGCAAAGGCCAGATCATGGCCCAGCTCTTCTTCCAGCACCTTCACAAGGCGGGCCAGACGTTGTTCGTGCACGGCGTATTTGTGCAGCTCCTTCGCCGCCCGCCGGGTGTCTGCGCCATAAAGGAACGGGATCTTGGCCCAGGTCGCAAGATCATTGAAAATCGCATTGGGTGCGATGTGCGTCTCCCCGCCAAAGGCATGGCGGATGGGGCTGCCCATGCCCAGTTGCGGCATCACGCGCGCAATACTGAGCCTGCGGTCAAAATCGGTCCCACCGATCCGCACCCCGTAACTGCCCAGTATCTCAATATCCGCGCCGCTGCCTTGGCGAAACAGCGTGAAGTCCGACGTACCGCCGCCAATGTCGACGATCAGGCCCAAATCCCCTGGGGTCAGAACCTGTTGATTGGCCACAGCGGCGGCTTCGGGTTCATTCAGGAACGACACGCTTTCAAACCCTGCGCGGCCATAGGCCTCGGTCAGATCTGCCAGGGCCTGCGCATCGCGCGCGTCGTCCTCGGAATGGAACCGCACCGGGCGCCCCGACAACGCTTTGGTGAAGGTCTGGCCCGTCTGCGCCTCTGCCCGCGCTTTTACCGTCGCCAGAAACCGCGCGATGATGTCGATGAAATCAAGACGTTCGCCCAGCAGCATCCGACTTTCCCGCACCAACCGCGTCCCCAAAAGGCTTTTCAGCCCCCGCATATAGCGACCTTCTTCGCCCTCCAGCAACGCAGCACTGGCCTGCGCGCCCACGACCATCTGTTGCGCTTCAAAGTCAAAAAAGACGGCTGTCGGCATCGTCATCTCACCACCCTCAAGCGGGATCAGCTGTGGTTTGCCATTCACGGCGATGCCCGCTGCGGAGTTTGAGGTGCCAAAATCTATTCCTAGAACCTGTGACATCATCCACCCTCCTGCAGCAAAGGGCGCGTCTCTAGCGTCAGCGACACCAAGATGCAAATGGTTCTTTCCCCAAGGGCATGCGCCACACCCGGACTTTAGGGAACACTGGCCAGCAAGGCGGGATTTCGCTAGCCTGACCTTATCACAAACGGGAGACACTTATGTTCCACCTTCGCCATTTCCTGCTTGGCGCAAGCACCGCTGCCCTGATGGCCGGCGCTGCCGCTGCCAAAGATGACATCACCATCGCCATCCAGCTTGAACCGCCGCATCTTGATCCGACATCTGCGGCGGCTGGTGCGATCGACTCGGTCCTGTATTCCAACGTGTTCGAAGGGCTGACCCGCTTTATGTCCGACGGCTCTGTTGTGCCGGGCCTGGCGGAAAGCTGGGAAATCTCAGACGATGGGCTGACCTATACTTTCAAGCTGCGCGCGGGCGTGACCTTTCATGACGGCACCACGATGGATGCCGAGGACGTCAAATTCTCTCTGGACCGGATCGGCGAAGAGGAAAGCGCAAACGCGCAAAAGGCGCTTTATGCCGCCATTTCTGAGGTCAATGTGATTGATCCCACCACGGTTGAGGTCAAACTATCAGAGCCGAATGGCAACATGATCTTTAACCTGGCTTGGGGCGACGCCGTGATCGTGGCACCAGAAAGCATTGAGAACATCAAACAACAGCCCATCGGCACAGGGGCTTTCAAATTCGAAAGCTGGACCCAGGGCGACAAGGTCGAACTGGTGCGCTACGATGCCTATTGGGGCGATGCGCCCGCACTGGCCAATGCCACGTTCAAGTTCATCTCTGACCCGACCGCCGCCTTTGCTGCGGTGATGGCTGAGGATGTGGATGTCTTTGCCGGTTTCCCCGCCCCCGAAAACCTGCCCCAGTTTGAGGCGGACCCGCGGTTCCAAGTCCTTGTTGGTTCCACCGAAGGGGAAACGATCCTGTCCACCAACAACAAGATGCCGCCTTTCGACAACGTAAAGGTCCGCCAGGCCGTGGCTCATGCGATTGACCGTCAGGCCATCATTGATGGTGCGATGTTTGGCCTGGGCACGCCCATCGGCACGCATTTCGCCCCGCACAACCCGGCCTATGTCGATCTGACTGGCCAGTCGAACTATGACCCGGCCAAGGCCAAGGCGCTGCTGGCCGAAGCAGGCTTTGCCGACGGGTTTGAGACGACATTGCACCTGCCGCCTCCGTCCTATGCCCGGCGTGGTGGAGAGATCATCGCCGCCCAGCTGGCCGAGGTTGGCATCAAGGCTGAGATCACCAATGTGGAATGGGCCCAGTGGCTGGAAACCGTGTTTCGGGGCAAGAACTTTGGCCTGACCATCGTCAGCCACACTGAGCCGATGGACATCGGCATCTACGCCAACCCAGACTACTATTTCCAGTACGACAACGCGGATTTCCAAGACCTGATCGCCAAGCTGAACACCACCTCTGATCCCGACATGCGCGGCCAGATGATGGCGCAAGCGCAGCAGATCATCGCGGATGATTATGTGAACGGCTATCTGTTCCAGCTGGCGCTGCCCACGGTAGCCAAGGCCGGTGTACAAGGGCTGTGGGAAAACGCGCCCACGCAGGCCAATGACCTGACAGCGGTCAGTTGGGCGGACTAAACTGTCTCTAATACGTGCAAAATGGCCCCTATTACGGGGCCATTTTCATTTGTAACTGGCGCGCCTGTCTGAAAAGGCGCGCACCCGTTTGCGCCATGCGCGGTAGCTGCCGGGCTTTAGGTGTTTGCGCATCAACGCTTTGACTTCGCTCTCGCTCAGCCCGTATTCGGATTGGATCGTGGCAAAGGCCGTGTGATCCGACAGCGCCATCTCAATCACCGCGCTTATGTCTGCGTCTTGCAAGGTACGGTCTGTCATGCCTGCACCTTCACACGGGTTTCTAACTGTTGGATAACCTCTTTGACCTCTGCCCGCACCGGCCCTTCGCGCGGGGCGTCGCGCAGGGTGGTGAACCAATGCTCGGGCGGGTTCTTGCCCCGCCGGTTGCCGTCAAAGCGCAATCCGCGCAGCACCGCCTCTGCCGCTGCGGGCAGAACCTCTGGCGCTTCATACCCATTCAGCAGCCCCCAGACCTGCGTCCAAAGCCGCCCCACAGACCAGGGATTGTACCCGCCCCCGCCCAGAACCAGCAGCCGAGGGGCAACACCCATCAACCCATGCAAAACAGCAAGCTGGGCGTTGTTCGACAGCGCCATATGCGACAGCGGGTCTTCCTCAACCCCATCGGCACCGCACAACAGCACGATGGCATCCGGCGCAAAGGCGCGGACCTGGGGCAAGATAAATGTGTCTCTAACAAAGGCCATTTCGCTGTCATTGAACCCCCGCGGCACGGGGATGTTGAACGCATTCCCGCCCCCGTCATTCTCAACCGGGCCAGTGCGCGGCCACAACCGATCCTCATGCACTGAAATCAACAGACAGTCTGGATCCCCGGCAAAGCCCACCTCAACCCCGTCGGGGTGATGGGCGTCAATATCCACATAAGCAATACGGCGCACCCCGTGATGACGCAGGCTGCGCATGGCCAAGACCGGGTCATTAAGATAGCAAAACCCGTTGGCGCGGTCCGGCATCCCGTGGTGTGTGCCGCCGGGCGGGTTATAGATGACGCCGCCGTCTTTCAGCAACTCTCCAGCTAGGATGGAGCCGCCAGCGGCGGTGGCAGGGCGGCTAAAGATCTCTGCAAAGACCGGGTTTGTGACACTGCCAATGTCGTGGCGGCTGCGGTCTTCTTGGGTGGCTTTTTGCGTCGCCTCCACCCGCTGCAGGGCTGCCACGTAGTCAGGCGTGTGCCAATGGGTCAGCGCCGCAGGCTTGGCTCGGGGTGAGAGGATGAATTGCTCCTTCGGCAGCCACCCCATCGCCCGCGACAAATCCATCACCGTGGACACCCGTGGCACCCGCAAAGGGTGCCACCGTCCATAGGTGGAGTGGCGAAAGATCTCATGCCCGATGAAAAGTGGTGCCTGCATGGCCGTTATATAGGTCGGCTTTCCCCGCTGTCTGAGCAAAATTAATCTGCGCACCAAATCGGCGCCCGCCGCGCACCAAACGCTCTGGACGCCCTCCGGCGCGGCGCATAGGCTCTGGCCAATGCTGCGCTATACGCTCAAACGTCTGCTTTCTCTGATCCTCAGTCTGGCGGTGGCCTCTGTGGTGATTTTTGTGGTGATTGAGGTGGCCCCCGGCGATCCCGCTTCTTTCATGCTGGGGGTGAATGCCCAGGCCGATACGCTGGCCGCTTTACGAGCCGAACTCGGCCTCGATGTGCCCAAGGTGCAGAGGTATTTTGCCTGGGTGGGCGGTATGCTGACCGGGGATTTCGGCACCTCCTACACCTACCGCACCCCGGTGATTGAGATGATTGGCGATCGGCTGTGGATCTCTTTGCCGCTGGCGCTTTATGCGCTGACACTCAGCACAATTGTGGCCTTTCCCGCCGGGATCTACGCCGCCAGCCGCCGGGGCCAAGCGGGGGACATCGGCGTCATGGGCGCGACCCAACTGGGCGTTGCAGTGCCAAATTTCTGGTTTGCGATGATGCTGGTGCTGATTTTCGCCATCAACCTGCGCTGGTTCGCAGCGGGCGGCTTTGTCGGCTGGGACAATGGGTTTTGGGCGGGGATCCATGCGCTAACCCTGCCTGCCATCGCCCTTGCCCTGCCCCAAGCGGCGATCCTGGCGCGCGTCATGCGGTCGTCGCTCTTAGATGTGCTGGGTGAGGATTTTATGCGCACGGCCCGCGCCAAGGGGCTGACCGCGCGCCAAGCGCTCTGGCGGCACGGGCTGCGCAATGCACTGATCCCGGTGTTGACCATCATTGGCCTGCAGTTCTCTTTCCTGCTGGCCGGCTCCATCATCATTGAACAGGTGTTCTATCTGCCCGGCCTGGGGCGGCTGGTGTTCCAATCCATCACCGCGCGGGACCTGATTGTGGTGGAATCTGTGGTGATGCTGCTGGTGTTCTCTGTCATCGTCGTAAACTTCCTCGTCGATCTGGCCTATGCGGCGGTGGACCCAAGGCTGAGGGCGCGGACATGAGACGCAATCTGATCTTGGGCGGGCTGCTGAGCGCGGTTTTCCTGCTGGCCGCTGTGATCAGCTTTGCCTGGACCCCGTTTGATCACGCCGCACTGAATATCCCCAACAAGCTTCAGACGCCCAATGCGACCCACTGGTTTGGAACCGATCATTTTGGCCGTGACCTGTTCAGCATGATCATGGTGGGCGCGCGCACGTCGATTGCCGTGGCACTGGTGGCGGTGGGCATCGGTATGGGGCTGGGCGTGCCTTTGGGCCTTTGGGCGGCAGCCCGGCAGGGCAGTTACCTGGATGAACTGATCATGCGCGGCAACGACCTGGTCTTTGCCTTCCCCAGCCTAGTGATCGCCATCCTGATCACCGCAATCTTTGGCGCAGGCGCGGTCAATGCGATTATCGCCATCGGTATTTTCAACATCCCCGTCTTTGCCCGCATCACCCGCGGTGCCGCTCTGTCGCTGTGGCAGCGGGAGTTTATCCTCGCCGCCCGCGTTGCGGGCAAAGGGGCCACACGGATTTCGGTGGAGCATATCCTACCCAATGTCACCAACCTGCTGATCGTGCAGGGCACCATCCAGTTCTCCCTTGGTATCCTGGCCGAGGCGGGGCTGAGCTATGTCGGTCTGGGCGCACAGCCGCCCACGCCATCCTGGGGCCGGATGCTGGCCGATGCACAAACGCTGGTTAGCATCGCACCGCATATGGCGTTGGTGCCGGGCTTTGCGATCATCTTTACTGTCTTGGGGCTGAACCTGATGGGAGACGGGCTGCGCGACTACCTTGACCCACGGCTTCGGGTGGCGCGCACATGAGCTTGCTGTCCATCGAAAACCTCAGCCTGTCGATCCATAGCTTTGACATTCTGAACAACATCAACCTGACCATCGCACCGGGTGAGATTATTGCCGTGACCGGGGAAAGCGGGTCTGGCAAATCCATGACCGCACTCGCCACGATGCAACTGTTGCCCAAGGGCGCGCGCACCTCGGGTCGGATCCTGTTGCAGGAACACGATCTGACCGCGCTGGATGAGGCGACGCTTTGTGACATGCGCGGCAATGACATGGGCATGGTGTTTCAGGAACCGATGACCGCCCTGAACCCGGTTCAAACCATCGGCGCACAGGTGGCCGAAACGATCCGCATCCATGATCCATCCACGTCGGCCGCGCAAGCCGCTGAGGAAGCGGCGCAGACGTTGGCGCGTGTGGGCCTGCCCCAAGATCGCTTCCCGCTCAGCCGGTATCCGCATGAGCTGTCCGGCGGTCAGCGGCAACGGGTGGTGATCGCCATGGCCATTGCCCGCCATCCCCGCCTTTTGATTGCCGATGAACCGACAACGGCGCTGGATGTGACAACCCAGGCGCAAATCCTGGAGCTGCTGAAACGGTTGGCCAAAGAGGACAACATGGGCCTGATGATGATCACCCATGATCTGGCCGTTGTTGCCGATATGGCCGACCGCATCATCGTCATGCGCAATGGCGAAATCGTTGAGCAAGGCCAGACGCACGCGCTTTTGCGCAACATGCAACATCCCTACACCAAGATGTTGTTTGAGGCGTCGGGCCACCAAGTTGACCTGCCGCCCGTCACGCAATCAGCTCCGCTGTTGCGCGTTGAAAATGTGATCCGCGACTACCGGCTGCCGCGCAAAACGCTGTTTTCCGCACCGGGCACGTTTCGCGCGGTGGACAAGGTGTCCTTTGACATCGCACGCGGGGAACGTCTGGGGTTGGTCGGCGAAAGTGGATGCGGAAAGTCGACCCTAACACGGGCTCTTTTGGGACTGGAGCAGATCCAAGGTGGGCGGATCACGTTGGAGGGCATGCCGGTTTTTTCTGGCACCAAACCCAACCTGGAGGTACGGCGACGGATGCAAGTGGTCTTCCAGGATCCATTCGGCAGCTTTAATCCCCGCCACCGTGTTGACCGGCTGATCACAGAGCCTTTTCATCTGCTGGCCAGCCCGCCCTCGGGTGCCGACCGCACCCGTGCGATTGATGAGGCATTGACCGCGGTGGGCCTGTCCCCAAGCGACGCGCGCAAGTATATCCATGAATTTTCAGGCGGTCAGCGCCAGCGCATTGCGATTGCTCGCGCGCTGATCATCCGGCCTGATCTGATCTTGTTCGACGAGGCGGTCAGCGCACTTGATGTCTCGGTGCGGGCGCAGATCCTTGATCTGCTGGCTGAGCTTTGTACGGCCTATGATCTGACGTATCTGTTCATTTCGCATGATTTATCAGTGGTCCGCACAGTGACGGACCGCGTGTTGGTGATGAAATCCGGCAAGATCGTGGAACAGGGTGCCACCGAAGAGGTTTTTGAAAACCCACAGCACCCCTATACCAAAACACTGATTGCCGCCGCCCCGCAGCTGCCCGACGTAGGAGCCCTTGTATGACCACCCCCATCAACCTTGCCGAAAAGCTGGGCCAGATCAGCACCCATTGGGACCCCCATGTGGTGGCCGATTACAACGACAACGATGTGATGGTGGTAAAGTTCCGGGGGGCCTTTCCGTTTCATTTGCACGACGACACCGATGATTTCTTTTTGGTGCTGAAAGGCGAAATGGTAATGGATATCGAAGACACATCGCACCCGGTCAAAGCCGGTGAGGTTTTTGTTGTGCCCAAGGGTATGACCCACCGCCCAAGGGCTGACGCGGAATGCGAAGTTCTGCTGATTGAACCCAAAGGTGTCCCTAACACGGGCGATCCGGCTACCGCTGCCCCCAAACCAAGACTGTGATCCCCCCATGATGCACCCCGGACCCAAGAACCTAATCACCGATGTTACCGGCGTGCTGGTCGGCAATGCGCAAGACGATGCGCTGAAATCTGGCGTCACCGTCGTGACGGCAGACGCTCCCTTCACCGCCTCAGTGCATGTGATGGGCGGCGCCCCCGGCAGCCGAGAAACAGATTTGCTGGCCCCGGATAAATCGGTGGAGGCGGTTGATGCCTTGGCGCTGTCGGGCGGGTCAGCCTACGGGCTGGACGCCTGCTCGGGCGTTGTGGATGCCCTGCGGGCAAAGGGGCGCGGTTTTCAGGTGGGGGATGCGGTGATCCCCCTGGTGCCGGGCGCGATTGTTTTTGACCTGCTCAATGGCGGGAAAAAGGATTGGGATGAAAACCCCTATCGCGCTTTGGGGCGCGCGGCACATGGCGATGCCTCAGACAGCTTTAAGCTGGGCAGCGTCGGCGGGGGCACAGGCGCTTTGACCGGGATGATGAAAGGCGGGCTTGGATCAGCCTCCCTCACTCTGCCCGATGGCAGCACAGTGGGGGCGATCGTCATCAGCAACCCGGTAGGGTCTGTGACAACGCCAGGCGACAGGCATTTCTACGCCGCACCCTTTGAAATTGACGGAGAATTCGGCGGGCTTGGCCCTGATCCCGCAGGCGGGCTGGGGCGCAGCATGGAAAGCCGAAAGATGGTGGCCATGTCCGGCAGAGAGAACACAACGATTGCTGTGGTAGCGACAGATGCGGCTCTGACAAAGGCGGAATGCCAGCGTGTTGCCGTTGCGGCCCATGACGGCATCGGGCGCGCCACGGTGCCGGCCCATCTGCCGCAAGATGGCGATTTGGTCTTTTCGATCAGCACCGGGGCAAAAGCCGCCGGCGATGTGGCGCTGATCGGTCACGCCGCCGCCCTCTGTCTCAGCCGGGCCATCGCGCGGGCTGTTTTCGAAGCGACCCCTGCAGAGGGGGATCTTCTGCCTTGTTGGAGCACACTGAATGCCTGAATTTGCCCATGACGGGATCACCCTGCACTATGAAATTGAAGGCGAGGGGCCGCCGCTTTTGCTGCTGGCCGGCATGCTGAGCGACAGCGCGTCCTGGGGACCGTTGCCGCCGATGTTCACCGATCGCTATACGGTAATCCGCCCAGACAACCGGACCACCGGGCGCACAACGCCATGGGATGCCGCAACGGATTGCCAGCGCATGACAGATGATGCGTTGGCCTTGATGGCGCATCTGGGGTTTGAACGGTTTCACGTCGCGGGCCACTCCATGGGTGGACTGCTCACGCTGGAAATCGCGGGGCAGGCAACGGATAAGGTTGCCACCGCCACGGTGATGGCATCGGGCCGCTTCCGCACCCCTCGGACGACGGCTGTTTTTCAGGCGCTTTTGCAAATACGCCGCGCGCCTATGGGCGAAGAGATGTGGTTGCGTGGGCTTTACCCTTGGGTTTTCGGCAATGGCTTTTTCGATGATCCCGAGAATATTGAAACCGCTTTGACCGCCGCACAGGCCTATCCCCATGCCCAAAAGGCGGAAGCCATGGCCCATCAGATCGAGATGTTCAGCACCTTCAGGCCAAGGGCGAAGCTGGATCAGATCACCTGCCCCACCTTGGTGCTTTATGCCGGGCAAGATGTGCTTGTCCCGCCAGAGATGGCGCGGCCCAGTTTTGACGCCTTGCCTAACGCCCGGCATGAACAGATTGATCATGCGGGCCATTCTATTGTCTGGGATGCCCCTACCGAAGTCGGCGCGTTGTTGGGTGATTTTCTGAACGATCATCCGATCACGAGCTAGCCCGCGCCAGGATCCACTTCGCCCTAGACTGCGTCTGGCTGGTTTGCTGGGGCGGCTTGGGCCAAGGCAGGGACGTCCATGCAATTGGCGTGGATGCGAGAGATGGTGGGAAAGGCGCTCATGTCCACTTCGAACCGGGCGTTGTTCAGCACCTGGGCGTAAAGGCACAGATCCGCCAACCCAACCGCATCGCCATGGCAGAATGCACCTGTCTCAGGTTCTTGGGACAGCCGCGTTTCAAGCGCCTGCATCCCGGCGTTGGCCCATTTGCGAAACCAAGCCGCTTTGCCCGCAGCGTCCACGCCATACGCGGCTTCTAGATGCTGCAAAATACGCAGGTTATTCACCGGGTGAATATCGAGCGCCACGATCTGCGCCAAGCTGCGCACGCGCGCCCGGCCCCACGGGTCCTCCGGCAAAAGCGGCGGCTCTGGGTGCACTTCGTCCAGCCATTCCAGAATGGCCAGCGATTGGGGCAATGCGCCTTCTGGCGTGACCAGTGTTGGCACCAACCCGGAGGGGTTCAGCGCCAGATGCTCGGCGCTGGCCTGCTCACCCTTCAACAGCGCAAGCGGGATGTAGTCATAGCTGAGCCCCTTGAGGTTCAAAGCGGCGCGGACCCTCACGGAGGTGGAGGAGCGGAAATAATTGTGCAGGGCAAAATCGCTCATGTCGGATCTCCGATCGTCACTTCGAGGGTGCCAACACCATCAACCCCACCGGTAATAACATCGCCAGGCACTACGGCCCCAACCCCCGCAGGCGTGCCGGTCATGATCAGATCCCCGGGGGCCAGCGCCATGGCGCGCGACAGGATTGAGACGTGTTCGCGCACCGACCAAATCAGATCAGACAGATCGGCGTCCTGCCGCAGAACACCATTCACGGCGAGCCAGATGCGCCCTTCGGTCACGCTGGCAACATCTGCCAAAGGTTTGATCGGGCTGATGGGCGCAGAGTAATCAAAGGCCTTCGCCCAATCCCACGGGCGGCCCATTTCCTTGGCCTCAGCCTGCAGATCCCGGCGCGTCATATCAAGCCCGACAGCTGCCCCCCACAGGTGCGCCATCACATCATCTTCGGGGATGTCAGAGCCGCCTTTGCCAATCGCAATCACCAGCTCAATCTCGTAATGCAAGTTCTGCGTCAGCGGGGGATAGGCCATGGTGCAGGGGGCGTCCAACGCGGCATCGGCAGGTTTGGTAAAGAAAAACGGCGCTTCACGGGTTGGATCCTTGCCCATCTCGCGGGCGTGCGCCTCATAGTTGCGGCCAACGCAAAAGATGCGGCGGATGGGAAAGCGATCTGTGCTGCCCTCAACGGCAAGACTGGCTTGTTTTGGGGGTTCAAACACAAACATGGGGCGCGTCCTTTCTGGCTTTGACCATCACGGACCACAGCTGGCCAGGACAGTCAATTGCCTGGCGCCGCCTCACTTTGCGCCAGATCAGCAAGGATGGGGCAATCCGGGCGGCTGTCTCCGGCACAGGACTGCACCAATTCGGCCAGAGTGTCGCGCATGGCGCCCAGTTCCGCCAGTTTCTGATCAATCTCGCGCAGGTGATCCTGCGCGATGTCTTTCACATCCGCGCTGGCGCGTGATTTATCATCATAAAGCGCCAGCAAGTTGCGACAGCTTTCCAACGGAAAACCCAATGACCGGGCGCGGGCTAGAAACGCCAGTTTGTGCATGTCAGTGTCTGAAAACACGCGGTAGCCATTGGCCTCACGCTTTGGGCGCACCAGCCCCACATCTTCGTAATAGCGGATGGTTTTTGCAGGCAGGCCCGTCGCCGCGCTGACGGATTTGATGTTCATGCCGCGCCCCCTGCATGGCGCAGGCGCAGCGCGTTGCCCAGAACGAACACAGATGAAAATGCCATCGCGCCCGCCGCCAACCCTGGCGAAAGCAAGAGGCCGAAGGCCGGAAACAAGACGCCTGCCGCCACCGGGATCAGCAGAACGTTATAGCCGAAGGCCCAGAGCAGGTTCTGTTTGATGTTGCGCAGCGTCCGGGCGGACAGATCAAAGGCATGATCCACGCCCATCAGATCGCTTTGCATCAAAACAACATCTGCCGTTTCGATCGCCACATCCGTGCCAGAGCCGATGGCAATGCCGACATCCGCCTCAGCAAGCACCGGCGCATCGTTGATGCCGTCACCGACAAAGGCGACCTTACCGAATTGCGCGCGCAACTCTTTCAGCGCGGCGGCTTTGCCTTCCGGCAAGACGCCCGCAATCACCGTTGAGATCCCCAGCCGATCTGCGACAGCCTCTGCTGCGTCCTGCGCATCACCCGATATCATGGCGATATGCAAACCGCGCGCCTGAAGCGCCTGGATGGCGGCAGGCGTGGTTGCGCGGATGGGGTCCGACACCGCCAGAACGGCGATAAGTTCACCGTCGCGCGCCACGAAAATGCGCGTCTGCCCAGAGGTGGCCGCCCCGCGTTGGGCGTCCAAGGCGCCGGCTGGCACACCGGCTTCGGCCATGAGGGCGGCGTTACCGACATGCAGCTGCGCACCTTCTACGCGTCCCGCGATACCCTTGCCGGGATGCACCTCTATCGCTTCTGGCTTTGGCAAAGTGACACCTTTTGCTTTTGCATGGGCCACGATCGCTTGCGCGACGGGGTGTTCTGAATGTGTCTCTAAACCGGCGATTTTGGCCAGGATATCGAGGCCATCCTCACCCTCCACCGGCTGGAACGACGTGAGCGCAGGCGCGCCTTCGGTCAGCGTTCCGGTCTTGTCCAAGGCCACCACTGACACGCCGCTCAACGATTGCAGCGCATCGCCCTGCCGGAACAAAACGCCCAAGCGCGCGGCCCGGCCTGTCCCCACCATAATAGAGGTTGGCGTGGCCAAACCCATTGCGCAGGGGCAGGCGATGATCAAGACCGAAACCCCCGCAATCAACGCGTAGGACAGCACCGGTTCCGGGCCAACAACAGCCCAGATCGCAACGGTCAGCGCAGCGATGGCGATGACGGCTGGCACAAACCAAAGGGTCACTTGATCTACCAAAGCCTGAATGGGCAGGCGCGCGGATTGCGCCTGCTGCACCATCTGAATGATCTGGGCCAATGTGGTATCAGCGCCCACGCGGGTCACCTGGCAGACCAGACTGCCTTGGGTGTTCACGCTGCCACCGGTCAGCCGATCCTGCGCGGTCTTGGAAACGGGCATGGGTTCCCCGGTGATCATGCTTTCATCAACTCGGCTGGTGCCTTCGACGACAACGGCATCTGTCGGCACACGCGCACCGGGACGGAGCAGAAACAGCTGGTCCACCGCCAGCTCAGAGCTTGGCACCTCAACCCAGTCTTCCCCGGATTTGACCCAAGCCGTGCGGGGCTGCAGGCCGATCAAATGGCGAATGGCCGCGCCGGTTTGGCCTTTTGCCCGTGCCTCAAACCAGCGGCCCATCAAGATCAGTGTGACGATCACTGCCGCTGCCTCATAATAAACCGCCTGCGTTCCTTGCGGCATCAACGCCGGGGCAAAAAGGGCGACAGTCGAATAGATCCAAGCAGCCCCAGCGCCCAGCGCCACCAGGCTGTCCATCGTCGGGGCCCGGCGATAAAGCGCGGGCAGGCCTTTGGTGAAAAACCCACGGCCGGGGCCAATCAGGACCAAAGATGTCAGCAGGAACTGGATCACCCAGCTGGCCTGAAGGCCAATCGTGCGGTGAATAAGGTGATGCCACGCGGGGAAAAGGTGGCTGCCCATTTCAAGAATGAACACCGGCAGCGTCAGCGCCGCTGCGATCAAAAATACCTGCCGGTGCTGAAGAACCTCCTGGTGTTTTTCCGCATCATGCTCATGGGCAGATTTTTCGGAAACGGCTTGGGCGGGATAGCCTGCCCTGGCCGAAACCTCTGCCAGTGCGGCTGGCCCCGTCACCCCCGGCACAAAGCTGACGCGCGCGGTTTCATCCGCCAGGTTCACGCGCGCCTCGGTCACGCCGAGTGTCGCAGCAAGTGATTTTTCCAGCCGGGCCACGCAGGATGCGCACGACAGGCCCGAGACACCAAATTGCACGGTTTCCACCTTTGCCGGGTATCCCGCCGTCGCAAGTGTGCGCTGGACCGCGTCAAAGCCCGTTTCTTCGGCCAACGTCATCCGTGCGGTGCCATCAACGAAATTCACAGCGATATCCGCCGCACCGGGGATTTGCCCAAGCGCCTTTGTAACGCGGCTGGCACAGCCGCCGCAGTTCATGTTTTCAACGGGGAACGTCAGGCTAGGCATGGTGCTGCAATCCCGGATAGCACGGTTTCCACCCCGGACATAAAGGTTCTAGTAACTGGAAGGTCAACCTTTGATATCAGAGTAATCTGGGCAAATGCTGCTCACCGCGCTGCAACTGCGTCGCAAAGGTGGCCGCGTCTATGTTCGCACCGCAGACCACGACACCTACCCGCTTGCCCTGCAAACGGGCACGCAAGGGCCAAGCAACCCCGCCATCGCAGCACCCGCTGCCGGTTCCACCGCGAGTTTGGCGTCTTGTTGCAACACAACCATGCCCGCGCAGATGTCATCATCGCTGACGGTGACAATATCATCGACATAGGCCGCGCAAAGCGCATGCCCCAAAGGCAAGGCCATGGGCGGCGCCAAACTGTCTGCAATGGTGTTGAGCGTCTCAAGCGTTGCTGGCGCACCTTGGGCCAAGGACAGCGACATGGCCGCAGCGCCCTCGGGCTCCACGCCGAAGACCTGACAGGCAGGGTTCGACAGCTTGATGGCTGCTGCAACGCCGCTGATCAAACCGCCACCGCCCACTGAGATGATCACAGCGTCGAGTTTTGGCGCTTGAGCGATGAACTCCAGCCCCACCCCGGCAGAGCCCAAGACGGTATCAATACCATCAAACGGATGCACAAAGGTGCGGCCCTCTTCATGGGACAGACGCTCAGCCTCGGCGAAGGTTGCAGCACCCGGATCGCGCATCACAATCTCAGCGCCCTGCGCTTTGGCTTGGGCTACGCGGAACGGGTTAGCATTGTTTTGCATCACCACTTTTGCCGACAGGCCTGCAGCTTTGGCCGCCCAGGCCGCCGCGATAGCGTGATTTCCTGCACTTGCCGCCGTAATCCCCAGCGCCTGCTTTTCCGACGGGATGGCGCGCATATTTGACAATGCTCCGCGCGCCTTGAAGGTGCCTGTATGCTGAAAGCACTCCAGCTTTAGCACCACCTCTCCGCCGCCAATCGCGGCTGACACCCGGGGTGCATCCAAGGGCTGTATCGGCGTTTCACGCACGTCACCGGCAAGTGCTGCGTGCCGCGCCTTGATCGCGTCAAGTGTGATGGCCTCTAATCCCAAATCTTTCATGCTGCACCCCTTGTGCCTTTTGAAGTATCGGGGCCTTTGCGGTGTCAAAAGTCAACGCATAGCTGCGTTTGGCAAGTTCTGGCACATGCATAACCCCATTGCCGCTTGCAACTAAGGGACGCAGTATCCTAACAGAGCACATCCGCACCCCATTTCAGCGGCAGAAGTAGTTAAGGAATAACGATGGCAACCCATGACATTACGCCAGTGATCCTTTGTGGTGGATCAGGCACGCGTTTGTGGCCGGTGTCTCGCAAGAGCTTTCCCAAGCAGTTCATTGATTTGATCGGGTCCGGCAGCCTGTTTCAGCAATCCAGCAAACGTTTGTCGGGCGCTGGCTTTGCCAACCCGGTTGTCGTGACCAACTCAGATTTTCGTTTTATTGCAACCCAGCAGCTGCATGATGCAGGCATTGACCCCGGCGCGGTCCTGATTGAGCCTGACGCGCGCAATACCGCGCCCGCCCTGCTGGCCTCCGCATTGGTCGTGGCGCAACAGGATCCAAACGCGCTGATCCTTGCGGCCCCCTCAGATCACTACATCACCCAGGCCGACGCCTTTTGCGCCAGCGTTCAGCGCGGGGTGCCTGCAGCGCTGGCAGGGCAAATCGTCACCTTTGGGATCACGCCCACCAAACCGGAAACCGGATACGGGTATCTTGAGCTGGGCAGCGGTGAAAGAGAGGGTGCGCAAACGCTTGAGCGGTTTGTGGAAAAGCCTCAGCTTGCCGAGGCACAGCGCATGTTGGACGCAGGTGGCTATCTTTGGAACGCGGGCATCTTTCTGTATGCCGCGAAGACCCTGATCAGCGCCTTTGAAACCCATGCGCCTGACATGCTGGCCCTGGTGAAGGCGTCTGTTGACACGGCAGAGACTGACTTGGGCTTTTTGCGCCTCGCCCCTGAGCCTTGGGGGCAATGCGAAGACATCTCTGTCGATTTCGCGATTATGGAGAAGGTTAGCAACCTGAGCGTCATCGCCCATGACGGCGATTGGTCTGACATGGGGGGCTGGAATGCCGTCCATCAACATGCCGAAACGGATGCGAATGGCGTGGCCTTGCAGGGCAAAGCGCATGCGGTTGAGTGCAAGGACACCTTGTTGCGCTCTGAAAGCGATGCGGTGCAGCTGGTGGGTTTGGGCCTGGATAACATCGTTGCCGTCGCCATGCCCGACGCCGTTCTGGTCGCGGATCGCAGCAAAACCGCCACCTTGGGTGATGTTGTAAAGCAGATGCGCAAAACAGCCGTGCCGCAGGCGGATAACTTTCCCAAAGATCACCGGCCCTGGGGATTTTTTGAGACGTTGATCCTGTCAGACTCGTTTCAGGTGAAGCGCATCGTGGTAAACCCTGGCGCTTCTCTCAGCCTGCAAAGCCACAAGTTCCGGTCGGAGCATTGGATTGTGGTGGTGGGCACGGCAAAGGTGACTGTGGGCGACACCCTCGACACCATTCAGTCGCAGTTGGTGCATGAAAACGAATCTGTCTACATCCCGTTGGGGGCCATCCACCGGATGGAAAACCCCGGGGATACCCCAATGGAACTGATCGAAGTGCAGACAGGCAGCTACCTTGGTGAGGATGATATCATCCGCTACGAAGATATCTACGCCCGCGGGCAAGGCGCCAAAGGCTAATCCTCGATCAGATCTTGCAGGTATCTGCCGTATTCGTTCTTGGCAAAAAGCTTGGCACGCTCTGACAGCTCATCATCGCTAATCCAGCCCAGTTCATGGGCGATCTCTTCCAAAGAGCCTGTCTGCAAACCTTGCCGTGAGGTGAGTGTGCGGACGAAATTGCCCGCATCCAGCAGGCTGGTATGCGTGCCGGTATCAAGCCAGGCATATCCCCGCCCCATCGTATTGACGCGCAGATCACCGCGCTTGAGGTATTTTTCAAGCAATGAGGTGATCTCAAGCTCTCCGCGTGCTGACGGTGTCACTTCTCGTGCAAGCTTGGGCGCATCTCCGTCCAGGAAATAGAGCCCCGTTACCGCATAGTTTGAAGCGGGCACATCCGGCTTTTCAATGATGCTTTCAACCTTGCCGCCCGCGTCAAAACCAACAACACCGTACCGTTCCGGGTCCGCCACGTGATAGCCGAAAACCGTGCCGCCTGATGTCTGCTGATCGGCCTCAGCCAATAGCGTTGGCAGGCCGTGACCAAAAAAGATGTTGTCCCCCAACACCATCGCGGAGGGGGCTCCATCCAGAAATTCTTCTGCAAGAATATAGGCTTGCGCCAGCCCGTCCGGCGACGGTTGGGTGATAAAGGTCAGCGAGATACCCCATTGACTGCCATCCCCCAGACTGCGCTGGAACTGCGCCTGATCTTCGGGCGTGGTGATCATTGCGATCTCACGGATGCCCGCGAGCATCAGCACCGAAATCGGGTAATAGATCATCGGTTTGTCGTAGATCGGCAGCAATTGCTTACTGATCCCCATGGTGATCGGATAAAGCCGCGTGCCGGACCCACCTGCCAGAATGATACCTTTGCGTTGTGTCATTGGATGGCTCCTAGATCTTTGAGGATGTCTGTCAGGCTCGCACGCCAATCTGGCCGTTCCACACCAAAGACGGCTTTGGTGGTGCTACAATCCAGCCGCGAATTCAGGGGGCGGGTAGCCGGTGTTGGGTAATCGGATGATGGAATATCTGTCACCTCGCAAGATAGCTCCGCTTGCTGAAATACCGCGCGGGCCAGATCGGCCCAGGAACAATCAGGCGCCCCGGAAAAGTGATATACCCCGGTCTTGCTGGGGTTTTTGATCAGCTGTTGGGCCATCGTATAACAGGCGTTGGCGATGTCTCTTGCCGCGGTTGGACCACCGATTTGATCCGCAACAATGCTCAGCGCCTCACGCTCAGCGCCCAGCCGCAACATGGTTTTGACGAAGTTGTTGCCATGGGCCGACACAACCCAGGATGTACGCATAATCGCATGCGGGCCATCGGCCACGCTTACGGCGGTTTCCCCCGCAAGTTTTGAGCGTCCGTAAGCCCCCAAAGGCCCCGTTGGATCACTTGGGTGCCAGGGCTGATTACCATCCCCTGCAAAAACATAATCGGTTGAGATGTGGACAAGCGGAATGCCCAGCCCGGCACAAGCCCGCGCCATCGCCCCAGGTGCCGCGCCGTTGATGACGGTGGCCAGGGCTTCCTCCTCTTCGGCCCGGTCAACCGCGGTATAGGCGGCGGCGTTAATCACGGCCTCAGGACGGTGGGTATGGATAGCTTTGGAACAACTTTCAGGCTCGCTTAAATCAGCGGCCTCTCGGCCAAGACACAGCACACCCGGCAACCGCGCCAGTTCTTGCGCGACCTGCCCGGTTTTTCCGAACACCAGAACGCTCATACCTTTGTGCCCAACCGTTCGCCCACGCCGTGGCGCGACTGCAATGCACGCCACCATGTTTCGTTCTCCAGATACCAGCGCACCGTCCGCTCCAACCCCTCTTGCAAGGTGACGGAGGGCCGCCATCCAAGCTCATCCCTGATCCGGGTCGGATCAATCGCATAGCGTAGGTCATGGCCCGCGCGATCTTTCACGAAAGTGATCTGCTCAGCATAGGGTCGGTCCTTGGGGCGGGAGGCATCAAGAATAGCACAGATGCTGCGCACCAAATCGATGTTGCGCGCCTCATTTTCCCCGCCGATGTTATAGCTCCGCCCCAGCGCGCCTTTTTCCAGCACCAGCAAAAGCGCATCGGCATGGTCTTCGACAAAAAGCCAATCGCGCACGTTTAGCCCCTGCCCGTAAACCGGAATTTCCTTGCCAGCCAAGGCGTTCAGAATGACAACGGGGATCAGCTTTTCGGGGAAGTGATAAGGCCCATAGTTGTTGGAGCAATTCGTTAGCACCACCGGCAAACCATAGGTTTCATGCCAGGCGTTTACCAAATGATCGCTGGCCGCTTTGGACGCAGAATAAGGGGAGCGCGGATCATAGGCGGTGTCTTCGGTGAACAGGCCGGTGTCCCCCAAGCTGCCATAAACCTCATCGGTTGAAATATGGTGGAACCGAAAGCTGTCCGGCTTGCCTTGCGCAGTCCAATAGGCGCGCGCGGCCTCCAGCATGTTGTAGGTGCCGGTGATGTTCGTCTCAATAAAATCGCCCGGCCCATCGATGGAACGGTCCACATGGCTTTCCGCAGCAAGGTGCATCACGGCACCGGGTTGATGGGCCTTAAACACCTGATCCAACGCGGCCCGGTTTCGGATATCAACCTGCTCAAACGTGTAAAGGGGGCTGTCTGAGACGCTGGCCACATTGCTGAGCGAACCGGCATAGGTCAGCGCATCCAGGTTGATCACCTGGTGCCCCCGGGCCACGGCCAAACGTACAACCGCAGACCCGATAAAGCCTGCCCCCCTGTCACCAAGATCTTCATGTAGGGTCCTCCCACACAAAGGGGCTGTCGAAGGCGGCAAGCGTTGGGGCCTGCGCATCTTTGTCTGACAAAACAGCATCACCGGTCAGGCCCCAATCAATCCCAATGTCCGGGTCATCAAAGCGCACCGCGCCATCGCAGTCGGGCGCGTAGTAATCGCTGCATTTATAGATGATCTCTGTGTCGGGTGCCCGCGTGCAAAAACCGTGCAGGAAACCTGCCGGGATCAACAGTTGCAGCCCATTCTCGGCCGTCAACTCATACCCGACCCATTTGCCAAACGTCGGGCTGCCCTTGCGGATATCAACCGCAACATCAAAAAGCGCACCGCGTCCGCATCGCACCAGTTTGGCCTGCGCATGCGGTGGGGCCTGAAAATGCAGCCCCCGCACGGTATTGACCGCCGCCGAAACAGAATGGTTGTCCTGCACGAAATCCAGATCGACACCATGCGCCAACATCTTTTTGCGGTTCCAGCTTTCTGAAAAAAGCCGCGCGCATCGCCAAACCGGGGCGGGCAAATCAACAGCACACCGGGCAGGTCAGTTGGGGTCACAAAGTCCAATGTCAGCGTTCCTTCTTGCTGCAGCTATTGGTAGAGTACCAACACTGCAGAAGGAACGGATTAACGCCTGATTTTAGGCTTTTTCTTGGTTTTTTGCGGTGCCGTTGCGGTTTCGCTGGCCTCAAGAACCGCGCTCAGCACTTCTGCATCCGTCATATGCGCAGGTACTTGAACCCGCCCGATCTGTGGGAGGACGGCAATCCGGTAGGATGGTGTGTTGTTCTCATCAGTCATCTTATTTCCCCAGTGTCGCAAGCGTGAAGAGACGGTTGGACCCCAATCGGTTCTCCAAGTGCAGCTTTGGCACCGCCCCCGTGGTGTCCATGGCAATCGCAATGCCCCCTGCGGGGCCCGTCGTGCCGGTCAATGGCCCTGTATGATACGTCAGGCTGCCAGGCGGGTTTGCGAACATTTCGCCAAAGTTGTTTGCACCTGTCAGCGTCCCTGTGATGGAAAACAGATAAAACCTGCCCTCCATATTGATGCTCAGCCACATCATGATCCGGGAAGGGTTAGACCACGGCACATCCATCGACCACGACGTGTCATTCAAGATAAAGACATCTTCGAAATAGGTCTGCCCGGACGGGATCTGAACCGCTGCATCGGCGGCATCCATGCGCAGGGCCGTTTTAAACACCGTCCCATCCGCGCTGACCTTGATTGCAAAATCATCCGATCCCGCTGTCCCCATTTCGGCGCGGCCCGAGAACCCAGTCTGAAACAGAAGGCTGGCCGTATCGGCTGAGGTATTCTTATTCAACTTCAACTGATGGCCACTGCCCGCATGGGTCAACAACGTCGCATCAGATGAGGCCGCCAATCTGTTGGTGCCATCCGCGTTGGTGTTCACCCCAACGGCAGGGATATTCTGCAAGTTGACCACACCGGATGTGCTTTGCCAGTTTGTTCCGTCAAAGCGCAACTGTTCGCCGGTGGCATTGTCATCCGCGCGCCATCCCACCGTTGGCGCAAAGAACTGCCAGCTGTTGTCGACCCAAACCGCAACCGCCGCATCCTGACCGGCCCAGGCACCGGTTGCGTTTTCGCCAACGATATAGCGGTCGCCTGACGCCACTTGCCCCGGCGGGGCGGTCAACGCCGCACTGATAACGCTAAGCTGCGTGATCGCATCCAGAACGCGCAGGGCCTCGTTATGGGTCACATGCTTTTGCGCCTGGGCAGGTTGAATGTAGGGCAGCGAAAGAACCGGAGATGTCTGCGACATAAAAAACCCTCTGAAACTGATGGATAGCCAACGTCGTCAAAACCTTGGCGAGTTGGGTGAATTATTCCCAAAGCCGGCGCGCGGCCGCGTGCAATCAGACGCAACGCCAACCGTTCAAATTGCAGCCAAACGCCGCAGAACCGCCATGATCTGCCCCGGAACTGTCCCCACCCAAGTGGCAAGGAAATGCCGATCCATATCAGAGAGGCATCATGGTCAGAGCCACCTTTACCCAGCACGGACAGCTCTTTACAGCCGAGGAATTCGGTCTTGTCGGCTTGAATGACGTAAAGATCGTTTATGGCGCGCAGGGCCCAACCCTTTTTGCCGCCACCCGTGGCGATGGCTGGTTGAGCGCTTATGATCTGGGGGCCACGCCGGGCACTGCGACCTTGCAACAACAATGGCGCATCGCGCCCCATCTGCTGCAGCTGGAAACCACCGATCTGGTGTTGCGTAACTCCGGCGGCACCCGTCAGCTTTTCATGGCGGGCCTGAACTCAAGCGCGCTGACAGGGGTGCAGCTGGACAGCAATGGCTGGGGCCCGCCCATTGACGGGGCCGTCAGCGTCAGCGCGTCGGGCCGCAACCTAAGCGGGTTGTCAGAAATGGAGCTGATCAACGATGGCTCCAGCGGGCTTGCCGCGTTGCGCAACAGCGGCTTGGTCAGCCTCTCTTTTGCCGGCGATAGCCTGAACATGTCCAACATCTATCAAGGGGCGGCGATGCAAGGGGAGCGGGCGACAGACATTGTCACTGCGACCCACAATGGCGAAACCTACGCCTTTGTCAGCTATCTGGGTGCCGATACCGTCAGCATGTTTCGCCAAGGGGGCGATGGCAGAATGCAGCACATTGATGATGCAGGTGTCCAGGATGGCCTTTGGGTGGACAGGCCGGGCGCGCTGACCGTAACGACCGCGGCGGACGGTCGGCTTTACGTGGTGGTTGCAGGCTCAGGCACCGATTCACTGACGTCTTTTCAGGTCACAGGGAACGGGATTGTCCCCGTTGATCACGTCATTGATGACCGCAGCACCCGCTTTGCCGATGCAAGCCATGTCACAAACGTTGCTGTTGGAGAGCATAACTTCGTCCTTGCGGCCGGATCAGACAGCGGGCTTAGCTTGTTTTCTGTCCTGCCGGGGGGCGGTTGCAGCATGTCGAAGCCATGGCTGGCAGCATTCAAACGCCCCTGCGCGGCATCACGTCGTTGGATGCGATGGCAACACCCGATGGCTTGCGTATCTGGGCCTCAACCGAAGCCGCGCCCTATCTTGCGGAATTCTCCATTGATTTGCCGCAGCTTGGCGGGAACAGATCTGCCAGCGCGGGTGGCGGCGCGCTGCAGGGGACTGTCGCAGATGACATCCTGTCCGGGGCCAGCGGGCGCGACACAATCACCGCCGGTTCCGGGGATGATATCCTGATGGACGGGGCCAACTCTGACACGCTGCGCGGCGACGGCGGACGCGATACGTTCATCCTGGTTGAAGACGGCGCGCGGGATGTGATCCAGGACTTTCAGCTTGGGTTTGACCGGATCGATCTGAGCGATTTCAGCCAGATCAGCGGGCTGGGGGGCATGACGATTTCATCACGCTCCTGGGGAGCTGAATTCCGCATTGGCAGTGAGGTGCTGGAGGTGCGCACCGCGAACGGCACCAGCCTGAATGCGCAGCACTTCAACACCGGCAATCTGATCACCGGCAACCGCATCCAAACGGACCCGGCGGTTTATCCTGACAGCACAGGCACACCCCGCGCGGATCCAAATCCCGGCAGCGTTGAAAACCCATCCGGGATTGATCCAGAAACGCTGTCTGCCACCTGGATCAACGCGCCCAGCTTCCCGCTTTCGCCGCAGCAGGGGGATTATATGGGCAGCAGTGGCGATGATGTGATCTTGTCCGGTGGGCAACATGACAGGCTTTTTGGCGGGCTGGGGCATGACACAATCCAGTCCGGTGCAGGTGTTGACCGCGTCGATGGACAGGGCGGCAATGACAGCATTGACGGCGGCGCGGATGGCGATTTGCTGAAAGGCTCCGCAGGCTTTGATACCCTCAACGGCGGGGGCGGCAATGACACTTTGGTGGGCGATACCTTTGCAGATGCCCTAAACGGTGGCGATGGAAATGACATCCTGTTGGGGGGCGATGGCTTTGACCAGATACGTGGCGGAAATGGCAACGATCGCGCCTGGGCCGGTGCCTCGCCCGACCGGCTTTTTGGGGGTGAGGGCAACGACTGGCTCAGCGCTGGCAGCAACTTTGGCCTGAGTGTGGATGGGGTGTTTGGGGAAGGCGGCAATGACACCCTGTTTGGCAACGCGGGCTTTGATCTGCTGAATGGGGGCGACGGGGATGACCTGCTGGATGGGGGGCACCAGTCTGACAATCTCTATGGTGAGGATGGCAACGATACGTTGATTGGCAACCTCGGATTTGACCGGCTCTTTGGGGGTCGCGGCAATGATCAGATCTATGGCGGTGGGTCGGGTGACGGGGTGTTTGGCCAGGAAGGCAACGACACGCTTTGGGGCGGCGAAGAGGGTGACCGGTTCTTTGGCGGGCAGGGCAATGACGTCATCGACGGCGGCACCGGAGAGGACACGGTATATGGCGGCGCAGGGTTTGATACCGTCATTGGCGGCACCGAAAATGACCTGCTCTATGGCAGTTTCAATGCGGACACCTTTGTGTTCAGCAACGGTCACGGCCAGGATACGATAGCGGATTTTGATGCGGCCAGTGGCAATGAGGTGATCGATTTTTCTCACCACGGTGAGCTTAATCAGTTCAGCGATGTCATGAGCAATGCGCATCAATCCGGTCAGGACGTGATTTTAAACACGGGCAGCGGCAACACCATCCGGCTGAGTAAGGTGAACTTGAACGATCTAGACGCCAGCGATTTTGAGTTTTAGGGCCAGCGGATTTGGGCAAAGCCGCACCCACCACGGCCTCTTGTCGCCGTTGCCTTCAAACAGGGGGGTAAGGTGTTGGCTTAAGCCTTTCCCTTCTGACCCCTCAAATCAGTATCAACGCTGATCTGAAAGGGGCCACTCTTTGCAACCAAACGCCCCAGCTCCCTCACTCAAGCCGCTCGCCGGCTTTTGTTGAGAACCTCTTCTACCAAATCGTGGAACGCGCGGGCCTGATCGGCAAAGCTGGTGACGGGTACGGGCGCATGTTTGGTTGCCCCAAGCTCAATCGCCTGGATAAGCTGTCGCCGCAATTGCTCTGTCCCGGCACCGATGGGGATCAACTGATCCTGGGCGACTGCGCCATGTTCGACGGTGCCGCCACTGTCTGTCTGGATCACCTGAATGCCCCTGGCCAAAGCCTCTCGAATGGCCAATCCAAAGGTCTCTTTCCATTGTGACATGAACAACAAAACGTCGATCTGGGCATAGAATGCATCCATGCTTTCCTGATCAAAGCGCGGGTGGATCACCCACTCGCCAGGCAGGGGTTTCAGGTTGCGCTTGGCCCACCAACTGCCATCCAGACTGCCATCCACAACAAGCATGCGGAAATCGTCGCGGTCCAAACCGCGAAACGCCTCCCTGATCTGCGGCCAGCCTTTGATCGCAGATGGTCCACCGATATAACCAAAGTTTAGCTTGTCTTGTTTAAGGCGCCGGGCGGTCTGGCGGTCAAAAAAGGCTGGGTCGGGCAGGCGTACACCGTTTTCCCAAACCACCCCGCGCCCCGTGGCAAAACCTGATGCCTCGCTCAAATCCTTGGCGAAGGTGCTGGGATAGGTCACCACATCAGCAAGGCGACCCATCTCTTGCAAATGATCAAACCGCATCTTGGCCGCCCAGTAGTTATCGGCACAGCCTTTGCACGCTTTGATCTGAACCGGAGATTGCCCGCAATAGCTGCCGTCCACGCGGATCATAAACTGTCGCTCACAGAGCCACCAAAAGTCATGAACGCTTAGCACAACAGGAATGTTTTGCGCCGCGGCCACTGCCAATACGCCTGTGCCCATTTCCTGGATGCAATGCACATGTACCAGATCCGGCATCAACGCCTGAGTCAGTTCGGCAATGCGGGTCGTGACCTCAGGATTGTTGTACATTTCGCCGTAGTTCCGGTTGTGCGGCACGTTGATCAGATAGTTCTCAACGCCGCCCACTTCGGATTTGATCACCATATAGGGTGCCAAATCCTCTCGCTGACAAAGCGAGATTGCAGAGACGCGATACCCGCCCGCGCGGATCAAAGCCTGCGCCACTTCCTCTGCGACAATGGTAGCGCCGCCATAGCTGAAGGGCGCGAAATGGATGTTGGCGACTAGGATGTGCCGCATGCTCAGGCCTCAACCCAATCCAGCAGTTCTGGCGCGATAATATGTGGCCGGTCAGATGCCTGCCAATTCTCCTCCACTTCCCGCCGTGCCAGCAGCCCCATGTTGCGCGCGCCCAGCGGGTCCGCAGCAAGCTCTTTCAAGGCGCTAGACCAATCTTGCGCATTGGCTGCGATAAATCCGGTTTCGCCATGGCGTACCACAGCACTTAGATCGCCGACGGGGGCGACGATGCTGGGCACGCTGACCGCAGCCGCATCCAGCACGCGCACGGCACTTTTGCAGCGGTTGAACGCATCATCACAAAGCGGCATGAGCGCACAATCGGCGCGCCTGAGCGTGTTCAGATAGCTTTCGTAGTCGCTAAACCGGATCTGTTCCGTGCGCGGCCAAAGTGCTTTGGGCAAGTGGCGGCGTTCGATATGCCCCAGCAACATCAACCGCCTGTCAGGGGCAGCCAACAAGAACTCTGTCAGCGGGTTGAAGATTTCTTTGAGGTCAACCTCATGCCCCTGTGAGCCACTGGCAAAGGCTACGCAAAACCCTTCGGGTTTTTCAACACCCTGCACCGCTTTGCCCTTTTCCAAGGTTTCGGTATCGACGAAATTGCGGCGCAAACAAATCTGACGGTCGCTCAGCAATTGGGCTTGTTGCGCCATCCCCGGGGTGGAAACCGAGATGATGTCCGCCCCGTTCATCATGCTTAGATACTTCGGGGCGGCCGCCAGAAAATGCGCCTTCATCCCGGCATCCACTCCTTCCATGTTGCGGTAGGTTTCATAGGCCGAGACCGAAAAGAGCGGGTCATCAAGATCATAGAGAATGGGCAGTCGCAGCCTGCGCGCCTCATAACGCAGCATTTCGGCGGCGGGGCCCGATTGCAAACGGTACTCCATCAGATGGGTAGCGTGTTGCATGATCCGCACGGCGCGCGGGATGTCCTGATAATGAGCAAATTCAAACTCAACACCTCGGGCACGCCAAAACGCCGCCAGTTGTTCCACCCGGTATTTGCGACATTGCGGCAGGTTCAGATCGGCAATCATGGCGATTTGTCTGGCCTTGCGGTTCAGCCGCGGCGCGGCATGGATATGAAACGCCTCAGCCCGGGCGAGCGTTTGCCAACCCCCCCAAGATGGTTGTTCGCAGGCTCCGCAACCTCATCTGACACGCCCGCAAGACCCGTTTGCCGACGTCCGCTTAACCGCCGGGCAAGATAGCCTAAGGCTTGCGTGAAAGCCGTCCGAAGCCCCTGTTCCCGGACAACGGCAAAAAAGCGGCAACCTAATGCAAAAGTCCGTGAATGTGGCACCGTTTACCCCTTCTGACGCGATGCCTTTGGCCTAAGCAGCGACACTTAACAATTTGTGAACCCTTTTCCGTTTTTTTGAACGAATGATGACGACCCATTTGGCCCTCATACCCTTCGTCCCAAAAGTGACCATTTTGATGGCCACCCGAAACGGGGCAACGCATTTGGCGGCCCAGTTGGCCAGTATCGCGGGCCAGGCGTCGGTGAACTGGCGGCTCATCGCCAGCGATGATGGATCGACCGACGAAACCATTGATATCCTTCATCGCTTTGCCGCACTGCATCCTGGTCGCGTGACGGTGCGCGAAGGTCCCCAGCAGGGCTTCTCAGCCAATTTCATGTCCTTGATCAAGGGGTTACCAAATGACGCGGGCTTCGTTGCATTCGCTGATCAAGACGATGTTTGGCAGCCTGAAAAGCTCTACAAAAACCTGTCAATGTTACGCGGAATGCATGATCAGCTTGGCCTGACCTGCGGGCGGCAGATGTATTGGTATCCAGATCGCAACCGGTACTGCCCGTCCAAACGCATTTGGCGACGCTGTGGGTTCAGGAATGCGCTGGCTGAGAATATCGCACCGGGCAACACCATGATGCTAACGCCGAACGCAGCCGCGTTGGCAAAAAGGGCGGCGCGGCGGACCGGTCCAGTTTTTGCGCATGATTGGTGGCTTTATTTGCTGATTGCGGGCGCGGGCGGTGCGGTAAAATTCGATAATGGAACGCCTCAGGTCATGTACCGCCAGCATGGCAACAATGCGATTGGGGCCGGGCATGGACTGCGCGCGCAAATCGCCCGCAAACGTGGCGTTTTGCAGGGCACATTCATGGCGCGGGTGCAGGGGAATCTCGATGCGCTTCACGTCGTGCAAGATCTGCTGACACCACGGGCACAAGGCACACTGGCCTCTTTCATCCATGCGCGCGAACAAAGGCTGCTAGCGCGGCTGGTTGGCCTGCATCGTGTGTCGCCTTACCGCCAGAACGTGATCGGCACCTTGGGCTTTTGGGGGGCCGCCAGCCTTGGCCGCGTCTGACCAAAAGCCGCGGGTGATCCTTGTCGGGGGGGACGGACGCGTGTCTGGTGTCCCGCGCCACATCCTCCATTTGGTCGATGCGCTGGGCGCGGATGCGCAGATCACCGTCATCTCTGATCAAGATGAAGGGGGCTATGCGCCGCTGGCCAACACATCTGCACAGCATGTCGTTGTGGAGGGTTTGCGCAATAAACTGTCATTGCAGCATCTTTGGTCCGGGATCACGGGATTGATGAAAGCGTTCGACAGCCATGCCCCAGATCTGATCTGGGTCCATGCCCGTCTGCCAATTTTGCTCTTGCGCCTGGCTTTGGCCCTGCGGCTTTGGCGGCCCGGGTGTCCGGTTGCCTTTACGCATCACGGCCTGCCCTACGGGCCAGGATACCACCCCGTGGTTCATTGGCTCTGCAGGCAGCTTGAGCGTGTATTGGTTGCCAGTTGCCCGCCACAAAACCTGATCTTTCTGAACTGCCGGATGGCGGGGTGGATGGCGCGGGATACAGGCGGGTTGCGGCTCGCTCGGCACCGGGTGCACATCCTGCCCAACTGCTCTGATCTGCACCCCTACGCCCCTGTTCAAAAACCCAAAACAGCGACCCGCACTTTGGTAATGACGGGACGGGCGGGGCGGCAAAAAGACTATGCTTTTGCGGCCCGCCTTTTGGCAGCGCTTCCCGGCCATTACCAATTGATGCTTTGCGGGCCGGGGACAGAGGATCAGATGGTGCAAAGGAAAATCACCGCCGGGCTGCCGCCATGGGATGTGAAACGCATCAGTTTTACCGGCCCGATCCCGGACGCCAGGTTGCCCTTGCTGGGGGCGGACGCCTATCTGTTAACCTCGCGGTATGAAGGGACGCCCATCGGCGCGCTGGAGGCTTTTGAAGCCGGGCTGCCGATCATCTTGCGGAACTTTCCGGGGGCCACTGATCTGACCGCGCTGCACCCCTGCAGCCTGCTGGTCGGGACACAGGATTTAGCCAAGGATGCCCGCCAGATTGATGCGCTTTTGGACAGATTTCAGGCTAATGAGGACGCGCTAAGACGAGACATTCAGGCGGTTTGGCAACGCAATTGGTCCCCCCGTCTGTTCCAGCGCAATGCGCGGGCATTGCTGCGCGCACTGCTGGCTGAGGTTAGGCACGAACAGGCTGCGCCAGATTACGTTCGTGATGCTCTAGCGCTGCATCCAAGTCATCGTAAAAATGCAACTGTCCCTCCTCCAACACCGCAGCCATCTGGCACAGGCGGCGGACCATCGGCGGGGAATGGGTAACAACGATGGCACCGGCGTTTTGCATGCGCTTGTCAAAAACCTGAACGCTTTTGTGCCGAAACGCCCCATCGCCCACAGACGTGACCTCATCCACCAAATAGGTGTCAAAGGGGATGCCCATGGATACCCCAAAGGACAGACGTGATTTCATCCCTGCCGAATAGGTTCGAAGCGGCATCCGAAAATGCGCGCCAAGCTCGGCAAAATCCTCTACAAAGGCAACCAGATCATCGCTATCAACACCATAAAGCCGGGCGACGAACCGCGTGTTTTGCACGCCGGTGAGGTCGGGGTGAAAAGAGCCCTGAAACCCAACCGGATATGACACCGTGCCAGAGGACAACACACGCCCCATCGTGGGCCGGATGGTGCCTGAAATAAGCTTGAGCAAGGTGCTTTTGCCTGCCCCATTGCGGCCCAGCAACGCCACGCTTTTGTGGGAAGGGAAGGTGGCGTTCAGATGATCGACGATCACGTGCCTGCCCTGCCGGGTCCAAAACCACTTGGCCAGGTTTTCAAGCCGGATCATCGCCGATCCCGCAGCGCATAATAGGTCAGGCAAAAGAGCGCCCAGCCGAAAAACAAAAACACCGTCGCAATGCCCAGTAGCTTCAGCCGTTCAGGATATTCCGCTTTTTCCGCAAGCGTTGGTTTGACGTGTGCGGCCAGATACCGGCTTTGTTTGCGCACCTCAGCCAGTGCCGCGTCGTGGGCGGCCAAGGCGGCGGTATAGGCGGCTTCTGCAAACTCACGGTCCACGATAAGCCCTTCGTATTCGCCGACCAGGGTGGCGTATGCTGCATCACTTTCGCCATCTTCGCCCAGGCCCAAGTTGCGTTTTTCGGCAGCGATCCGTGCCTCAATCACTTCGATCCGGCGAGAGGCCTGGGTGACACGCGGATCACTCGCGCGTGTGGTTTCGCGCAGTAAATCCGCATCAATCAGCGCATCGGCCAACTGCTGTTGCAGCGTTACCAAAAGGCCCATCTGGTTTTGCGTATCCATCGTCGGATCGACAATTTGCGTCCGGTTGCGAAACTGCGTCAACGCTTGCCGTGCGGTTTTCAGCCGGATCTTTGCATTCTCAAGTTCGTCATTGGTGAACCCAATCGCATCCTGTTGCGCGATCCGGGACAGTCGGTTGATCATCCCGGCCGAGATATCCAGTATCGCTTGCGCGGCCCGCTGGGCATCCAAGGGGTCAAATGCATGGACTTCCAGTTCAATAAGCCCCGTCCGGCTGTCATAGATAACCGCGATTTGCCGTGACCAATGATCTTTCAGATCCTCAATGCTCCCCGCAGGGTCAAAGGCGTAAACCGGGTCTTGTTCCACTGAAACACGCGACCACATGGCGCGCAGATCGACCTGTGTATCGACCTGGGCCACCAATTCCTGGCTGTTGAGATAGGCAAACAGGATATCCGTGTCGGATGAGCTGGACCCGGATAATTCGGTGATGCCGCCCAACAGTTCAATCGCTGAGCTTTTCTCTTCCGTACGGACGGAGAACGCGACGCGAGAGGCATATTGATCCGCCGCGTGTTGCCAAAGGTAATAGGCACATCCGGCGGCGGGCAGAACCACCATGACCAGAAAGGACAACAGCAACAAACGATGCCGCCTGCGTGGACGGGCGGGTTGAGCGGGCGGTTTGATGTCAAAGGTGGGAATGCCCGGCGGTGCAGGCGGCGGCGCTGGCACTTTGGCCGGTGCGGGGGGTGGCTTTGGTACGGGAGCAACTGGCACAGCGCGCGCGTCAGCCCCGGCCGCGTGTTTCAGGCGGCGGATCTCTCCGACAATCTTGGCTTCTTCGGTCGCCCTGTCCGGCATGCTCATTAACTTTTTAGTTGTATTTGTCCCAGATTATCCGGCCAGAGGTTAATTTTTGGTAACCTCGCAACGCCGAAGGTGGCCCATGTCCTACCCCTCAGATGCCCCGCAACAGCTGCGCCCGGTGGCGTCGCGCCTGGCCACGCCGCGCGCGATAGGCGCACTGGTCTTGCGTGAGATCAACACCACCTATGGCCGCTCGCCCGGGGGATATATCTGGGCCGTTGTGGAACCTGCCGCTGGCATTGCGCTTTTGACCATGGTGTTCTCCATCGGGTTCAGAACGCCGCCTCTGGGGGACAGTTTTTCGCTGTTCTACGCGGCTGGCATTCTGCCCCTGATGCTTTACGCGGATCTTGCCGCGAAACTTGGGCAAACGGTTCAGTTCAGCCGTGCGTTGCTGGCCTATCCCCGCGTCACCTATCTGGATGCGCTGCTGGCACGTCTGATCCTGAGCTTGCTGACTCAAGTCATCGTGCACACGCTGATCTTAGGCTTCATCGTATTTGTACTGGAACCGACGACGGTCTTTGATTTTTCAAAGGTCGCGATGGCCACTTTTCTGGCCGCGGCCCTCGGGTTTGGCATCGGTACGCTCAACAGCTTCTTGACACTTGCCTATCCGATCTGGGCCACCGCCTGGGCTGTGGTAAACCGACCGCTGTTCATCATCTCATGTATGTTCTTTTTGTTTGAATCGATCCCACAACCCCTGGCGGACTACCTTTGGTACAATCCGCTGGTGCACACCGCCGGGCTGATGCGCGATGGGTTTTACCCTTCTACCAACCCACATACGTCTCAATTGCCTATCCGCTGCTGGTGGCCGGGGTCACAGCCGTTGCGGGGCTGATGCTGTTGAACCGCTATCACCGGGACATCCTCGATCAATAACCACCTGTTCATCTGAGTTAACTCAAATTTAAGACAAACCATGCGGTAAAGACCTCGGCACGCTGAGTGCTGATCGAAAACGGGGTGTGTATGTCGGTTGATTTCATGTCTGAGCTGCGGTGCTTGGTGATGTTGGACGGAACGGTGTTTGGCAACGTCGAAAAGGCGGCCACGGACAAGCCGATGGAAATCCGTCTGGGCGATGCGCTTTCACCGTTTGAGCCTTGCACGTCAGAGCCTGAGCAGATCCTGCGCAGCGCAGCACAACAACGGCTTAATCATACGGCCCTGCTCCAGAATACCCATGTCCTGCCACCTGAGGATGCGCCGGGGCAAATCTATGCCATTTGGATGAACCACCTGACAGATTGGGCGCTCTCTGGCAGCGATACCGTGCAGGTGATGATCAACCAATATGATGCGCCTTGTCAGATTTTCCTGGGCAGTCAGATCCATATCGACACCGTCAAAGAAGGCATGACCTTTCGCGCGGCCCTCGCGGCCCACCGCGCTGCTGCCACGCTGTGCGTGATTTTCCGCGATCCGGTCTCACTGCAAGAAGAACGGCATTTCACGCGCTTTGACACGGCCTATGCCGGCGGCCCGCTGCGCAGCGGCTATGACGAAATCAGCCAACCCGTGCCGCAGCATTTCCAGAAATGTGATGTGCTGCTAGAAATTGAATACCGTCATCATGAGCCCGACGAAAAAGGCACAGAACCCTTCTTGTTTCTCGCCGATGTGCATGTCGCCGCCGCGGATGAGCCTGTTGAGGCCCGCCAAATCCTTGAGCCGCAGTGGCTATACGGCATGGCAGAACACGCCGATGGCCAGTGGATCAGGGCACCTTTGCCAAACGCGCTTGTGCCTGGACAGGATCTTGCCGTTCAGGTCGGGCCAGAGGTTTTTCCAATAATTCCCCTCTCCAAACCCAATTTTCGCCTGCGCGAAAACTATGGCCATACGTTGATCTGCGAGGCGGACGAAAAGATCGAAGTGGTGCTCAGCATTGACGGCCAGCACGTGATGCCCGTCCATATTTCACCCGGCGATACGATCATCCGCATCCCGCCAAGCTATCTGAATGGCCAGGTGCGGCGGCTGTCGATCAAAGACCGGTCAGGCTCCGTCACTCTATTTGAGGGCGATCACCTGATGCCCTACACGGCAACCCCGCCAGACGTGATGCAACGGGAATCCACCGCACCGCTGCCTGCGGCACTGTTGCCCCAAACACCCCGCCGATATCCCAGCCTCAAGGCACTGATGGCCAACGCGGCGCATCTCAGCACGGACTTTGATCAAATCACACATGCCCTGAACACGCTTGAGGCAGGGCCTGAAAAGGTCGTGCTGAAACCCTTGCGGTTCCAGCAACATGCCAAGCCGGATGTGACGGTTGTGATCCCGGCCCACAACAACATCGCATTCACCTACCTGACCCTGTGCTCCCTGCTCGTGGCACATAATAGGGTGAGTTTTGAGGTGATCCTGGTGGACGATGCATCCACGGATGCCACCAAATCGCTTGAGACCTTTGTGTCCGGCATCAGCATCGTCCGCCACCCGCACCCGCAGCGTTTTATCAGGGCCTGCAACGCAGGTGTTGATCGCGCGCGTGGGACATATGTGGCCCTGCTGAACAATGACGTTGAGGTCACGACCGGCTGGCTTGATGCCTTGGTTGACGCCTTTTCGCGCTTCGACAACGTGGGTCTGGTTGGCTCCAAGCTGCTGTACCCCAATGGTGATCTGCAAGATGCGGGCGGCATTGTCTGGGGGTCTGGCAACCCTTGGAATTACGGCAAGGGGGAGAACCCGCAAGATCCACGGTTCTGCTATGCCCGGCAGGCTGACTATTTGTCGGGTGCCGCCCTGCTGGCCCCTCGGACGGTTTGGCAAGAGATCGGTGGTCTCTCTGCCTATCTTGAACCGATGTATTTCGAAGACACCGATTTAGCCTTTAAGATCCGTGAGGCTGGGTATGCCACCTGGTACATCCCCGGATCAGTCGTTTATCATTTCGAAGGAACAACATCGGGCCAGGATGTGTCCACCGGCTTCAAGAAGTACCAAGAGGTCAATCGCCCGAAGTTCAAACGCCAATGGGCCAACGCCTTTGCCCGCCACGGCTCTGAAGCGGTGCGGCCAGATCTGGAAAAAGACCGTGGGATCGTTGGGCGCGTTCTGTTTATCGACCAAACCGTGCCGCGCCCGGATCATGATGCTGGCTCGTATGCCGCTTATCAGGAAATGAAGCTGGTCCAGTCGCTGGGCTATAAGGTTACGTTCATTTCAACCAATATGGCCCATCTGGGCAGCTATACTGAGGCGTTGCAAAACGACGGCATCGAAGTCGTACATGCGCCGTTTTTCATGAACCCGGCTGAGTATCTGGATGCGCACGCTGGTGATTTCGACGCGATCTATATCACCCGTTACTACGTTGCGAAAAACGTGTTGGCGCAGCTGCGCAAACAGGCACCACAGGCCAAAATCCTGTTCAACAACGCCGATTTGCACTTCCTGCGCGAACTTCGCACAGCGGCCTCTTCCGGCTCAGACGCCCTGCTGGATCAGGCGAAAGACACCCGATCGGCTGAGCTTGACGTGATCAACCAGGTGGACGTGGTTCTGTCCTACAATGACGTCGAACACTCCGTCATTCAGGCCTATACCGACGGGGCGGCGAAAGTGGTCAAATGCCCATGGGTCGTGACGCTGCCAGACACCGTGCCCCCAGCGCAAGACCGTCGCGGTCTTAGCTTTTTGGGCAGTTTTGCGCACCACCCCAATGTCGAAGGGATCACGTGGTTTGCGCGCAGCGTGATGCCACGGATACTGACGCGGCTGCCGCGGTGTGGCCTGTCGATCTATGGGGCCGGGATGACGGAGGAGATCCGCGCCCTTGGCAACAGTCGCGTCACACCGGTGGGGTTTGTAGACAGGCTGCAAGATGCCTTTGATCCCCACCGGATCTTTGTGGCACCGCTACTGTCGGGTGCTGGGATCAAAGGAAAGGTGATGAGCGCGCTGGCCCATGGCATTCCCAGCGTCATTACCCCCATCGCCGCCGAAGGAATCGGGCTGCGGTCAGGCCATGACTGCATCATCGCCGAAACCCCGCAAGATTGGCTGCAAGCGATTGAGGCGCTGACACAGGATGACGCGCTCTGGGCCGAAATCTCTCAAAATGCGCGGGCCTATATGCAGGCGACATTCTCCTTTCAGAAAGGGCGCAGTGTCATGCGCCACGCCTTTGAAGCCGCCGATTTATACCGGAGCCAGCCATGAACGCCCCTCGCCACCCGCACGCTGCCCATCGGCACGTGGTTTTGCACAACCACCTGTTCAAAAACGCCGGCACATCCGTTGACCACATCCTGCAGCAGAACTTTGGTCCCCGTTGGCATACCAAAGAGTTTTCGGGGCAAGGCAATAACAATAGCCAGGCCGTCGCGGACTGGATCAAGGCAACCCCGGCGGGGGTGGCCTATTCCTCGCATACGATGCTTGGGCCGCTGCCGCGCATGGATGGGATACGGATCTACCCCATCCTGCTTTTGCGCGATCCAATCGAACGGATTGCGTCAGCTTACCGTTTTGAACGCGCCCAGGAAGCCAAAACGCGCGGCGCGGTCTTGGCCAAAAAGCACGGTTTTGCCGGGTATGTGCATGAGCGTCTGTCCTTTACCGGCGACAGGCAGTGTCAGAATTTTCAGACCCAGCGTCTGGCCAGCCTAAGACCAGACAGCCCGGGGACAGAGTTGCAACGTGCCCAAACCGCGCTGCGTGAGGTGGCAGAGCAGGGGGTGGTCGGGCTTGTCTCAGACTTTAACGGTGCGATGCGCAGGCTGAGCGCCTTGCTGCTCCCGCATTATCCGAACTACGCGTGGCGGCCCGTGACAGCGAACGCCTCTGGGTCGAACAATGCGCATGCCGTGTCACCCGAAATGAAAGACCTGCTGAGCAAAGAAAACGCGGATGATCTGGCCCTGCTGCGGTATGCCCGTACGCTGCCGGGTCAAACAAGTGCTGTTGTCGGAACCCTCCAAGAACCGGGGATCGCATAGCCTTCGGCCTGCACCTCATCACAGATGCGGCGCACGTCCTCTGCAATCAGTTCAGGAAAGAACTCCGGCATCTGATGCCGCACGCTTTCGGTAAAACGCCGATCCAGCAGAGACTGGGGATAGTCATGATGGCCAACCCCGAGGAACCTCTCAATCTCCCGCAGGGTGCCGCGTTGATCTTGGTGCAGCGCCTCATAGGTGATGACCTTGACCGCATTTTCGGGCAACGCGCGTTTCAGAGTGCGCAGGATATGGCCATATTCCGCGTTCACCCAGATGTGCGGGCGGCGGATAAATTCGTCAAACTGGGCGGGGCCCCAGCGTGTCAGACACTCTAGCTGACCCGTGACTTGAAGGTGGAACTTGGTGTGGCTCCAAAGCCGCTGGACGGGATCGCGCATGGTGAAAAGCACCCGCAACTTTTCGCATTGCGACGCAATTTTGGGCCAGGCTGTTTCCGGGATCTGGGCCTGTAGGTTGGAAAAATCACAGGCATAGGATTGATGATCGCGCAGCTCAAACAGGCTACGGTACCAATCGTCATCCACGGGGCGGTTGAGATAGGCCGCCACCCACCGCAGGTTCGCGCGCACCGCATCAATGTTGGCGTTCTCTGGATCGAAGCGAAACAGATACCTTTCGCGCGCTTCGCGCAGGCGGTACGCCTCACTCAGCTGCGATGGGTTGACGTAGCGGTGATAGAAATAGTGGATCTCTTTTTCCAAGGCGAAATGCAGCGCGGGATGGCGTGACAACACCGCATAAAGCCAGGTTGTACCCGCTTTCATCGCCCCCACGCTGAGGAACAGATTGCCAAAGATCTTGGGCTCAGGCGGCAGCATCGGACGCTCCTGTCATGTGCAGTTTTTGACCAAGCCGCTCCAGCACCTCTTTCGCCATCGCGTGGTAAATGGGACGTTTGAAATGGTTCAAATCAATCAGGTCTTGCGGGCCATTGATGTGATCCTGAGGGTCCAACACCATCACATTTCGCCGCCCCTGGGCCGCTGCGCGCAATGCCTGGTTGAGCCGTTTGTGATGCGGGTGTTCGGGACCGGATGGATCACTGTAGAACCGCGGGCCGCGCTCATTGGCCAGGACCAAGACGATGGCGGGCTTCGGACCGATGTGGTCCAATATTTGACGATATCGGCGCTGCATCTCATCCGTGTACAGCAGGCCGATGTGCGCAAAATTTGTCTCTAACTTTGCCAGACGCGCCCTTTGGGTATCTGTTTTAGCCAGAGCCGCGCCAAGTTCGGACTTGGTGATCAGGTCCTGGTTCTGTGCCCCAATCAACCAATAGGGCAACTCCATGCCGGTTTCGCTGTGCTGATAAAGCGGAATGTCGGCATCGGCCCAAAAACTCAGAAAAATGAGGGTGCTTGCCGGGTGGGAACCACAAAGGGCGCTCTGAAAATCAGCGGTGTCATACCCCAACAGCGCTGCCGCTTCCGTTTCTGCCGGGGTCAGACCGTCTGTCAAAGCGGGCATCAGAAAAGCGGAATGATCCCGCCGCAACATCTGACCGTTTTTGGGGTGATTGAACTCTTCAATCACCTCAGTGCCATAGAGCCGGAAGTAGTGCATCAAGCTGGCCAGGTCACAACCGCCGCGGGCGATGATCCGGTCAAACGCCAGGTCCGATCCCTGACGCGCTTTTGGCTGCGCGGGACCTTTAAGCGGTGTAATCCAATCCACTTTGACGTCGTCTGTTGTGGGGTTCGTCAGCACCTTTCCAGACACGCTCAGCTCTGGCTGGTCCAGAAACGCATAGGCCCAATGTTCAATGAACATGTTCAGCGTCCGGCAGGAAAAGCAGAAATGCCTAAGGTGTCGTTTGTTGTTCCGTCGCTCGGTTAGGTAAAACCCCGCAAACCCATAGTCCCCATAGGCATCCTGAACGTGGATCAGACCAGCATCGGTGGTGTTGTGGGCCAGTTGTTCTGTCAAAGCTGCGCGGGCGGCGGGCAGATCTTCGGGCAAGCGGTTTTTGGTGAAATTGAGCTGGTTTGTTCGGTTCACCAGTTCGATGGCCCGGTCCAGATGCGCCTCAACATCATGCTCAACACGCACCTGGATGCGAGAGGCCCGCAAAAAGGCAAAGCAATCGTCCCCGGTTGCCGCCATCGCCTGGGACTTACGCTCTTTCACCTTGTATTGCGCCAGCCGTGTCAGGCCGGGATCAGACTTGCCCAAGAGCTGAGGCGCATCGGCGAGTTGGGCAATAATCTCAGGCCCCGCCACATTCAGCCCCGGCACCATTTGCTTGGCTTGTGCGCGGTTCATGGCGTTGTCATCAATGAACAAAACGCTTTGGGGACGCAGCCCGATATCGGCCACCATGCGGTGCAGTCGTGGGCCCTTGGGCGTCCAGTCAATGCTAGGAAAGACGAAGAAGCGCCAAAGTTCCTGCGCCCGCAGAATGCGTTCAATTTCAGCCCGGTCATTTTTGGAACAGATCGCTGAGATGATGCCACGCCCGGCAAGCGTGACGACAAGATCGTGGTGATCCAGACGGTAGCGCATGCCGCCTTCGGTCACCGTGCCATCCCAAAAGGTTTCATCCAGATCCCAAATCACCAGCCGAATGTCTTCGGGCAGGGACAGAACATGATCGTTGACGGGGGCCACGTTCATTCAACGCCTCCTGAGGTAGCCATTGGGGTTGGTGGTGGCGTTCACGCCAAACATATCGCAGTAGTCTGTGTCGATCTCGTAGACCTCTGGATGGTCCGTCAGAAACGTCTGCAAGGCGCGGCTGGGGCCGCCATCAAATCGGTCGGCCAGATCCAGTTCTTCCAACACCGCATCTTCGATGATTAGGTATTCGCCGCGCCGCAAATGCCGCGCGCCAAAGGCCATCACCGCCATACAGGCGTCAAAGGTATGCGCGCTGTCTTCGGACAGGATCCAGGGGCGCGGCAGGGAAAACAGCCCATGTTTGGAAAAGGTTTCTTCCAGCGCCATCACATCACCTTCGACAAAGCGGATGCCGTCAAACCGCCGGTCCACATCCGGCATGCTGCGGTCGATCGACACCACCTGCGTGTCCAAACCGTAGGTGCGTATCATGTCGCGGAACATCAGGGCGGAGCCGCCGTGTTTTGACCCCAATTCAATCAGCGTTCCCGGCCCAACCGCATGGATCAGATGCAAATAGAGCGCGATGTCGATGGGCGACTTGTTGCACATCACATCCCGGTATCGGTATTGCATCACGCCCTGATGATAAGCCCCCAACGAAGGGCGCGAAAAAGGCGTTTTGAAGGATCTGATCATGCTGTGTTCTGTCCTTTACTGCCGCCAGCGAAAGCGGGTCGGGCTTCCGCCCTCCGCCCTGCTCTTTGTGGGCGGATATCGGTAAACAAGGGATTAACCTTGCTGTCCTTTTTTGACGGACAAACCGTCGCTTTTTCACTGCTAAGCGCCGCTGGACTGCCTAGTGTCAGACCGACAGACGCCGAAAGGAAACCCGCCATGCACTTTGGTCTGAGCGACGAGCAAGAGATGATCGTCTCAACCGTCCGCAGCTTTGTGGAAAATGAGATCTATCCGCACGAAGCGGAGGTGGAACGCACCGGCCAGGTCCCGCATGAGCTGGGTGAAGCGATCAAGCAAAAGGTGATCGATCTGGGGTTTTACGCCTGCAACTTCCCCGAAGAGGCCGGCGGCGCGGGGCTGAGCCACATGGACTTTACGCTGGTGGAGCGGGAGCTGGGGCGCGGCTCCATGGCGCTCACGCATTTCTTTGGCCGGCCTCAGAACATCCTGATGGCGTGTAACGACGAACAGCGCGAACGCTATTTGCTGCCAGCGGTGCGCGGGGAAAAGATGGATGCGCTGGCGATGACAGAGCCTGATGCAGGGTCTGACGTGCGCGGCATGAAATGCTCCGCGGTGCGGGACGGGGGCGATTGGGTCGTGAACGGCTCCAAACACTTTATCTCGGGCGCGGAACATGCCGATTTCTTCATCGTCTTCATCGCAACCGGGGTGGATGACACCCCCAAAGGGCCCAAAAAACGCATCACCACCTTTCTGGTGGATCGTGGCACGCCTGGGTTTGAAGTGCGCGATGGCTATAATTCGGTCAGCCACAAAGGCTACAAAAACTGCATCCTCTATTTCGACAATTGCCGCCTGCCGGATGCCCAGGTGCTGGGCGAGGTGGATGGCGGTTTTGCAGTGATGAACGAATGGCTCTATGCCACGCGCCTCACGGTCGCCGCCTTTAGCGTGGGCCGGGCGCGCCGCTGTTTTGACTACGCGTTGAATTACTCAGCAGAGCGCAAGCAGTTTGGCCAGCAGATTGGCAAGTTCCAAGGCGTCAGTTTCCAGATTGCCGATATGATCACTGAGATTGACGCAGCAGATTGGCTGACGCTTGCCGCGGCTTGGCGGCTGGACCAGGGGCTGCCCGCCAACCGCGAGATTGCAAGCGCAAAGCTCTACGCCTCAGAGGCGCTTGCCCGTGTGACCGACACCACGTTGCAAATCTTTGGCGGCATGGGCCTGATGGATGATTTCCCCATCGAACGCTTTTGGCGGGACGCGCGGGTAGAACGTATTTGGGATGGAACGTCAGAGATCCAGCGCCACATCATCTCTCGTGATCTGTTGCGCCCACTGGGGGCGTGATGCGCGATCTCTCACGTCTTTTGCGCCCGAAATCCATTGCCGTCGTCGGCGGCGGGACATGGTGCGCCAATGTGATTGAACAGTGCCAGAGGTTTGGCTTTTCCGGCCCAGTTTGGCCCGTTCACCCCACGCGCGACACGGTTGCGGGCCTGCCGGCCTTTGCCAGTATCAATGATCTGCCCGCCGTTCCCGATGCGACATTCATCGGCGTGAACCGCAACGCCACGATTGAGGTGGTGGCCGCATTGGCCACAGCGGGTGCAGGGGGTGCGGTGTGCTTTGCGTCGGGCTTTGCCGAAGCGGCGGCAGAGGATGCAGAGGCAGACAACCTGCAAGACACGCTGGTCCAGGCGGCGGGCGATATGCCCATCCTTGGGCCAAACTGCTATGGTTTTGTCAACGCGCTCGACACCTCAGTGATGTGGCCTGACCAGCATGGGTGCACACCTGTTGCGCGTGGCATCGCCCTGCTGACCCAAAGCTCTAACGTTGCCATCAACCTGACCATGCAGCAGCGCGGTTTGCCCATCGCCTACGCAGTGGCCTGCGGGAACATGGCGCAAACCAGTCAGGCACAGATCGCGCGCGCCCTTTTGGATGATGACCGTGTCACCGCGATCGGTTTGCATGTCGAAGGGTTCGGCAACGTAGCGGAGTGGGAGGCGCTCGCCCGCGACGCCCATGCCAAAGGCGTGCCTCTGGTCGTGCTCAAGGCGGGTGTGTCCGAACAGGCGCGTGCAGCCACAGTTTCGCATACCGCGTCCCTTGCAGGCTCTGACGCAGGCGCGCAGGCGCTGCTGGACCGGCTGGGCATTGCGCGCGTGGCCTCTCCCGCTGTGCTGTTGGAGACGCTCAAACTGTTGCATTGCAATGGTCCGCTGGCCGGCAACCGGCTGGCCTCCATCAGCTGTTCAGGCGGAGAGGCGAGTTTGGTCGCAGACCTCGCCACGGCCCGTGATCTGCACTTCCCACCGCTGGACGGCGGGCAACAAACCGGCCTGCGTGAGGCGCTTGGGCCCATGGTCGCGCTCAGCAACCCGTTGGACTACCACACCTATATCTGGGGCGACGTGCCCCGCATGACCCAAGCATGGTCCGCCATCAGCACCCCAAGCATCGACCTGACAATGAGCATCGTGGACTATCCCACCACGGATGATCGCGCCTGGCGGTGCACGGTCGATGCCGCGCTGGCCGTACGTGCGCAGACGGGCCGCCCCTTCGCCATTGTCTCCAGCCTGTTTGAGCTGATGCCACTGCACATCGCAGCGGAGCTTATGGCAGGCGGTGTCACGCCACTGAACGGCCTTGAAGAAGCGCTTGCCGCTGCCGAGGCTGCAACGTGCATTGGCGCGCCACATGACCTGCCTGTCGCCCCCGCTCCGGCCCTGCCCCATACGCGCACCTTGACCGAAGCGCAGGCCAAAACCCGCCTTGCCCGCTGTAACATCATGATCCCGTGGAACTGCCGTTTCCGTGTAACAGAGGACGGGTTCGATGCCCTCGCGGACCCGGACAATGACCATACCGGCGATGCATTCCATGCCGATACCTATGCCATCAAAGGCGAAGGCATGGCGCATAAATCTGAGGCAGGTGCCGTGCGCCTTGGGATCGCTAAGGACAATTGGGAGGAAACCGCACGCGACATCGGAACGCCAACCGTCCTGGTTGAGGCGATGGTAACAGGTGGCGCGGCCGAACTCCTTGTCGGGATCACACGTGACCCCGCCCATGGCTTTGCGCTGACCCTTGGCGCGGGCGGCATCATGACAGAGCTTTTGCGCGATACGGCCACCCGCCTTTTGCCAGTGTCAGAGCGTGATATCCACGACGCGCTAAAATCCTTGCGCATCTATCCCCTGCTCACTGGGTTCCGCGGCAAACCCGGCGCTGCGCTTAATCAGATCGAACAGACCATCCTTGCCCTTCAGGACTATGTCCTTGCAGGCCCCGACACAGTGGGCGAGGTTGAGATCAATCCGTTGATATGTACGCCCACACACGCCGTCGCCGCCGACGCGTTGATCACAGTGAAAGATGAACCATGACCGACAGCCCCATCAAAACCCACCGCGATGGCGCGGTCTTGCAAGTCACGCTGGACCGGCCCAAAGCAAACGCAATTGACCTCGCGACCTCGCGGATCATGGGGGATGTCTTTGCCGGGTTCCGCGATGATCCAGAACTGCGGGTGGCCATCATCACCGGTGGGGGGGACAAGTTCTTTTGCCCCGGTTGGGATCTAAAAGGCGCGGCAGATGGCGACGCGGTCGATGGCGATTATGGCGTTGGCGGATTTGGTGGGCTGCAAGAACTGCGCGACATGAACAAACCCGTGATCGCCGCCGTGAATGGCATCTGCTGCGGCGGTGGGCTTGAACTGGCCCTGTCTGCTGACATGATCCTTGCCGCAGATCACGCCACTTTCGCGCTGCCCGAAATCCGCTCTGGCACAGTGGCGGATGCAGCCTCGGTTAAGCTGCCCAAACGCATCCCCTATCACATCGCAATGGAATTGCTTTTGACAGGCCGATGGTTTGACGCAGAAGAGGCGAAGGGGTGGGGATTGATCAATGAGATCACGCCGCCAGATCAGCTGATGGACCGCGCCTGGGAACTGGCGCGATTGCTCGCCTCTGGACCGCCGCTGGTTTACGCCGCGATCAAAGAAATTGTGCGCGACGCCGAAGACAGCAAATTTCAGGATGCGATGAACCGTATCACCAAACGTCAGCTGCGCACCGTGGATGTGCTTTATGCCTCCGAAGATCAGCTGGAAGGTGCCAAAGCATTCGCCGAAAAACGCGACCCTGTGTGGAAAGGGCGCTGAAGAACAGCGCGCGCGGTCCCGGTTTAGGTGTTTGACGCTTTGGCTTCTTCCTTGGGGCCGTCCGCTTCGGCGTCTGACACAAGTTCCGCTTCTTCAATGTCTTCCACTGTGGCGGGCAACGGCTCATCCTCGGCTGGGCCGACAATCAGCGGCAACATCTGCGCGGTAGAAGTCATGCCCGCATCCCCATCCGGCGTGCGTTTCCACGTCAGTGTATCAAAGCCACCGTCTGTCACCGGCACCCACTCAGGATAGGCTTTGCCATCTACTTCGCAGATCCATTGCGGGCCACGTGGCGCCGTCACGGCGCGCGCCAGCCAGCCGCGCACAACGCGGTCCTCTGCGCCCTCGCCCCGTTCGATTGCGGCCATAATCGTAAGCGACCGCACAGTCGGATCCGTCTCCACCAGATCACCCAAAGCGCGCCGCGCGGCTGGAAAATCCTCATCCGCGATGTGCAGTTCGGCGTTCAGCATCTTGGTTTCGGGGTCATCGGGCTGTGATTTGGTCAGCGCACGGAACCGCTTGACCCGTTCGCTTGGCGTTTCATCTGGCGCGATGGCGGCAAAGGCCGCTGCAAGGTCGGGATGCGGCTGCGCCGTCCAGGCTTTGGTCAGGATCCGCGCGGCATAGCGTGGCTTGCCCTTATCAATATAACCCTGCGCTGCCATCACAGCCGCTGGGATCAGATCGGGAGACAGGCGGTTGGCCTCAATCGCCGCTTCGCGGGCTGTGATGTCATTGTCGTCGTCAATCACATCCTTGGCCTCAGACAGGGCCAGCACCGCATCGCGGCGGCGGTGGACATCACGCGGCAAATGGCCGTTCTTCAACTTAGCGCTCAGCGTTTTGCGCGCCCCGCTCCAGTCGCCTTTTTCGGCCTGAAGCTGCAACAGAACGTCACTTGTTTCTGCATGCTTGGGTTTCAGCGCAAAGGCTTTCTCGGCCAGCATCAACGCAGTTTCCGTATCCCCTGCGGCCAACTTTTGCTTCATGATCCCGCGCACGCCGACAAATCGTGTCGGCTCATGCTCAACCAACTTGCGGTAGGTGGCTTCCGCCGTCTGCTTATCCCCCGCCAGTTCAGCCGCCTGAGCCGTCAGCAGGTTGGTCAACGCAGGTTTGTTCAGGTATTTGTCCGCCTTCTGCGCCTTGGCCATCGCCACGCGCCCTTCGCCCGAGGCAAGCGCCATCAGACCGTCTGCCAACGCCTCATAGCCTTTGCGTTCACGGTTGCGGTCAAAATAACGCGACAGGGCCGTTTCATCCCCATTGAGGAACCGCCAGGTGGCCACCAGCAAGGTCATCAGCTTCAACAAAATCCAAAGGGCGACCACCAGAACGATGATGCCAATCACGGACTGGAGCGGTCCAAAGCTGTACTCTGTCCCCATCACAGTGACCTGAATGCCGCCTTCGCTTTCCAGCAGAAATCCCGCGCCCCAGGCAAGGGCCGCCACCGCAGCGACGAAAACGATAATCTTAATCAAGGACCACAACATAACTTCACATTCCTCAGTTTGCCGTCAGGCGTTGAGAGAGTTCTTCAACAGCCGCCTGGGCATCTGCCCGCGCTGCAGCCTGTGCCCGCCATGCCGCTGTGGCATCTTGAGCAACCTCTGGCAGAGCTTCCATTTCGCTAAGCGCCGTTGGGATATCCCCGCCGCGCACGGCAGCTTCGGCGCGTGACAGAACAGCATCTGGGTCATCCCCTTCGCGCGGCGCGACCGAGCGCGCGCCAAGTTGCCGTCGCAAGAACCCACCCAAGCCAGCCTCACCACCGTCTCCACCAACTGCGCGGGCGGCAGCAAGGGCATCGCGCGCCACATCCGGGAAATCAGATTGCAGCGTTTGCAAAGCCGCCACGCCGTCATCAGCAGAGGCCCCAAGCGCTGGTGGAAGATCCGCAACACCGCTGGCTTCCAACTCAGCCATCGCCGCCGCATAGCTGCTGCCATCGCTGATGGCTGCCGTGATTTTGGCCAGGGCTGTTTGCGCTGCCGCTGCACGGGCAGCACTTGCGGTGGCTTCTTCGACGGTTTGTGCATTCTCCAGCAGGCGCGCAATTTCAGCGCTTTGCGTGGCAACCGAACTTTCCAGCTTTGCCAGTTCCTCCGCATAGGATGCTGACGCGCCATCATCGGTGACAATAACAGGCCGGGCTTCCAACTCGGCCAGACGTGCCTCAAGCGCTGAAAGCGTGTCTTCAAACGCAGCCAAGGTGGTTTCGATGCCGCTAAGATCCACCTCAACTGGGGCTGGCTCTGCGCTTTCAAGTTCAGCCAGACGCGCCTCTTGCGCGGTCACCGCTTGTTCCAAGTCGGCCGTATTCTCACGGCTGTTGAGCAAGTTCATTTCTGAGGCCACGAACCCCAGCACCGCAGCCACAACGCCACCCAGAACCAACGGCCAGAAACCACTGCTTTTGGGCTCCGGTTGCACAGGCGCTGGCGCTGCAGCGGGTGTTGGCTGCGCGGCAGCTGGCTTTGGCTCCGGCTTTTCAGGCGTGGCCTTGCTGTCAGGGGTCGCCTTCACAGCGTCTGAGGCAGGCTTTGTCGCGCTGTCCTTGGATTTAGCATCCTTAGCGGTAGCCGCAGGCTTTGACGCAGCAGCGCTCGCCGCTGATTTCGCGGGTTCTGCCGCCGGTTTACTCTCAGCTTTTTCGGCTGTTTTCGACGCAGGTTTGGCAGATGTTGCCTTCGCGTCCGGCTTGGAATGGGACGCCTTTGCGCCCTTCGACTCCGCGCTTTTGTCAGAAGTGGCTGCAGCCTGAGAGGCAGAAGGCGACGCCTTCGATTTCTCGGGCGTTGAGGTGTCAGTTTCTTTTAACACCTTGTCGTCCGAAGGCGCGGATTTCTTCGCCGCAGTCCCAGGTTTAGTTGTTTTAGCCACTCCGCTGACCTTTCTGATTCTGGTTGCTGACCGGATCAACCCGTCAACCTTACCTGTCAACATGCCCGTCCTTCAAGGCAAGCTATGGCCACGCAACAGTATTTCAACGCCCTGACGCATCTGATCTGCCGTGGGTGCCTGCGCGACGTGCAGGGCCGCGGTTTGCACCTTGCCGAACGGTTCGGCCGCCGCTGCGCTGATGGCCAGGACGTGGGCAGACGACAGCTGCGGGGCCGTCTGCGCAAGATGCAGCGCCGTGCGGGGGGAAAACACGGGGATAATGACTGCTTTGCTCCCCTCCAACAGCGCGCAAGCCTCCTCCGAAAGGGGCAGGAGCGCCTGTTCATAGACCACCCTAAGGGACGCAGACAGCGCGGCTTGGGACAGGCGCTCTACAATGTCGCCCCGTCTATGCGCACCGGACAGATGCACCATGTGCTGATCGGGCCTCAGCCGCACAAGATGGCTCACCAACGCGTCTGCCGTCTCAGCGATATGTCCAATTTGCCAGCCTGCACCCCCGGCCGCAGCCGCCGTGCGCGCGCCCACGCAAAAGGCCACCCGCCCACGCCCTTTTTGTGCAAAAGGCACAGCACTTGCTGAGGTAAAGATCGCCGCGTCTTTGGGCCCAATCGCCGCCTCAGACTGCAAACTACGGATTTCAATCAACGGAGACAGGCAAACATCGCGCCCCTCCAAAAGCCTGGCATCCACTGCGCCCAAGAATGCCTCAGCGCTTTGGCGTGGACGGGTCAGCAGCAGCGCAGGCGTTTCATCAGAGGTCTCAGCATTGTTTGCCATGGGAGTTGGTGTTACCTGCGGATCAACACTCTGGCAATGGAAAGCACAATGCCGCAGCCGCGCCTTTTTCTGGGACTGGAAAGCAGTTGTGATGATACAGCTGCCGCCGTTGTGCGGGTGTCTGAGGATGGCCCGGCATCGGTCTTGTCCTCCATCGTCGCCGATCAGTCCGATCTGCATGCTGCTTTTGGTGGCGTCGTCCCTGAAATTGCGGCCCGCGCGCATGCTGAAAAGCTGGATACCGCCGTAAAACAGGCTCTAACTCAGGCAGATGTGGCGCTTTGCGACATTGATGCCATCGCCGTCACCGCTGGACCTGGGCTGATTGGTGGAGTGGTTTCAGGCGTTATGTGCGCCAAGGGTCTTTCCGCCGCGACGGGCAAGCCGCTTTACGGCGTTAACCACCTCGCAGGCCATGCGCTGACGCCTCGGCTGACGGATCAGGTGCCCTATCCCTATCTGATGCTGCTTGTCTCCGGTGGGCATTGCCAATTCTTGCGGGTGGAAGGGCCGGACAGGTTTCACCGGCTGGGCGGCACAATTGACGATGCCCCGGGTGAGGCGTTTGACAAAGTAGCCCGGCTGATTGGCCTGGGCCAACCCGGCGGGCCCGCAGTTGAAAAGGCCGCGAAGACGGGCGATCCCAAGCGATTTGCCTTTCCCAGACCGCTTTTGGATCGGGCAAGCTGTGACATGTCCTTTTCAGGTCTCAAAACAGCCGTGCTACGCGCCCGGGACGGGCTGGTGACGGCCCAAGGTGGTCTGACGGTACAAGACCAATCCGATCTGGCAGCCGGGTTTCAAATCGCCGTGGCAGATGTGCTGGCGGCCAAGACACGTCGGGCATTTGAAACATATCCCCCAGATGCCACGCGAACCCTGTGCGTGGCGGGGGGCGTTGCGGCAAATCAGACCATTCGCGGTCAGTTAGAGACTGTTTCCGCGCAGAATGACGCTGCATTTATCGCACCCCCTCTTGCGCTGTGTACCGACAACGCCGCCATGATTGCCTATGCCGCAGCAGAACAATCGCATGTGCGACCGCCCGATGATCTGACCCTTTCAGCCCGCCCGCGCTGGCCCTTGGACACGTCGCAGCCCAGCATGTTGGGCAGCGGCAAAAAGGGGGCCAAGGCATGAGCATCGCTGTTTTGGGCTCCGGTGCCTTTGGCACCGCCTTGGCGATTTCGCTGGGCCGCAAGGGGCCGGTCACGCTCTGGGCACGGAACGTTGGGGATATGGCCTCCGCACGGGAAAACAAGGCGCGTTTGCCGGGGTACCCGTTCCCGCAAGGCATCAGGGTCACCGCAGATCTGAGCCAAGCGGCGCAAAGCACGATCCTTCTGGTGGCGGTTCCGACACAGCAGCTTCGGGCGTTTCTGGCTGAAAATGTGGCTCTAATAAGCACAAAAACCCTTGTCGCCTGCTGCAAGGGGATCGAAATTGGAACCGGAAAAGGCCCTGTTTCCGTGATCGCTGAGACTGTGCCAGACGCCGTTCCGGCCATCTTGACCGGTCCCAGCTTTGCCGCCGACATCGCCAAAGGTCTGCCCACTGCGCTGACGCTTGCTTGCGGCCTGCCTGATCATGGTAAGGCACTGCAATCAGCGCTCACCACGGAAAACCTGCGGATTTATCGCACCACCGACACGATTGGCGCTGAGTTGGGTGGCGCGCTGAAGAACGTTGTGGCCATTGCCTGCGGCGCTGCCATGGGCGCGGGCCTGGGCGAAAGCGCGCGGGCGGCCGTTATGACGCGCGGATTTGCGGAGATGCAACGCCTTGCCAGCCATCTGAGCGCCGATCCACGCACCTTGGCCGGGCTGTCAGGGTTTGGCGATCTGACGCTGACCTGCACCTCGACCCAGTCCCGGAACTACCGGCTGGGTCTGGCGCTGGGCCAAGGCACTGACTTTGCCGACAGCATCACCGTCGAAGGTGCTGCAACCGCGCGCGCTGTGGACCAACTTGCCCAGCGCAGCGGCCTGGATTTGCCGATCACAGCAGCGGTTGCTGCGCTTTTGGATCACCGATTGGATGTGTCTGCCGCGATGCAGACGCTGCTTACCCGACCTCTAAAGGAAGAATGACATGTTTGTAGCATTGATGGCTCATGACAAACCCGGCGCGCTTGCGATCCGGCAGGAAAACCGCCCCGCGCATCTCGAATATCTCAAATCGACGACACAGGTGGCACAGGCCGGGCCGCTGCTGGATGCAGAGGGTGCGATGATCGGGTCTTTGATCATTCTGGAGGTCGAAGACATGGCGCAAGCCGAAACCTGGGCCGCAAATGACCCCTACGCCAAGGCGGGGGTTTTTGCGTCTGTTACGCTGACCCACTGGAACAGGGTCATTGGCTGATGGCGTATTGGTTGTTCAAATCTGAGCCCAACACCTGGGGCTGGGATGATCAGGTGGCCAAAGGTGCCGCTGGTGAAGAATGGGACGGCGTGCGCAATTACCAGGCCAGGAATTTCATGCGTCAGATGAAGAAAGGCGATCTTGGTTTCTTTTATCACTCGATGAAGGAAAAGTCCGTTGTCGGCATTGTTGAGGTTATCGCAGAGGCACACCCCGACAGCACCACAGAGGATCCGCGCTGGGAATGCGTGGATATTATGGCCAAGATCCCCTTTGTAGAGCCTGTTTCCCTGGATCAGATCAAAGCCGAACCAGCGCTGGCGGATATGGTGCTGGTTAAAAGTTCGCGCTTGTCTGTGCAGCCCGTAACAGAAGCGGAATGGCAGATCATCTGCGCCATGGGCAAAACCAAACCATAGCCAGAAAGCCGTTCCCGCGTCATACTTCCCCCGTAGCCAAATGGGAGGAAGATATGAGTTTCTTGGCTGTGATCGTCGCGGCAATTGCCGGGTTTGCCTTTGGCGCGGCGTGGTACATGACCTTGCAAAAACCATGGGTCGAAGCATCCGGCATCGAAGTAGATGAAAAGGGCCAACCGGTTAATCCATCCGTCACGCCCTTCCTGATGGCGGGGGTTGCGATGATCCTGGTGGCGGGCATGATGCGGCACACCTTTGTGCTGTCCGACATTGATACGCCGATGAAAGGTCTGATATCCGGGCTTGGCATCGGGCTGTTTTTCATCAGCCCCTGGATCATGATCAACAATGGATACGGACAGCGGCCGTTCAAGCTGACCGTGATTGACAGCGGCTATGCGACCTTTGGCTGTGGCGTGATCGGGTTGGTTCTGACACTTTTCTAAAGCGGGCGGTGGTCCCGCTTAGGGACCATCACGCAACTCAAGGCCGGCTTTGAATACAGGCCGGGGTTGCGACCGAAGGCGCGAACATCCTGCGGAAAAGCTCAAATAAAAAGAGGGTCCCGGCACCCGTGCCAGAACCCTCTTCACCCCGCGTGCTCCACATCCACCACACACGTTCGAAACCTGTTCTGGCCATCCTGGCCGCAAAGGTGGGGATAGCAGATCATGCCGCACGCCCCAAGCTTTTCATGCGCGCAAGTTATCTCAAAAGCAAAGCGCCCCTCTGAACATCAGACGGGCGCATCGCAACTTGCATGGCAAAGGATCAGCCGTAAACGGCTTCTTTGCCGAAGTGCTTTGTCAGCATGTAATAGACAACCGCACGGTACTTGTTCCGCTCGGATTTGCCGTATGTTTCGATCACAGAGTTGATCGCTTCCATCAACTCAGGCCCGTCAGCCAAGCCCAGCTTCTTGATCAGGAAGTTGTTCTTGACGGTCTCAAGCTCACTTTCCTGCCCTGCGGCAACGGTTTGTGCGTCTGCATTATAAATGGACGGACCGCAACCAATGGTCACCTTTGTCAAAAGGTCCATGTCTGGCGTCATGCCGCATTTGTTTGTCAGATCGTCCGCGTATTTGGCGATCCATTCATCTCTCTTGCCCATAAGCTTTCTCCCACCTGTTGGCTGATCAGAAGGTTCTGACCTCGGACCGGAGCCTACTGGCAATTTTACTGCCGACAAAGGGAAAATTTGGCGGGCCTTTCCCCCCAAGGCGACAAGGTGCCAACAGCGCAAAAACACCACCCCCTCCGCCGGGTTGCAGTTGTGCTGGGTGCACGGGAATGCAACATACCGGCAGATCATTTGCCCCACAGGACATCCCATGAAAATCGCGATCGGCACAGACCACGCAGGCTTTGCGTATAAGGAAAAAATCAAAGAGCTGCTCTCAGACCAAGGGCATGAGGTTGAGGATTTTGGCACATTCTCTGATGCGTCATGCGACTATCCTGACTTTATCTTTCCCGTCGCCCGCGCCGTGGCCGCAGGCACCTATGAGCGTGGCATTGTTCTGGGTGGCTCTGGGAACGGAGAGGCGATGGCCGCCAACCGCGTTGCTGGTGTACGATGCTCTTTGTGCTGGAATGTGCTGTCCGCAGAAATGGCGCGCCGGCACAACGATGCCAATGTGCTGTCCTTAGGCGAACGGATGATCCCAGAGGACACCCTGGCCGATATCGTCACAACTTGGCTGACCACCCCCTATGAAGGCGGGCGCCACCAACGACGGATTGAGAAAATCGACGGCCTTTAACGAGGCACCAGGGCCAACGTGCGCGCCGGTGATCTAGAAACGCTACGTCAGTTTGCCAAAACTGGTCCTGTTGCGGAATGTTGTTCCGGTCTGCGGTATTGGCAGCCCCAAGTGATCTGCCTAGTCTTGCCCAAAGGGCGACCCCGCTGGGGAGAGCGGGTGCCCGTTGGGAGGATTTATGCAATTTGACGTTAGTAAGCTGTGACGGCGATGACATCCGATGAGGCCGTCCGCCATGTGCTGGCAAACGATCCCACCTTCGCGGTGTCGGACGTTCAAGTGCGCGGTGTGACGGTCAAAGCGTTCCAGAACATCCCCACCAGCGTGCCTGGGCTTTTGACGGCAGGGTGGGCGCGTCACGGAGACGGCCAGCTTGAATACCTTGCTTTCGGCGCGGAAAGCCTGACTTACGCCGAATTCACAGCGGAAGTGTACCGCATGGCCCACGTCCTGCAGGATGACTTTGGCCTGAAGCCCGGCGCGCGGGTGGCCGTTGCGATGCGGAATTACCCTGAGCTTTTGGCGCTGGTTCTGGCCATCTCTGCGATGGGAGGGGTCGCTGTATTCCTGAACGCCTGGTGGACCACGGAAGAGCTGCGGTATGCCCTGGAAGATAGCAAAGCGGATGTGGTTTTTGCCGATGGCCCCCGTCTGGAACGACTGCTCCCCCTGCAGGCACCCCTTGGCCTTACCCTGATCGGTGTGCGCGACGGCGAAGGGACGGTTCAACACAGCTACGCTTCGCTGCGGGATGGTGCCAGATCAGACACCGCACCCGAGGTTGCCATTGAAACCGATGATGATTTTGCAGTGATGTATTCCTCAGGCACCACGGGCCATCCCAAAGGCGTGGTGCAAACCCACCGGGGGGCCGTAAATGCTGTGTTCTCCTGGTTGTTGCAGGCCGCCATCCAGCCGCTGGTAGATCCACCCGCCCCCGGCGCGCCCGAAGCCCCGCGCCCCTCGGCGCTGGTGGTGACACCGTTGTTTCATGTCACGGCGACACACCCTCTCTTTCTGCTCAGCTTGCCTGCCGGGGCCAAGCTGACGCTGATGGACAAATGGGATGCTGAGGTGGCTGTGCGTCTGATCAAAGATCACCAGATCACGCGCTTTCTTGGAGTGCCGACGCAATCTGCCGAACTGATGCAAGCGGCCAAGCGTCTGGGTGAGACCTTGCCCAGCCTTGATTATCTGGGCGCAGGCGGGGCCAAACGGCCCGCAGCCCAGGTTGAACAACTCGCAAAGGTGTTCCCCAATGCGGGCATTGCCACGGGCTGGGGCATGACGGAAACCAATGCGCTGGGTCTGGGTCTGATCGGCGATGAATACAAAGACCGCCCCGATACCGCAGGCAAGCTGCATCCCCCTGTGCAAGAGCTGGCGATCCTGGATGACGCCGGCCAAGCGCTGCCAAATGGCACCATGGGCGAGATTGCCGTCAAAGGTCCGCAGATCATGCGGTGCTACCTCAACAAACCCGAGGCCACCGCAGAGGTGTTGCAGGACGGCTGGCTGCGCACCGGTGATCTTGGGGTGCTGGATGACGACGGTTTTGTCACCATCCTTGATCGCAAAAAGAACATCATCATCCGGGGCGGTGAAAACATCGCCTGCTTGGATGTGGAAGGTGCGCTGCACCGACACCCCGATGTGCTGGAAGCAGCGGCTTTTTCGGTCCCCGATGAACGGCTGGGAGAGGCGGTCGGCGCCGCCGTCCAAATGCGCCCCGGCGCGACGGTGGATGCCACGGATATCACCACCTTTCTGTCCCAGCACATCGCCAGTTTCAAAATTCCCGCGCATCTTTGGATGCAGTCAGATCCTCTGACGCGCGGGGCAACGGATAAGATTGACCGCCGCGCAATCCGTGCGGCCTGTTTAGAAGATGAGAAGGCCAAAGCATGACAGCAACAACAGAAGAAATCGGTGCCTATATCGCAGCCGCGGGGGCTGCGGCCTGGGACGTGCCGAACTTGCCCGAAGGCTTGGCGCACCGACCTGTCAAAAGTGTCGGCATCATCGGCGCAGGCACCATGGGCGGCGGCATTGCGATGAACTTTGCAACCGCGGGCATCCCGGTGAAAATTGTCGACGCCACCCAAGAAGGTCTGGACCGAGGGCTGGCGGTTGTGCGTGGCAATTACCAACGTTCCGCTGACAAGGGCCGCTTTCCCCAGGATGAGGTTGAGGCCAGGATGGGCCGGTTTACCGGCACCTTGTCCATCGCAGATTTGGCCGATTGCGATCTGATCATTGAAGCCGTGTTTGAAAACATGGAGCTCAAGCGCAAGATCTTTTCTGAGCTGGACGAGGTCATGAAACCTGGTGCGATCCTGGCCACGAACACCTCTGCGCTGAATATCGACGAAATCGCCGCCATGACAAAACGCCCTGCGGATGTCATTGGCCTGCATTTCTTTTCCCCGGCCAACGTGATGAAGCTGTTGGAAATCGTCCGCGCCAAACATACCGCCGATGATGTTGTCGCAACCTGCATGGCGCTGGCCAAAGACATCAACAAAGTCGCCGCTTTGGTCGGGGTATGCCCCGGATTTGTGGGCAACCGCATGTTATTTGCCAGGCAGGATCAGGCGGGCAAACTGCTGCGGCAGGGGGTGATGCCTTGGGACGTGGACGCGGCCTTTAACGCTTTTGGTCACAAGATGGGGCCGTTCCAGATGATGGATCTGGCCGGGCTTGATATCGGTTGGTCAAAGGGCGCGAAAACGAACGATCCGGTTCGGGATGCGCTTTGCGAAATGGACCGGCGCGGGCAGAAGACCAAGGCGGGGTATTACGATTATGACGATGCCCGCAAACCGATCCCTTCAGACATAACCGCTGGCATCATCAAAGACATCACCGGTGCCAAACCTACGACGATGAGCGCGGATGAGATCATTGAGATCTGCATCTATCCCATGATCAACGAGGCGGTGAAAATCCTCGAAGAAAACAAGGCCCAGCGCCCCTCTGACGTCGATGTGGTCTGGCTGAACGGATACGGCTGGCCTGCCGACAAAGGCGGGCCGATGTTCTATGGCGATATGGTTGGCGCCAAGGCCGTGCTGAACCGGATGGAAAAACTGGGCGCAGAGGATGCCAAATTCGCGCCAGCTGACACCCTGCGGGCCCTGGCCGCGTCGGGTGGCAAATTCACTGAGATTGATACCGGAGGGCTGAAAGTATGAGCTACGAATTCATCACCGCAGAGAAAAAGGGCCACATCCTTGTGGTCACCATGAACCGGCCAGAGGTCTACAACGCGGTGCATGTGGATATGCACAACGAAATGTCCGATTGCTGGGATGACTTTGCCGCAGACCAGGACCTGTGGGTCGCGGTGCTGACGGGTGCGGGCGACAAGGCGTTCAGCGCGGGCAATGATCTCAAGGCAACGGCATCCGGCGCGACGCCCAAGCGCCCCATGCCAGAGACTGGTTTCGCGGGGCTGTCTTCCCGGTTTGACCTCAACAAACCCATCATTGCGGCGGTCAATGGATTTGCCATGGGCGGCGGGTTTGAAACCGCACTGTCCTGCGACATCATCCTGGCCTCTGAGAATGCAAAGTTTGCGCTGCCAGAGGTGAAGGTGGGCTTTTTCGCCGCCGCCTCAGGCGTGCAGCGCTTGTCGCGCTATATCGGGCGGTTGGCCGCCCAAGAGCTGATCTATACCGGACGCACGTTTTCAGCTGCAGAGGCGTTGGAGCTGGGCTGCGTCACATCCGTGCACCCGCATGACGCGCTGATGGACAAAGCAATGGCCAAGGCCGAAGAACTGTGCGCTGTGTCCCCTTCAGCGGTCAAAGCCTCCAAACGCGTGCTGAATGACATGTATCTGCGCGATGGCATGGCCGAAAGCGTGGGCTTTTCGCGCGAGGTTCTCGATGACCTGCGCAAAACCGAAGACTTTAGTGAGGGCGTGAACGCCTTTGTCGAAAAACGTGCGCCCCAATGGGTGAACAAGTAAAGGAAGCTGTAAAAGATGTCTGACATACAACCGCTCGAACTCAATAACCTTGAGATGTCGGAGAAGTCCAAGCCGCTTCTCAACGCCGTCATCAAACATGTCCGCGAAAACGTGGACCCAATCAGTGATGAATTCCACGCCCTGGGCGCGGCACAAGAAGACCGTTGGTCTTATCACCCGCGCCAGTTGGAATTGCTGGAAGGCGCCAAACAAAAGGCCCGCGAATCCGGTCTGTGGAACTTTTTCCTGCCCAATGCGGAAACGGGGGAGGGGCTTGCAAACCTCGATTACGCCTATATCGCCGCTGAGCTTGGCAAAAACCCCCTGGCATCTGAAACGCTGAACTGTTCCGCCCCGGACACCGGCAACATGGAGGTGCTGGAACGCATCGGCACCCCTGAGCAGAAAGAGCAATGGCTCAAACCCCTGCTGGCGGGTGAGATCCGCTCTGCCTTTGCCATGACAGAGCCTGACAAAGCCTCATCTGACGCCAAGAACATCGGCATGACAGCGGTGCTGGAAAACGGCGAATGGGTCATGAACGGTGAGAAATACTATATCTCAGGCGCGGGCGATCCGCGCTGCAAGATCATGATCGTCATGGTCAAAACCTCACCCGATGCCGAACCCTTCCGCCAGCAAAGCCAGATCCTGGTGCCGATGGACACCCCTGGCGTCGAAATCCTGGGGCCAATGCATGTCTTTGGCCATGATGATGCACCGCACGGGCATATGCACATCCGCTTCACAAACGTGCGCGTCCCTGAAAGCAACATCCTCTGGGGTGAGGGCAAAGGCTTTGAAATCAGCCAGGTGCGCCTGGGGCCTGGCCGCATCCACCACTGCATGCGCTCCATCGGGCAGGCGGAAAAGGCGCTTGATCTGATGATCGAACGCGGCCTGTCGCGCGTGGCCTTTGGCAAAAAGATCGTGGATCTGGGTAAGAACATGGAAACGATCAGCCGCGCCAAGATTGAGATTGAATCCATGCGTTTGCTGGTGCTCAAAGCGGCCAAGGCGATGGACGTGCTGGGCAACAAAGAAGCCCGCATTTGGGTGTCGATGATCAAGGCCAAGGTGCCAGAGCAGGTCTGCGACATCATCGATCAGGCCATGCAGGTCCATGGTGCCACAGGCATTTCGCAGTGGTCCCCGCTGTCTGGGATGTACGCCCAGCAACGCACCCTGCGCTATGCGGATGGCCCGGATGAGGTGCACCACCACGTCATCGCCCGCAATGAGGTCAACGTCTACAAAGCCAGCAATGAACGCCAGGCCGCAGCCAAGGCAGAGATCCTGACAAAGCCCGTTGGCGGGTTCATGGGGTAGCCACAAGATGGAGATCAAGGACAAGATCTGCGTCATCACGGGGGCGGCCAGTGGTATTGGCCGCGCCCTGTGCATTGCGTTTCATGATGCAGGGGCCAAACATGTCATCTGCGTTGACCGCAACGGCGAAGGTGCCTTTGCCACGGCGCAAACCGTGGGCGGGACGGCCTATGCGGTAGATGTCTCTAACGAAACGCAGATCACCGATATGATCGACAGCGTGGAGCAAACCATCGGTCCCATTGATCTGTTCTGGTCCAACGCCGGGATCGCCGTTGGCGGCGGCATGGAAACCCCAAACGACGATTGGCAGCGCGTCTGGGACGTCAATGTGATGTCCCATGTCTGGGCCGCCCGCCATCTGGTGCCGTTGATGGCGGCGCGGGGCGGTGGCTATCTGTTGAACACTGCGTCAGCGGCCGGATTGCTGAACCAGATCGGCTCTGCCTCTTATGGGGTCAGCAAACATGCCGCCGTGGGACTGGCGGAGTGGATCGCGATGACGCATGGGGATCAGGGCATCAAAGTATCCGTGCTTTGCCCTCAGGCCGTGCGCACCGAAATGACCCGCGGACACGAAGACCACGTGGCCGCCATTGACGGCATGTTAGAGCCTGAGCCCGTCGCCCAGATGTGCATCGACGCCATCCGCGAGGAAACGTTCCTGATCCTGCCCCACCCTCAGGTGCTGGATTACATGCGGCACAAAACAGCAGATTATGACCGCTGGATCGCTGGGATGCGCAAACTGAACCGCCAGTTTGACCCGCTACCGGACTGAACAAAGCCAAAGCGCCGCCGAAAAAGCGGCCTCAACCACACTTTGAAAGGGAGGAGCCAATTATGATCGGTTATGTGACCATCGGCACCAATGACATTGAGCGTTCCAAGGCGTTCTATACGGACCTGTTTGCAGAAAAAGGTGCCAAGATCATCACCGACCTGGGGCGCATCGCCTTTATCTCAGTTGCGCGGGATCAGCCCATGCTGGCCGTGTGCAAACCCTATGATGAAGGTGATCCGCATCCCGGCAACGGCACGATGATTGCCTTCACCGCCAAAAGCAAAGAAGACGCCGACACCATGCATGCCCGCGCGCTGGAACTTGGTGGATCAGACGAAGGGGCCCCCGGCCAGCGCATCCCGGATCGGTTTTATGGCGCATATGCGCGCGACCCGGATGGCAACAAGATCTGCTTTTTCGTCTTTGGATGATGCCTTGCGGTGGTGGCGCTAATCTGCGCAACTAGGCTCAGATATCGCTCCGCTCCCGCTGTTTCATGTACCGACTGACACTCATTCTGGTTGCCCTTATCGGCCTTATTGCCTGCACACCGCGGGGTGATATCGGCTATGCTCAGCCAGATGCCCAAAGCACGGTGCACGATATTTGGGTGGCAAAGTTTCGCGCCACCCAACCGCCGAGTGACGGTCAACGCCTGCCCCCACGGCCAGACAAAATAACCTTCGAACGCTACGATGTCGCTGTGCCGCCCACCCATCAAACCGGACAGATTGAATGGCCGGATGGTGCCGCTGTGGCGCGCACCGATTTTGTCACCGTGGGGTCCGATACCTTTGGCTCAGCGCAGCAGTTTGCGCGCCAGGTCGCGCGCGCCGATACGGCGCGGACCGGCACCACGATGCTTTTTGTGCACGGGTATAACTACACCCACGGCGAAGCGGTCTATCAGATGGCGCAAATCGCCCATGACTTTGATGTCCCTTCGCCCACTGTCTTGTTTTCATGGCCATCCGCCAGCACGCCGCAGGGATACCTTTATGATCGGGACAGCGTGCTGATCTCACGCGATCAATTGGAGCAGGTGATCATTGCCCTGACCCGTGAGCCTGGGCGCAAGATTGAGATTTTGGCCCATTCCATGGGCAGCTTTCTGGTGATGGAAACGCTCCGCCAGATCGAAATCTCAGGTTCAGTGGACGTCGGCCAAAAAATCGCGGGCCTTTTCATGGTCTCGCCCGACATAGATGGGGAGCTGTTTTATACCCAGGCTTCCCGGATCAAGACCTTGCCTACCAACACAGCAATCCTCGCAGCTGAGCAAGATCGCGCGCTGCGCCTTGCAGCGCTTTTGACGGGGCGCACCAACAGGTTAGGGTCTGAGACAGACCGCAAAGCGGTCAAAGATCTGCCCGTTATTGTGATAGATACCAGTGATCTGTCCACCGGCGGCAGCAGCCATAACGTGCCTTTCACCTCACCCGATGCGATTGCGATCCTGAAACGGCTTGGGCAAGGCCAAGGGCCGCCGCCCGGCGTGCGCCGCTTTGATGGTGTGGTCAATCTGGCTGGGTTCAGGTGAGCGCGGCCCGCTCAGCCCTTAGGCTTTAGGCTTTAGGCTTCAACGGCCGCATCAACCCTTCTTGCGCCACGCTGGCCACCAATTGGCCATCCTGCGCATAAATCGCGCCCCTGTTAAATCCGCGCGCGCCCCCGGTCCACGGGGCGTCCAGATCATAAAGATGCCAATCCGAAAACTCGATAGGCGCGTGAAACCACATCGCGTGATCAAGGCTTGCTGTCATGACCTTGCCCTGAAACCAGGTCAGCCCGTGTGGCCGCAACGATGAGCCCAGCAAGTTCATGTCAGACGCATAAGCCAGCAGACAATGCTGCATCTCGGGGCTTTGCCCCCGTGCGGCCTCCATGCGGAACCAAAGCTGGTTGTCGTCACTGGCCACCTCAGGATCAAAGAAATCACGCGGCGCAACTTCACGCAGCTCAATGGGGCGCTTACGCATGAAATCTGCGCGGTGCTTTTCGGGAAAACGATCGGCATGCTGGGCGCGCAGCTCTTCGCGGTTTGGCCACTCCTCAGGTTTGCCCACATCCTTCATCGGGTGCTGATATTCCCAGCCGTCCTCTTGCACATGAAACGACGCGGACATGTTGAAGATTTGTTTGCCATGCTGAATGGCCACAACGCGGCGGGTGGTGAAACTGCCCCCGTCTCGGGCGCGGTCGACCTGATAGATCACCGGGATGGCAGGATCACCGGGCCGGATGAAATAGGCATGCAGCGAATGGCACAGCCGCCCCTCAACCGTGCGGTAGGCGGCCATCAGCGCCTGGGCAATCACATGCCCCCCGAAAATCCGGGTTGAGGTTTCACCGCCGCCGCCCACGCCACGGAACAGATCCACTTCAAGTTGTTCAATATCGAGCAGGTTCAGCAGTTCTTCGGCAGGGGTCATTCCGATCCTCTTTCTTGAGGTTTAGGGCCACAGGCAGGTGGCTATGCGGCGTTCATCACATCAATGCGCCGTGCACAAGCGCCTTCAACTGCGGGCGCCCAGGATAGGATGAGCTGGGGGACAATTGGGTAAAAAACACCACGCTTAACGCTTGGGCAGGATCCACCCAGAAAAAGGTCGACGCCATGCCGCCCCATGAAAAATCGCCTACAGATCCGGGGCAGCGGGCCCGGCCCGGATCCAGCACCACCGCTCCGCCAATGCCGAACCCCATGCCTTCCATCGGTTGTTCGGCAAAGCTTTGCGGTCCCATTGAGGCGATGTCACCGGGCAGATGATTGCGCATCATGAAGCGCAGAGTTGCGGGCGACAGAAGGCCTTTGCCACCGGTGCGCAGCATCTCAGCAAACTTGGCGTAATCATCAATTGTACCCACAAGCCCGCCACCGCCTGAATGCATCGTCGCAGTCAGATAAGGCGACTGGGACGGATGATCTGCCAGGCGCAATGTCTCCCCGTCTTCTTTAGGCGCATTGAGGTTCATGGGGTCGCCATCCAGCGGAGTATAAAGCGTGGCAAAACGATCAACGGCCCAGGGCGGCACGGCAAAGCGCGTCTCAGACATGCCAAGCGGATCAAAGATTTCCGAGATCAGGAAGTTTTCCAGCGTCTGGCCCGATACAACCTCAATCACCCGGCCAATAACATCAATGCCGACCGAATATTCCCAACGCTGCCCCGGCTGAAAGGCAAGCGGCAAAGCGGCCAACTGATCGGTCATCGCGGCCAGGCTCGGGTCTTTGGGCCCGAACACCAATTCCGGCTTCTGCATCGCCTGGCCCAGCACACCGGGGTTGAACGGATAACTCAAGCCCGACGTATGGGTCAGCAGCTGATGCAAGTTTGGTGTCGGCGCGCGTTCCGTTTGCGAAATATCCGTGGCACCCGGGACCAACGCATGACAATCGGCAAAGGCGGGAATGAACTCTGACACCGGCGCTTCCAAATGAAACAGCCCTTTTTCGGCCAGCATCATCAGAGCGACAGAGGTAATTGGCTTGGTCATGGAGTAAATGCGCGCAACCGTATCCCGTTCCCATGACAGCCCTTCCGCTACATCCCGCAGGCCGTGCTGGCCGTAATACGCCTCAGCTCCGTCTTGCAAAATCAACGTGGAACAGCCAGCAAAGCGGCGCCGATCAACATAGCTTTGCATCCAGGTGTCGATGCGGGACAAACGTTCAGGATCTAGACGGGCCATGGCAGGGCTCCTGTAAGGGACTTGGTCAATGGAACGCGGGATCACTGATGAGGTCAAGCAATCCGGCAAAGCAGTCTTGGTAGCCCGCCTCAGCTGCGTGCGCTTAGGGCCTGCGCCGCCCTGATCAACATGGGGGCATAAACGGTTTCCAACTGCTTTTTCTTTACCTCAAACGCGGGTCCGCCCACGTTCAATCCGTAGACCATCCCGCCCGCGATGGAATGCACCGGCACTGCGATCCCGTTCACATCACTGCGCCAGGTCCCGTAGCCCGAGCAAAACCCTTTGCTCTGGAACTCAGCAAGTGCCTCGGCAAACTCGCGGCGGCCTTCCGCTTCGGTCTCTGTGCCCATATGGCGCGCGTTCTCAAAAACCTCTTCGCGCTGCGCCTCGGTCATGCCAACCAGAATTGCGCGTCCAACTGCTGAGGTAAAAAGCGGCAATCTGGATCCCACTTGGATGGCCAGCGTCACACCCTCACGGGAGGCCGATGTCGCCAGATACACCGCATCAAGCTGATGCCGCTCAGCCAGCGCAACTGTGATGTAGGAATTGGGTCCATCCCGAAGGCGCTGCATCTCAAGCTTGGCCCGTTCCCCAATATCCACGGATGCCAGCACCGAAAACCCAAGCTGCAGCACGCCCGCGCTCAGACGGTAGGTACTGCCCCGCGCATCGGTGGTGAGGTAATCCAGCTTCGACAGCGTGTAAGTCAGGCGGGAAACGGTCGCCTTGGGCAGGCCGGTACGCTCCGCAATCTCGCTGTTGCTGAGCGCGGGTTCGTTTTCCCCAAAACAGCGCAAGATATCCAGACCACGGGCCAGAGCCGTGACAAAGTTGCGGTCTTTGCCTTCGACCTCATCAGGGGCATGGTCATCCAACTGATCAACCCCTATTCAACGCATCCAGGCCATGCTGCGCAAAGACTGGGACAAACGCCCCCAGCTTCAACGCCCGTTCCGGGTTTGACGCATTGCCGTCCAAACCGCGCTTCAGCACGCCCTGCACGATGCCCGCCATGCGGAAAAAGCAAAAGCTGAGGTAGTAGCCGAAGTTGTCGATGCCCGGCAGGCCGCGCCGCTCACAATATTTGGCAATAAACGCCTCATCCGTTGGCAGGCCCAGCGCGGCCCGGTCCAACCCAGCCATGCCCCGCCCTTCGCGGCCTGAGGGCAATTGCCACTGCATGATCACCGCCGCCAGATCCGCAAAGGGATGGCCAATGGTGCTCAGCTCCCAATCCAGGATCGCGCGACAATCGGTTGTCTCCGCGTCGTAGATCATATTGTCGAGCCGGTAATCCCCGTGCACCAGCGTGCGCTGACCATCATCAGCGGGGCGTTCCTCCACAAGCCGTTCCATCAGCGCATTCATCGCTGGGATATCTTGCGTTTCAGAGGCTTTGTATTGCTTGGACCAGCGGCCAACCTGACGTTCGAAATAATCACCCGGCGGTCCATAATCGCTGAGACCCACGGTGTTGATGTCCACATCATGCATCGCTGCCAGAACGCGGCCCATCTCATCAATGATCTTCCCCCGATCGGCGGGTGCTACACCGTCCATGGACGGCTCATTAAAATTCCGACCCGGCACAAAATCCATTACATAAAACATGGAGCCGATGACCGCATCATCTTCGCAAAGCACATGCATCTTTGAGACAGGCACATCGGTATGCTCCAACGCCTTTTGCACCCGAAATTCCCGGTCCACAGCATGGGCTGATTTCAAAAGCTGCCCCGGCGGTTTGCGGCGCAAAACATAGGATTTGGCAGGCGTTTTCAAAAGGAACGTCGGGTTTGACTGGCCGGTCTGAAACTTGGTGACGTCAATGGGGCCTTCGAAACCTGGCAGGTGGTCATTGAGATAGGCGGTAACAGCCGCTTCATCCAAGGTTTGTGTATCCGCGCTCATTCCTGTCCCCTCAACTATAGCTCAGCAGTGCTGCACCTTGCGGTGTCATAAAATGCGGTGTGGCGTTGAACTCATGCAAGGACCAACGGTCCCCCTTGAACATGAAACGGGTCATCGCCGTGTTCTTGATCTGCAGGTTTAGTTCCATCATATGCCGATTGTCTGCGCCCAGGGCGCTGCGCGTCAACTGACCGATCACCCCGCCGGATGAAATCACCAGCACCCGCTTGGCATCCGTATCACAGGCAAAGGCGCGTGCGGCCTCAACCCGGGCTTCAAACGCGGCAAAGGTTTCTTTGGCACCGTCAAAGGCGGCGTCTTGCCAGTCAAAGACCGTTTCGCGCAGCGCGCGAAAGTGGGCTTTGCGATCCCCCTTGACCAGATCCGGCACCGCCCCTTTGAACCGGGCCTGCAACAGATCACCGAAATCATACTCGTTAAAGCCTGCATGCTGCTCAGCGGGTGCGTCAAAACCCATCGACCGCAGCGTATCAATCTGGCGTGTCAGCGTCCCGGTCACCAACCGGTCTGGCACCCAGTTCAGCGCGCGCAACACCGCACCAACGGCCTGGGACTGGCGGTGGCCCAGGTCGGACAGCACATCATAATTGTCCTGCCCAAAGGACGCCTGCCCATGCCGGATGACCAACAGCTCAGCCACTTAGGCCCCGCCCACCGGACGGTTGCCCCGGCTTGTAGCGCGCGCGCAGATCACGAAAACGCAGCCGCCAGTTTTTTGCCCGCAGCAAGGTATTCCGCTTCCATGCGGTCCACGATGTTCTGCGCCGGCCCCACCGATTTGATGGCACCAATACCTTGGCCTGATCCCCAGATGGTTTTCCAGGCCTTGGGCTTTTCCCGGTCCTGACCGAAATTCATGGAAGAGGCATCTGCGGTGGGCAGGTTATCAGGGTCCATGCCCGCAGCCTCAACCGAGCCTTTCAGGTAGTTGCCCCAGACCCCCGTAAAGAGTGAGGAGTAAACGATGTCCTCCGCGCCTGATCCCACGATCATGTCTTTGTAGGCCTGATCAGCGTTCGCCTCATCCGTGGCGATAAACGGCGATCCGGTATACCCCAGATCAGCCCCCATCGCCTGCGCTGCCAGCAGGCTTTCGCCCGTGGCAATGGCACCCGACAAGGCGATAGGCCCGTCAAACCATTCGCGAATTTCCCGCACCAGTGCAAAGGGCGATTGCTGTCCCGCATGCCCGCCCGCACCTGCGGCAACAGCAACCAGCCCATCTGCACCTTTTTCGACAGCCTTCTTGGCAAAGGTGTTGTTGATGATGTCGTGCAGCACCACACCCCCCACGGAATGCGCCGCCTCATTCACTTCAACCCGCGCGCCCAGAGAGGTGATCCAAATCGGCACCTCATGTTTGACGCAAATCTCCAGATCACGTTCCAACCGCCCGTTTGACCGGTGCACAATCTGGTTCACCGCATAGGGGGCTGCGGGCCGATCAGGGTTGGCCTGATTGTGACGATCCAGCTCTTCTTTGATCTCGGTCAGCCAGGTGTCCAGCAGCGGATGCTCGCCCTCACCTTCCCGGGCATTCAGCGCCGGGAAAGAGCCCACAATCCCGGCTTTGCACTGCGCAATGACCAACTTAGGGACTGAAATGATGAACAGCGGTGATGCAATCAGCGGAATGCGCAAACCCTGCAAGGCTTTGGGCAAATGTGAATCGTCGCGTGGCATGGTGCCTCCCATGTTAACTGTCAAAGGGCGGGAAAACCCGCCCCGTTTGTTCGCAAATCTCATGCCCTATGCAGGATCACAGAACCTCAAACAGGCCCGCAGCGCCCATGCCGCCGCCAACACACATGGTGCAGACAACATATTTGGCACCGCGGCGTTTGCCTTCGATCAGCGCATGGCCAACCATCCGCGCGCCTGACATGCCGTAAGGGTGGCCAACGGAAATGGCGCCGCCATTCACGTTCAGCAAATCGTTTGGAATGCCCAGAACATCGCGTGAATAAAGCACCTGCACCGCAAAGGCTTCGTTCAGCTCCCACAGACCGATGTCATCCATGCTCAGACCGTTCGCCTTCAACAGCTCTGGCACCGCATAGATCGGACCAATGCCCATCTCATCAGGCTCCAACCCCGAGGCCCAAACACCCACGTAGCGGCCCAGCGGCTCAAGCCCGGCTTTCTCCGCCGCTTTCGCTTCCATCACCACACTCGCCGACGCGCCGTCAGACAGCTGAGAGGCGTTGCCGGCGGTGATGAACTTGCCTTCCTTAATGACCTGGCCGTCTTTGAACACAGGCTGCAGCCCCGCAAGGCTCTCTGCGGTGGTGCCGGGACGGTTGCCCTCATCTTTTTCCAGCGTGACCTCATGTTCAGAGATCTCTTTGGTCTCTTTGTTCTGGATCAGCATCTTCGAGGTCAGCGGCACGATCTCATCGTCAAATTTACCCGCCTCCTGGGCCAAATGGGTCCGCTCTTGGGATTGTGCGGCATAGGCGTCTTGCACTTCGCGGCTCACGTTATAGCGGGCGGCAACCGTTTCGGCGGTTTCCAGCATGGTCATATAGACCTCTGGCTTGTTTTCCTTCAGCCAAGGATCGGCTTTGACGCGCATCTCAGGGGTCTGCACCATTGAGATACTCTCAACCCCGCCACCAACAACAACATCCATGCCATCCATCACCACCTGCTTAGCCGCTGTAGCAATCGCCATCATGCCAGAGGCACACTGCCGGTCCAGCGACATGCCCGCCACCGTCACCGGCAATCCGGCGCGCAACGCCGCCTGGCGTGCGATGTTGCCTGAGGTATGGCCCTGCTGCAAAGCGGAGCCAACGATCACGTCTTTTACCAATGCAGGGTCTACACCCGCGCGGCCCACGGCATGTTCAATGGCGTGCCCCATCAGGGTCTGAGGTGTCGTGTTGTTAAAAGCCCCCCGGTAAGCTTTGCCAATGGGGGTCCGGGCGGTGGATACGATGACGGCGTCACGCATGTGATTTCTCCTGAGTTATGACCACGACAGCTTTAGCCCACGGGCCTCGGCTGCATTGAATGTGTATTTCTTCGTCTGGCTAAAGGCGTCAGGCAGTTCTTCCTGCCCTTGGGTCGCCAGTATTTCATCAAAACGGGCGGCCACGGTTTCTGGCGACAGATCATCACCCGTCAACGTAATGCCTGGGGTTTCATGCACCTTGGTCACCGCAAAACTGCCTGCCCCGGCGCCCAGAATGGTGCGCGATGGTGCATCTTCGCTCACCAGATACAAAAGCCCCGGTGTGATGGTTTCAGGCGCCAAAAGCTCAGCCGCCTCCGCGGGCAACAGCTCTTCTGTCATGCGGGTGGCGGCCGTGGGGGCCAGCGTGTTGACGCGAATGTTGTCGCGCGCGCCTTCCATGTGCAGCACGTTCATTAGCCCCATCATGGCCGCCTTCGCCGCACCATAGTTGGACTGCCCGAAGTTGCCATAAAGGCCCGAGCCGGAGGCGGTAAAAACGATGCGCCCATACTTTTGTTCGCGCATGATGGGCCAGCAGGCATGGGCCACATTGGCCGACCCGATCAGATGCACATCAACCACCTTGCGAAAGTCTGCCATCGACATTTTGGCAAATGTCTTGTCGCGCAGAATGCCTGCGTTGTTCACCACGATGTCAACACGTCCCCAGGCGGCAATCGCCTGGCTGACCATGTCGATCACACCGTCTTCGTCGGACACATCACAGCCGTGGGCCATCGCCTCACCGCCCATGGCCTCAATCTCGGCCACGACAGCGGCAGCGGCCTCGGATGAGGCACCAGAACCGTCGCGCCCCACACCCAGATCGTTGATCACCACCTTCGCGCCACGCTGCGCCAGACCTAAGGCGTGCGCGCGGCCCAGCCCGGTGCCAGCGCCGGTGACAATGGCCACACGATCATCAAAACGGATCTCAGACATCAGTGCAGCGCCTGTTCAAAAATGTTGGGGCCGGACATCACGTTGATGCCGCCGCTGACCGGCACGATGGATCCGGTGACATAGGCACCGCCCTTGCCGCAAAGAAACAGCATGCAACCAGCGATGTCTTCATCCCGGCCCACACGCCCCAACGGCACGTCCTTGCCTACCTTGTCGCGGATGTTTTCATCCGCTGTCGCAAAGGCCGTCATCCGGGACACAAAAGGCCCAGGTGCCAAAGCGTTCACCGTCACATGTTTGCCCGCCAGCTCTTTGCCCAAGATCCGGGTCATGTGATGCACCGCGGCTTTCGACATGGAATAGGAATAAGCGCCATCGCCCATTTCCCGCTCGCCCATCACTGAACCTACGTTGACCACGCGCGCGGGATCATCTTCTGAGGTTGAGGCAATCAGCAGCGGCAACAGCTTTTGCGTCAGGTCAAACATCCCCGCCACATTCACGTTCATGACCTTTTCCCAGGCATGATGCGGAAATTTCCCCAAAGGCTCACCCCAGGTGATGCCTGCGTTGTTCATCAGGATGTGCAGGCTGTCCGTCCGCTCTTTTACCGCCGCGACCAGCGCATCAATGCCCGCCTCCGTGCCGACATCGCCGACAAAACCAATCGCCTTGCCGGGCGCGCCCAGCGCGTTCAGCTCTGCGGCAACGGCCTCGCAAGCGCCTTCCTTGCGCGAGGCCATCAGCACCGTGGCCCCCGCACGCACCAGCGCTTCGCAGGCCATGCGGCCAATCCCGGTGGCACCGCCCGTGACCAGCGCCACCTTGCCATTAAGCCCGAATAGAGACTGAATATCCATCTTAGAACCCTCTCGCTGCAGCGACCTTTTCGGCGTGATAGCTGTAATCACCCAGCCACTCCGCCCCGACGCGCGCACGTTTCATGTAAAAGCCCATGTCATAGGCATCGGTCATCCCGATACCGCCATGCATCTGCACGCCCTCAATCACCGCCAGCTTGGCGGTTGCGGTGGCTTTGGCCTTGGCCAGCGATACGGCAAGACCTGCGTTCTGAGGATCTTCATCCAGCATCCGGCCTGCATTGAGAATGGCAGAGGCGGTCACCTCCGTTTCGCACCACAAATGCGCCGCACGGTGTTGCAGTGCCTGAAAGCGGCCAATCTCAACCCCGAATTGCTTGCGCTCTTTCAGATAGCCCACGGTCATCTCAAACGCCCCTGCCGACAGCCCCGCCATTTCAGCGGCCAGGGCGGCCTGCCCGGCCTCTAGCGCGGGTTTCAGCACCGTCATTGCCTGATCCACGGTGCCCAAGACGTCATCGCCCGTGGCCTCTACATCGCTAAATTCGATCCGCGCGCTATCGCGGGCGTCGATCATCTGAGTGGCGGTGCGCTCAATCCCGGCACGATCTGCGGGGATGTCAAAAAGGGTCAGACCGTTTTCCGTCTTGGCCAGCACCAGCAGTCGGTCGGCCAGGGCACCATCCACCACGAACTGTTTTTTGCCCGTCAGCCGGAACCCGTTGCCTTCGGCCTTCGCCTCAAGCGCGGTCATTTCGGGATCAAACTTGATCCCCTCATCCACGGCCAAGGCATAGGTGGCCTCACCCGCTGCGATCCGGCCCAGCGCCTCTTTGGCGCGGGCGTCGCTGACCTGGCGCAGCGCCGTTGCGGCAATCACTGCTGTTGAGATGAAAGGCGATACCGCCAGCGTTTTGCCCATCTCGCCCGCGATCACATTCGCCGCCGCATAGCCCATGTCAGAGCCGCCATCGGCCTCGGGCACCAAAACACCGGCCCAGCCCATATCGGCCATCTCTTTCCACAAAGCGGCATCATGGGTCTGCCCCGCATCGCGCATTTCACGCAGTTTAGAGACGGGTGCGGCCCCATCCAGAAACCCCCGCGCCATATCGGCAAGCATGACTTCTTCTTCGGTTTTCACAAGTTTTGCCATCTCGCTTACCCCGGCAGCCCAAGCACACGGCGCGACACGATGGACAGCATCACCTCAGATGTGCCGCCTTCGATGGAGTTGGCCTTGGTCCGCAGCCAATCGCCCGCGCGGTTGCCCAGCGGCCCATCCCATTCCAAGGCATCCGACCCGCCCGCAGACATCATCAACTCATGGCGTTGCTTGTTCAGCTCTGTGCCCATGTATTTCAACATCGCTGAAGCATCGCCCGCCCCCTGACCTGCCTCGGCCTGGTCTTTGTACCGCTCCAGCGTCAGCCCGATGGCCAGCGTATCAATCTCGCAGGCCATGGCATCAGCACGCAGGGTTGCGTCCATCTCTGGCATCGTCTCACCCAGCACAGCACCCAGGGCACGGCCCGTTCCGGTCAAACCACCTGCCCCGCCCGAGATCATCTCACGCTCATGGGTCAGCAGGTATTTTGCAACGTCCCAGCCTTTGTTCTCTTCGCCCACGATCTGGTGCTTGGGGATCACCGCATCGGTAAAGAACGTCTCGCAGAAGGGCGAAATGCCTGAAATCATCTTGATCGGACGGGTCTCTACACCTGCCTGATCCATGTCGCACAACAGGAAGGAAATGCCCTTGTGCTTGGGCGCATCACGGTCGGTCCGCACCAGCGCAAAGATCCAATCAGCCTTATCGGCATAAGAGGTCCAGATCTTTTGCCCGTTCACCAGCCAATGATCGCCCTTATCCTCGCCCTTGGTCTGCACATTGGCCAGATCAGAGCCCGCCCCCGGTTCAGAATAGCCCTGACACCAGCGGATTTCGCCGCGCGCGATGGGCGGCAGATAATGCAGCTTTTGTTCATGAGAGCCAAAGTGCAGTAGGGCAGGCCCCAGCATCCAAATGCCAAAACTCTCTAGCGGAGAGCGCGCGTTGATGCGGTCCATTTCCTGCTTAAAAATCTTTTCCTGATCGCGGTTCAGCCCAGCCCCGCCATAGTCCACAGGCCAGGTCGGCACGGTGTATCCTTTGGCCGCGCAACGCTCCAACCAATCCTTCTGGGCCTGGCTTTGGAACACCCAGGTCTTACCCCCCAGCAAATGCCCTCTTCGGTCCGCAGACCATCACGCATCTCTTCGGGACAGTTTTCCTCAAGCCACGCGCGCAGCTCCGCGCGGAACGCTTCCAGTTCCTGCTCACTCATCTGCAATCCTCCCTAGCGACGTCGCGTCATTTTGCGGACATCCATTCCGCTGTGCAGAATGAGCACGGGAATCGCGATTGACAAGATGCGACGCCACGTCCCAACTGCACGAAATTTTATTTCAAAGAGGCCATCATGAAAGCAATGCTAAGCAACGACGTCGGTGGGCCAGAAACGCTTGAACTGACTGAAATGGAGGATCCGACCCCCGGCAAAAAGCAGGTGCGCATCCGCGTTCATGCCGCAGGCGTCAACTTTCCCGACACGCTGATCATCCGCGATATGTACCAGATGAAGCCACCCCGCCCCTTTGCGCCGGGCGGCGAAGTTGCAGGTGTCATCGACGCTGTTGGCGAAGGCGTTGAAGGGTTGCAAGAAGGCGACCGTGTCTTGGGCATGTGCGGCTTTGGTGGCTTTGCCACGCATCTGGTCATGGATGCCGCACGGGTGATGAAAATCCCCGACGCGATGCCCTTTGATGAAGCCGCTTGTTTCGTGCTGACCTACGGCACATCCCATCACGCGCTGAAAAACCGGGCTGAGATCAAGCCAGGTGAAAGCCTGCTGATCCTGGGCGCCGCTGGTGGCGTAGGCGTGGCCGCGATTGAACTGGGCAAGGCAGCAGGCGCCAAGGTGATTGCCGCTGTCTCTTCTGAGGAGAAGGCAGAGTTCTGTCGTGACCTGGGGGCGGATGAAACGCTGATTTACAGCCGGGACATGTCGGACCGGGCTGCGCAAAAAGACTTCTCCACCCAAATCAAAAAACTGTCAGGTGGCGAAGGCGTTGATGTGGTCTATGACGCAGTTGGCGGCGATTACGCCGAACCTGCGGTGCGGGCCTTGGCGTGGAAAGGCCGCTATCTGGTGGTTGGCTTTCCGGCGGGCATCCCGAAAATCCCCCTCAATCTGACCTTGCTGAAGGGCTGTCAGATTGTTGGCGTGTTCTGGGGCGCGCACACCATGCGTGAGCCGCAGATGCATATCGAAAACATGGGCGATCTGCTGGGGCTGTACGCCCAAGGCAAGATCAAGCCGCGCATCTCTGCCAACTATCCGCTTGAGCAGGCCGCCGATGCGCTGCACCTGCTCTCAGACCGCAAGGTCTTGGGCAAGGTTGTGGTCACGATGTAGGGTGCGCAGAGCTTGCGCATCCTCCCCACATCACATCGACCGGGGTTAAAGATGGCTCACGTCATTGAACGCCCGCAGCCGGATGAAATCCGGCCCCACCACCAACCGGCTGATGGATCCGTTGTCCGCGCCGATAAACGTGAAGGACGGCGCGCCCGTGGCCCGGGCCAGTGCGGCGGCAATCACGCCGCCATGTACCACCACCGCGACCAGCTCATCAGGATGCGCTGCAGCCACCCGTTGCAGCCCGCGCCACACCCGCGCCTCCAAGGCAGCGGTGGTCTCCGCCCCCGGCAGCTCACCCCACTCCTGGTTTTCCATCGCGCGTTTGATAGCCGGATCACCTTCGGCTTGGCGAAAGCGAAACTCGCCCCCGTCCCAGTCGCCCAGAAACACCTCACGCAGGTCCGGTTCCACCCGCGGCTGCATCCCCAGATGCGCAGCCAGCGGGGCCGCCGTCTGATGCGTACGCTGCATCGTGGTGACGTAAATCGCCTTGATAGGCTCTGTTTTCAGCCGCGCGCCCACGGCAAGCGCCTGTGCCTCACCTTCCGCGCGCAACGCCGGATCGCCCTGCCCGTCAACCATCGGAAAGCTCTCACCCCGAACAGCCGCCTGTGTTTCGCCGTGACGGATCAGCAAAAGATCTGCCGCGCCGGGCGGCAGCTGAAACCGATGTTGCCGTGCTTCTTTCATGCCCCATCTCCTTGATGAACCCTATAAGGACACAACCCATGCCAAACCGCCAGATCACCGTCGCCGAATTGCCCTCCGGGCCGCTCAACGCGGATACCTTCGCCCTGTCAGAGGCTGAGATGCCAGTGCCCGCTGCGGGCGAAGTGCTGTTGCGCGTGGTCTTGATGTCCATTGATGCGGCGAACCGGTCCTGGATGAAGGGCGCAACCTACCGTGCGGCGGTACAGGCGGGCGATCCCATGCCCACCTACGCCATCTGCGAAGTGATGGAGAGCCAAAGCCCCAAGCTGGCCCCCGGTGACATCGTCGCCGCTGAGGCGGTTTGGTCCGATTACATCACCGCACCGGCGCACAAAGTGCAGAAACTCCCCAAAGTAGAGACGCTTTCTCATCTCATGTCGGTCTACGGCATTGCCGGTAAAACGGCTTTTCACGGGCTGATGTCCATCGGCACACCCATGGCCGGCGAAACGGTGTTGGTGTCCGCCGCTGCGGGATCTGTTGGGGGATACGTCGGACAAATCGCCAAGGCGATCGGGTGCCATGTTGTCGGCATCGCTGGTGGGCCAGAGAAATGCAAATGGGTGGAAGATGAGTTGGGGTTTGACGCCTGCATCGACTACCGCGAAGCGGGGTTAAGCAAGCGCATCGCCGCAGCCTGCCCCAATGGCGTGGATGTCTATTTCGACAACGTCGGCGGCAAGATCCTGGAATCCGCCCTGAACTTCATGAACGAACGGGGTCGCATCGTCTGCTGCGGTGCCATCAGCCAATATGACACCGACGCCGTTATGGGCCCGCGCAATCTGCCGGGTGTGTTGGTGGTCAAGCGGCTGCGCATGGAAGGCTTTATCGTCATGGACTTTGCCCATAACGATGACAAATGCCTGCGCGCGATGCAGCATTGGGTCAGCACCGGCCAGATCAAAGTACACGAAGATATCGTCGACGGGCTGGAAAACGCACCCAAGGCCCTGATGGGCCTGTTGGCGGGCGATAACAAAGGCAAACGTCTGGTCCGTGTCGGCCCGGACCCAAGCTAAGGAGCGCAGATATGTCATCCCTCGCCAAAGCGATTGAAAACGCCAAACCCCTCATCGGCACCGAAGTGGGCGTGTCCAACTGGATCACCGTGGATCAGCAAATGATCGACGATTTCGCCAAAACTACCCATGACGAACAATGGATCCATGTCGATCCAGAACGCGCGGCGCGTGAAACGCCCTTTGGCGGTGCAATCGCGCATGGATTTTTGACGCTCTCGCTGGCCAGCCGCTTTGCCTATGACTGTTTTGACATGCTGCCGGGCCAGGTGATGGGCATCAACTATGGCATGAACAAAATGCGGTTTCTGATGCCGGTGAAAGCGGGGGCGCGGGTGCGGGGGCGCTTTACGCTCATGGCCGCTGATGCGCGCGACGCCACCAGCATGCTGCGCACCAACACCCTGACCATTGAGATTGAGGGCGAAGAAACGCCAGCGGTGGTTGCCGAATGGCTCGGCCTCGCCATCTTCTCAGACTAAGCTGCGAAAGGATCGCTGATGCACGCTGATTACCTGATTTCCGGTGCGGGGGCCTCTGCGCTGTCGTTTCTGGATGTTCTGCTTTCCGAAACGGACGCAACTGTGGTCATCGCAGACAGGCGCGACGCGCCAGGGGGGCATTGGAATGACGCCTACCCCTTTGTCCGGCTGCACCAATCGGCAAGCTTTTATGGTGTGAACTCCAAGCACCTCAGCGCCAAACGCACAAAAGAAGATGATCCAACGCACCCCACCTATGAGCTTTCCACCAAGGCTGAGATCCTGCACTACTTTCATGACCTGATGGAGAACACCTACCTGGCCACAGGCCGTGTCACCTATCTGCGCAACACAGAGCATCTTGGCAGGGGCAGGCTCAGGGATCTGATCACCGGCCAAGAAACCCAGGTTGAGGTCGGCAAAAAGATCGTCAACGCGGGCCTCTGGGGTGATCTCGGCAGCATCCCGGCCACCCATACGCCCAAGTTCAGCATTGCTGAAGGCGCAGTTTGCGTGCCGGTGAACGACCTGCCGCAACGGGCGAAAGATCACCGTCAGTATTGTGTCATCGGCGCAGGCAAAACCGGCATGGATGCCGCCGTCTGGCTGCGCGAAAAGGGCGTTGCGCCTGAAAACATCACTTGGGTGCGCCCAAATGACTATTGGCTCTTTAACCGCAACCAGATCCTGAACCATCCTGCCCGGTTCAGCAAAACCATCAGCTCATTTTTGACGGAGTTTGAGCTTTTAGGCTCTGTTGCGTCAGTTGATGCCTTCTGCGCAGGCATGGAGGCAGCAAAAACCTGGTGCCGGATAGACCCTGATGTCACGCCCACCAAGTTCCACGCGGCAACCTGTTCGCCCCGCGAATTAGATCTTTTGGCAAGCATCAAAAACGTGATCCGAAAGGGCCATGTCCAAGCCATTGAACCCGGGCGTCTGATCCTGGCGGAGGGCACGCAGAAGATGCCAGCGGATACCCTTTATGTTGATTGCTCCGCCTCTGCCGGGGTGGTCGCGCCCGCCGGCCTGCCGCCCGTCTTTGACGGAGACGAGATTAACCTACATATGATCCGCCCCTTCCAACCTTTGTTTGGGGCCGCCTTGATCGCGGTGCTGGAAGCGCATGTGCCAGACGCCGCCACGCGGGCCGCCTGCACGCATATCGTCAACTTCCACGACACGCCTGCGCAATACATCGCTGAAATGATGCCCGCCCTCATGAACCAGGGGGCCTGGTCAAAAGTGCCCCCCGTAAAGGCCTGGATGGACCGGACCCGACTGCAAGCGATGAACCACATCATGGCCGGGTTTGATCCCACGGATACCGAGAAGGTGGATTTGCTCAGCCGGTTTGGTCCGGCCACCAAAGCAGCGGTGCAAAACATTCCGGCCATTTTGAAAGCAGGTTAGCCCGGCTGGGGTTTCGCACCCCGCTAAGTTCAGTGCCCGTAGCAACGGTTGGATTGAAGTTATATTGGAAAGATGAAGCGAAACCGTCCCGCTTCATCTTTCCAATATAACTTTCCATCAGCGGCCCCAAGCGGCGGGCCTTGCGTTCAATCAGATCAGCGTTGCCAATTTGCTGACCGCTTTGGTTGCTGTGCGAAAATCACCACCCTCGGCGCGTTTTTGCGCCAGATCCCAGACCGCCGCGATCTTTGCAGCCTTGGGGTGGCCTGCGGCGGTGATCTCTTCAATTTGCTGGGCCATGGGCCCGCTCAGCGCCTCATAGCGTTCTTGGTCTGAGGGTGCCTCTGCGGCGGCGGGCGCTGCATTTTGCGCCTCCTCCTCTTCCTCAGCTTCATCGGGCAGGGGGGCCACTTCTTTGACCAGCTCCACCTTATAGCTCAGCCGCATCAATTTGAGGTACTTCTTGACCGCTTTGGTCAGACCCGACGGCACGCGCCCTTCGCAGGCCAGTTTGAGCGTGCGGTCTTGCATTTCCATCATGCCCTTGGCGACGCGCATTGTGGTGCCTTCGGCTTTCGCTTCGCGCGCGCAGGCGATGGGTTTGTTGCGGCGGTGCATGACCAGCACCGTCTCTTCGGGCTCTTCTCCGATGCAGACGCCAAAGTTCAGCGTGCGCTTTCCGGCGACTTTGATCAGCGCTCTGATCTCTTCCTTTTCGCCTTCTGAAATCATCTGGGATCCCCTTCAGCTCTGGTCCAAGCCTACGCTCAAGGGCCAATTCTGACAACTCTGCCGCCAATTCATTTGTCACAAGGCCCTATTGCTGGCATTATTGCCGTTGAAAAGGAGACAGATATGTTCCCTGCCGCCCGGCTGACCGATCCTTTGACGCACGACATGCTTGTCCCCAGCGGGCTGATCTCCATGCCGCAGCCTGGGCGCATTCCGACCGTGATGATTGAGATGATGCCAGCCGCCGTGATGGGTGATTTTGTCGCCTGCACCGGGGCCACCAGCGCGGGCCCTGCGCATCCGCCACAGCTTGGCCCGCCGCCCGCGTTCACGCCGCCCCTGCCGATGGTGCCCATCGTCAAAGGTTGCCCGACGGTGATGGTGCAAAACCGGCCACTGGGCCGCTGGATCATGGACAGTGCAGGCTGCGGCACGTTTCTGGGCGATCCCAAACTGATGGCCGCACGCACCGTCACGGTTGGCCCTTAGACGCGCATCCGCGCGATGACCCAAACCGTCGATGCGCCCACCGCCGCGCAAAGCGCCAGCTTGCTGATCCATTCCATCGTGCCATCGATCAACAGTGCATGACCAACGGTGCCTGTCACGGTGATGGCGGCCAGTCCGGCATGACAGATCCGCCAGACGCGTGGCCGCCAGCCCAAAGGGCGGCGCAGCAGGGCCATAAGGGCCGCGGCAATCACCGCCCACATCGCGATGACCCCCCAAAGCGCAAAGGGTGTGGGCGAGCGGAAGAGCAGAACGTCAATCACATCGGGGGGGCTGGTGATCCACAGGCCAACCACATGGCCCGCCACACAAAGCACCAGCGCCACCCCAACCGCCCTGTGGACCCGGCGCGATGGGGCAAGGCGCATCCCCGGCAACAGCCCGCCGGCCAACAACGGCTGCAGTAACATCAAGGCCAGGCCCAGAACACCAGCAAACCCCGCCGCGATATAGACAGGCTCACGCCAGGCCAACAGCGGCGACAGACCCGCCGCGATCAGGGGCACCAGACGAACCAGTCCCACCGCAGCCCAGATCATGCCCTGCCGCATGCCAGACGCCCTCAGACGGGGACCAGGACGAAATCGACGTGCAACCGCGTATCTGACGGGCTGGCCATCAAGGGGCGCAGGAACACCGTTTCAAACGCATCACTGTCATAGGCCAAATGCCCGTGTGCCTGCCCAAAGGCTGGCACGATCTGCGGCATGTCCATCGTGAAAACACCATTGGCGTTCGTGAGCGTGGCACCGTGGCTTTCGGGGTCGCGCTCATGTCCTTCGGTGGTATGTGCCCAGATCTGAATGCGTTGGCCGGGCAAGGGCATCCCATCGCCTGCACGGCGCACCGTGCCTGTCATGGTAAATCCACCGCCGCCGATCCGGTCCACAATCGGCGCGCCGGGACGATAGTTATTGGCCCCACCGCGCATCGTCGGCGTGGGGGCCAGCCCTTGGGCGCGCGCGGGCGTTGTCATTTTGCCCAGCCCCACCGCGCTCACCAATCCGGCACCACCGGCCAACATCAAACGGCGGGACATCAATTTGGTCTGTTTCATGGATCATCTCCTGTCGTTGCACGGGGTGGGGTCATGGTCGTGCCTGTTAATATAGCCCCTCTGCCCGGTTTATTCAGGGACATATCCCCGCATCTGCACATCGCTGCGGTCACGCCTGCGTGAAGGCGCGCACTTAACCCGCCGCCAAAGGTGCCAGCAACCGGCAGTCTTTTGCACCCGAACCCATATTTCTGTGGCAGGCCTCCGGACTGCCCCCATATGATGAAAGAGTTGCAGTCTGCGTTCAAACCTGTTGAAGGATCCTGATGGCGCGCATCCCCAAATCCACCACCCCCTCTGCTATCGCAGATTCTTTGCGATCCGAAGAGCTGGCGGCGCAGAAAATCGCCACCATCGCGCGCACCATCGCGCTGGCCTCTGTGGTGCCCTTGGTCACCTATGTCACGCCCTGGCCCTCGCCGCTGATGATCTACTTTTATTTGCTGCTGTTTGCTGCGTTGGGGTGGGGATCCTATTTGGTGGCCAAATCCTCATGGCGCAGAAAATGGCACCTCTATGCTTTCGTTTCAGCCGATGCTGCGCTGATGGCGCTGATCATTCTGCTGCCCAATCCGCTGTCGCCCTTTACGCTTCCCGTGCAGTTCGCCTTTCGGTTTGAAACCTTCATCTACTTCTTCATTCTCATCGGCGGGTTGGCCTATGCCTATCAGCCACGGCTGGTGCTTTGGGGCGGGTTTTCTGCCGCCGTCGCCTGGACAGTCGGGGTGATCGCTATTTTGCGGTTGCCCGACACCATCTGGGGCCGTCCCGGGCCAAATGATGACTTCATCGATTTCGCGCTACAGCCTACCTACGTCGATGTGGACGTGCGCGCACAAGAAGTTGTCGTGATCCTAATCGTCTCGGGGCTGCTGGCGCTTTCTGTGCGCAGATCGCGCAAAATGGTAGAGCGGCAAGCCCGTCTGGCACAGGAGCGTGAAAACCTGGGCCGCTATTTCCCGCGTAAAACCGCGCAGATGCTGGCAGAGCGGTCGGATCCGTTCTCCGACCCGGCTGAGCATAAAGCGGCCGTGATGTTTGCCGATTTAGTGGCCTTCACCAGTTGGTCTGAACGGCATTCCGCCCGCGAAACCATTGCGCTGTTGCGCGATGTACATGGCACCCTGGCGCGGGTTGTCTTTGATCACCGTGGTACCTTGGACAAATTCATCGGCGATGGGATCATGGCCACGTTTGGCACGCCCGAGCCATCCCAAACCGATGCCTCAGATGCGCTGGCCTGCATGATTGAAATGCAAAAGGCCTTCGACAGTTGGAAAGCCAAGCAATCTGACGAAAGCGTGCGCGCGCTGAAGCTTGCTATTGGGGTGCATTACGGCCCTGTGGTGATCGGCAACGTGGGCTCAGATCAACGGCTTGAATTTGCGGTGCTGGGCGACAGCGTGAATATCGCCAGCCGACTTGAAACCGCAACCCGAGAAGTGGGATGCAGTTGCCTGGCCAGCGCTGAGTTGATCGAGGCCGCTCAGGCCGAAGGCCAGGACGGCACCGCGCATTATCTTGACCAGCTGCGCGAAGAAGGCGCCCTGACGCTCAAGGGGCGCAACGGCAAAATCCAGATCTTCGCCCATTAAAGAGCGCAGACCGCTGCCCGTTTTTTGGGCAGGCTTACTTTCTTTGCCGAAACGCTATGCTATGTCACGCTCCAGAATAAAGGAGTTCACATGCGCGATTTTCACCTGCCAGGCCGGTCCCCGATTTATGCCGCGAACGCCGCTCTTGCCACCTCCCATCCGATGGCAACTGAGGCCGGGCTTGCCGTTCTCAAATCAGGAGGCAATGCGGTGGATGCCGGTGTCACCGCCGCGGCGGTCCTGGCCGTGGTTGAACCCGCAATGACAGCCATTGGCGGCGATTGCTTTGCGCTGATCTCAAAACCGGGCGCGGCGCTTTACGGCTTGAACGCCTCTGGCCGGGCCGCCGCCGCCCTCAGCACGGAAATGCTGCTGGCCGAAGGCTGGAGCGCGATGGATCTGCTCAGCCCCCATTCCGTGACTGTGCCGGGCGTTGTGAAAGGCTGGGAAAGCCTGCTGGCCTCGCACGGGACCTATGATCTGGGCAAAGCGCTGCAACCGGCAATCGCCGCCGCCGAGGATGGTTTTGTGGTCTATCCCAAGGTCTGGGCAGACTGGACCGACAGCGCCAACAAACTCGCCAGCCAAGGGGCGGGCGGACGGCACTATCTTGTGAACGGGGCCGCGCCCACCTGTGGCCGCATCCACAAACTGCCCGCACTTGCCGAAACTCTCAAAGTGATTGCGCGCCAAGGGGCCAAAGGATTCTACGAAGGTCCCGTTGCCGCCGATATCGTTGCAGAACTGCACGCCCGTGGTGGGGTGATGACAGAAGAAGACATGGCCGGCATGACCGCTGACCCTTGTACCCCCATCACCTCAGGTTACCGCGACATTGATCTGGCCGAACTGCCGCCAAACGGCGTCGGCCTGACCGCCCAGATCATCCTCAATATCCTCGAACGCTTTGATCTGGCAGGCCTCGATCCCCATGGGGTGGACCGCTACCACCTGGAAATCGAAGCCGCGCGCATTGGCTATGCCATCCGCGACGCGCATATCGGTGATCCGGATACGATGGGCCACGCCGCCGAGGCGTTGATCGACAAAGCCTGGGCCAAAGGCACTGGCCACCACCATTGATCCCAACACGCGCAATGCCGATCTGCCCAGCCCGGACCCGAACTTCCAAAGCGATACGGTTTATCTTAGCGTGGTGGACCGCGATGGCATGGCCGTTTCGCTGATCAACTCAGTTTTCAAAAGCTTTGGCTCCGGTATCGTCACCGACAAGACCGGCATCATCTTGCAAAACCGCGGCGCAGGCTTTCGGGTGTTGCCCGGTCATCCCAACACCATCGAAGGCGGCAAACGCCCGCTGCACACCATCATCCCCGCGATGGCCCTGCAAAACGACAAACCCAAATACTGTTTCGGCGTGATGGGCGGGCAATACCAACCCGTGGGCCACACCCATGTCATCACCAACGTGCGCGATTTCGGCATGGACCCCCAAGAGGCGCTGGACAGCCCCCGCGTTTTCTGGAGCGACGACAACGTGCTGGAACTGGAACCCCCCTGGGCCAAGCGCTCAGCGATGGCATGGCCGCCAAGGGCCACCCCGTCAGCTGGTCCAAAGAGGCGATTGGCGGCGGGCAAATCATCGAAATTGACCATGACGCCGGTGTACTGATCGCAGGCTCTGATCCGCGCAAAGATGGCTGCGCGATGGGGTATTAAGGTGCAATGCGCAGGGGATAAGGCCGGTTAAACGGCCCCCCTGGGGTGCCTTTGGTTTCAGGCATTAAACCGCCTGAAAATCATCCTCCAGATACACTGAGATGATCTCATCAAAGCTGCTTTCGGCCTCAAACCCCAAGGCAATCGCCCGTGCGGGCGCGAAATCCATGGGCCAGCCGTCAACAATGCGCTGGATGTCGGCATCTGGCTGGGGCCGAATGCGGTCCACCGCAGCCTGTCCCGCCGCACGGCGCAACGCGTCAATCTGTTCAGCCACCGTGCAACTGATCCCCGGCAGGTTCATCGCCCGCCGCCCTTCCAGCCGCGCGGTATCAATGCCCGCTGCATGCACCAGAAACCCTGCCGCAGCCCGTGGGCTTGCGCACCAGAACCGCACCGTATCGGGCACCGGCAAAATCGCTTGGGCCCCGTTCAGGGGTTCACGAATGATGCCAGAGAAAAACGAAGACGCCGCCGCATTCGCAACACCCGGGCGCACCGTGATCGTCGGCAAACGCAGGGAAAATCCGTCAATGAAACCTTTGCGGCTGAAATCGGCGACCATCTGCTCACAAGCGGCCTTTTGCGCGCCATAGCTTGTTTGCGGGGCGGTCAGGAAATCATCATCAATCTGATCGGGATACGGCCCCCCAAACACCGCAATCGATGAGGTAAAGATCACCCGGGGCCGGTACACCCCGCCTGATGCGTCATGCTCCGCCTTTAGTGCGGACAACAGATGCCAGGTCGCCATCATGTTCACGTCCCAGCCCAGCTCAAACTCCGCCTCGGCCTGGCCAGACACGATGGCAGCCAAATGATAGATCACATCAGGTCGCCGCCCTGCCAATGCCTTGGCCGTTGCCGGATCTGCGATGTTGCCCGTGATCTCATCAAATGCCTCTATGCTCTGGGCAAAGCCACGGTCAAAAAGCGCAATCTGCGCGTCTGCATAACTCGGGTCTGCCGCCAACCGCCGGGCCAGTTTTTGCCCGATCATGCCACCTCCCCCAAAATCAAGATTTTGGTCATCCGCTTCGCCTCCCCACACTGCCAGCTTCGCGCCCAACCCTAAGCGAGAGGGGTTGCAGGCGAAAGTCTATCTCTGTCATACGCTAACATGTATCCCCGACCCCAAGTTAAAGGCTGCTTGGCCATGACCAAAAAGATCACCACCCAGGACCTACGCTCACGCCAATGGTTCATGAACCCTGACAATCTGGAAATGACCGCCCTCTATCTGGAACGGTATCTCAACTACGGGCTCACCCGGGAAGAGCTGCAATCAGGCAAACCCATCATCGGGATTGCGCAAACCGGCAGTGATCTGTCGCCCTGCAACCGCCACCACCTGGAACTGGCCAAACGGGTGCGGGACGGCGTGATCGCCGCGGGCGGCACCTGCATTGAAATCCCGGTGCACCCGATACAGGAAACCGGCAAACGCCCCACCGCGTCTTTGGACCGTAACCTGGCCTATTTGTCCTTGGTAGAGACGCTTTATGGCTATCCGCTGGACGGTGTCGTGCTGACCATCGGCTGTGACAAAACCACGCCCGCTTTGCTGATGGCTGCCGCCACCGTGAACATCCCCGCCATCGCGCTTAGCGTCGGTCCCATGCTCAACGGGTGGTGGAAAGGCGAGCGTGCGGGTTCTGGCACCGTGATCTGGAAGGCACGTGAACAGCTGGCCGCGGGCGAGATTGACACAGATGAGTTCATGGAAATCGCCGCCGCCTCTGCCCCGTCCGTGGGCTATTGCAACACCATGGGCACGGCCACCACGATGAACTCCCTGGCCGAAGCGCTGGGGATGCAGCTGCCCGGCTCCGCCGCCATTCCGGCCCCTTACCGCGAACGCGGGCAAATCTCATATGAGACCGGCAAGCGCATTGTCGATATGGTCTGGGAAGATCTGCGGCCCTCCGACATCATGACGCGCGAAGCGTTTGAAAACGCGATTGTCATCAATTCCGCCATCGGCGGCTCCACGAATGCACCGATCCACTTGAACGGCGTGGCGCGTCACCTTGGCGTGCCGCTTGATAATGACGATTGGCAGGCGCTGGGGCATCAGATCCCGCTTTTGGTCAACCTGCAACCGGCGGGCAAATACCTGGGCGAGGATTATCAGCATGCCGGTGGCGTGCCCGCTGTGGTGGGCGAATTGATCGCAGAAGGCCTGCTGCCCCACCCGGATGCGCTTACCGCAAATGGGCGGACCATGGCGGAAAACTGTGGCCATTTGCGCAGCAAGAACGCCGATGTGATCCTGCCTGCGGCCGCCCCGCTCAAGGCTGAGGCGGGCTTTCTCAATCTTAAGGGCAACCTTTTTGACAGCGCGATCATGAAAACCTCAGTGATCTCGCCGGCCTTCCGCGCGGCCTATCTTTCAAACCCCGAAGACCCCGACGCTTTCGAAGGCCGTGCCGTTGTCTTCGACGGGCCAGAGGATTTTCACCACCGCATTGATGACCCGGCTGAAAACATTGACGCGGGCTGCATCCTCTTCATGCGCGGCGCAGGCCCCAAAGGATATCCCGGTGCGGCCGAAGTGGTGAACATGCGCCCGCCCGCCTACCTGATCAAACAAGGGGTCGAGGCGCTGCCGTGCATCGGTGACGGTCGCCAATCCGGCACCTCTGGCTCTCCCTCGATCCTGAATGCCTCACCTGAGGCGGCGGATGGCGGCGGGCTGGCGCTTTTGAAAACCGGGGATCGGGTGCGCATTGATCTGGGCAAAGGCACCGCTGACATGCTCATCTCTGCCGAAGAGCTGACCGCCCGCTCCATCGCCCTGCAAGAGGCAGGCGGGTATGCCATCCCAGAAAGCCAATCCCCTTGGCAGGCTCTATTCCGCGAAAAAGTGGGCCGCCTGGATCACGGAATGACCCTTAAGGGCGCTGCTGAGTTTCGGGATATCGCCCGCAAATCCCTGCCCCGCGACAACCACTAAAACAGGCTGCGTTCCAACGCGGATACCACTGGGCAACTGGCCCCTTCTCACCCCAAAAGACCGCGCTGAGGGAAAGCGCGGTCTTGAAAAAACTTGGGATCAAATAAGGAGGGATCGGCCCCGCATCAGGGTGGGATCAGCGTTGCGGGCCCAAAAGGGGCCCCGCCCGGCATGAATGTGCGACCATATGTGCCGGACGGGGCGGTCTTGAATTGGTCCCGATTAGCGGAACAGGCTCAGAATGTTCTGAGGACCCTGGTTTGCAATCGCAAGCGACTGTGTCGCCAGCTGTTGCTGCACCTGATAGGCCTGCAGACGGGCTGCTTCTTCTTCCATATCGGCGTCAACAAGCGCACCGATGCCGGAATCGAAGGTGTCCGTCAGACTGTCGAGAAACTCCATCTGGTTTTCCAGAGTGTTCTCGGCCACGCCCATGTCGGTGGCAGCTGAGATTGCGTTTTGCAACTGGCCTTCGGCAGTTACCAGATCCGCTGCGAGGTCTGTTGACGTTGTCAGGTTGATGCCGTCCAGGGCAGTTTGGATGGCCTGCAAATCAACAGAATCGAAGGAGATGGTTGTTGTGGCAAATGTACCGCCCGCACGGGAGATACCGGACACAACAGTCTGGGTTGCCGCAGCACCGCCAACCAGATCGTCCCCGTTAAAGGTCGCCTGATCAATGGCAGATTGCATGTTTACGACCAGCGCATCGATTTCGGACTGAACGTCAGCTTTGTCGACACCATCGCTTTGGGCAAACGCGATGCGCTCCACCACTTGCTGTGCCAGATCGCTCACTGTTTCAGCACCAAGACGGGCGGTGGCGACGGAATTCTTTGTCGCTGTCATGCCCTCATTGATGGCTTTCAACATGCCACTATCGCCTTTCATCGTTTCCGAGATTGCGAAATAGGCTGCGTTTTCCTTGCCGGACCGCACTTGCAGACCCGAGGAAACACGGCTTTGAGTTTCGGTAAGACCTTTGTTGATCGACTTGAGTGTCGCCAGAGCATTGGTCGCGGAGTTATTGGTGAGAATGGATGACATTGTCGGTCTCCTTGTTTCTCATCTATGTCGAGTCTTCTGACTGACGTGGCTATGCGCCGGGGTCCGAGGTACGGGCGGAATAAGGAAAATTTGGGGCAAAGGTCTGACAACTCAGAGGTAATGAAACGGTATCATTGTGATGCCAGTGCGGGCTGAACGGCATTCAACGGCCCAATGGGCCGCTGAACGAGGCGCGCGCATCCGCCGCATATTGGCTTTCGCCCGCTCTGCCAGCCGCGGGGCATTACACCCCCCGGCAAAAGTGCTGCGTCAAGACGCCAGCGCCGTCGTCTCTGACAGGCTCAGCAACTCACCCGTTGTTTTGAATTGCGCGGTGGTTTGCTTCAGCCCCGCCGCCTCGTTTGACAGCAGCCCGCTGGCGGCGGTCACCTCCTCAAAGGAAGCCGCCTGTTTCTGCGTGCTGTGGTCAATCCGGGACACGGCTGCATTGATCTCACCCACGACAGCCACCTGTTCGTTCACGGCGTTCGAAATCTCATCAATGCTTTCTGAAACACCCACCGCACGTTCGGAGATTTTTTCAAGCGACGCCTGCGCCTCAGCCACCTTTGTCACACCGTCGGAAACGGCCACATCACTGCGCGTTATCACATCGGCGATTTCCTTGGCGGCTTCACTGGCACGTTGTGACAGCTGGCGGACCTCAGAGGCCACAACTGAGAACCCGCGCCCAGATTCGCCCGCGCGCGCGGCTTCAACCCCGGCGTTCAGCGCCAGCAGGTTGATCTGGAAAGCGATGTCATTGATGACCGTCACCACAGAGGAAATCTCTTTTGACGCATCAGATATCTGCGACATCGCATCAGCCGCCGCAGAGGCCACTGTCCCACTGGATTGCGCGGTGCTGCGGGCCTGCTGCGCATTGGTGCTGGCGGCGGCAATGTTGTCGCTCATCTGTTTGATGCTCGCGGTCAGCTCTTCCAACGCGGCAGAGGTTTCTTCCAGCGAAGCTGCGTTCTGCTCCGCCTGGTTGGAGAGTGTTTTCGACGTATCGCGCAGCTCACTAGAGGAATCCGCCACCGTCGCACTGCTTGAGGTGATGCTTCCCACCAGCTCCCGCAGGCCTTTGATCATCTGGTTGGTGCTGTCCTGCAGTTCCTTAAAGGCCCCTTGGAACGCGCCTTCCATCTCACTGGTCAAGTTGCCGTCGGCCACCCGCGACATCACCATGCTGACAGCATTGATACTTGCCTCCGTATCCTCAACCAGGGTGTTTACAGCCTGCGCCAGATCCACGAACTCTTTCTCTTCGAAATCCGCGACCACCCGTTGTGAGAAATCGCCCCGCGACGCGGCTTGCAGCACTTTGCCAACCGACGCCCCCAGGGATTGCACCATTTCCTGACGGGCCTGTGCGGCTTTGGCTTCGGCGGCGGCGCGTTGTTCTTCTTGTTCCCGCTTGCGTGCTTCAGCCTCTTGGCGGCGGGTATCTTCGGCCCGCTTTTCCCGCTCAGCCGCCGCAATCACGTCTTTGCTGTTTTGCTTGAACACCTCCAGGGCGCGGGCCATGCGCCCCAGCTCGTTATCAACCTCGAGATTGGGCACTTCGGTGTCCAGATCGCCACCGGCAATCTGCGTCAACGCCGTCACAGAGGTTTCGATGTCCTGAGAGACCTTCTGCGACAGTTTCCGCGATGTTCTCAGACCGTAGCCGCCAATCACCGTCGCCGCCAAGGCCAGCGCAACCGTGGCCCAGAAGGTCAGCAGTTGCGTCCGTTGACCCAAATCAGATTGTACCTGGATCGCGGCATCAAGGTCCGTTTCGACCGCATGAACAACTTCCGGGCCAATCCGGTCCATGATGTTACGTGCCGCGATCTGGGTTTTGATCAGGACCGCCAGTTCGTTCTTGTGGCTGATGAAATCCTCCAACGCGCTCAGCGCCGTCATCGCTATATCTTGGCGGGTTGGGTTGTTCACCTGACGAATGATGGTTTTCAGCTGCTCTTCTGATGTTTCCATCTCAACAATTGCGCGGTCCAGATCAACTTGCTGCTCTGAATGGCGATAGCGTTCCAGGTAATACCGCCCCAACATCAACGCCTCTTGCGCCCGGCCTGCATAGAACACCGAGGATAAATCACCAGCGATATGCGCACTCGACATCAGCTCGGTGATGGATTCGCGCGCGGCAATCCCCGACACTGACATCTGCTCTTCAACCGCTTGGTATTCGGCATTTGCATCCACCATATGCCCGAACTCATCTGCGTAGGTCTGCAGCTGGGCCGCTGAATTGCGCAAGGTCTGGGTCAGCTGCGAGATCCTCGTTCAGAATCTCTTCGGCATCTGCGCGCGCTTCGTCAATCTCGGTCAGGTTGCCCAACAGGCTGCTGATCTGTTCTTCGCTTGGCTCAATCCGCCACTTTAACGCGTCGATGCGTGCCTCCAGGATGTCTTCCAAAACGGTGTTGGCGATAAGGGTTGTGTCGCTGGTTTCCCGAAAGTCCGAGAAAAATAGACGCATCAGCAAGGTTATCGCGACGGCAAACACCGAAAGCGCAAGCAGCCCCAGGATCAAAGAACTGCTGATTGATGAAATTTGTTTTGAGATTGGGCGTGCGTCCGACATGTCACATCCTTACGGGCTAAGGGGTATTTTGAGTGACACAGCCATAAGACAGCAGCAGTTGAAAAAATCTGAATGCCGTCGCATACGACGACAGATTTTTCTGCGCCAACAGGCCCAAAGCCCGGATAGACAGGTTAGCGCAGCGCGCCCATGAACATTTTACGCATTTTCTCAGGGCTAAGCGGCACCCCAAACAGGGATTGCTGCAGGATGAACCGAAAAACACCGTCGATCTGCGCATAAAGCAGATGCACTTCGTCTGCGTCGTCTGGATCGGTGCAGAAATCCTTCATCAAACCGGCCATCGACGCTTCAAGATCTGAGACCACCGGTTTGAAAGAAGGATCAAACATGGATTGTGAGCGGATGTCGTACCACAGCCGGTGAATTTCGGAATCCTGCTCAATGGTCTGGATCAGCGCGCTCACAAACGCCTCCGCCGGCCCCTCTTGCGGAGAGGCCCCCGCGACAGCGGCCTGCAGGTTGGCCACAAACTCCTCTTTATAAAGCCTGACGCAATAGATCAGCAGCTCTTCTTTGCTGTCGAAATAATAATGCATCATGCCCAGGGACATGACGGACTGATCGGCGATATCGCGCAACGTGGTTTGGGCATAGCCAAACACCTTGAGCGCAGAGATCGCGCTGTTGGCGATCTCTGTCTTCTTGCCTTCACGCTTGCGCTGTTTGGCTTCTTCGCGATCCGCCTTGCGCTCAGCGCCTCTGTGAATGTTCATGCTTGCCTGGCCTCCTTCACGGCCCAAGGGTCAACCCAGCAAAGCGTGCAGGAAAATGCGGGGCAATTTGAACCAGCTTGGCTTGTATTGGAACCGGGTCAGCAGCTTGCCGACAACATGCTGTTGCTTGTTGGTGATAAACCACGGCGGACGCGGCAAAAGGGTGATCCGGCCAGACAGCAGGTTGCGCGGGAACGGGGCCCAGGGGGCCTCAACCACCACACGTTCTGTCGTCTCCAGCATGAAGGAATTATGCACCGTGCCAATGCCCGATTGCACGTCTTGCAATGTCGCACCGGCAAAGCCGCCCCAGGGCACAGGCGCCAAAAGAAAGCCAAGGCCGGTCCAGGCGTTGATAGCGATGGTGCCGTATTTGAACTCTGCCAAGATCTCTTCGAACCGTTTGCGCCCGATCTTTCGAATGGTGCGCGGATGGATCAGGATGTTCCCACCCAAGGTGCCGTAAAGCGTGTCATTGGCCCAGGCGATCGCCTCGCGCAGAAAGGTTTCAGGATCATCACCGTCCAGATGTTTCACACCCATGGCGGGGGTGAAAATCTCATTCTGGGCCAGCCACTCAGGATCACCGCGCTCCATATCCGCCAGGATACAGGGCGGCACCCCTGCACCGCGGGAAAGCGCGTCTTCGCTGGCGGAGCGGTCTTTGAAATCCGCATGGCGGTCAGCGGCACCGGGGTAATACGCCTCACGTTGGCCGGCACGGGCCATCACATCGCGCAAGGCAGCAATCAAGGCGTCTGACTTGCTCCAGTTGCTGGGCAGGATCAGGCTTTGCACGGCCACACAATTGAAGCCGGAGTTATGCAGTTTCATCGTGGCGATGTTTTCCGCCTGAAACTTGATGTCCGCGCTGGACCAGGGACCCGGCACCACAATCGTGGGACAGACAGCGCCCAGCTCAGATGTCACAGGCCGTGGGTTTTTCGGCGTGCCCGCTGCACGGTTGCGCGCACCCTCTTCGCCGGTGCCCCAGACAATTGCATCATGGGTCGCACGCGCGCCTGTGATATGGATCTCTTCGACCAAAGGGTGCTCTGTCAGATACGCACCGCTTTCCCCGTCGCCCCGCACAATACGCAGCGCATCGACGTCAATCAGCGGCTTGAGAGCGGCCTGCAAATATTCGGTCAGATAGTCATTGACCGGGTTCATCTTCAGCAACACCACCTGGTTTTCCAAGAACAGCTTCTGGAAGGCATCCAAAGGCGAGATGGCAGCGATATTGCCCGCCCCCAACACCAGCGCCACCTTGCCAACCCGCTTTTCCGGCGGAATGTCATAGGCCGTTGCCGCATGGTTCTTCAGGTTCGCAGGCGTTACGCCCCGCTGCATCCAGACGTCAGCTTTGACCCCGGACAGCAACAAGCGGTCCCAAATCGAATGCGGCACCACGCGCACGGCTGTCTGCCCATTGGCAAGCTCGCGGGTGGGCAGATGCTTCAGAAAGGCTTTGCCCTCCATCTGGGACAGGGTTTCCATCAAGCCGTTGCACCCAGCCATCAAGGCATAGGGGCCGCTGATCCACTCTTCGCCCGCCAGCGCAGACCCCTGCGGGATGCGCTTTTTGCGTGCCGCCATGGTGGCCCAGCCTTCGGCCACAGGCATCAGCGCATCTTTGACCGCTTGCAACAGGGCGATCCGCTGATCAACCGGGGTCTGCGCCCAGGTGTGTTTTGCCGCATCCAGTGCTGCCAGATCAGCGTCATAGGTGCCTTGAAGCTCAGGTGTGAAGGTGCTGACATGTTTCATGATGCGCCTTCCTCCAACAGCACGTCGCCGTAAGCTTCGCGCAGCTTCACTTTCACGACCTTACCGGTGGCCCCCAACGGCAGCTCATCGACAAAGATCACCTTGTCGGGCACCTGCCAGCTCGGCACCCGACCCTTGTAGCTTTCAATAAGCTCTGCTTCGCTCACCTCACCGGCCTTTACCGCGATGATCACCGGGCGTTCGTCCCATTTGACGTGGCGCGCCGCAATCGCGGCGGCATTGGCAACGGCGGGATGGGCGATGGCGATATTTTCCAGCTCAACGGTGGAAATCCACTCCCCTCCAGACTTGATAATGTCCTTGGAACGGTCGCGGATCACCATATAGCCGTCGGCATCAATCGTGGCGACATCGCCGGTGTCAAACCAACCATCCTCTGTCAGGGCAGAGGTTTCTTTGCCGAAATAGGTATCGACAATCCAATACCCTTTGATCTGCAAATCACCCTGCGCTTCACCGTCATGGGGCAACGCGTTGCCGTCCTCGTCCAGAATGCGCAGCTCCACCCCAAATGGCGGACGCCCCTGACCAAGCCGGATTGTCGCCTGCGCGTCGGCATCCAGATCCTCATGCTTCTGCAACAGCTGGTTCAACGTGCCCAGCGGGCTTGTCTCCGTCATGCCCCAGGCATGGATCAACTCAACGTTATATTTCTCGCGGAAAATCGGGATCATGGAGGGCGGCAAGGCCGACCCGCCCACAACGGTGCGTGTCATGCTTTCCGCTTTGGATCCCGTTGCCTCCAACGCTTGCAGCAGGCCCATCCAGATGGTGGGCACGCCCAGCGCAATCGTGACCTTGTGACCATCAATCAACTTAACCAGGCTTTCCCCGTCCAAACCCGGCCCTGGCAGGATCAGCTTGGCCCCCACGCCCGCCGCGATATAAGGCACGCCCCAGGCGTTCACATGGAACATGGGCACAACCGGCAACACCGTGTCTTTTGCCGAAATGGCCAGCCCGTCCGGCTGGTTGCCCGCAACCGAATGCAGCAGCGTGGAGCGGTGGTTATAAAGAACACCCTTCGGGTTTCCCGTGGTCCCAGAGGTGTAGCACAACGAAGACGCGCGCGTTTCTTCGAACTGCGGCCACTCGAAATCAGCATCTGCTGTTTCAATCAGCTCATCGTAGAAGACCAGCCCGTCGATCATGGCGGCGGCTTCGTCATCGCGCGGACCCATCAGAACAATGTGTTCCACGGTTTTCAGATGCTCTTTCAGCTTAGCAACCGCCGGCAAAAAGGTCTGGTCAATGAACAGCACCTTATCGGCGGCGTCATTTGCCACAAAGATCAACTGCTCAGGGGCCAGGCGCGGGTTGATCGTGTGACACACAAACCCGCCTCCCGACACACCAAAGTAGATCTCCAGATGGCGCCGGTTGTTCCACGCGATGGTGGCGCAACGGTCTTCGGCAGACAGGCCCAGCTTGGCCAAAGCACCTGCCAGATGACGCGCGTTGCGTTCAATGGTGGACCAGCTGGTCTGCTCCTGCCCGCCTGTTGTTTCGACCGACACCACAGTGGTGGCCCCGTGATAACGGGCCGCATGTTTGATCAAGGCAGAGATCAGCAATGGCTGATCCATCATTTTTCCAAGCATCTTCGTTTTCTCCCTATTCCGCAGCGATCGACATGCCTGCATCCGCGCGGATCATGTCAGCTGCTTTTTCCGCAATCATAATGGTCGGGGCATTGGTGTTGCCGCCAATAAGCGTTGGCATCACAGACGCATCGACCACGCGCAAGCCTTCCACGCCATGCACCCGCAGCTCCGGGTCTACCACGGCCATGTCGTCGGTGCCCATTTTGCAGGTCCCAACCGGGTGATAAATCGTATCCGCCCGCGCGCGGATGTGTTTTTCCCAATCCGCGTCTGTCTCAGCGGTGTCCGTCCCAAAGAGCTCCTTGTGGCGGTACTTTGCCATCGGCTCTTGCATCAGGATGTCGCGGGTCATGCGTGTGCCCTTGATCAGGGTTTTCAGATCACGCTCATCTGCCAGGAACTGCGGATCAATCCCCGGATCCGCGTTGGGATCACCAGATTGCAAGAACACCTCGCCCCGCGAATAGGGACGCAGCGCGCAGACATGGCAGGAAAAGCCATAGCCCGGATGCAGTTTGCGCGCATGGTCATCCACAATCGAAATCACGAAATGCAGCTGCACGTCCGGACGGCTTAGGCTTGGATCCGTTTTCAGGAAACCCGCCCCTTCGGCAAAGGGCGTGGCGATCATCCCGGAACCGGTTTTGCGCCAGTTCAGGATGTGCTTGGTCAGATTGACAGTGCCTGCCAGTCCGATGCCAAAGTTATCCGTATCCTTGGATTTGAACGCCAGAATGAAATCCAGGTGGTCCTGCAGGTTCTGACCAACGCCCGGCAGCTCATGCACCATCTCAATGCCGTGATGGGTGATGCCATCGGCCCGGCCCACACCAGACAGCTGCAACAGCTGCGGTGATCCAAAGGCCCCGCCGCACAGGATAACTTCGCGCTTGGCTTTGACCGATTTGCTCTGCTTGCCCTGATTGTACTGCACGCCAACGGCGCGCTTGCCGTCAAACAACACGCGCTCTGCCCGGACCTTTGTCAGCACTGTCAGGTTGGAGCGTTCCTCCATCACCGGATGCAGATAGGCCGCCGCTGCTGAACACCGCTCACCCACACGCGCAGGATCGTGGAACTGCGTGACCTGATAATGCCCCACACCTTCGTTATCGCCGGTGTTGAAATCATCCCTGCGCCGATGCTGCAGCTGTTCGGCTGCCTGCAAAAACGCCTCCGTGATCGGGCGCGGCGCTTGCTGGTCGTTCACCTGCAGCGGGCCGCTGCCGCCATGAAAGTCGTCCGCACCATGCACGTTGTTTTCTGAGCGCAGGAAATAGGGCAGCACACTGTCCCAATCCCATCCATCGCATCCCAGGTTGGCCCAATCGTCGTAATCGCTCTTGTGCCCCCGGACATACAACATCGCGTTGATCGCCGAAGACCCGCCCAAGGCGCGGCCACGCGGCTGGTATCCCTGGCGTCCATTCAGGCCCGCTTGGGGTGCGGTTTTAAACGCCCAGTTGTTGATTTTGCCATGCCCCGGCAGCATCGCGACCACCGCCGCAGGCGCGCGCACCAGAATACCGTCGCCTCTGCCTCCGGCTTCCAACAGGCAAACCGAGGTGTTCGGATCCTCCGTCAACCGCGCGGCAAGTGTCGATCCAGCAGAGCCGCCCCCGACGATGACATAATCAAATTCCATACTATTCCCCCCGGTTACCCCGCATCACATCTATGCGGTTGTCGCGCTGATCCGCGACAGTTGTTCTTGTGTATGGGTAGAGAAACGTTGTGTCCTTTGGGCAAACCCGCGGTGACCGCGGCTTGGATCAAAGGCCTCCCCCTCTGATCACACCCTGCACATGCACATTTCCTCCCAACAGCGTTCCCGCTGCTCGAAAACAGAAACAAAAAACTGGACAAATGTACAGAACAGAATTTGAAAAGAAATTAATAACGTATTTCAATGCGTTACTGGCGTTTGACGCCCAAACCCAACAAAAGCGCCGCCCAGACGGCCCGCCACATTCGGATTCGTCTGCACACGATCACACCAACGCGCAGGCAAAAACAAAGGCCCAGCACGGCAACATGCTGGGCCCCAATGGCACGTAAATTGAAACCTGTATCCGCTTAGTAGCGGTAGTGCTCTGGCTTGAACGGGCCCTCAGGTTTCACACCGATATAGGCGGCCTGCTCTGGGTCCATCTGGGTCAGCTTCACACCGATCCGGTCCAGGTGCAGACGGGCAACTTTCTCATCCAGATGCTTAGGCAGGATGTAGACGTCATTGGTATAGGCATCGCCATTCGTCCACAGCTCCATCTGCGCCAAAACCTGGTTGGTAAAGGACGCGGACATCACGAAAGACGGGTGGCCCGTCGCGTTGCCCAGGTTCAGCAACCGGCCCTCGGACAGCAGGATCAAGCGGTTGCCGTTTGGCATCTCGATCATGTCCACCTGTTCTTTGATGTTGGTCCATTTGTGGTTGCGCAGGTTGGCCACCTGGATCTCATTGTCGAAGTGGCCAATGTTGCCCACAATCGCCATGTCCTTCATCTCGCGCATATGCTCGATGCGGATCACATCCTTGTTGCCGGTGGTGGTGATAAAGATGTCGGCGCTGTCTACCACGTCTTCCAGCAGGACAACTTCAAACCCGTCCATCGCCGCTTGCAACGCGCAGATCGGGTCGACTTCGGTCACTTTCACACGCGCGCCAGCACCGGCCAGGGACGCGGCAGAGCCTTTGCCCACATCGCCGTACCCCATCACAACCGCAACCTTGCCCGCCATCATCGTGTCGGTGGCGCGGCGGATGCCGTCCACGAGGGATTCTTTGCAGCCGTACTTGTTGTCGAACTTCGACTTGGTGACAGAATCGTTCACGTTGATCGCTGGGAACGGCAGCTGGCCGTCGCGCTGCAGCTCATAAAGACGGTGGACACCGGTGGTGGTTTCCTCAGACACGCCTACGATCTGATCGCGCATCTTGGTGAACCAACCAGGGGTCTCACCCATACGCTTTTGGATCTGCGCCTTGATCACCGCTTCTTCTTCTGAGGCAGGAACAGGGATGATCTCTTCACCCGCTTCAGCGCGCGCGCCCAGCAGGATGTAGAGGGTCGCGTCACCGCCATCATCCAGGATCAGGTTGGGGCCTTCGGCAAACTGGAACGATTTGTCCAGGTAATCCCAATGCTCCTCAAGGGACTGACCCTTAATCGCAAAGACCGGGATGCCCGCCTCGGCGATCACCGCCGCCGCATGGTCTTGGGTTGAGAAGATGTTGCAAGACGCCCAGCGCACATCCGCGCCAAGTGCCACCAGCGTTTCAATCAGAACCGCTGTCTGGATGGTCATATGAAGCGAGCCCACGATGCGCGCGCCTTTCAGCGGCTTGCTCTCACCATACTCGGCCCGCAAGGCCATCAGGCCAGGCATTTCGGTCTCAGCAATATCCAGTTCCTTGCGGCCAAAAGCGGCAAGGGAAATGTCTTTCACGGTATAGTCTTCGGCCATGTGGCACCTCACTCAAACAGCGTTTGAGCGCGCCTAACATCTCTGTCCTGAATTCTCAACGTCTGTTGCTGAATGCGGACAATAAGACGCTAACACTCGGCCTTTCTACTGGCACCGTTACTGGCGTTCAGACGGCTATCCTGCCTGACCCGCTGGCGCAATCTGTGGCGTATCGGCAAAGAAATCCGTGCCGGTTGCCACGATGCAGGACACACCATGCGCGTTCGTCACCATAACGGTAAACGTACCCGTTTCCGGCGATGACCAGACCTCCAGCACGGTTGTCGCACTGCGCGAGGCTTGCAATCCGCCTGCCGTCAACTGCTCTGCGTATTTGCCCTGCAACCTGTCGATCACAAGATCCCGTTTGGCGCAGTTGGCCGCATCTGCCGGTGCGGTCGTGCCGATCAAAGCGCCAAAAATGCCTGTATAGATCAGATGTTTCACCATCTTCTTCTCCTTCATTTTTAGTCTTAATTTTGAGAAGGACGCGCGAGAGGGACACACGTCCCCCCAACGTCGAGCAAGATCCGAGTTGCAGTGCTTATGACGGCAATACTATTGTAGCGCACTGCTACGTGTTGATTGATCTTACGATGACGATGCGCGCATAGGTGGAAAAAATCAAGTGAGCGCAAAAGAGGCTGTGTAAAATGGCAACACAACGAAAAGCGCCGCCACGGGCGTGGCAGCGAATGCTCTCAGGGCGGCGTCTGGATCTGCTGGATCCGACACCTGTTGATATCGAAATCGAAGACATCGCCCATGGCTTGGCCTTTGTGGCCCGCTGGAACGGTCAGACGCAGGGGGACTATGCCTATTCCGTGGCCGAACATTCGCTCTTGGTAGAAACGCTTTTTGGTCGCCTGAACCCCAAAGCGCCCGCCAAATGGCAGTTGGCCGCGTTGCTGCATGATGCACCGGAATATGTGATCGGCGACATGATCTCACCCGTGAAAGCCGCCGTTGGTCCGGGCTATGGCGCGCTGGATGACCGGCTGACAGCGGCGATCCATCTTAGGTTCGGCCTGCCTGCGACCTTGCCGGTTGCGGTCAAAAAGCAAATCAAGAAGGCCGATAAAATCAGCGCCTGGATGGAAGCCACTCAGATCGCTGGTTTCTCACGGGATGAGGCCAGCAAGTTCTTTGGCGCCCCCGATGCCGACCTGATCGACGGGTTGCACATTGTCCTGCGCCCCCCAGTTGAGACACGTGCCGATTTCACCGCACGCCACCGCGTCTTGTTGGAGCAATTATGACCCTGTCCGTACGTCGCCCCATTTCACTGGATCTGCCGCACATGGCGCAGCTTCTCAATGACATCATTGCCGAAGGCGGGACAACCGCATTGGCGCGCCCTGTCACGGGCGAGGACCTAGGCGAATGGATGGCCTTCGCCCCTGATCAAAGTGCCTGGCATGTGGCGGTGGATGCCAAAGAAAACGTTGTCGGATTTCAGTGGATCGAACCCAAAGAGGGTCTGCCCGCAGACGCGGCAGACATCGCAACATTTGTGCAGATTGGTCAGACCGGCCTGGGCATCGGATCGGCACTTTTTGAGGCAACAAAGGCGGCGGCAAAATCCCTGGGCTATGTTTGGATCAACGCCAACATTCGGGCCGACAATGAAGGCGGGCTGATCTATTATCAAAGCCGCGGGTTTCAGGATTACGACGTGATCCACGGATACGAAATGGCCAACGGCCAAATCGTTAACAAACGCCTAAAACGCTACGATCTGTGACCCGGTGTATGCCGCTTTGGTGTACAGTCTGTGCACAGGGTGTGACTCCGGTTTAACGCGGTGAGCGTTTGGCCAAAATCCGCTGCAATGTCCGCCGGTGCATGCTCAACCGCCGCGCCGTTTCAGACACGTTCCGGTCGCACAGTTCATAGACCCGCTGGATATGTTCCCACCGCACGCGGTCCGCACTCATCGGGTTTTCGGGGGTGCTGGCATGTCATCCCCGGTGGCCAAAAGCGCGTTGGTGATGTCATTGGCATCCGCCGGTTTGGACAGGTAATCCGTCGCCCCAATCTTGACCGCCGCCACGGCTGTTGCAATCGCCCCGTAGCCGGTCAGCACCACAACGCGCGCGTCTTCCCGCTTTTCCCGCAGGGCTTCTACCACGTCCAGACCGTTGCCGTCTTCAAGCCGCAGATCGATCACCGCATAGGCCGGTGGCCGCGCCATGGCGATGGCCCGTCCCCCCGCAACGCTGTCTGCGGTTTCGACCTCAAAACCCCTTTTTTCCATGGCCTTTGCCAGGCGCCGCAGAAACGGTTCATCGTCATCTACCAACAGCAAGGATTTGTCGGGGCCAATGTTCAGATCTTCTTGTGTCACAGCTTTACGCTCTTCCTTGTGCTTCACCGCATATATGGCGTGTAAGTCGAGAGCGTCAAATCGCTCAGGCCTGATCGACAAAACAGCTTAGCCGTTCTGCCATCTGCTCGGGCGATAACTCTCTTCGAAAATAATCGACAAAGCCAACCTCTGGCATGACCAGATAGCTAAAGGTCGAATGATCCACCAGGTATTCGCCATCCACATCCGGGTGCGCGCGGTAATAGCTTTTGTAGGCCTGGCTGGCGGCCTTTACCTGCTCGGGCGATCCGGTCAGCCCGATCATGCGCGGGTGCATCACCTCAGCAAACTCACCCACCACCTCAGGCGTGTCCCGCTTGGGGTCAATGGTGATGAAAATAGGCGTGACGATCTTGCCCTTCTCTTCCAACATCTCAACCGCCAGTGCATTGCGATCCACATCCAGCGGGCAGACATCTGGGCAGAAGGTATAGCCGAAATAGATCAACGATGGCTCGGTGATGACGTCCTGATCGGTCACTGTTTCGCCCGCTGCATTGACCAGCTCAAAGGGGCCGCCAATGTCACCCGCAACAGCACCACCGCGGCACTGGGCGAACTGATCCTCTTCACCGCCCTGCACAGCAAACCAGACGGTCCCTGCCAGAAAAACGCTTGCTACGACAACGGCGACAATTGCGAAAGTTCGGTTCATTTGCAGTCTCCTGCGCCAATGGGCGCGCTTGAACGTGATTACGGTGACCCGTACGCTATCTGCCTGATACCGCAACAGCGAATAAACAAAAGGTGTGCAGATGACGCAGGCGAACATTCGCCCCCTTTCGGGGCGCACCCGCGCAAACTGGATCAGGCTGCGCACCATGATCGTGCTGCGGTGGGTGGCGCTGACCGGTCAGCTGATCGCCATCACGGTGGCGCAGGTGGTCTACGGGCTGCAACTGGAGCTTGGGCTTTGCTATTTGGCCATCGGCGCGTCTGTGATCGCGAACCTCTTTGCCGGGTTTGTCTTTCCCGAAAACAAACGCCTGAGCGAGCAGGAAAATCTGTGGATGATCATGTTCGATCTCTTGCAGATTGCGTTCCTGCTGTATCTGACAGGCGGTCTGAACAATCCTTTTGCCCTGCTGCTTTTGGGGCCCGTCACCATCTCAGCCACAGCGCTAAGCCTGCGCTCCACGCTTGTGTTGTGCTCCACCGCGATTGTCATTGTCACTGCTTTGGCGGTCTTTCATCTGCCCCTGACCACCCAATCTGGTGAGCTGCTGGCCATCCCGAGCCTATTCATTTTTGGCCAGTGGACAGCGCTTGTCATCGCTATCCTCTTTACCAGCGCCTATTCCCGTCGCGTCACCACTGAGGTGCATTCGATGGGGGACGCGCTGGCGGCGACGCAAATGGCCCTGGCGCGCGAGCAGAAGTTGACCGATCTGGGCGGTGTCATCGCCGCCGCCGCACATGAGCTGGGCACGCCCTTGGCCACCATTAAACTGGCCAGCGCTGAGCTTCACAGTGATCTCAAAGACCATCCCAGCCTGGCAGAAGACGCCCAACTGATCCGGGATCAGGCTGATCGGTGTCGGGAAATTCTGCACAATATGGGCCGTGCGGGTAAGGACGATCTGCATCTGCGGCAAGCCCCGCTTGAGGCGGTGATTGAGGAATCAGCTGAGCCGCATATGGACCGAGGCAAGGCGGTGATCCTTACCCAGCTGCCCAACGCCGATGAGCGTCGCAGCCAGCCCACCATTGCCCGCAAACCTGAGATCATCCACGGCCTGCGCAATCTGGTGCAGAACGCCGTCGATTTCGCGGATGACACAGTGTGGGTTGAGGCAAGCTGGTCTGAGAAAGAGGTCACGATCCGCATTATGGATGATGGACCGGGGTTTTCGGTGCACATCCTGGGCCGGCTTGGCGATCCTTTCATGCGCGCCCGCACCCGCGCGCAAACCGGTGTGTCCCGTCCTGAATACGAAGGCATGGGGCTGGGCCTGTTCATTGCGAAAACGCTGCTAGAACGGTCGGGGGCGCAGCTGCGATTTGCCAATGCATCCGACGGGGCGGATACCCGGCGCAAAGGGGCAGTGGTTGAGGTCACCTGGCAGCGGTCAGATCTGGAGGCGGAGGTTAAATCGGCCAGTGGGCCTTTGGGCGCCAATCAACCCATCTCAGCCTAAGGCGATCTTTGAAGCGCTGCACCCCCACACCCCGGCAGGTCCGCCGGTCGCGGTTAACGCTTCATTAACCTCGCTGCCGCTTACTTGGTCCTTTCAGATAGAGGCGGCGGATGGTGATGTTTTCAGATGTGTTACTGGTGGGCGGCGTATCGCTGGCAACGGCGTTGACGCTTTTGCTGCTGTTGCGGCTGAGCAGCGCCAAACCCGCGCCCCACCCTGCCCCGGCTGAGGAAGACGTCAGTCTGCTGTTTGAAGACGGGATATTGCACCAAGGATCGGCGGCGGCGCTAACGCTTTTTGGGTTTCGTCCAGGCCTGCACTTTTGGGACGATCTGCGCGCGGCATTGGAACCCCGCTTTCCTGACCTGCCAGATCAAGCCAATCAAAGCGCCACCGGCACGATGGCCTTTGCGACAGATGATCCGAACGATCCCGCACAGATCAAGATGCGGTGGGAAAACCGGCTGTGCTGGGTGGACCTGTCGGGCTTTGCACCCCACCAGCCTGCGACCCATCCACATTTGCCAGCCTTGCAGACCTGCGCCGATACGCTGGACCACGCGGTCTGGGAGGTTGCCCGCGACGGCACGATCACCTGGCACAACCCCGCCTATGCAGCGCTGCGCAACAGTTTTGCAGAAGAGCCCGCCAAACTGCTAAGCCTGCCTGCCGCAGAAGAGCGCAAGCGCATCGCGCTTTCTACCGATGAAACCGGCACCAGCTGGTTTGACGTGCACCGCCATCCCTTAGGCGACGGCCATCTGTTTCACGCGGCCTGCATCACACCGCTTGTCACGGCTGAGGAAACGCAGCACCGGTTTGTGCAAACGCTGGCCAAGACCTTTGCGCATCTGTCTGTGGGGCTTGCGATTTTTGGCAAGGATGGTCGATTGAACATCTTCAATCCCGCTTTGGTCGATCTGACACATCTCGATCCCAAGTTCCTGGTCAGTCAGCCCAGCATGCAGTCCTTTTTCGACCAGCTGCGCGAAACCCGGCAAATGCCCGAGCCGCGCACCTACAGTGCCTGGCGCCAAGAGATTGCCGCCATGATCTCGGCTGCGGCGGACGGCAATTATCACGAACGGTGGACGTTAGAAGACGGCCGCACCTATATCATCCAAGGACGCCCGCACCCGGATGGGGCGATTGCCTTTATGATCGAAGACATCAGTTTTGAGGTCACGCTGACCCACAGCTTTCGGACCGAAGTGGCACAGTTTGAGGCGCTGCTGGATGCCGTCGAAGACCCGCTTGCCGTCTTCTCCATCTCAGGCGTTTTGACCTTTTGCAACGCAGCCTACCGAGACTATTGGAAGCAAAACCCAGAAAGCGCCTTTGCGGATATCACGCTGCAAGATGCCATCGACGTTTGGCAAGAACGTGCCGCGGCAGAAGTAGATTGGCAGTGGATGATTTCGGGCACCGCAACCCTGGGCAAGCGTGAAAGCCAAAGCGAAAGCTGGGCGCAAACGGATGGCAGTCAGGTTACCTGCACGCTGCAACCCGTGGCGCCTGACGCAACCGCTGTTCGGTTTCGCATTACCGCGCCGCAACCTGCGAAAGCGGCCATTGCACCGGCTTGACGGTTTCTACTTGCAGCCATCCATTGGCCCCGCCACGATGGGCCATGGCCACGTCGCAAACACATTCCATTTCCCTTGCCAGCCCCGGTGAAACTGCTGATTTTGCGGTGACAATTGGCGCGGCCCTCACCCCCGGTGACACGCTGTTGCTGGAGGGGTCGGTTGGCGCGGGCAAGACGCATTTCGCGCGCTCTTTGATCCAGTCGTTGCTGCCCTTGCCCGAGGATGTCCCATCGCCCACCTTCACCTTGGTGCAAACCTACGAAGTGCCGGCGGGTGATATTTGGCACGCCGATCTTTACCGCCTGACCGCCACCTCTGAGATTGAGGAGCTGGGCCTTGTGGCCGCGTTTGAGACGGATATCTGCCTGATCGAATGGCCTGATAGGCTGGGTGATCTGGCACCGCCGCATGCCCTTTCGGTGCGCATTGAGGCCGGAGAGGGTGAAGACAGGCGCCTGATGACGCTGTCCTGGACAGACCCAAAGTGGCAGGCGAAATTGCAAGCTGTGATGTCATGAGCGACCGGGACGCGGATATCGCTGCCTTTGTGCAGGCCCACGGCTGGCAAGAAGCGCAACGCGTGACGATCGCGGGCGATGCCTCAAACCGGCGGTATGAAAGGCTGACCCACGCGGATGGGCGCCAGGTTGTGCTGATGGATGCCCCGCCCGACAAGGGTGAGGATACCGGGCCCTTCGTGCAGATTGCGGGGTGGCTGCGGGACGCGGGGCTGAGCGCGCCGCAGATCTATGCGCAGGATGCGCAAAAGGGGCTGCTGCTGCTTGAGGATTTTGGCGATGCGCTGTTCGCCAATCTTATGGCGCAGGACAGCACGCAGACCGCGCCGCTTTATCAAATTGCCACGGATGTTCTGCTGCACCTGCGACAGGCGACGCCGCCACCCTCTTTGCCCGTCTGCGATGCCGCATGGTTGGTGGATATGCTGGCCCCGCTTTTTGACTGGTACGCCCCAAATACTGCGCCCGCCCAGCGCACCGCAATTGAGGCCGCCTTCGCCCCGCTTGCAGCGCAGGTTGATGCGCAGGGCAAGGTTCTCATGCTGCGGGACTATCACGTTGAGAACCTTCTTTTGTTACCCGACCGGTCTGGCGTGGCGCAAGCGGGCCTTTTGGATTTTCAGGACGCCATGTTGGGCCATCCTGCCTATGACCTTGTCTCAATCCTCCAGGACGCGCGCCGCGATGTTGCCCCTGAGATTGAGGCGCAGTTCATCCGCTATTATCTGGACAACGCCCCGCTGGAGGCCCGGCAAGAGACGGAGCGTTTTCGCCGGGACTATGCCGTTTTGGGGCTACAAAGAAACTTGCGGATTGTTGGGATTTTTGCCCGTTTGTCGCGGCGGGATGGCAAGCCGCATTACGTTGACATGATCCCCCGCGTCTGGGGCTATGCGATGCGCAACTTGCGCCACCCTGAGCTGGCTGATCTTGAGGCGCTGATCACTGCCGCCCTGCCCCAGCCGACGCCAACCCTTTTGACTGAATTGAAGATCCCATGCCCGACATAGCCCCTGCCTGTATGATCTTTGCCGCAGGCTTTGGCACGCGGATGAAACCGCTCACACAGTCCACGCCCAAGCCGCTGATCACGGTGGCGGGCAAGCCGTTGGTCGATCACGCGCTTGAGCTGGTGTTTGACGCAGGCTGCGCGCCGGTGGTGGCCAACCTGCACTACCTCGCTGAGCAGCTGGAGCAGCATCTGGCAGACACGCCCGTACAGACGATCATCGAAACACCGCAGATTTTGGACACCGGTGGCGGGCTGCGCAATGCGCTGCCGCTTTTGGGCACGGCACCTGTTGTGACGATGAACACAGACGCCGTCTGGGCCGGGCCGAACCCCATCACCGCCCTGCGGGCAGCATGGCAACCCCAAAGCATGGACGCGTTGCTGATGTGCATTCCGCCTTCCCAAGCGGTGGGCCACAAGGGCAAGGGTGATTTCCTGTTGGGTGAAGGCGGTCAGCTGGAACGCGGGCCGGGGCATATCTATGCCGGGGTGCAGATTATCAAAACCGATCTGCTGGCCACAATCGAGGCTGAGGTGTTTTCCCTGAATGAGCTCTGGGAACGGATGCTGAAAAGCAAACGCCTGTTCGGCCTGCCGTATCCCGGTCACTGGTGTGATGTGGGCCACCCGCAGGGCATCGCCCTGGCCGAAGACATGTTGGATGCCCATGATGTTTGAGCCTTCTGACACGCCGCGGGTCTTTGGCGTAGCGCCGGGTGTTGATTTTCCCGCGGCCCTGATTGCGGGGCTGCGCGACAGGCTGGCGGACCAGCCCCCCGATGCCATGGCGCGGGTTGAGGTGATTGTGAACACCCGGCGCATGGCGCGGCGCATTCGCGCGCTTTTTGATCAAGGGCCAGCAGGCTTTCTGCCACGCATCCGGCTTTTGACCGATCTTGAGGGGCTGGCCCCCGATTTGCACCTGCCCCCCGCCACACCCGGATTGCGCCGACGGCTTGAGCTTATCCAACTGGTGTCGCGCCTGTTAGATGCGCCTGACACCCACACGCCCCGCGCCTCGCTTTATGCGCTGTCCGATAGTCTGGCCGCGCTGATTGATGAGATGCAGGGCGAAGGTGTCTCACCAGATGCGATCACCAACCTTGATGTGAGCGATCAGTCGGGCCATTGGGAAAACGCAAAGCGGTTTATTGAGATTGCAAATGCCTATCTGGCGCAGATGGACAGCCAGCCCGATACCGAGGCCCGCCAGCGGATGCTGGTCGAAGGCATCGCGGCAACCTGGGAAGGGGCACCGCCCACCCATCCGGTAATCCTTGCAGGGTCCACCGGGTCACGCGGCACCACATCGTTGCTGATGCAGGCCATCGCGCGGCTGCCGCAGGGGGCGGTTGTGTTGCCCGGTTTTGATTTCGACATGCCCGACGACGTTTGGGATGTCTTGGGCGGGAAGACCCCGGCGGAGGATCATCCGCAGTACCGTTTCTATGATCTGATCCAGCGTTTGGATCTGAAGATCGGGGATGTCTTGGAATGGACCGCATCTGGCCCTGCCTCACCCCACCGCAACAGGCTGGTATCCTTGGCCCTGCGCCCCGCGCCTGTCACCGATGCCTGGCTGATGGAAGGGCCAAAGCTGACCGACCTTGACGCAGCCACGGGCGACGTGACGCTGGTTGAGGCAGCCACACCGCGCATTGAAGCGCTCGCCATTGCGATGCGGCTGCGCAAGGCGGTGGCAGAAGGCAAAACCGCGGCGCTGATCACGCCGGACCGGATGCTGACCCGTCAGGTCACCTCTGCCCTGGATCGTTGGCATATCCTGCCCGATGACAGTGCAGGCATGCCTTTGCAGCTGTCCCCGCCGGGACGTTTTTTGCGCCATGTCGCCGGGCTTTTTGTGCGCAAGCTGGATGCTGAGGCGCTGTTGACCCTGCTCAAACACCCGCTGACCCACTCCGGCGCTGGTCGGAACGAACACCAGCTGAACACCCAACGGCTAGAGGCGCAGATCAGAAAGGATGGCCTGCCCTATCCAGATCCCGCTGGCCTGCAAAAGATCGGCGGTACGGCCGCCAACAAAATGGGCACCGCTGAGGGGTTTGGGGAGTGGGTGACATGGGTGGCCCAGACCTTTCCAAACCATGAGGTATCAGGCCAACGCCCGTTAGAAAGCTGGGTTGCCGCGCTGACCTCTCTGGCTGAGCGGATTGCCGCAGGTGCCTCTGACGATCCTGAACATGAGCTATGGAAAAAGACGGCAGGACAAAAGGCCAGGGCGGTGATGGACAGCTTGGCGGAACATGCCGTGCATGGCGGGCCGATGTCAGCGCGTGATTTTGCCGATCTGCTGGGGGCGCTTTTGTCAGCCGAAGAGATCCGCGACCGCGATGCGCCCCGCCCGGACGTGATGATTTGGGGCACGCTTGAGGCACGGGTGCAGGGTGCGGATTTGGTCATCCTGGGTGGGCTGAACGACGGCACCTGGCCCGAAGCACCGCCGCCTGATCCCTGGTTAAACCGCAAGATGCGCAGCGACGCTGGCCTGTTGTTGCCGGAACGGCGGATTGGCCTGTCAGCGCATGACTTTCAGCAAGCGATTGCCGCGCCTGAGGTGTGGCTGACCCGCTCTGTCCGGTCAGATGAGGCGGAAACCGTGGCGTCTCGCTGGGTCAGCCGGTTGACCAATTTGCTGGATGGCCTTGGCGACGCCGGTGGCAAAGACGCGCTGCAACAGATGCGGGCGCGCGGGCAGGGCTGGCTGGCGCAGGTCAAGGCGCTGGAAGAAGTGGATCGCGTCGCCCCGGCCCATCGCCCATCGCCCCGCCCTCCCGTTGCCGCGCGGCCAAGCGCCTTGTCAGTGACTGAGATCAAACGGCTGATCCGCGATCCATACGCCATCTATGCCAAACACGTCCTGCGCCTGCGCCGGATCAACGCCCTGGTGCAATCGCCCGATGCGCCGATGCGGGGGATTGTGCTGCACAAGATCATGGAGACATTTATTCGCAGTGTTCAAGCTGATCCCTCAGCCCTGAACAAAGCCAACCTGCTGCAGATTACCGAAGCGGTCCTGGCAGAGGATGCGCCCTGGCCTTCGGCGCGGCTGATGTGGCGCGCGCGGATTGCGCGGATCGCGGATTGGTTTATCGCGGCTGAGGAACGCAGGCAAAGTACCGCCTCTCCTGCGGTGTTTGAGGACGACGCGCGGGGCAAACTCCATCTGGATGACATCAACTTTACCCTGACGGCAACAGCTGACCGCATTGATCTGACCAAGATGGGGACGGCCGTGATCTTTGATTACAAAACAGGTGCACCCCCAGCGCGCGGGAACAGACCTTTTTTGACAAACAGCTCTTGCTGGAGGCTGCGATGATCGAAGAGGGCGGGTTCAAGGCTTTGGGGCCGACTGAGGTGGGCGATGCGATCTATATCGGGCTGGGGTCGACCCCCAAAGAGGTTCACGCGCCTTTGACCGAAGAACCGCCAGAAAAGGTCCTGGCAGGCCTGCGCGAATTGATTGCGCAGTATCAGTCACTGACACAGGGATTTACGGCCCGGCGACTGGTGAAAACGGATGCGTCAGCCGGGGATTATGACCAGCTTGCCCGGTTTGGTGAATGGGATGGCACGGTGCTGCCAGTGCCGGAGGATCTGACATGATCTTTGATGACGCCACGCGCGCCCAAATTACCGCCGCGCGCCCGACCGTTTCCACCTGGCTTGCGGCGAATGCAGGCTCGGGCAAAACCCGGGTGCTGACGGACCGAGTGGCGCGGTTGTTGCTGGAAGAGGTGGAGCCGCAGCGCATTTTGTGTCTGACCTACACCAAAGCCGCCGCGTCTGAGATGCAAAACCGGCTGTTCAAGCGGCTGGGCGCCTGGGCGATGCTGGAGGATGAGGCGCTGCGCCAGGAAATGGTGGAGTTGGGGATTGAAGGCACGCTGGATGCGCAGCGGTTGCGCAAGGCGCGCACGCTTTTTGCGCTGGCGATTGAAACGCCCGGCGGGCTGAAGATCCAGACCATCCATTCCTTCTGCGCAGCCCTTCTGCGGCGCTTCCCACTAGAGGCGGAGGTCAGCCCACAGTTCACTGAGATCGAAGATCGTGCGGCGGATCTGCTCCGCGCTGATATTTTGGACGGAATGTCTGAGGGGGCGGACGCGGAATGTGTCTCTAACCTGGCGGATTTTTACACTGGTGAGGATTTTCCAAAGCTCACCAAGCATATCGTCAGCCAACGCGAGGCTTTTGCTGACCCTTTGACATGGGGCGATGCGATGGACCTGTTTGGCCAACCGGCTGACCTGACGGTCGAGGGCCTTGAAGCATCTGTTTTCTTGGGGTCCGAAAGAGAATTGATTGCGGGCATCCTCCCGCATCTTGTTGCCAAGGGCGGCGTGGATGAGAAAGCGGCGCGAACGTTAAAGACTGTGACCGCTTGGGACATCACCGCTTTGCCCACCCTCGAACAGGTGTTTCTGACGGGAAGCGGTGCAGCGGAGCCCTTTACCGCGAAGATCGGCAAGTTCCCCACCAAACCGACGCAGCAGAAAATAACCGACAGCATGCCCGCGCTTGATGATCTGATGCGCCGGGTTGAGGGCGCGCGTGAGGCGCGGTTAGCTTTGGCCGCTGCGCAGAAAACCCTGGCGCTCCATGACTTTGCCCGTACCTTTTTGAACCGGTATGCGACCGCAAAACAACAACGCGGGTGGCTGGATTTTGATGATCTGATCCTCAAAGCGCGCGCGCTTTTGCGAGACAAAGCTGTGGCGGCCTGGGTTCTTTACCGGATTGACGGCGGCATTGATCATATTCTGGTGGACGAAGCGCAAGACACCTCACCGCGCCAATGGGACGTGATTGAAGCGCTGACAGATGAGTTTTACAGCGGCGAAGGGGCGCGCAGTGATGTCGACCGGACGCTGTTTGTGGTGGGCGACAAAAAACAGTCGATCTATTCCTTCCAGGGCGCAGACCCGCGCGAATTTGGCCGCAAGAGCACCTTGTTTGACGAAAAGATCACCACCGCGGGGCAACGGTTTGAACATCACAGTCTGGACTATTCGTTCCGGTCCTCTCCGGCGATTCTCCGACTGGTAGACACTGTATTTGATCCGCGACGGCGTGAGAATTTCGGCGCAGAATCGATGCATATCGCGTTCAAAGATGCCTTGCCTGGCCGGGTTGATCTGTGGCCGTTGATTGAGCAAACCAAAGACAATGATGATCAACCCTGGACCGATCCGCTGGACCGGTTGAGCGATACGCATGAAGATGTCCAGCTGGCCAACAAAATCGCCCAAGAGATCAAGGCACTGACCGATCCCACCGCCCCCAGCTATCTTCCTGAGGACAGCGGCACGTCCGGCACCTTTGTCAAACGGCCCATCCGCGCAGGCGATTTTCTGATCCTTGTCCAGCGGCGGGGCAAGCTGTTTTCCGAGATCATTCGCGCCTGCAAAGCGGCTGATCTGCCGATTGCGGGTGCGGATCGGCTGAAGGTGGGTGCAGAGCTTGCGGTGCGGGATTTGGCGGCACTTTTATCGTTTCTGGCCACGGCGGATGACAGTCTGTCCTTGGCGACCGCGCTTAGATCGCCGCTTTTTGGTTGGTCTGAGCAGGAGCTTTATACCCTTGCGCATGGCAGGACGGAAACACACCTGTGGCAGGCGCTGCGCAATGCTGGTGACCAAGCGGAAACCCTTAGCATTCTGCATGATATGCGCGATCAGGTGGATTTTCTGCGCCCTTACGACCTGATCGAACGGATCCTGACGCGCCATGACGGACGTAAACGATTGCTCGCGCGGTTGGGGCCTGAAGCGGAGGACGGCATCAACGCCATGCTGACCCAGGCGCTGGCTTATGAACGGACAGCGGTGCCAAGCCTGACGGGATTTATCGAATGGATGCAGACCGATGATCTGGAGATCAAACGCCAGATCGACAGTGCGTCAAACCAGATCAGGGTGATGACCGTGCATGGGGCCAAGGGGCTCGAGGCGCCTATCGTCATTCTGCCCGATACCGCCAAACGGGAGATCAGGATCACCGATCAGGTGATTTCAACAGCGGATCGTCCGGTGTGGAAACCCGGTTCAGCCGAGTTGCCCCATGCCCTGCGGACCACCTTGGATCAGATGAAAGAAGCGCAGCAAGCTGAACGGATGCGGCTGCTGTATGTGGCTCTAACACGGGCGGAGAAGTGGCTGATCGTAGCGGCTGCGGGTAAGCTTTCGACCGATAACACCGATTGGTATCAGATCACTGCAGAGGCGATGGACCATCTGAACGCCACGACAATCGACAAGGCTGGCACCCGGCGATTTGAGATTGGCGATTGGGATGGGTTGGAGGCTGTGGAAACGGCTAAAACTATGGACCAAACCGTCGCGTTAGAGCCGGTTTTTACTGAGATTGCCGCTGAAACGCAGGTGCCCGACACCGTGCTGTCGCCCAGTGATCTGGATGGCGCCAAGGCACTGCCTGGCGAAAGGGGTGAGGATACGGAAACCGCGATGGCCTTTGGGTCTTATGTGCATGCGCTGCTTGAGGGCCGCAGACCGGACACAGAAACACCATTGCCATCAGAGTCCATCGCCTTGGCAGAGGAAGAAGCGGCAGCCGTGCTAAATGCGCCCGGCTTTTCGCATCTCTTTGAACCTGGATCATTGATGGAGGTGCCGGTGACTGCTGAGGTCGGGGGGGTCCGTCTGCACGGCGTGATTGACCGGTTGATCCTCTCAGAGGATCGCGTTCTGATCGTGGATTACAAAACCAACCGCCATATCCCCGCCACGCCTGACGTCTGTCCCGAAGGGATCCTGGCGCAAATGGGCGCTTATGCCCTGATGCTGGCCGATATCTATCCGCATCACGTCATTGAAACGGCCATCCTTTGGACAGCCGTGCCAGAGTTGATGTATCTGCCCCACGAAACCGTGACATCTGCGTTCTGGCGCAGCCCCCGCCTTGACGCCGGTACGGCGCATTCCTAGGTTCCATTCAACGCAAGCTGTCAGGAGAGCAAAATGGCGACGGTAGCAGTCACAGACGATACCTTTGATGCTGAAGTGAAGAATTCCGACATCCCCGTTGTGGTGGATTTCTGGGCCGAATGGTGTGGCCCGTGCAAACAGATCGGTCCGTCCCTTGAGGAACTTTCCTCAGAAATGGACGGCAAAGTGAAGATTGTAAAAGTGAACGTGGACGAAAACCCGAATTCGCCAGCCCAGATGGGTGTGCGCGGCATTCCGGCGCTTTTCATGTTCAAAGACGGTCAGGTCGTGTCCAACATGGCGGGGGCGAAACCAAAAGCGGCCCTGCAAAGCTGGATCGAAGACTCCCTTTAATCCTGACCGAAATTTAGATTAAAGGCGCTCAACCCTGAGCGCCTTTTTTCATGCCGTCACACTGGCCAGCCGAAACGCCGGAACCGCGCGGCGATTTTCTCTTTTGCGTCGGGACGGCCAGCGTTGATGGATTGATCTTGCCAAAACCACCACACGTAGGCTGCAAAGGGGGGATCATCCGCCGCGACAGCGGCAAAGCAGTCGCCCAGCGCGGCCATATCTGCGCGCAGAGAGATATGATGAAAATCAATCTCACCAAACAGCAGTACGGGTTTCCCAAAGAAAAAGCCCGAAAAGGCCACGCCTGAGTTCTGTGTGACGACAAAATCGCAAGCCTGCAGGTGCTTTTCCATATTGCCGGTATCAATCGTGAGGTTGGGGTGTGCGGCAGCCATTTTGCGCAGCTGGATTTGTACATTTTGGCTGTAGGTTTCAGAAGGATGCAAAGCCGCCACCACAGGCCGGCCCTCCCCATGGGTGAGACAATGGGCGATCATCTCCAACGGTGAACAAGACTGGAAAATCCGCTGCTGATCCAGCTTTCCTTGGAGTGGCACATAGATATAGCCATCGCGCCGCGCCTCTTGTGCCGCTGACCCGAACAACCGCTTTTGCCAATACTGATAGAAACGGGGCGCATCGCCGCCCGCTTGGGTCGGATCAAAGCGGGCTTTTGCAATGTCCCAATGCCAACGCTGCGCCAAAGCCTCAATCCGCCAAAAAGGGTAGTGATAGGCCCGGCGGAACACGAGGCCTTTGTCATTGGGGGGCTGCGCAAGATGGGTAAGGCTAAGGCCGCCAGTCGGTTTGCCACGATGGGGCAATTCATCAAAAACAGGCTCTAATTGGGCGCCTTTTAGAACATCGACGACCAGATTGATAAAATTATGCTCCCCCGCAGCGGCACTTTTGCGCAAGGTATCTTCGAGATAGAAATGGACGGTCTGAGGGTGCGCCATGACCAAACGCTAGCCCTTAGGCAGGACCATCACAAGCCAGCAACCCTTGTTCCCGCCAGCGCGCAAGGCCATATAGCGAGAACGCGTAAGGAGACCCGCAATGGCGCAAGACGAATTCCCCGGTTGGCATGGCACAACGATCATTGGTGTCAAAAAAGGCGATGAAGTTGTGATCGCTGGCGACGGCCAGGTCAGCCTGGGCCAGACCGTGATCAAAGGCACCGCCCGCAAGGTGCGCAAACTGTCACCCGGCGGGTTTGACGTGGTGGCCGGATTTGCCGGATCAACCGCTGATGCCTTTACACTGCTGGAACGATTGGAAGCCAAGCTGGAAGCAACGCCCGGCCAACTTGCCCGCGCCTCAGTTGAGCTGGCCAAGGATTGGCGGACGGACAAATATCTGCAAAAGCTTGAGGCGATGCTGATTGTCACGGACGGCAGCGATCTGTTGGTGATCACCGGGGCCGGGGATGTGCTGGAGCCAGAACACAACGTCGCGGCCATCGGGTCAGGCGGGAATTTTGCGCTGGCGGCGGCGCGGGGCATGATGGATAGCGACAAATCCGCAGAACAGGTTGCGCGTGATGCGATGGCCATTGCGGCAGATATTTGCGTCTACACCAACGGTAATCTGACGGTGGAAACTATTTCCAAATGATTGAACAGGCGGATCTGAAAGCCGCCGTCGGGGCAGGCATTCTGACAGAAGCGCAAGCCGCCTCTTTGATGGGGCTTGCCCACAGCCGCAATGGGGCGCGTGAAAACCTCGCGCCGGGCGATGAGCCGTTTGAGCTGTTCCGCGGGTTCAATGAAATTTTCATTGTTGTTGGGCTGGGCATTTTGACGGCGGGTTGGTTGGCGTTGATTGGCATCTCTGCGGCGTCCTCCATCACCAATCCACAAAGTGTCGCCATCACCTATGGGCCGATCGGTGCCGTGATCCTGTGGCTTTTGTCAGAGTATTTCATTCGCAAACGCCGGATGGTGGCCCCGGCCATTGCGCTGTCGGTGCTGTTTGCAGGAAACGCGGCGATCTCCATTGTGCTTTATATGGCCGAGCCCTTTATGGTGGCGCAGAACAATTATGGCAGCCTGCCATTGCCCTTTGCCTTGGGCACCTTGGCGCTTGCCGTCTACTGGTGGCGGTTCCGGGTGCCCTTTGCGATGGCGATGATTGCTGTTGGGCTGTTCATCGTGGCGATTTTGCAAGCGGCGACCAGCGAAGGATCGCCAAACGACATCTCAGATTTGTTCCTGCTGTCGGCAGGCGGGCCCTTTGCCTGGATCACATTGGTTTTGGGCTTGTTGGTGTTTGCCGTTGCTATGGCCTTTGACATGTCTGATCCGCACCGCGTCACAAGGCGCAGCGCGAATGGTTTTTGGCTGCACGTTGTGGCCGCACCCGCATTGGTCAACACCGTCGCGCTGAGCCTGTTGGAGACCCAAACCGCCACCGCAAACCTGGTGCTTTTGGCGATCCTGGGACTGTTCGCGGCAGTCGCCATTATCATTGACCGCCGCTCCTTTCTTATCGCTGCCATTGGGTACATCGTTGTTTTGGCGATGACCGTCTTTGATGGTGAAGGCGCCGCGACAACCACACTTGCCCTGGGCATCGTACTGCTGACGCTGGGCGCCTATTGGGAACGGATCCGCGCGCGGCTGATGGCCGCTTTGCCCTTCCTTCCCGCACACAGGCTGCCCCCTTATTCGCTTAACAAGGATTGATATGACCGATCTTACCCCCCGTGAAATCGTATCGGAACTGGACCGTTTCATCATTGGCCAAAAGGACGCCAAACGCGCCGTGGCCGTGGCCCTGCGCAACCGGTGGCGGCGCAAGCAGCTGAGCGATGATTTGCGCGATGAGGTCTATCCCAAGAACATCCTGATGATCGGCCCCACCGGCGTTGGTAAAACAGAGATCAGCCGCCGTTTGGCCAAACTGGCCCGTGCACCGTTTCTCAAGGTGGAGGCCACGAAGTTCACCGAAGTCGGCTATGTCGGGCGGGATGTGGAACAAATCATCCGCGATCTGGTGGACGCCTCCATCGCGATGACCCGCGACCATATGCGCGAAGACGTGAAAGCCAAGGCGCATAAAGCCGCCGAAGAACGTGTGATTGACGCGATTGCTGGTGAAGAAGCCCGCGAAGGCACGCGTGAGATGTTTCGCAAAAAGCTCAAGGATGGGCTGCTTGACGATACGATGATTGATCTGGAGGTGACCGATACCTCGAACCCGTTCCAGATGATGGATATTCCCGGTCAGCCTGGCATGGGCGCTGGGATGATGAACCTGGGCGATCTTTTTGGCAAAGCCATGGGCGGGCGAAGCACGAAAAAGCGCATGACCGTTGCGGAAAGCTATGAGATTTTGATCGGGGAAGAAGCCGATAAGCTTTTGGATGATGAAACCGTAACGCGTAACGCGATCGAAGCGGTGGAGCAAAACGGCATCGTGTTTCTGGATGAGATCGACAAGGTTTGCGCCCGTTCAGATGCGCGCGGTGGCGATGTCAGCCGCGAAGGCGTGCAGCGCGATTTGCTGCCCCTGATCGAGGGCACCACCGTCAGCACCAAACATGGGCCGGTTAAAACCGATCATGTGCTCTTTATCGCGTCGGGGGCCTTTCACATCGCAAAACCCTCTGATCTGTTGCCTGAACTGCAAGGGCGGCTGCCCATCCGGGTGGAATTGCGCGCGCTGACCGAAGAGGATTTCGTGCGCATTCTGACAGAGACTGACAATGCGCTGACGCTGCAATATACCGCCCTCATGGGTACCGAAGAGGTCACCGTCAGCTTTACCGAAGACGGCATTGCGGCCCTGGCCAAGATTGCAGCGGATGTGAACCAAAGCGTTGAGAATATAGGCGCGCGCAGGCTTTATACCGTGATGGAGCGGGTGTTTGAGGAGTTGTCGTTCTCAGCCCCGGACCGCGCGGGTGACGAGATTGAAGTGAACGCAGCCTTCGTAGATAAGAACCTGGGCGAACTGACAAAATCTGCCGACCTCAGCCGCTACGTTCTGTAACAGGGGCACGATCCCAAAACTCTGATGGTGTCTGAGGGGCGTCTGTGGTTTGCATGGATTTGCAGCCACGAAAGCCGCTTTGCCATGTCGTACTTCGCCTTCATTCGAACAAACTGGCTGTTTCTGCTGGCAGGATTTCTGCTGACCTTCACATCGTCTTATGGCCAGACCTATTTCATCTCGCTTTTCGCGGGTGAGATTAAGGCCGACTTTGATCTCACCGATGGGCAGTGGGGCGGGATTTATACCATAGGCACCACTGTCTCGGCTGTTGCGATGCTTTGGGCCGGGGTTTTGACAGATCAGTTTCGTGTGCGCGCGCTTGCTGTTGTGATCATGGTGGGGCTTGCGGTGGCGTGTGTGGCGATGGCCGCCAACAGCTCTTGGATCTTGTTGATCGTGATCATTTTTGCGCTGCGTTTTACTGGGCAGGGGATGATGTCGCAGTTGGGCTCTGTTGCGATGGTCCGTTGGTTTGAGCGTACACGCGGCAAAGCGCTGTCGCTGGCATCCATGGGGTTCGCGGCGGGGCAGGCAATTTTGCCGGTCGTTTTTGTGGCTCTTTTCGCTGTCGCGCATTGGCGCAGTCTTTGGGTGCTGGCCGCAGTACTGATCCTGATGACAATTCCCCTTCTCTGGCAGCTTTTGCGCCAGGAACGCACGCCGCAAGCCATGGCGGAAGAAGCACAAATCGCCGGGATGCAAGGCAGGCATTGGACCCGGGCCGAAATGCTACGCTCTGGCCTGTTTTTCCTGATGATCCCCATGGTTCTTGGCCCGTCTGCCTGGGGCACGGCGCTGTTTTTCCAACAGGTCCATCTGACGGAAGTGAAGGGTTGGGATTTGATCGCTTACGTGGCACTGATGCCGCTTTATACGGTGGCCACAATTGTTGCGACCTTTGGATCTGGATGGGCCATCGACCGCTTTGGGGTCAGCCGGATTGTACCGGTGCAAATGCTGCCCTTTGCCCTTTCGTTTGTGGTTTTGGCCTATGCCGATACGATCTTTGCTGCTGGGATTGGCCTGATGATCTTTGGCGTGGGCCAAGGCCTGCAAGCAACAGGATCGGCAACATTTTGGGCGGAGTATTATGGCACCCGGCACATTGGTGCGATCAAATCAGTGGCGGCAGCACTGATGGTGTTCGGATCAGCCATCGGTCCCGGGGTCAGCGGCGCGCTGATTGATTGGGGCGTGAATTTTCCGCAGCAGATGTTGCCCTATGCGGCCTTTTACGTCGCGGCAGCTGGCATGGCGAGCTATGGCATCTGGCGGTATCGCCCGACCCTGCGCCGTTAGCGTTGCTTGCGCAGATAGACGTAATAGGCGCCGCCACCGCCATGGCTAACGTGGGCTTGTGTGATCTGCAACACAACTGAAGAGAGCGGCGGCATCGCCAACCACTGTGGCACCTGATGGCGCAACACCCCGTGGCGCACGGGGATCGGCCCGCCTTCGTCACGTTGCTTGCCCTTACCGGTAATGACCAACACCAGCCGCTTGCCACTGCGATGCGCGGACATAATGAAACGGCTAAGCGCAGGGTGCGCACGGTCAAGGGTCATGCCATGCAGGTCGATCCGCCCCTCAGGTTTCAGTTTGCCGCGCTTCATTTTGCCAAACGCCTTGCGGTCCATCTGGACGGGGGCGGCGCCAAGCTGATCCGGCAAAGAGGGCACCAGATCATGCGTCGCACGTCGGGGTTTTGGTTTGGGGTCGCCTATCACGATGGAACGCGCTTTTTTCAGCGCGCTGACCGATGGGGCAGGGGCGTCAATTTCCGGGGTGAAGAGACTGTTGAGATCCAGTTTCTCAGTTCGTTCGGTGACTTTGCGCCAAAGCTCAAGATCATCGGGGTTGAGCCTGCCGCCTTTTGACCCTTTGCTCATAACGCGCTTTCCGGCAACAGGGCATAGGCCCGCTGGATCGGCATCAACACAACCATGCGTCCGGGATCGCGCAGTTTGCCTGCCGCTTTGCCAGCGTCATCGCCTGTTCCGAAAAAGACATCCGCCCGCTGCGCACCTTTGATCGCCGATCCGGTGTCTTGGGCGATCATCAAACGGCGCAGAGGGTTTGCGCCGTCTTTTTCAACCCAAACAGGCGCGCCCAGTTTCACAAAAGACGGATCGACAGCGATGCTGCGCATTTCGGTGACGGATCTGTTCATCGCACCCAGCGGGCCTTTGTCGGCAGGCACCTGGCTTACCTCACGGAAAAACACATATGAGGGGCTGTGATACAGCAGTTCGCGCCCTGCTTCGGGGTTGCGGCGGACCCAGTTTTTGATCACCTCCGCGCTCACCTGATGCGCTTCATAGACGCCGCGCCGGACCAGCTCCACCCCGATGGAGCGATAGGGATGACCGTTGGAGCCGCGATAGCCCACGCGAATACGTTCACCATTGGGCAGCTTGATCCGACCAGAACCCTGGATCTGTAGAAAAAACAGCTCAACCGGGTCATCCACCCAAGCAATTTCCAAGCCGCGGCCGGACATAACGCCGGAATTCAGGATTTCACGCCGGGTGAGCCATGGGTTTGATTGCAAGGCTTCGGGCGGCATTTTGTAGACCGGATAGCGGAAACGCGCAGAGCGGTAGAGATCGCCCTCAAGCTCAGGTTCGAAATAGCCGGTGAAAAGCGCGTCTTTGCCATCGTCGATCACCACGGGGCGAAAGAAAAGTTCAAAGAACTGGCGCGCGTCCGGTTCTGCCTTGGCGAATTGGCACAGCGCCGTCCAATCTGGGTCTTTCATGTCGCGGCATGTGTTCAGGAATACATCCAGCGCTGCGGCATGATCATCGGCAGCCCAGCCATCGAGCTGGTCAAAATCCAAAACCTCATAGGACACATCGGCCCCGTCAGCGGGTGTCATTGCCAGACCTCCCACCAGGACCGATGCTGCAATGGCATGGCTTAGCCGTCTGTAGAAACCAACAGCCAATTCGGATCATCCGAGCCCATGATGCGGGCAAAGACCCAAGTATCTTTCTGACGTTTCACTTCTGTCGGGCTGCCTTCAACGATATCGCCTGCTTCGTCGCGGACGGTTGATGTCAGCTCACCCACAAAGCGGATGGTCATCTCAGCCTCATTGGTGTCGGGATCAAGCGTGGCGTTCACCAACTCTGTCTCTCGGACACCGATGAAATCGGCCTCAATGGTCAGACCTTGGTCTTCTCTTGCGGCCACACCATCTACGAAGCTTTCGTAAATCTCTTCTGAAAGAAATGGTTGGATGTCGGCCAGATCACCACGTTCATACCCCATGACGATCATCTCATAGGCACCGCGCGCGCCGCCCAGAAAATCACTGACGCCGAAAGACGGCTCAATGCGTTTCATATCAGCAAGCGCTTTGCCCTCGGGGCTGTCTGCGGGCACGTGATCGGTGATGTCGAGGTCAGGACCCCCTTCAATCACTTCAAAAGCCGGTCCAGAGCTGCGACGCTGGCTGGGTTGTTCGGTGACGGGCGGCTTCTCAAACCCTTCCCGCGTGCCCAGAACATTTTTCAGGCGCAGGATCAAAAAGACGGCGATACCAGCCAACACAAGAAGCTGTATCATGGGTGAGTTCATCGGATCCTCGTGGGGTCAAAAGATGGAAAGACGTAGCTTGAAGCCTTATGTAGGTCTTGAACTGGTGTGAGTCCACTGCACGCCCCCTAAAAGGATTGCTGAACCATGTGGCTTTTGATCGCATTTATTGCGGTTCCGTTGATTGAGATCGCGCTTTTCATCCAGGTCGGAGACGCAATCGGGCTGTGGCCGACGCTGGCGGTTGTTCTGATCACCGCCTTTTTGGGCACTTGGTTGGTAAGAACACAGGGGCGTATGGCGCTGGGTCGGCTGCAGTCTTCCTTTTCTGAGCTTCAAGACCCGACAGAGCCTTTGGCCCATGGTGCAATGATCCTGTTTGCCGGCGCATTGTTGCTGACGCCGGGGTTTTTCACCGATGCGGTGGGCTTTTCCCTGCTGATCCCCAGCATTCGAAGCGCTGCTTTTCATGCCATCAAGTCGCGGGTGAAGGTGCAGACCTTTGGCACACCCGGCGGCGGCCATCCCCCGCGTGGTGGTCAGCGGCAGACTCACCCCAATGGCGATGTCATCGAAGGCGAATTTGTCGAAATTGATGAAAGAGCGCCCAGTGATCCCGGAAGCTCGGGTTGGACTAAGCATTGAGAGCGTTTGCCCCATCTGCTAAGCCCGCGTGAATCTTATTTTACGGAGACCTCAATGGCCGAAGAAGCAGCACAACCCCCACAGCCGCAAATGCGCGTGCTGGGACAATTTATTCGTGACATGTCCTTTGAAAATATCATGGCTCAGCAGGGCGTTGGCGGCGACATCCAGCCTGACGTTCAGGTTCAGGTAAATCTGGACGCGAAAAAGCGCGCCGCAGAAAACCAGTATGAAAGTGCGATCAAGCTGAACGTGACGTCCAAGGATAAGGCCGGGGACAAGACGCTTTTCGTGATGGAAATCGACTATGTCGGTATTTTCCAGATTGAGAACATCCCAGATGATCAAATTCATCCGTTCCTGCTGATCGAATGCCCGCGGATGATCTTTCCCTTCCTGCGCCGCGTGGTCAGCGATGTGACACGTGACGGTGGTTTCCCGCCGCTGAACCTGGAAAACATTGATTTCGTTCAGCTTTACCGCACGGAACTGGCCCGCCGTCAGGCTGAGGCCGCGCCAAAAGCGGACGCATAACGCGCAACAGTACGGACCCGTATCAGGCCCTATGCCATTTGCGAGACGTTAGAGTTTCAACCACAATGCGCCGTCGCCCAGTTTGCTGACAAAATCAGCATGGGCGGCGGCTTCTTTTCTGAGACGCGGGCGGGCAGGGGTGCCTGGCGTGGCTTCGCAACCCAGGCTGTCTCAGCGCCGCCAGATGAGGTTTGCGCATTTTGGGACAAAGCAAAATCCGGCTGACGGCCACCGATAAGCTCCAGGTACACTTCGGCCAGAATTTCACTGTCGAGCAAAGCGCCGTGCAGTGTACGGGATGAGTTATCAATGCCAAACCGACGGCAAAGCGCATCCAGTGACGCGGGTGAGCCGGGGAATTTTTGCCGGGCGATGGCCAAGGTATCAATCGCCTGATCCCAAGGGATCTGGGGCAGGTTCATCCATTTCAGCTCAGCGTTGAGGAATTTGACGTCAAAGGCGGCGTTGTGGATGACCAGTTTGGCATCGCCAATGAAATCCAGAAACGCTTGGCCGATTTGCGCAAACTTTGGCTTGTCGGCCAGAAAATCGTCGCCCAGCCCGTGCACTTCGAACGCTTCCTGGGGCATCGCGCGCTCAGGATTAATGTATTGGTGATAGGTGCGGCCCGTTGCGACGTGACCCATCAGCTCCACGGCTCCGATCTCAACAATGCGGTCGCCTGTTTCAGGATCAAACCCTGTGGTTTCGGTGTCGAGCACGACCTCACGCATTCGCCAATTTCCCCCGTATGTCAGCAACAACAGAGTGCACCTGTTGGCGCGCAGCTTCAATCGTGTCTGTCTGGATCACGTAATCAGATTGCGCCGCTTTTTCAGCCGCAGGCATCTGTTTGGCTTTGATGGCCTCAAACTGTTCTTCGCTCATGGTGCCGCGCGCCAAAACGCGGGCGCGCTGGGTGGCATCATCGGTGATCACGCAGACCACGGCATTCATCCGCGCGTTCCCGCCTGTTTCAAACAACAGCGGAATATCCAGAACAACGATGTCAGCATCCGCGCTGGCGATGAAATCGGATCGGTCTGCGCCGACAAGCGGATGCACGATTGCCTCAATCTGTTTGAGCGCAGTGGGGTCACGACCGATGATCTCTTTCAAACGTTCCCGCGACACGGCGCCTTCAACGATGGCTTCTGGGAAAGCGTCGCCCATCGGGGCAACAGCCGCGCCACCCTGCGCATAAAGCCGGTGCACAGCGGCGTCCGCATCCCAAAGCGCGCAGCCTTCTTGGACGAACATCGCCGCCGTGGTGGATTTACCCATGCCAATCGACCCGGTGAGCCCCAGAAGAAACATCAGCGCAGAGCTGCCGCGCGGGTGGCGCGATCCACTTCTGGGCGTTGGCCAAACCACCGCTCAAACGCTGGCACCGCCTGATGCAACAACATGCCAAGGCCGTCGACCGTCACACATCCGACCGCCTCTGCCTCAGCCAGAAGGGCGGTTTTCAGCGGTGCATAGACCAGATCGGTCACCACGCTTTCTTTGCGCAGACCGTCCAATGGCACGCGCAGCTCGGTTTTGCCAATCATACCAAGCGACGTGGTGTTGACCACCAGTGCGGCACTGTCGAACATGTTTCCTGCCTGAACCCAATCAAAGATCCGCAACCGGCTGCCGAAATCCGACTTTAGCTTTTCAGCGCGCACGCGGGTGCGGTTGGAAATCATGATCTCGGGCACGCCCGCATCAAGCAAGGATGCGACAACCGCGCGGGCGGCACCCCCTGCGCCCAGAACGGCGGCGGGGCCCTGTTTCGCGTTCCAGTTTGGCGCGCCAGTTTTGAGGTTTTCGATAAACCCATAGCCATCCGTGTTATCGGCGTGGATTTTCCCGTCTTTCCTGAAGATCAGCGTATTCGCAGCCCCGATCAAAATGGCGCGGTCGGTCACCAGATCGGCAATCTCGAGGATCGCCTCTTTGTGCGGGATTGTGACGTTGACCCCGACAAATCCCATCTTGGGTAGCATGCGCACAACGGCTTCGAGGTTCTGGGGGGCCACATCCATCGGGATGTAGTGGCCTTCAATGCCGTAGGTGTTCAGCCAATGGCGATGCAGTTGCGGTGACTTGGAATGAGCGATGGGCGAACCAATGACTCCGGCCAGCGGTATTTTTGGCAGCGTCATGAGGAAAGATCTCCACGTAAGGTCAAATAATTAAACAGCTCAAGAAGTGGCATACCCAGCACGTGAAAGTAATCCCCCTGGATGTTGGAGAACAGCCGCACACCTTCTTCTTCAAGCTTATAACACCCAACCGCATGTTGGATGCTGTCCCAGTTGCGCGCCACATAGTCAGATATGTAGGCGGCGGTCAAAGGACGCATACGCAAGCGGACAACGCCAACGTGACGCCAAAGGGGTTCACCATTTTCGTATAGCACCGCCGCTGACAGCAAAGCATGGCGATCATTTTGCATCGCCAAAAGCTGCGCCTCGGCATCGGTGGGATCGGTGGGTTTGTGAAGCAGTTTGCCCTGAAAATCCAAGACCTGATCACAGCCCAGAACCAAGGCACCGGGGTTCTTCTCACTCACTTTGCGGGCCTTCATCTCAGCCAGAGCATCGGCAATGTCACGGGGAGTTGCCTGTTCTGCTAAGAGGGCTTGGGTTATGCTTTCCTCATCCACGCGGGGCTTTTGAACGTCGAACGCAACATTGGCTTGCCGCAGAAGCTGCGCCCGGATTTCAGAACCAGAGGCCAGAATAAAGGGGACAGACATGGGGATAACCTTGTGCGTTTGATGATCACAGTTTCGGGAGGAGTTCGTGAAACATCACACCGACAAGTGCAAGGCCCCTGGTGGTGTGGACATATCGGGTAGTTGTCCGAAATTGCCCCCGAGGGGAAAAGAAGAAGTCGGGTGCGTGTAGGAATCGGATGAGATGGGAATTGCCATTGATTTACACACAGCTTCACATGGTGAAACTCATCGTAAATATATGATGCAGAACAATATTTTTTTGAATTTTTAGTATTTATCCTCAGACGGCGGATAACTTTTATCCCTTGTGGAGAACTGGCCGGACAACTCAATAATCCACAGAACCCGGCCTCCCTACATACATCATCATTCTTTCTTCTTTTCTTAATTATTATAAGAAGGGCTTAGAAAACGGAGCATGACATGTCAGACCTTCTTGCCCTCGCCTATCCATGGGTGAAATCCCTGCACATCGTCTCAGTGATCTCTTGGATGGCGGCGTTGTTCTATCTGCCTAGATTGTTTGTTCACCACGCAGAACGGGCAGGGCTGGAAGGTGAGATGCATGACACCTTTGCGATGATGGAGTTCAAACTGGCTAGGGTGATCATGCGCCCCGGGATGCACGCCACCTGGGTGTTCGGACTTTTGTTGGTGTTTACCCCTGGCATCGTCGATTGGTCTGAGATCTGGCCATGGACAAAAGCGGTGTCCGTCATTGCGATGACAGTGTTCCACACGTTCCTGATGATCCGCATGAAAGCGTTTCAGCGGGGTGAAAACACGCTGACGGGCAAACAGTACCGGATCATGAATGAAGTCCCCACCGTACTGATGTTTGTCATCGTCTTCTCAGTTGTGGTGCGCTTCTGAAGATTGACAGCTTTGCTGCGGGTTTCTATACGCGAGGCACCGCCACGTCCGTGGTGCGTATCAGCACGCTAAATTTTTATACCATCCGCCCAGCCACGGCTTGGGCTGTTTAGGGTTATCTCATGACAGTTGAAAAGCTTAACCTTGCCGATCTAAAGGCGCAGACCCCAAAGAACCTCTTGGCGATGGCCGAAGAGCTGGAGATCGAAAACGCCTCCACCATGCGCAAGGGTGAGATGATGTTCCAGATCCTGCGTGAACGCGCGGATGAGGGATGGCAAATCTCGGGCGATGGTGTGTTGGAAGTGCTGCAAGACGGCTTTGGCTTTTTGCGCTCTCCTGAGGCGAATTACCTGCCGGGCCCGGATGACATCTATGTCTCGCCTGAAATGATCCGCCAATGGTCTTTGCGGACGGGTGACACGATTGAGGGGCTGATCAAAGCGCCTGACGATAGTGAACGCTATTTTGCGATGACCGAAGTGACCAAGATCAACTTCGAAGAACCTGAGAAGGCGCGCCACAAGGTAGCTTTTGAAAACCTCACACCGCTTTATCCCGAAGAACGGCTGACGATGGAAGTGGATGATCCCACCATCAAGGATAAGTCTGCGCGCGTGATTGATTTGGTCTCTCCCATCGGGAAAGGCCAGCGTTCCTTGATCACCGCCCCGCCGCGGACAGGTAAAACGGTGATTTTGCAAAACATCGCCAGCTCCATCGAAAAGAACCATCCTGAGTGTTATCTGATCGTGCTGCTGATCGACGAACGCCCAGAAGAGGTGACGGACATGCAGCGCTCCGTGAAGGGTGAGGTTATCTCCTCCACCTTTGATGAGCCTGCAACGCGTCACGTCGCGGTGTCCGAAATGGTCATCGAAAAGGCCAAGCGTCTGGTGGAACATAAGCGCGACGTGGTGATCTTGCTCGATTCCATCACGCGCCTGGGTCGGGCGTTCAACACCGTTGTGCCTTCCTCTGGTAAGGTTCTGACCGGTGGTGTGGACGCCAACGCCCTGCAGCGCCCCAAACGTTTCTTTGGTGCCGCGCGGAACATCGAAGAGGGCGGATCGCTGACCATCATCGCCACGGCGTTGATTGATACCGGCAGCCGGATGGACGAAGTGATCTTTGAAGAATTCAAAGGCACGGGTAACTCTGAAATCGTGCTGGACCGCAAGATTGCGGACAAACGTGTGTTCCCAGCCATCGACATCCTCAAGTCCGGTACGCGGAAAGAGGACCTGTTGGTCGACAAGATCGATCTGCAAAAGACCTTTGTCTTGCGCCGTATCTTGAACCCGATGGGGACAACGGACGCGATCGAGTTCTTGCTTGGGAAGCTGAAGCAGACCAAGACAAACTCAGACTTCTTTGATTCCATGAACACCTGATCAGTCCTTTGTCCCGCCGCTGGGCGGGTGATGGGGCTGCGGCAAAGGGATACGCTTGATGAGCACGATCTTTGCACAGGCAACCGGTGTGGGGCGCGCGGGCGTCGCTGTGGTGCGCGTCTCAGGCCCGCAGGCGTTCGCGGGGGTCTGCGTGCTGTGTCGGTCTCTCCCCGCCTCTCACCAGGCTGCTGTCCGTGTGTTGCGGTCGCCTCAGGGGGAGGTGTTGGACCATGCGTTGGTTTTGCCCTTTGAGGGCCCAAACAGTTTCACCGGCGAAGACGTGGTGGAATTGCACCTGCATGGCAGTATCGCGGTGGTAAAGGCCGTGATGGGGGCGTTGTCTGAGCTGCCAGAGTTCCGGCCGGCTGACGCGGGGGAGTTCACGCGCCGCGCGTTGGAAAACCAAAAACTGGACCTTGCGCAGGTCGAAGGCCTCGCTGAGTTGATTGACGCTGAGACGGAGGTGCAACGCAAACAAGCGCAGCGGGTCTTTTCCGGGCGGCTTGGCAGCTTGGTAGAAGGCTGGCGGAAGGATTTGATCCGTGCGGCAGCCTTGTTGGAGGCGACGATAGACTTCGCCGATGAAGAGGTGCCTGTGGATGTCTCCCCTGAGGTGAGCACGCTTTTGGACGGGGTGCTGGTGGCTTTGAAGTCTGAAAGTGATGGCACAAAGATTGCTGAGCGTATTCGCGAAGGCTTTGAGGTTGCAATCGTCGGGCCGCCGAACGCGGGGAAATCTACGTTGCTGAATGCACTGGCTGGACGTGACGCAGCGCTCACCTCTGAGATTGCAGGGACGACGCGGGACGTTGTTGAAGTGCGGATGGACATCGAAGGCCTTGCTGTAACTTTGCTGGATACGGCTGGGTTGCGCGACAGCACGGATGTAGTGGAAAGCATGGGGATCGCCAAAGCGCTTGAACGGGCGGCGGAGGCCGATTTGCGGGTGTTTTTGCGGTTCCCAGATGAGCCCTTGCCGCTGGATCCTTTGGCCGGTGACATCGTGATGCATCCCAAGGCGGATTTGTTCCCGAACGCGGAAAACGCAATTTCCGGGGTGACAGGTGAGGGTGTTCAACAGCTTGTCTCAATGGTAGGGGACAGCTTGAAAGAGCGTGCAGCCGGTGTTGGTATCGCCACCCATGAGCGTCATAGGGTTGCGATGGTGCAGGCGAGCGAAAGCTTGGTGCGCGCACAATATATAGTGGTTCAGGGATCTGACTTATACGACATAGCGGCAGAAGAGCTGCGCTCAGCCATTCGCACGCTTGAAGGGTTGGTTGGTCGGATCGATGTTGAATCCTTGCTGGATGAGATTTTCTCCAGCTTTTGTATAGGTAAGTGATGGAGTGTTTCACGTGAAACATTTTGAGGTCATTGTCATAGGAGGTGGCCACGCGGGCGCTGAAGCGGCCCATGCCGCTGCCCGTATGGGTGCCGAGACGGCTTTGGTCACCATGACGATTGACGGCATTGGTGTGATGTCGTGCAATCCGGCAATTGGGGGCCTGGGTAAAGGCCATTTGGTCCGGGAAATTGATGCGCTTGATGGTGTGATGGGCCGTGTCGCTGATAAGGCGGGAATCCAGTTCCGCCTGTTGAACCGCCGCAAGGGGCCTGCTGTGCAAGGACCGCGGGCGCAAGCGGACCGGTCGATTTATCGCAAAGAAATGTTGGCAGAGACCCAAGCCCGCACCAATCTTGATATCATCGAAGGCGAAGTCACCGATCTGATCATGAAGGATGGTGTGGTCTGCGGTGTTGAGATCAACGGATCAGAACAGGTTTTCGCCAAGGCTGTCATCCTGACTACCGGGACTTTCCTGCGGGGCGTCATCCACATCGGCGATGTTTCCCGGTCAGGTGGCCGTATGGGCGACAAAGCGTCAACTCGGTTGGCGGAACGGTTGGATGGGTTCGATTTACCGATGGGTCGCCTCAAGACAGGAACGCCCCCGCGGTTGGATGGAAAGACCATCAATTGGGATATTCTCGAAAACCAGCCGGGGGATGAGAACCCAACGCTGTTTTCCTTTCTGTCCCCCGGCGTCTATGCGCCGCAGATCACCTGCGGGATTACCCATACCAATAGCCGCACGCATGACATTATCCGTGCCAACCTTGATCTTTCAGCGATGTATGGCGGGCATATCGATGGTATTGGCCCCCGTTATTGTCCGTCTATTGAGGATAAGATCGTGCGGTTCGCGGACAAAGAGAGCCACCAGATTTTCCTTGAGCCTGAAGGTGTGGACGATAGTACCGTCTACCCGAATGGGATTTCCACGTCTTTGCCGGAGGATGTGCAGGACGATTATGTGCACTCCATCCTTGGTCTGGAGGAAGCTGTGATTTTGCAGCCAGGCTATGCGATTGAGTATGACTACATCGATCCGCGCGCGCTGACCTCAACGTTGGAGCTGCGTTCCGTCCCAGGCCTCTATCTTGCAGGCCAAATCAACGGGACCACAGGGTATGAGGAGGCTGCGGCCCAGGGGCTGGTGGCTGGATTGAATGCAGCTTTGGCGGTGCAGGGCAGGGATGCTGCGACATTCAGCCGGGCTGAAAGTTATATCGGCGTGATGATTGATGACCTGACGACGCGCGGGGTGACTGAGCCTTACAGGATGTTTACCTCTCGGGCGGAGTTCCGGCTTTCTTTGCGTGCGGATAATGCGGATCAGCGCTTGACCCCCATAGGGTTGGCGCTTGGTTGTGTTGAGGGGCCGCGCCGCGCTGCGTTTGAGGCAAAGAAGAAAGCGCTGGATGCTGCGAAGGCTGGGTTGACGTCTGTGGCCTTTACACCTTCGCAAGCTGTGGCCGCTGGTTTGACGGTCAGTCAGGATGGGACACGTCGGACAGCGTTTCAGCTGTTGTCCTTTCCAAATGTCAGTTTCGAAGATGTTCTGCCCCTTGTGCCGAACTTGAGTGAAACAGCTGAGGAGATCCGCGCACAGGTCTCTCGGGACGCACTGTATGCGAATTACCTCTCCCGGCAGGAGAGTGAGATCGCCGCGTTGAAGCGGGATGAGGCGCATAAGATTCCTAGTGATTTCGACTATGCTGCGGTCGAAGGGCTATCTAACGAATTGAAAACAAAGCTTTTGGCGGCACGCCCTGAAACTCTGGCGCAAGCGGCACGCATAGACGGGATCACTCCTGCTGCGTTGACCTTAATCCTGACGTGGTTGCGTCGGGGTGGCGATAAGAAATCCGCCTGATGTCTGGGCACGACCTGAATGTTTCACGTGAAACATTAGACCGCCTCCATGCCTTAGAGGGTCTGGTGACGCGCTGGACGGCCAAGATAAACCTGGTCTCCAAGCCCTCCGTACCCGAGATTTGGGAACGGCACATCGTGGATTCCGCACAACTCTATGGGTTGGTGGACACCTGGCACCATTGGGTTGATTTGGGCAGTGGGGGAGGTTTCCCCGGTTTGGTGATTGCATGTATGGCCTGCGATACTGCAGATGAAAGACAGATTACATTGGTGGAAAGCGATCAGAGGAAAGCCACTTTCCTGCGCACTGCTGTGCGTGAATTGGTGTTGCCGGCGCGGGTGATTGCCGCACGCATTGAGGCGATTGATCCGTTAAACGCCGATATTTTGTCGGCGCGGGCACTGACTGATCTTGAAGGTTTGCTCGGATTTGCCGATCTTCATATGAAACCTGAAGGCACAGCGTTGTTCCCAAAGGGCGCAAACTGGAAATCTGAGGACACGGAGGCGCGCAAACGGTGGTCTTATGGTTGCGAGGCGATTACAAGTACCACAAACCCTGATGCCGCTGTGCTAAAAATCAAGGAAATCGAACGTGTCTGACCTGTCCCGTCCAGATGGCCCCAAGATCATCGCCGTCGCCAACCAGAAAGGCGGCGTGGGCAAGACCACCACCACCATCAACCTTGCTGCGGCTTTGGCGGAGCATGGCAAGCGCGTGTTGGTTGTGGATTTGGACCCTCAGGGGAATGCGTCAACGGGTCTGGGTATTGATGTCGAAGATCGGACATACACAACCTATGATCTTTTGCTCGAAGAAGTTGAGCTTGAAGAGGTTGTGCAGACAACGGCATTTGAGGGGCTGTCGATTGTTCCGGCGACGGTTGACCTGAGTTCCGCTGATATTGAGCTGCTTTCAAGCGAAAAACGCAGCTTTCTCCTGCATGACGCCCTGCGGCAGATACCCATGGATGCCTTTGGGTTTGAGTATATTTTGATTGATTGCCCGCCTTCGCTGAACCTGCTTACGGTAAACGCGATGATTGCTGCGCATTCCGTGCTGGTCCCGCTGCAAAGTGAATTCTTCGCGTTGGAGGGATTGAGCCAGCTGATGATGACAATTCGCGAAGTGCGCCAGACCGGGAACAAGGATTTGCGGATCGAAGGTGTTGTGCTGACGATGTATGATCGTCGCAACAATTTGTCTCAGCAGGTTGAGCAAGATGCGCGTGATAATCTGGGTGCGCTGGTGTTTGAAACCGTCATTCCCCGAAATGTCCGGGTGAGCGAGGCACCGAGTTTTGCGATGCCGGTCTTGGCCTATGATACCATGTCGCGGGGGGCAGTTGCCTACCGCGCGTTGGCCGGTGAAGTGATTGAAAACAATAAGGCTTAGGGGGTTTCATGGCAGATAAACCAGAACGCAAGCGCGGCTTGGGGCGCGGACTTTCCGCGCTGATGGCTGATGTGGCAGAGACGGAAGCGGTTGCAGCAACGGGTGCCGCAGCGGCTGAGGCGATGGTGCCGATTGAAAAAATCCTGCCAAATCCGGATCAGCCCCGGAAGCGATTTGCCAAGGAAGACCTTGATGATCTCGCGGCCTCCATCCGTGAAAAGGGTGTTATCCAGCCGTTGATTGTGCGGGCCGCTACAAGGGGCACGTTCACAATTGTTGCGGGCGAACGTCGCTGGCGTGCGGCGCAGATGGCGCAATTGCACGAACTTCCGGTGATTGTGCGGGAATTTTCAGACGCTGAAGTCCTTGAGATTGCGATTATTGAAAATATCCAACGTGCGGACCTGAACGCGATTGAAGAAGCGGCGGGCTATCGTCAGTTGATGGATCGGTTTGGGCATACGCAGGAAAAGATGGCAGACGCTTTGGGAAAAAGCCGAAGCCATATCGCTAACCTATTGAGGTTATTGAACCTTCCTGATGCTGTGATTGAAATGGTGCGTGGTGGCGATCTGAGCGCTGGACACGCACGCGCATTGCTTAGCGCAAGTGACCCGCTCGCGCTGGCCCGACATGTGATCAAGGGCGGACTGTCAGTTCGGGCGACAGAGGCATTGGTTAAGAAAGAGGCGGCCGGTACGCCATCCAAATCTTCTACCAGCGCATCAAAGACTGAAAAGGATGCTGATACCAAGGCGTTAGAGGGCGATCTTTCTGCGACATTGGGGATGCGTGTGGCGATTGACCATAAGCCGGGTGATGACGGTGGGCGGTTGACGGTGACTTACAAGTCGCTTGATGACCTGGATGCGCTTTGCCGGATGCTGAGCAATTCTTAGTCGGGAATCAACGCTTCGATCACTGCGTTTAGAACTATAAACCCTTGATCTGTAACAATTAATTTCCCATCTGACACGCTGATCATACCCATATCGGTTAGATCTGCGATCGCATCGGGTGTAGGCGGTTGACCGGCGAGCGCAGTATAGCGGTCAACCGAAATGCCTTCGCGCAGGCGAAGCCCCATCAGAAGGAACTCTGTGGCCTGCTCATGCTTGGGCAAACGGTCGCGTGGTTTCTCAGTCGTTCCCGCCGCTGCATTTTCCAGCCACTTCCGGGGGTTGCTGAAGCATTCCGTGCCAAAACGGTGTCCTGCGACGGTCAATCTGCCATGTGCGCCAGGGCCGACCCCTATGTAATCGCCATACCGCCAGTAAATCAGGTTGTGACGCGAATGTGCGCCGTCGCGGGCGTGGTTTGATACCTCATAAGACGGCATTCCCATCTCGTTACAGATCTCTTGTGTGGCCAGATACATCTCTGCGCCCAAGTCCTCATCGGGCAATCCCTTCAGCTTGCCGCGCGCATATCTGTCGCCAAATGCGGTGCCCGCCTCAATCGTGAGCTGATACAGAGAGATATGATCTATTGCGAGCGATAGAGCCTGTTTCAGCTCTGATTTCCAGGCATCAAGGGTTTGATCCTGGCGACCATACATCAGATCGAAACTGACACGGTCGAAGGTGGTGCGTGCGATGTCAAAGGCGGCCAAAGCCTCTTGCGTGTTGTGCAACCTGCCCAAACGCTTCAAGTCCGCGTCGTTCAGCGCCTGGATCCCCATCGACACACGGTTGATGCCCGCCTGTCTGAAATCTGCAAACCGACCAGCCTCAACTGAGCTGGGATTTGCCTCAAGCGTGATCTCCAGGTCGTTTGCGGTGGGCCATAGTGCGCGAATCTCTGCAATGATGTCTGCGACGACGGCGGGCTGCATCAGGCTGGGCGTGCCCCCGCCGAAGAAAACGGAATGCAGCGTTCTGCCCTGTGTTTCGCTTGCGTACCTTCTGAGTTCTGCAAGATAGGCGCGGCACCATGCGGCATGATCAATATGCTGCACAACATGGCTGTTGAAATCGCAATAGGGGCACTTTGCCTCGCAATAGGGCCAGTGGATATAGAGCCCAAAGCCCCCTTGTTCCCAATCGTCAGCCAAAACAGCCCGTCATCAGCTTGGCAAAGGCATCTGCGCGGTGGCTGATCTTGTTTTTCTCAGCCGGGTCCATTTCGGCAAAGGTGATCAGGTGCCCATTGGGCTGGAACATCGGATCATAGCCATGGCCCAGCTTGCCGCGAATGGGCCAGACAAGGGTGCCTTCAACCGTGCCCGCAAAAACCTCATCATGCCCATCAGGCCAGGCCAGAACCAAGGTGGCGCAAAACCGGGCGGTTCGGGGATGCGGGGCGTTGCGCTCTTCAAGCAGGGTGTGGGTTTTCGTCATTGCCATCAGGAAATCACGACCGTTCTCTGTCTCGGCCCAATCCGCCGTATAGACGCCGGGGGCACCATCCAGGCCATCAACCTCAATCCCGGAATCGTCGGCAAGCGCGGGAAGGCCAGTGGCCTTTGAAGCCGCATGGGCCTTGATCCGGGCGTTGCCGACAAAAGTTGTCTCTGTTTCCTCAGGCTCGGGCAGGTTCATCTCTGCAGCACCCACAACCTCAATCCCATGAGGCGCAAAGAGCTGCTGCATTTCCTCCAGCTTGCCTGCGTTATGGGTCGCAATAAGGATGCTTTTTTCGGTGAAGGCCCGTGTCACGCAGTGACATCTTTCTGAACGGCAACCAGTTCAGACACGCCTTTTTCGGCAAGGTCCATCAGCTCATTCATCTGAGCACGGGAATAGGTGGAGCCTTCAGCGCTCATCTGTACTTCGATCAGTTGGCCGGAACCGGTCATGATAAAGTTGCCGTCTACACCGGCCTCAGAATCCTCAGGGTAGTCCAGATCAAGCACGGGTTGGCCTGCATAAATCCCGCAACTTACCGCCGCGACCGGATCAAGAAGCGGATCGCTGATGACATCGCCCGCTTTCATCAAGGCATTCACGGCCAGACGCAGGGCAATCCAACCCCCGGTGATGGAGGCACAACGCGTCCCGCCATCGGCCTGCAAAACATCGCAGTCCACGGTGATCTGGCGTTCGCCCAAGGCAACGCGGTCAACACCTGCGCGCAGCGAGCGGCCGATCAAGCGCTGAATTTCAACCGTCCGACCGCCTTGTTTTCCAGCAGAGGCTTCGCGTCGCATCCGGGTGTTGGTCGCGCGGGGCAGCATGCCGTATTCTGCGGTAACCCACCCAAGACCTGAGCCCTTGATGAACGGTGGCACGCGGTCTTCGACCGTTGCGGTGCAGAGCACATGCGTATCGCCCACCTTGATCAAGGCAGAGCCTTCGGCGTGTTTGGTAAAACCCACCTCAACAGAGACAGCGCGCATTTCGTCGAGTTTCCGGCCAGAAGGACGCATGTTTATTTCCTTTTTGTTGATTGCGCTGGGATACCTCTTGGGCGTCGTGGGATGCAACCCCGATTGACCTTTGCGCCTGCGTTACCTTTATTGCTTTATCATGAGCCCACATCCATCTGCCCCCGCTGATCTACTGCAAGATATGAACGATCGCTCCCGCGAGGTGTTTCGCCGCGTGGTCGAGGGGTATCTGGCAAGTGGTGATCCCGTAGGCTCGCGTACATTAACGCGTGAGTTCAGCGAAAAGGTCAGCGCCGCCACGATCCGCAATGTAATGCAAGATCTGGAGTATATGGGCGTGTTGGGCAGCCCGCATATCAGCGCGGGGCGCATTCCAACGGAGCTGGGGTTGCGGATGTTTGTGGATGGGATGATCGAATTGGGTGATCCCACAGAGATTGACCGTGAACAGATTGATGCGACGCTGGGCAGCAATGCTTCAGATGTGGGGAACCTTTTGGATCGTGTTGGCTCTGCCTTATCTGGGGTCACGCAAGGGGCCTCTTTGGTGCTTACGCCAAAGCATGAGGCCCCGATCAAACACATTGAATTCGTGTCACTTTCTGCTGACCGTGCCTTGGTGGTGTTGGTGTTCTCAGATGGTCATGTTGAGAACCGTCTGTTCAACCCACCCCCCGGACAAACGCCCAGCTCCATGCGAGAGGCTGCGAATTTCCTAAATGCGATTGTTGAGGGTAAAACCATCAGCGAAGTGCAGCGCAGCATTGCCACGGAAATCGCCGCTCGCCGGCAGGAGATTGATGCACTGGCGCAGCAACTGGTTGAGAGCGGTCTGGCGCTTTGGCAAGGCGGTGATGAGAATTCGGAGCGGTTGATTGTGCGGGGGCGGTCGAATCTCTTGGCGGGAGAGGCCGAAGAGGAGGATTTGAACCGCATAAAAACCCTCTTTGACGATCTAGAACGCAAGCGTGACATCGCTGAATTCCTGGAATTGGCCGAAGACGGCGAAGGCGTGCGCATTTTTATCGGCTCAGAGAACAAACTTTTCTCACTTTCGGGTTCCTCTCTGGTGGTTTCTCCTTATATGAACGCTGACCGTAAGGTGATCGGTGCGGTTGGGGTCATTGGGCCAACGCGCCTGAACTATGGGCGCATCGTTCCGATCGTGAATTATACAGCACAGCTGGTTGGCAAACTGGTGTCCGACCGCAGCTAGAGGTGATGCATGGCAGAGGCAAAAGAGAACAACGAATTTCTGGATAGCCTGGAAGACGCAATGGCGGAAGAATTCGCCGCGCAGGACGCTGAAATTGATGATGAGGCGCTGGAGTTAGACCAGCTACGCGCAGAGCGTGATGAATTGCGCGACCGTTTCATGCGTGCCTTGGCAGATGCCGAAAACGCCCGCAAACGATCAGACAAAGATCGGCGCGAGGCAGAGAATTATGGCGGCTCAAAACTGGCCCGCGACATGCTGCCCGTCTACGACAACATGAAACGCGCGCTCGAAGCTGTGACGGATGAGCAAAAAGAGCAGACAGCCGCCTTGCTGGAAGGTGTTGAGCTGACCATGCGCGAGCTGCTTAATGTGTTCAAAAAGCACGGGATTGAAGTGATCGCGCCAGAGGTTGGCGACCGGTTTGACCCGCAGCATCATCAAGCGATGTTTGAAGCGCCGGTACCGGGCACAAAGGCAGGCGACATTATTCAGGTCGCTGCTGAAGGGTTCATGCTGCATGACCGGTTGTTGCGTCCAGCGCAGGTTGGGGTGTCTTCTCAGCCTGCTGGGTAAGCGCCGCTGGCTTTAAGGACTTCCTGTCCCGCAAGTGTTGTGCGTTTGGCTGGCCGGATATTTGAGTTTTATTGGAAAGATGAAGCGCGGTGTGGTGGTCTACTGCAACGTCGCGTGTGCCTTTAGGGGGCTTTGGCGGTTTCTTTGAGTTTGTAGATGATGTTCAGCGCCTCTTTTGGGGTGAGCTCATCTGGGATGATCTCTGCCAATTGTGCCTCCACTGCGGATGTTTTCGCTGGCGGCGGTGGGGGTGCGGGCGTTGCAGAGAAAAGGGGCAGATCATCGATCAGGGTTTTTTGCGTGGCCCCGCCTTCTCGTTCGCCTTTTTCCAGCGCATCCAAGACCACACGCGCGCGGGCAATGACGCTTGCTGGCAGCCCGGCAAGCTGTGCGACCTGCACGCCATAAGAACGGTCTGCTGCACCTTGGCGTACTTCGTGCAGGAAAATAACCTCCCCCTCCCACTCCTTTACGGCGACAGTGGCGTTTTCCACGCCTGAAAGTTTGCCAGAGAGGGCCGTCATTTCGTGGTAGTGCGTGGCAAAGAGCGCCCGCGCCTTGTTGACATCATGCAGGTGTTCAAGCGTGGCCCAGGCGATGGAAAGCCCGTCGTAAGTTGCTGTTCCGCGCCCGATTTCATCAAGGATCACCAGCGCACGGTCGTCTGCCTGGTTCAGGATCGCGGCGGTTTCGACCATTTCGACCATGAAGGTTGACCGCCCGCGCGCCAGGTCATCTGAGGCCCCCACGCGGCTGAAGAGCTGGCTGATCACCCCGATATGGGCTTTTGTGGCGGGAACAAAGCTGCCTGCTTGCGCCATTAATGCGATTAGCGCGTTTTGGCGCAGAAAGGTTGATTTACCTGCCATGTTGGGGCCGGTGAGCAGCCGGATATTGGCGTCATCCGCCTCAGCGCTGAGGTTGCAGTCATTGGCGACAAAGGGCTCACCCGATTGATCGCGCAGCGCGCGTTCGACGACCGGGTGACGCCCGCCCACAATGTCGAAAGCGCGGCTGTTATCCACCTTGGGGCGCACCCAATTTTCCGCGGCAGCGATGTGAGCAAGTGCAAAGCTGAGATCAAGCTGAGCAATGGCCCTGGCGGTTTGGTTGATCACGGCGGCCTCGGACAAGATGGCCTGACGCAGTTCTTCGAAAATGCGTTTTTCAATCTCAATAGCCCGGCCCCCTGCGTTGAGGATTTTCGTCTCTAACGCGCTGAGTTCCACGGTTGTAAAACGCACCTGGTTGGCGGTGGTCTGCCGGTGGATGAACATGTCTGAGAGGGGCGGCGATAGCATCTTTTCCGCGTGGGTCGCGGTTGTCTCAATAAAGTATCCAAGGACGTTGTTGTGTCTGATCTTCAGAGACGAAATGCCTGTATCAGAGACGAATTGCTGCTGCATGCGCGCGATCACACCGCGCCCTTCATCGCGAAGCTGGCGGACCTCATCCAATTCCGTATCGTGATCGGGGGCTACGAAACCGCCGTCTCTGGCCAGCAAGGGGGGATCCGCAACCAAAGCTTGATCCAGCTGATCCAAAAGCGTGTCGTGACCAATCAGATCATCCACGGCGGATTTGATGAGATGAGGCAGTTCCATGCCAGCCAGATCACGATGCAACAGGTCCGCTTCGGCCAGGGCGTTACGAATGCTGCCCAGATCCCTCGGTCCGCCCCGGTCAAGCGAGAGGCGAGACAAGGCACGGTCCAGATCGGGAATTTTGCGCAGCTTGTCGCGCACATCCTGGCGGGTTTTGGCATCGTCGTGGCCAAAAGACACAGCTTCCAGTCGTGCGGTAATCTCATCCAGGTTTCTTGACGGGCTTGAAATGCGCCGCTCCAGCAGACGCGCGCCGACGGCCGTACAGGTTTGATCCATCAACGACAACAAAGACCCCGCGCGCCCACCGTTCAGCGCATGGGTCAGTTCCAGATTACGCCGGGTGGCGGCGTCAATCTGGACGGCTCTGTCTTCGCTTTCTTTCTGGGGTGGGCGCAGCAGGGGCAGTTTACCTTTCTGCGTCAAATCCAGGTAGTCGATGAGGGCGCCCATCGCCGAAACCTCAGCCCGTTCGAAGCTGCCAAAGGCATCGAGCGTCGCAATGTGGAAAAGATCACAAAGACGTTTTTCCGCCCCGGTGCTGTCAAAGGCGGATCGAGCCAGCGGTGTCAGTGCGATGCTAAAATCAGAGACTAATTCGTAGAGATCCGGCTCTTTTGCCTCTGACACGATCAGCTCTGAGGGGGCTAATCTGGCCAGCTCAGGGCCAAGCCGAACGGCCGCAATTGGCATGACGTGAAACGCACCGGTAGAGATATCGACCCAGGCAAGTGCAGCGCTGTCGCGCACTTCTGCATAGGCGGCGAGAAAGTTGTGGCGACGTGCCTCAAGCAACGCGTCTTCGGTGAGGGTGCCGGGTGTGACCAGCCGGACAACATCACGTTTGACGACAGCCTTATAGCCGCGCTTCTTTGCCTCTGCCGGACTTTCCATTTGTTCGCAGACAGCAACGCGAAAACCTTTGCGAATGAGCGTCAGAAGATAGCCTTCGGCGGCATGAACCGGGACGCCACACATCGGGATGTCGGCACCGTCGTGTTTGCCGCGTTTGGTCAGCGCGATGTCCAACGCCTCAGCCGCGGCGACGGCGTCTTCGAAAAACATCTCGTAGAAATCGCCCATCCTGTAGAACAAAAGCGCGCCTTCATGGGCGGCCTTAATCTCAAGATACTGCGCCATCATCGGCGTCGTTTTTGTATCGCTCACCCGGTTCCCCCTGTCCTTGTCAATCTCTACAAAACCACAGGACGGGGGGAAAGGGGCCTCAGCCCTAGACGGGGTGGTCGGGAGCTTGTTAATTAGCGTTAAACCCGAGCAATGAAACAGGCCCAGACCGGTGCGCAACAAGATCGACTTTACGTTGGCCCCTGACGCCCTGTTTATGAATCCCTGGCAGGATCCTGGGTTTGCGCTGCTTTATGAACCCGCATTTCTGTGGCGCGCCACCCCAGCTGCGCAGATCAACGGCTTTGCCGCCAGCGCCCATGGGCAGATCAACGACAAGATCAACCGCCTGCTGCGTGGCACCGCCAAGTCAAAGGCGTTTTCAAAACCGATTGAGGTGCAATCGGTTCCGGTACTGCTTGAGAATGCGAGTTTTCGAAAAGCCTTTGTGATGGTCAACGAAAAGCTGCTGCTGACGGGTGCGGCGGGCAGCCGTGCGATTAATACCTATCGGTGGGAACATCAGGGCACAGATTTCAATGCGGATGCGGGGGTGGCTGCGTTTTTTGAAGGCTGTCGGGATGCGAACGCCGGACATATTTTTCCGGTCCATTCCGGCGCAATAGAGCCTGATATCGACATTGCGATCGCCTGCCGGAACACTTTCAACTTCTATCACTTCGTCACGGAATCCCTGTCGCAGTTGACGGCGCTGGATGGGTTGGATTTTCAGGGCAACATCTATTTTCACTTTCCCAACCCAGAAGACCGGCAGGGGGCCTTTGCCGCGGGTTTTGTTGAGGCCTTGTTTCCAGAGTTTGCGGGCCGCGTTTTCTTTGAGCGGGCACCCAAAGAGTATGATCGCGTTGTTTCTGTCTACGAATTTGTGGGCGGATACCACCAAGCCCCGCTTGAGGCGCATTTGGGCATGGAAGAGGTGTTTCCCGCTGACCTGAAATCTCAGAACGTGGAGGCCAGTGGCGTGTCGCGGGCGGTTTTGTCGGCCAATGCGGTCAGCACGAATTTGCTCGCTCTGCGGGACCGGGCAATGGCTGCGATTGAAGGGCATGATTTCAGCCATTTGCCGCGGCGTTTTTACGTCGGCCGCGATGATACGGCCAGCCGCGCCCGTCATATGGAAAACGAAGAGCTGCTGTTTGAAAACCTCGCGCTCTTTGATTTTGAATATGTGGCGTTTGAGAACCTAAAGCCGTTGGAGCAAATCGCCTTGATGGCCAATGCCGAGATGATGATCTCATACCATGGGGCTGGGTTTACCAATATGCTGTGGGCCAATCCCGAAGCCTATGTGATTGAGTTGGGCACGCTGCAAACCGCGCAACATCGCTGGTCGGACTTCTGGCCGCTGGCCCATGCGGCGCAGTGCAACTACATCAACTTCTTTGCGGACTTTAGGACCGATACCCCCTTAGTAGAGCCGAATTTTGCCAAGGATGGCATCGTTCCGGTGTCTTTGTCCGAACAGGCCGTGGCGCAGGTGATGGCCTTTGTCGTTACCGTTTTGGGCAAGCCCCCAGTGCTGCGATCGCCCGCGACTGTTTTGCGCCTGACCCAGGAGGTGTTCCAGGTGGGCGCGATTGATCAGGCGCTTGCGCTTTTGGAGGCGCACAAGGAAATGATGGCGCGTTCGGCTGAGCTGGCGCTTCTTAAGGCTGATTGCCACAAGGAGCTGGATGAGCCGAAATCTGAACTGGTGGCGCTGGATCTGGCGTACAAAGCTGATTCGAAACGTTGGCAGACTTTGATTAGGATCGTCTGGTGCGCAAACCGGTGTGAGCGCCCTCAGGTCATCCGCTGGGCGCTGTCGCGGCTCAAAGCCGACTTTCCTGAACGCCATGACGCATTTGTCAGAAACCATCAGTGGGTGCGATACGTCGCCTGATACCGCGATTTGTTGTGTGTCTGACCTATCAAAGCTATGAGTTGCGAAACATCAGAGAGACCGATTTCGTGACAAAAACCCGTATCACCTCAGAAGAGGCGCTTGCCTTTCATCTTGAACCGACGCCAGGCAAGTTTGAGATCACCGCCACAGTACCGATGACGACCCAGAGGGATCTGTCGCTGGCCTATTCCCCTGGCGTGGCCGTGCCATGTGAGGCAATCGCCGAAAACCCTGAAACGGCGTATGATTATACGAACAAGGGCAACCTTGTGGCCGTGATTTCAAACGGGACGGCTGTGCTGGGCTTGGGCAACCTGGGGGCCTTGGCGTCCAAGCCGGTGATGGAAGGGAAATCTGTTCTCTTCAAGCGGTTCGCGGACGTGAACTCCATCGATATTGAGCTGGATACCGAAGACACGGACGCCTTTATCAATGCGTGTAAATTGATGGGGCCCACCTTTGGCGGGATCAATCTGGAAGACATCAAAGCGCCAGGATGTTTCATCATCGAACAGCGCCTGAAAGAAGAGATGGACATCCCGGTCTTTCATGATGACCAGCATGGCACTGCGGTGATCTGTGCAGCGGGCTTGATCAATGCGCTGCATCTGTCGGGCAAAAAAATCGAAGATGTGAAGATCGTTCTGAATGGTGCGGGCGCTGCGGGGATCGCCTGTTTGGAGCTGCTCAAGGCGATGGGCGCGCGGCACGACAACTGCATCATGTGCGACACCAAGGGTGTAATCTACCAAGGTCGGACGGAGGGGATGAACCAATGGAAATCCGCCCATGCCGCCAACACAAAGCTGCGCACGTTGGACGATGCGATGAAAGACGCGGATGTCTTTTTGGGCGTATCGGTCAAAGGGGCGGTCACACCTGATATGGTTGCCAGCATGGCTGATAATCCGGTGATCTTTGCCATGGCAAACCCCGATCCTGAGATTACGCCAGAACAGGCGCATGAGGTTCGCATGGATGCGATTGTGGCCACAGGGCGGTCAGATTACCCCAACCAGGTCAACAACGTGCTTGGGTTTCCGTACCTCTTCCGTGGCGCGCTGGATATCAACGCCCGTGCCATCAACGATGAGATGAAGATCGCCTGTGCCCATGCGCTGGCAAACCTCGCCCGCGAAGATGTGCCGGATGAGGTGGCTGTCGCCTATGGCAAAACGCTGAGCTTTGGGCGGGATTACATCATTCCAACGCCGTTTGATCCGCGTTTGATCCACCGCATCCCGCCTGCTGTTGCCAAGGCGGGGATGGATACGGGCGCTGCGCGCCGTCCGATCATTGATATGGAAGCCTATGAGCTGACGTTGAAATCGCGGATGGACCCAACGGCGAACATCCTGCGTGGCATCAATGCACGCGCGCGCGCAAATCAGGCGCGGATGATCTTTGCCGAAGGCGATGACCCCCGCGTATTGCGCGCAGCGGTGACCTATCAGCGCTCCGGCTTGGGCAAAGCGATTGTTGTGGGGCGGCCCGATGATGTGAAGCAAAAGCTGGAAGAGGCCGGGATGGCCGATGCCGTGCGTGAGCTGGAGGTGATCAACGCGGCCAAAACGGATCACCTGGAGACCTACAAAGACTTTCTCTACGGCAAGCTTCAGCGCCGTGGCTTTGATGCAAAAGACATCCACCGTCTTGCCGCGCGGGACCGGCATGTGTTTGGCGCGTTGATGTTGCAGCATGGGCATGGCGATGGGCTGGTTACTGGTGCTACGCGCAAATCGGCGCATGTGCTGGAACGGCTGAACCACGTGTTTGAGGCAAATGCTGAGCATGGCGCGGCGGGCTTTACCGCGTTGATGCACAAAGGGCGGATCGTCTTTATTGCCGACACTTTGGTGCATGAATGGCCGGATGAGAATGATCTGGCAAACATCGCTGAAAGCGGTGCCGCCGTGGCGCGGCATCTGGGGCTGGAACCTCGGGTCGCTTTTGTGAGCTTTTCCACCTTTGGCTATCCGGTGTCTGAGCGTGCCGAAAAGATGCATCTCGCCCCCAGCGTGTTGGACACGCGCGGGGTGGATTTTGAATATGAGGGCGAGATGACCGTTGACGTGGCATTGAATGCGGCGGCTCAGGCGGCCTATCCGTTCTCGCGTTTGACGGGGCCTGCAAATATCCTTGTCGTGCCGGCGCGCCACTCGGCCAGTATTTCTGTGAAGTTGATGCAGGAAATGGCAGGGGCGACGGTAATTGGCCCGATCCTGACAGGGTTGGATAAGAGCATCCAGATTTGCTCAACCAATTCGACGGCGAATGACATCCTGAACATGGCTATCCTGGCGGCCTGTAAGGTTGGCGAATGATTTGGAACCTCGGATCGATCAATGCGGATAACTTCTATCGCTTGAGCCATTTGCCCGGTCCGGGGAAACACTTGCCGCCAAAGGATTTCAGCAAGGTCTGGGCGGAAAGGGCGCCAATATGTCTGTGGCCGCTGCGCGCGGCGCGGCGCGTATCAGTCACATTGGCGCGGTGGGCGCTGACGGGCGCTGGGCCAAAGACCGGTTGTTGGAATACGGGGTAGAGACGCAGCACATCCACACCGTAGATGTCGCAACAGGGCATGCCAATATCAACGTGGATGCGGAAGGGGAGAACAACATCGTTCTTTTCCCCGGCGCAAATCATGCCATCACGGACCGGATGATCGGAGCTGCCCTGGCCGAGGCCAGCCCAAAAGACATCCTGTTGATGCAGAACGAAACCGGCGGTCAGATCTATGCGGCAGAAACGGCGAAAACGCTTGGCTTGACGGTTGTCTATGCGGCAGCTCCGTTTTCTGCGGCGGCGGTGCAGGCGGTGTTGCCTTACGTCGATTTGCTTGTCGTGAATGAGGTTGAAGCATCCCAACTTGAGGCGGCAATGGGCACATCTGTTGAAGCGCTGGACGTGGCGGATGTGGTGATCACTTTGGGTGGTGAGGGTTGCAAATGGGTCTCTAACAAGGCCAAAGCGACAGAAAGCTTCCCGGCCTATGCTGTTGAGGTCGTGGACACCACAGGGGCGGGCGACACCTTTACCGGATATCTGGTCGCGGGTCTGGACCGGGGGATGCCGATGCAAGAGGCGGTGCAGCTTGCTATGCAGGCCGGTGCCTTGATGGTGTCACGGCAAGGCACCGCTGATGTGATCCCGGATCTAAAAGACATTCAGGATGCCGGGTTTGAGTGAGACTGGCGCGCAGGGTTCTTAGTTCAAGAACGCCGCCCCGCCGCCCCAAAGCTGTTTGACCCGTGCATCGCGTCCACATCCCTTGCGATAGCGTTTGTAGGCCGTCGATTTTTTGACGCCGATGCCAACAGACGTCACGGCAAGGCGTTCGCTGCTTTTGTAATAATCCTGGTGATAGGCGCTTGCGGGATAAAACGGGGCAGGCGGCAGGATCGGCGTGACCACCTTTTGTCCAAGTGCTGCCTGTGCATCCGCCTTTGCCTTTTCAGCTGCCGCCTTTTGGGCGGCGTTGCTGGGGAAGATCGCAGAGCGATAGCTTGCCCCCCGGTCACAAAACTGGCCGCCTGCATCTGTGGGATCGATAGAACGGAAGAACATGTTGAGCAGCGCGTCGCGGCTGACCACGCCGGGGTCGAAGGTGATCTGAACAGCTTCATAATGCCCCGTGCCGCCGCCGGTCACTTGCTTGTAGGTCGGATTGGCCGTTTTGCCCCCAGCAAAGCCGGATACTGCTTCTTTCACACCGCGGACGGATTCAAAATCTGCTTCGACGCACCAGAAACATCCGCCCGCAACGGTCAGTGTTTCGGTTCCTGCCGCTTTCGCGGCTTTGGATTGCGCCATCAGGCCAATGGCGATCAGCCCGGCCAAGGCAAAGGTCTTGAAGGTCGATAGATGTGTCATCGCATGTCTCCTTTGATCTGACGCTGCCATTGGCGGGAGTTTTGAGCAAGCTGCCGAAACGTCATGTCACGCAGTGGTGAGCGTTCTTTACCGCGAGGGCAGAAATGGTAACAATTTCATGAAAAGAGGAGAGCCGCGATGCGCATCGCCATGTGGTCCGGGCCACGCAATCTGAGCACGGCCATGATGTACAGTTTTGCCGCGCGCCCCGATTTCGCTGTGATGGATGAGCCGTTTTATGCGGCCTACCTGCAGGCCACGGGGATGGATCATCCGATGGGCCGTGAAATTATGGCCGCCCATGAAACGGATCCGGCGCAGGTAGATATCATGTGCAGGGCGGCGGGGCGGCCGCATCTTTATATGAAACATATGCCGCATCACATGGTAGCGGGGTTTCCGATGGGGTGGGCCGAGGATTGTGTGCATGTGCATCTGATCCGCCATCCCGCGCGGGTGATCGCCAGCTATGCGGCGAAACGTGAGGCACCGACGCTGGAGGACATCGGTTTTGCCCAGCAAGCGGCCCTTTATGACGCGCTGGGCGGAGTGGTCATTGACGGGACCGACATCCGCGCCGATCCCGAAGGGATGTTGCGCAAGTTATGTGAGGCGATTGGGCTGTCCTTTGATCCAGCAATGCTGCACTGGCCCGCAGGGCCGCGCCCTGAGGATGGGATCTGGGCCAAACACTGGTACGGCGCGGTGCATCAGAGCACTGGGTTTGCGGGGGCAGAAGGGACGTTGCCCCTGTTAGAGCCTGATATGAGGCAGCTTTGTGATATCGCGCTGCCCTTTTACGAAAAGATGGCAGCGCGCAAAGTTTAGATACAATCAGCGGTGCGCTTGCGGGGGCTGTTGCGCCGAAGTTGTATTGGAAAGATGAAGCGCGGGACGCCTAGCCCTTCATCCGTTTGTCGCGTGCGGCAAGCAATTTCAGGCGCAGGGCGTTGAGTTGGATAAAGCCAGCGGCGTCTTTCTGGTCGTAGGCGCCTGCGTCGTCTTCGAAGGTGACGTGGGCCTCTGAGTAGAGCGAGTGATCGGACCAGCGGCCCACACACTGTGCGCTGCCTTTGTAGAGTTTCAGGCGCACGGTGCCGGTGACATGGGCCTGGCTTGCGTCGATGGCGGCTTGCAGCATTGTGCGTTCGGGCGAGAACCAGAAGCCATTGTAGATCAGCTCAGCATAGCGGGGCATCAGCTCATCTTTGAGGTGCATCGCGCCGCGGTCGAGGGTGATGGATTCGATACCGCGGTGCGCTTCGAGAAGAAGGGTGCCACCGGGGGTTTCATAGATGCCGCGCGACTTCATGCCAACAAAGCGGCCCTCCACCAGGTCAAGCCGGCCGCAGCCGTGTTTGCCGCCCAGCTCATTGAGTTTGGTCAGGAGAGTGGCGGGCGACAAGGCTTCGCCGTTGATGGAGACAGCATCGCCTTTTTCAAACCCGATCTCGATGTATTCGGGGGTATTGGGGGCCTCTTCGGGGTGCACGGTGCGTTGATAGACGTAATCGGGGGCTTCAACAGCGGGATCTTCGAGGACTTTACCCTCAGAGGAGGTGTGCAGCAGGTTCGCATCGACGCTGAAAGGTGCCTCACCGCGTTTGTCCTTGGCGATGGGGATCTGGTTCTTTTCGGCAAAGTCGATGAGCTTGGTGCGGCTGGTCAGATCCCATTCACGCCAGGGCGCGATGACCTTGATGTCGGGGTTGAGAGCATAGGCCGCCAGTTCAAAGCGCACCTGGTCGTTGCCCTTGCCCGTGGCACCGTGGGCCACGGCATCAGCGCCGGTTTCCTCAGCGATTTCGACCAGACGTTTGGAGATCAGCGGGCGGGCGATGGAGGTGCCCAGCAGGTAGAGCCCTTCGTAGACCGCATTGGCCCGGAACATCGGGAAGACGAAGTCGCGCACGAATTCTTCGCGGATGTCTTCGATATAGATGGCGGAGGCGCCCATCAGTTCAGCCTTGGCGCGGGCGGGCTCAAGCTCTTCTCCCTGGCCGAGGTCGGCGGTGAAAGTCACCACCTCGCAGCCATATTCGGTCTGCAACCATTTCAGGATGATGGAGGTATCGAGACCACCGGAATAAGCGAGCACAACTTTCTTAGGCGCGGACATGGGATTCCCTTTCTGATCTGCGCGCGGGGTAGCGGGTTTTCAGCGTGTGGGCAAGACGGGCGCGTTGACGGGGCGGGTGGACGGGCCTACCAACGCGGGATGCAACCGGAGGCGCGCAATGACTGAGAATTTTGAGGCAATGGCAACCCTGGCGGCTGCCAAGATGCGCCCGGTCTTTTCTGCGACCCCTTTGTTGAAGAACGAATTGCTGTCTGAGAGGTTTGACGCTGAGATTTGGCTCAAGCGCGAAGATCTGACGCCGGTACGGTCCTACAAACTGCGCGGGGCGTTCAATGCGATGCGCAAGGTTATCCCGGATCAGTCGCTGTTTGTCTGTGCCTCGGCGGGCAATCACGCCCAGGGCGTTGCTTTCATGTGCAAGCATTTTGGAGTGCAGGGTGTGATTTTCATGCCAGTGACCACGCCAGAGCAAAAGATCCTGAAGACACGTATGTTTGGCGGGGATCATGCGGAGGTCAGGCTGGTTGGCGATTATTTCGACGCAACGCTTGTGGCCGCGCAGGAATTTTGCGCGGCGGAGGGCGGGCATTTTCTGTCGCCGTTTGATGATGTTGACGTGATTGAAGGTCAGGCTTCCGTTGCTGTTGAGATTGAGCAAGATCTGGGCAAAGCGCCAGATCACATCGTGATGCCGGTTGGCGGCGGGGGGCTGTCGGCAGGGGTGGTTGGGTATTTCGGATCGTCCTGTGGCTATACCTTTGTTGAGCCAACCGGTGCGATGAGCTTGGCAGCGGCCATTGAGGCCGGTGCACCGGTTGATGTTTCGCCCATTGATTCCTTTGTCGATGGTGCAGCGGTGGCCAAATTGGGCGCGCGCCCTTTTGAAGTGCTGAAATCCGTACCCCGTGCGGACATCATCAACCTGGATGAAGACCGCATTTGTCAGACCATCGTTGAGATGCTGAACGTCGAAGGGATCGTGCTGGAGCCCGCAGGTGCCATGTCGATTGAGGCGCTGGGCGAATTGCGTGATCAGATCAAAGGCAAAAAGGTGGTTTGCGTGGTCACGGGCGGCAACTTTGATTTTGAACGTCTGCCCGAGGTGAAAGAGCGCGCGCAGCGCTACGCTGGTTTGAAGAAGTATTTTATTCTGCGGTTGCCGCAACGTCCCGGCGCGCTGAGGGATTTTTTGGATATGCTGGGCCCCAACGATAACATCACGCGGTTTGAGTATATGAAAAAGTCTGCGCGCAACTTTGGGTCGGTTTTGATCGGGATCGAAACTGACAGGCCTGAGAATTTTGACGGGCTGTTTCAAAGGATTGAGGACAGCGGATTTGCCTATACCGACATCACCAATGATGAAACGCTGGCGCAGTTTGTGATCTGAGGAGGATCGGTCATGCAGTTTGAGGGCAGTTCAGTTGTGATCACCGGCGCAGGCAGCGGGATTGGCGCTGCCTTGGCGCGGCGTGTGGCGAAAATGGGGGCACGGGTTTGTGTGTCTGATCTGGATGGCGACAAAGCGGCGGCAGTTGCGCAAGAGATTGGCGGCATGTCGGTAGCATGCGATGTGCGCCATGAGGACCAGATCCAGGGCCTGATCCAGCAGGCGAGTGACACGCAGGGCGCTGTTGATATCTATGTCTCCAACGCCGGATTGGGCGGGGGGAACCCAGCCATGCGGCCTCGCAAAGCAATGAGATGTGGCAGCTCAATTGGGAGGTCCATGTGATGAGCCATGTCTATGCCTCCCGCGCTTTATTGCCGGGGATGCTTGCGCGGGGGTCTGGGCATTTGGTGAACGTTGCATCAGCGGCGGGGTTGCTGAACCAGATCGGGGATGCGGCCTATTCCGCGACGAAACATGCCGCTGTGAGCTTTGCTGAGTCCCTGGCTATCACCCATGGCAAGGATGGCATCGGTGTTTCTGTTGTATGCCCGCAGTATGTGGCCACCCCGTTGATTGGCAAGACTGAGGCGGATGCCGATAGCAAGGCATCGCTGTTGACCGCAGATGAAGTTGCGCAAGCGATCACAGCGGGTGTGGAAGCGGGCGATTTTTTGATCCTGTCGCATCCGGCTGTGCGCAGTTTTACGCAGCACCGTGCGGCGGATCACGACCGGTGGATCAGCAACATGCAGATGTTGCGGGCCAAGGCGCTGGAAACCTTTGGCAAAATCGACATCGAAGAGTTTTACAAGCTTATCTGACCGGCAACGCCATCTGGCAGCACGCCTTCGGGATCTTTCAAAAAGGCAGCGCGGGACTGTGCGAAACAAGTCAGAAGCGGGGCCATGTCCAAGTGGTTTGGCAGCTGTTTTTCATACTCCAGGCAAAGCGCCACGAAATCAGAAAAGCCCAGATTGGCTGCGCCGCCTTTCAAAAAGTGTAGTTTTTCGGGGATGGATCCTGTGGCTCCAGCCTCTGACAGGGCGTCCAATACCGCGGCCAGTTCAGAAAAGAACAGCAGGATGACTTCTTCAAAAGCGTCTTCGCCGACGTCTTCGTTTAGGTCGCGTACCCGATCCCAATCTATCATCAAAGCACCTATTGTTTTCAGACCCCACAGTCCCGCAAATTTCTTACCTAAATGAAAACAGCGCCCCGGCTTGGCCATGGCGCTCTTAAGCCGGCTTTAAGCCGGGATGTGTCACAGCGGTCGCGTACCTCATAAAAGCAAACGGTATCGATGAACGCTGAACACTTGCAGCAGGGGTATCCGCCCCCCCAAGAAGACGCTGCGCAGGCGTTTCGTGTGCTTGTGGTCGATGACAGCCGTCTGCAACGCCGCATCCTTTGTGCGATCCTGCGCAAATGGGGCTATCTGGTGGAAGAAGCCGATGGGGCAGAGAGCGCTTTGAAGATCTGTGCGCATTCTTTGCCGGATATGGTGATCAGCGATTGGATGATGCCCGGCACATCCGGGATCGAATTCTGCCACCAGTTTAGAGAGCTTTCTGGTGAGGATTATCGCTATTTCATCTTGCTGACGTCCAAGGGCGAAAAATCTGAGATTGCTCAGGGACTGGATTCTGGCGCTGATGATTTTCTGGTCAAGCCGGTGGACACAAGCGAATTGCGCGCGCGCATCACAGCAGGTGAGCGGATTGTCAGGATGCAGCGCGATCTGTCGGAAAAGAACCGGCTGGTCACCAAGACGTTAGAGGAACTGCAGCGGGTTTATGATCTGTTGGACCGCGATCTGATGGATGCCAAAAAGCTGCAAGAATCCCTGATGCGCGACAAATACCGGGAATTGCCCGAAGGCACGCTATCGCTGCTGTTGCGGTCTGCCGGGCATGTGGGTGGCGATTTGGTGGGTTATTTCCCGACCGATGATCACAAGTTGGGGATGTTTGCGGTGGATGTATCTGGCCACGGTGTCAGTTCGGCGCTGTTGACCGCCCGTCTGGCGGGCAACCTTTCAGCGGCGGCACCCGATCACAACATGGCGCTGGAGCGTCAGCCAGACGGCCGCTACTTTGCGCGTCCCCCAAAGGATGTGGTGGCAGATCTGAACACGCTGGCGCAAAGCGGTGTGGTGAATGATCACTATTTTACCCTGCTGCTTGCCTTTGTTGATCTTAAGACGGGAACGGTATGCATCACTCAGGCCGGTCATCCGCACCCCTTGGTGCAACGGGCAAACGGCTGTGTTGAACCGGTGGGGTGGGGCGGCTTTCCCGTGGGTCTGGTGCAGGACATCACCTATGATCAATTTCAGGTTCAGCTGATGCCCGGAGACCGGTTTTTGGTTTTGTCAGACGGGGTAACAGAATGCCCAGATCAACAGGGCAACTTGCTGGGCGAAGATGGGATTGAACGGATGGTTGAGCGTTTCAGCGATATTTCCGGTTTGGCCCTGTTTGAGGCGATCATCTGGGATCTGACAAAGTTTGCGGGGACCGAAGACTTTCCTGACGATGTGTCAGGCATGTTGTCTGAATACCGGGGACCGGCCTGAGGTTGACTTAGGTCACACTGCACAGAACGGGATCGGGCCGGGTTATTAGCGTCAGGCTGTTCCGCTTTGGGCCAGATATCGGGCCAACATGCTTCGATCCCCATCATTGCCAAGCTGCGCCATCGCCTCAGCCTGGGACAGAACCAATGTGACGTGATCCGGCTCAACCGGCTCAGTGATTTGGCGCACGGGGTGGGCGACATAAACAGTGCAGAGTTTTTCTGCCCACAGGTCATACTCAGGCATGAAAACAAAGCGGCGGAATGCGCCAAGCCGTCTTGGCCGCGCGATGCGCCATCCGATTTCTTCCAAAACTTCGCGGTGCAACGCTTGCAACGGTGACTCACCAGGATCAATGCCGCCGCCGGGCAGCTGGATGTCCAGCTCTGGCGTGATCTGCGCGGTGACAAGGAACCGGTTTTGCAAAGGCAGCACCGCATAGGCGCCCGGCCGCAAACGGTATGAGATGTCAGCCCTTGGTGGTTCGCCCAAACGTCGGATCATGGCACCCCCTTTTGCAGCACCTTGCTGCGCCTATATAGACGCGGTATGCCAAGCGGCCCGAGATAAGGAAACCCCCGATGACAGCAGATCTTTCGCATGGCGCGCAGATCGCCTGGGACGACAGTGTGTTGCCCTTCCAGCTGGACAACAGCGACATCCGTGGCCGCGTGGCGCGGCTTGATGGTGTGTTGGAAGGCATTCTGAAACAGCATGACTATCCGCCTGTTGTAGAAGCATTGGTCGCGGAGATGGCTTTGCTGACGGCCTTGATTGGGCAAACGATCAAGCTGCGGTGGAAGCTATCCTTGCAGGTACAGTCAAAGGGGGCTGTGCGCATGATCGCCACGGATTATTACGGCCCAGAAAATGAAGGGGAACCGGCCCGCATTCGCGCCTACGCCAGCTTTGATCGCGATAAACTGACTGAGGGCGCGCCGTTTGATCAGGTGGGCGATGGGTATTTCGCCATCATTATCGACCAAGGCGAGGGGATGAGCCCGTATCAGGGCATCACCCCGCTGGCAGGTGGCTCCCTTTCCGCCTGTGCTGAGGCGTATTTTGCGCAGTCTGAACAATTGCCAACCCGGTTTTCGCTGAGCTTTGGGCGGTCCTCTGAGCCGCAAAAGGCAGAGCATTGGCGCGCAGGGGGCGTGATGCTGCAGCATATGCCCAAAGCGTCCCCCTTTGCGGCCACCGGTGAGGGCACGGGCGATTTGCTTGCTGCGTCTGATTTGGTGTCAGGCAGCGAGGAAGAGAATTGGAACCGCGTGAACATCCTGCTTGATACGGTTGAAGATTTGGAACTGATCGGGCCTTCTGTGCCGCCGACGGATTTGCTGTTGCGTCTGTTTCACGAAGAACAACCGCGCGTGTTTGATGCGCAGGCCGTGCGTTTCGGCTGTACCTGTTCGGAAGACCGCGTGCGTCAAAGCCTGTCGATCTATTCGGCCAAGGACATCGAAAAGATGACCACCGATGAGGGTCGCGTGACAGCAGATTGCCAGTTCTGCGGGGCCCATTACGATCTGGACCCGGCCACTGTTGGTTTCGAAGCGGAAGCCGCGCCGGGTGGTTGACCAGATTGATGTCATTCGCGCAGCGCTTGCACGGGATGGGACAGAAACATCTGATTTTGATCTCAACCCGGATGTGAAGCTGCCAGAGGGGCGCATTTTGCGGCCCGCTGGTGTTTTGGCACCGATTATCGAACGGGATGGTGTTCTGCATCTGTTGCTGACCAAACGGTCCTCTGCGCTCAAACACCACCCCGGACAGATCGCCTTTCCCGGTGGCAAACAGGATGAGGGCGATGCCGATGTCATTGCCGCGGCCCTGCGCGAAGCCCGCGAAGAGATTGGGTTGCCCAGTGATCTTGTAGATGTGCTGGGCACGCTGTCTTCCCATGAAACGGTGACGGGGTTCACAGTTACACCTGTTTTTGCCTTTGTGAGAGACGGATTTGAGATCATCCCGGAGCCGGGCGAAGTGGAAGAGGTGTTCTCAGTCCCGCTTGAGCATGTGCTGAACCCACAGAACTACCTGATTGAATCCCGGCGCTGGCGTGGCACACGGCGCCATTATTTTGCGGTGCCTTACGGCCCCTATTACATCTGGGGCGCAACCGCGCGTATGTTGCGGGCATGGACCGAACGCATGACATCGTAATCCCGGCCGGCACCGCCTGGTTAAAGGATCAAGCGGCGCAAGCTGTTTGTGCTGCGATTGCGGCGGGCGGGTTTGATGTGTTTTTTGTGGGCGGCTGTGTGCGCAATGCGCTTTTGGATTTGCCCGATAGTGATGTTGATCTGGCCACCAGCGCGCGCCCTGCGGATGTCACCCGTCTGGCAGAGGCCGCTGGGCTGCGCGCGGTTCCGACTGGGATTGATCATGGCACGATCACCGTTGTTGCCCAGGGTGCCGCCTTTGAAGTCACCACCTTTAGAAAGGACGTTGCAACAGATGGCCGAAGGGCCGTTGTGGCGTTTTCAGAAGACATCAACGACGATGCGCGCCGCCGCGATTTCACGATGAATGCGCTTTATGCGGATGCAACGGGGGCTGTTCTGGATCCCTTGGGCGGACTGCCCGATCTTGTGGCGCGGCGCGTGCGCTTTATCGAAGACCCGGATGCCCGCATCAAAGAGGACTACCTGCGCATATTGCGGTTTTTTCGGTTTTCCGCCTGGTATGCGGATAGCGGGCAGGGGTTTGATGCCGATACCCTGGATGCCGTTGCCCGAAATACCGATGGCCTGGCACAGCTTTCGGCTGAGCGGATTGGCCAAGAGATGGCCAAGCTGCTTGCCGCTCCTGATCCGGCCCCTGCGCTTGGCGTGATGGATCAGACAGGGGTGTTGTCATCCCTTTTGCCCGGATCGGACATGCGGTTCCTGGCCCCTTTGATCCACATTGAGGGCCTTCTGGGCCTGTCGCCTGATTGGATCACCCGACTTGCCGCCTTGGGCGGTGCGGATGCCGCAGACCGGTTGCGGATGAGCAAGGCGGACAGCAAGGCGTTGGGCCTCTTGCAGGAGGTGGGGTTTGCCGGACCTGGGTTGGCTGAGGTTGCGTATCGTCACGGTGAAAGGTGCGCGACAAGTGCTGCTGCCTTGCGCGCCGTGTTGTCGGAGGCTGCACCACCCCACGACGTGTTAGAGACGATTTCAAAGGCCGCGGCTGAGACATTCCCCATCCAGGCCGCCGATCTGATGCCTGCCTATCAGGGCCGTGCGCTGGGCCAAAAACTCTCAGCGCTCGAAGCGGTTTGGATTGCCTCAGGTTTTTCAATGACCAAGGCCGATCTGCTGGCTTTGCCCTGAACGCTCGACTCGCTCAGGGTTTTGGCGTATCCAGCTGGCAGAATATGGAGGGTAGCAAAATGTTTCGCGGGATCTGGCTAGGCTAAACGCCTTTTCACCACATCTCTTATCGGGTCTGCGCTGGGCGCGGCGTCGATCATTTTGCACATACCGTCAAAGGCCTTCGCCCCATGTTCCGCTTTTTCGAAAACCTCATTGATCCTTACGTTCCGTATCAAGAGACGGATACCCCGCCGCGCAAGCTTTGGCCGTTCTTGCGGGATTATTGTTTGCCTTTCAAACGGGTGTTTGTTGTGACCGGCCTCATGTCGATTGTGGTCGCAGCTGTTGAGATTTGGCTGATCTACTACATGGGTCGGGTGGTCGATCTGTTGGGCACGGACCCCTCAAAGATGTGGGAAACCTACGGCACGGAGCTGTTGTGGGTCGGGTTGTTCATCCTATTCTTGCGGCCCATCCTGCAGGCCGCTGATGTGGCGTTGATCAACAACACAATCCTGCCAAATGTCGGCACGTTGATCCGCTGGCGGGCGCACCGTCAGGTGCTGCGCCAATCCGTTGGTTGGTTTGAGAATGATTTCGCCGGGCGTATCGCGAACCGGATCATGCAAACACCACCCGCCGCCGGTGAGGTGGTGTTTCAGACCTTTGATGCGATTTCCTATTCGCTGGCATATGTCATCGGCGCGGCCATCTTGCTGAGCACGGGTGACTGGCGGCTGATGCTGCCGATGCTGATTTGGTTGGTGCTCTATGCTGTGCTTGTACAGTGGACGGTGACACGGGTTGGCCCTGCGTCGCAGGCGGCTTCTGATGCGCGGTCGCAGGTGACGGGGCGCGTTGTGGATGCTTATACCAACATCCATTCGGTCAAGATGTTCGCCCATCATGATCTGGAAGTGGATCACGCCAAAGAAGCCATCGAATACGCCCGTCAGACGTTTCAAAAAGAGATGCGGATTTTTACCGTGATGGACGTTTGGCTGACTGTGCTGAATGGGTTGCTGATCCTTGGGGTTGTCGGTTGGGCGCTTGCGCTTTGGACCTGGGGCGAAGCCACCGTTGGTGTTGTCGCGGCTGCGGCTGCGCTGACCTTGCGGCTCAATGCCATGACCGGCTGGATCATGTGGGCGCTGTCGTCCTTTTTTCGTGAACTGGGTGTTGTTGCCGAAGGCATGGAAACCATCGCGCAGCCGATCACCTTGGTCGATAAACCAGATGCAAAGCCGCTTGACCTGACCGATGGCCGGATTGAACTTCAGGGCCTGACCCATCATTACGGCCGGTCTCAGGGCGGGCTGCAAAAGGTCAGCCTTGATATTCAAGCGGGTGAGCGGATTGGTATTGTCGGGCGGTCTGGTGCAGGTAAATCGACGCTCGTTAAGCTGCTGCTTCGCTTTTATGACGCAGAAGGCGGGCGGATCCTGATTGATGGTCAGGATATCGCAGAGGTGACCCAGGACAGCTTGCGCCGCAACATTGGGATGGTTCAGCAAGACAGCTCTTTGTTGCACCGTTCGGTGCGTGAAAACATCCTTTATGGTCGCCCTGATGCCACAGAGGAAGAGATGATTGCCGCAGCAAAGCAAGCGCAGGCGCATGATTTCATCCTGGATCTGGCCGATCCCGAAGGGCGCAGCGGGTATGATGCCCGCGTGGGTGAGCGTGGAGTGAAGCTCTCAGGTGGTCAGCGGCAGCGCATCACCCTGGCGCGCGTGATTTTGAAAGACGCGCCGATCCTGGTGTTGGATGAAGCAACATCTGCCCTGGATAGTGAGGTGGAGGCGATGATCCAGCAGACGCTTTACGGCATGATGACGGGCAAAACCGTGATCGCGATTGCGCACCGTTTGTCGACCATTGCTGAAATGGACCGGATCGTGGTGCTGGACGATGGCCGCATTGTTGAAGATGGTCGCCATGACGCGCTTTTGGCCCAAGGCGGACTATATGCAGATTTCTGGGAGCGGCAGTCAGGCGGCTTTTTGAAACTGGATGTTGAGGCTGAGGAATGATGCGTGCGCATTGAGAATTGGATCAAACCCTTTGCGCAGGCCGATGGCCCGCCGCCGCGATTTTTGGCCGCTTTTATGCGCTGGTGTCTGTCGGGGGCTTGGCCTGCGTTGTGTTTGGCTGCGTTTTTCTCCGCGCTTGCGGGGGCGATGGAGGCCGGAACGGCCTATATCCTGGGGCGGGTGATTGATGCGGCAGTCAATGCCGGGCCAGAGGCGTTTTTCGCGGCCGGGAATATGGCGTTGGTTGTGGGGGCGGTGGCCTTTTTCCTGGTGGCGCGGCCCATTTTGTTTGGCCTGTCGTCGGCGTCCAATTCCATCATCGTGGCACCCAACGTGAACCCCATGGTGCTGTCGCGCCTGCACCGTTGGACCTTGGGCCAGAACGTGAGTTTCTTTGACGATGATTTCGCAGGTCGCATTGCCCAAAAGCAGATGCAGACCGCGCGGGCGGTCACGGATGTGGTGGTAGAGGTGATCAATGTGGTCACCTTTGCGCTGGCATCGCTGTTGGGCTCTGTTGCTTTGCTGATCGCGATTGACTGGCGTGTCGCGATTGGGTTTGGCGTTTGGCTGTGCTTTTACTTCGCACTGATCCGGTGGTTCTTGCCGCGCATCCGCAAACGTTCAGCCGGGCGAGCGGCGGCGCGTGCGATGGTATCGGGCCAGGTCGTGGATACGATCACCAACATCAAGACGGTCAAGCTTTTTGCGCATGCCGATCATGAAGACCGCGCGGCGTTGGGGGCCATGGAAAGTTTCCGCGCGCGGGCGCTGGAGTTTGGATATCTCTCAGCTGGGTTTCGATTTTCGCTCATGACGCTTGCGGGGCTGTTGCCGGTGATCTTGCTGGGCGGGACGATCTTGTTGTGGCAACGCGGGATAGCCAGCGAAGGCGACATCGTCGCCGCAGGTGCCGTGGCGATCCGGATTGCGCAGATGACAGGCTGGGTCAGTTTCACGCTGATGGCGATCTATTCCAACATCGGTGAGGTTGAGGATGGGATGAAAACCCTCACCCCGCGTGTCCGGGTCGAAGATCTGCCCGATGCACAGCCGCTGGTCGTGGCGCGCGGAGAGATCGCGCTGGATGCTCTTGGCTTTGCCTATGGTCGCCAGACGGGCGGTATTTCGGATGTGAGTTTGACCATCAAACCGGGGGAAAAGCTGGGGATTGTCGGTGCCTCTGGTGCGGGCAAATCCACGCTCGTCGCTTTGCTGCTGCGCCTTTATGAGGCCGAAGAAGGCAAGATCAGCATTGATGGGAAGGACCTGCGCCATGTGACGCAGGAAAGCCTGCGCCGCAATATTGGGATGGTCACGCAGGAAACGGCGATGTTCAACCGCTCTGCGCGCGACAACATTCTTTACGGTCGGCCCGACGCCACAGAGGATGAGGTGATTGCCGCGGCAGAAGGTGCAGAGGCGCATGTTTTCATCCAGGATCTGCAGGATCATCGGGGCCGCAAAGGCTATGACGCGCATTTGGGTGAGCGCGGGGTCAAGTTATCTGGCGGGCAGCGGCAGCGGATCGCTTTGGCACGTGCCATTCTGAAAGACGCGCCAATCCTGGTTCTGGATGAAGCAACGTCGGCGCTTGATAGTGAGGTTGAAGCGGCGATTCAGACCGCCTTGACCCGCGTGATGGAAGGCAAGACCGTGCTTGCGATTGCACACCGGCTGTCCACCCTGACCGAGATGGACCGGATTGTGGTGATGGACGCAGGACAGATTGTTGAAACCGGCACCCATCAACAGCTATTGGCCCAAGACGGATTGTATGCGCGGTATTGGCAGCGGCAGTCTGGTGGATTTTTGAACGTGAAGGCCGCTGAATAGCAATGACAGAATACAGGATTGAGCGGCTGGGCCACCTTGGCGATGGAATTGCGCCTGGCCCTGTCTTTGCGCCGATGACCCTGCCGGGTGAGGTGGTCACAGGCAGGCTGGAGGGGCAGAACCTGCATGATGTGCGCATTGTCACGCCTTCTGACGATCGTGTTGCGCCACCTTGCCGTCATTTCAAATCTTGTGGCGGCTGCGGGTTGCAGCATGCATCAGATGATCTTGTGGCAGCTTGGAAAGTTGATGTTGTCAAACAGGCGCTCACCTCACACGGGTTAGAGACAGTGTTTCGGCCCATCGAAACCTCTCCTGCGTTGTCTCGCAGACGGGCCACCTTTGCCGCACGACGCACAAAGAAAGGTGCGATGGCTGGGTTTTACGGGCGCGGATCAGACACCGTCATTGAAGTGCCTGATTGCCAGTTGCTGTTGCCGCAGGTGCGCGCCGGGCTGGAGGTGGCAAAGGCATTGGCGATGGTGGGGGCCAGCCGCAAAGCAGCGCTTGCGGTGACGGTGACCGCATCTGATGCTGGCCTGGATGTGGCGGTGTCAGGCGGCAAGCCCCTGGATGGCCCCCTGCGGCTTGCCTTGGCGCAGCTTTGTGAACAGCTGGCTTTGGCCCGGCTGGCTTGGGAGGGTGACGTCATCGCGATGCGCGCCGCCCCGATGCAGCGCTTTGGCAATGCCGATGTCACGCCGCCCCCGGTTCCTTCTTGCAAGCGACGCGCGACGGGGAGCGGGCGCTGATGCGCGCCGTTCATGAGGCTGTGGGGGACGCGGGGCAGATCGTTGATCTCTTTTCCGGCTGCGGCACCTTTTCGCTTCCGCTCTCTGCCCTTGGCACCGTGCACGCGGTTGAGGGCGAAGCGGAGATGGTTGAGGCGTTGGAGATGGGATGGCGCAAGGCAACCGGGTTGAAACCTTTGACCACAGAGGCGCGGGATCTGTTCCGCCGCCCGCTTTTGCCCGATGAGTTGGCCGCCTTTGACGCTGCGGTGATTGACCCGCCCCGTGCCGGGGCCGAACGTCAGGTGAGTGAGATTTGCAAAGCGGCAGTCCCACGCATCGCCTTTGTGTCCTGTAACCCTGTCACCTTTGCGCGGGATGCGCGGATGCTGTGTGATGCCGGGTATCAACTCAATTGGGTGCAAGTGGTGGATCAATTCCGCTGGTCCGCACATGTCGAACTTGCCGCATCTTTCACCACCTCCGGCTGACAAAGCCCTGCGGGGTGCTCACAGTCTTTTGAACACGCGCAATTGTGGTATATGCTAGCGCCAAAGCAGGGCGATAAGCCCGCAAAAGAGGCACAGGCGATGAAACGCAGACATTTGATACTTGGTGGGACGGCGCTGGTGGCGCTTGGTGCCTGCAGCCCCAGTAAATTCAAACGGTATTACGGCCCTGAAGTGACCTATGTTGTGGTGAACAAAGAGGCGCGTCGGATGTATCTGCTGCACCACGACAAGGTGCTTGAGGAATACAACATTCGTCTGGGCTTTGCCCCCGTTGGTCACAAAGCCATCGAAGGGGATGGTAGAACGCCCGAGGGCATTTATTGGATTGACCGGCGCAATCCGAATTCACGGTTCCATCTGTCGCTGGGCATTTCATACCCCAACGCACGGGATCGTGCCCGCGCCGCGGCGATGGGCAAAGAACCCGGTGGCGATATCTTTATCCACGGGCAGCGCAATCCGCTTAGGAAAGACACTGGGGATTGGACCTGGGGCTGTATTGCGGTGAAGAACAAAGAGATGGAAGACATCTACGCCATGGTGCGTGACGGCACGCCCATTCAGATCAATCCGTAAGGGAACAACCCGGATTGGATTGGTGAGAGACCGATTCGGAACACGGTAGGGTGTGGGTTTGGCCGGTTTGAATTACGCCCGACTTGGCGGGATAGGCTGAAAGCGCCTTAGTTCCCCATCACCAAGGTCCACCAGATCTTGCCATTGCTTTCCTGATACCAGGCAAAGCCCATGTTCCGCGCTTCAGGCGACATCAGAACACGGCGTGTGTCTGGCTGTTCCATCCAGGCCGCCAGCGTTTCCAGCTCAGATTCGTATGTTTCTGAGATCGTCTCGCCGATCAGTCGGCCACCATAGCCCACGCGTGCAATGCGGTCGATGGGAGAAGACCCGTCAGAGCCAAAGTGCCAGGGGCGGTTTTGCACGGACATGTCCCGCGAATGCGTTGCGGCGGCGGCGTTAAGCTTGGGATCAAGCTGCACAGCGGCACCGCCACTGGCTTGGCGCAGGGCATTCACCGAATCGAGCATGCGGAACTGGATCTTGCCGGTATCACCACGACTGATGCGGTAGACCTGTGCGCGGGCTTGGCCATCACTGCCCAAAGGGGGCGGTGTTGGGGCGCAAGCGGCCAGGGCCAAGATCAAAACCGAGAGGATGGATGTGATACGGAGCATGCTGTTGTTTTCCTCGTAACAGGTTTACCTGCCTTATCGCGCTGCACGTTGCAGTTCAAACGCACATCGGCGTTACCGTGCCGGATGACGGTTGTTTGATTTGATACTGCGACTTTCGAGCCATATAAATTCGCTAGTTTAGCAAAACTGCAATTATGGAGCAGACAATGTCTAATAAGCGTTTTTCCGCCACCAGCCGCCGCAGCTTTCTGGCTGGCAGCACGGCCATGCTGGCCACACCGGCGTTGGCGCAGACCAGCGGCGTCAACTCTGCGGCGACAACCCAGGTTGAGCGTGACATCACCGAATCTGTGCGCCGCAACATCTCAAGCTTCCGCACGCTGGATTGGCAGCCTTATTTCGATAACACCCGCAACGGGGCGATTCTGGTCGATATTGACAGCCGCGCGGTACACTATTGGTCCGAAGACCAAAGCATTTATAAGCTTTACCCATCCAGCGTTCCGCTGACCGAAGATCTGACACGCCGGGGCCGCACGCGGGTCACGCTAAAAGATCCTGAGCCTGACTGGCGTCCGACGCCTTCTATGAAAAAGCGTAACCCGGAATGGCCTGACTATATTGGTCCTGGCCCCGACAATCCGCTTGGCACACGGTCGCTGCACCTAAGCTGGACGTATTACCGTATTCACGGCACCCACGATACGCGCAAGATTGGGCGTAAATCCTCAAACGGCTGCATTGGCCTTTATAATGAGCATATTGAGGAGCTTTTCGAGATGGCCAATGTGGGCACACAAGTGTTGCTTATTTGACGACATTCGGGCGCTTGTGGGACACAGCGGGGAAATCCGGGTTTGCATTCCCGTGTTTATGCTGTTTAGAAAGTCCTACGAGGTAAGTCTTGGGCGCGTGTGCGCGTAATTGCGTTGCACGCCACTTCTGGAGGTTATGTTATGAAGAAGCTCGTTCTCGCTGCTGCGCTGTCTGCTGCCGCATCCACTGCTTTTGCTGGCTCCCTGGCGGATCCAGTGATCGAAGCACCTGTGATCGTTGAAGAAGCAACCGGTTCTTCCGGTGGCGTCATCATCCCACTGGTTCTGCTGGTGCTGGTTGCTGCAGCTCTGTCCGACTAATTCGGAACTCAGCATCTAAAACAAAGAAGGCGGCGCTTTTCGTGCCGCCTTCTTTGCGTTCGGGGATAGGGAAGCAGCCACTACAGCTGCCCTTGCTCTTCCAACACTTTGCGGGCGACGCGAAAGCACTCAAGCCCTTGCGGCACGCCGCAGTAGATGGCCACCACATGGATGATGGCGCGAATCTCTTCTTTGGAAACGCCGTTATTGATCGCGCCGCGGCAGTGAATCTCCCATTCGGCCATTTTGCCCAACGCGCCGATCATTGACAGGTTCATCATCGACCGGGTCTTGGCGTCAATCACATCATCGCCCCAGCCAAATCCCCAGCACCATGCTGTCATCGCTTCTTGGAAGGGTCGGGTGAAATCGTCAGCGGCGGCGAGGTTTTTCTCAACATATGCGGCACCCAGGGTGCCTTTGCGTTGTTCCAACCCTTTGAGGAACAGATCCTCGTCAAAGGTGCTCATGCGGTATCCTTTCGTGTGAGATGTCGGGGTCCGGTACGCTGGTAGCGCAAGTTCAGCTTTGCCCCAATAGGCGTGTTGCGCGCTGGTGCGATACCGACCTGCGCATGCCGGTCATGGACCTGACACAGCCTCTGGCTTGCGGCATACCTTCCAAAACGGAGGTGCCTTATGACGATTCCCCCCGCAATGCGCGCTATGGTGACCATGGGTCACGGTGGCATGGACATGATACAGTTTCACGAAAGCTACCCCACCCCTGAACCAGCTGCGGGCGAGGTTCTGGTAAAGGTTGGGGCCTGCGGTTTGAACAATACCGACGTGAACACGCGGTCGGGCTGGTATTCCAAGACGGTGACGGAACCCACCACTGGCGATGCCTTTGAAGAGGTGGGTCAAGATGACCCCACTTGGGGCGGATCGCCTATCGTATTTCCACGCGTTCAGGGTGCGGATGTGTGCGGAGAGATTGTCGCTGTGGGTGCCGGGGTTGATACGGCCCGGATTGGTGAGCGGATTATCACGGACAATTGGCTGCGCGATCCGAGCGATCCTTTGAACAAAGGTAAATGTGGCTATTTCGGCTCTGAGCGTGATGGCGGTTTTGCTGAATATACGACAATTCCGTCCGTGAACGCGCTTGCGGTTACGTCTGATCTGTCGGACGCGGAGCTTGCGACGTTTTCATGTTCCTACTCCACCGCGGAAGGGATGCTGACACGGGCTGAGGTAACGTCAGCGGATACGGTCCTGGTGCCCGGTGCCTCAGGTGGAGTGGGTGGTGCGGTTGTTCAGCTGGCGAAGCGTCGTGGCGCGCGGGTGATTGCGATGGCCTCTGATGCCAAGCACGGGGATGTGGCCACGCTTGGCCCGGACATGATCATCGGGCGTGGGCCGGATGATCTGCGCGCCGCATTGGGCGATGAAAAGATCACCGTTGTCGCTGACGTGGTTGGTGGCCCGTATTGGCCCGAGCTGATTGAAATTTTGGAGCGCGGCGGACGTTATACATGCTCTGGGGCCATTGCCGGACCAATGGTGGATTTCGACCTGCGCACGTTCTATCTGCGCGATCTGACTTTTACCGGATCAACCGTGATTGACCCCGTCGTGATGGAAAACCTTGTGCGTTACATCGAAGCGGGTGAGATTAAACCTGCGCTTGCAGCCAGCTATGCTTTGGAAGACCTGCACGCCGCGCAGACCGCGTTCATTGCAAAAGAGCATACCGGCAACATCGTCGTGACGCCTTAACGCGGTCGAACACCCGACACGCGTCCATTCTCAGTGCCGGGGCAATACCCTGGCACAAGGAATCATTTCCGCTCAACCCAGCCTTTGAGGTTTTCTTCAATCGCATTGGAAAGCGCGTCGATGTGCAAAGGATCATCGTTGAGGCAGGGAATATATGTAAAATGCTCTCCGCCTGCTTCTTCGAAGCTTTCTTTGATCTCTTCGTTGATCTCTTCGAGCGTCTCAATGCAATCGGCTGAGAAGGCCGGGGCGCAGACGGCGATGTTCTTGTTGCCATGCTCGGCCTGGCGCGCGACTTCTTCGACGGTGTAGGGCTGCAGCCATTCCTCTGGCCCAAACTTGGACTGGAAGGTGGTCATGATTTCCGTGTCCTGCCAGCCCAAACGCTCTTTCAACAGGCGCGTCGTTTTCTGGCATTGGCAGTGATAAGGATCGCCCTCCATCAGGTAGCGCTGCGGTACGCCGTGGTAGGAACAGATCAGAATATCGGGCCGCTTTTCGGCTGCGGCATAGGCCCGCTCAATAGATTGGGCCAGCGCCTCGATGTAATCAGGACGGTCGAAATAAGGCTCAACCACACGCGCGATGGGCTGCCATTTCTCATGGCCGAGGGCCGCAAAAAACGCATCACATGCGGTGGCTGACGTCGCCCCGGCATAATGCGGATAAAGCGGGAAAAACAGGATCTTAGAGCATCCCGCCTTGGTCATCTCCGCCACCTTGGAGCGGGTAGAAGGGTTGCCATAGCGCATGCAGAAATCGACCATCACATCATCGCCAAACCGCTTTTTCATCTCGGCAGTGATCTTGGCGGTCTGTGCCTTGGTGATCGTCATCAGCGGGCTTTCGCCCTCTTCTTCATTCCAGATGGACTTATATGCAGCACCTGAGGTGAAGGGCCGTTTGGTCAGGATGATCAGCTGCAACAGGGGCTGCCAAAGCCAGGGCGAATAATCAATCACCCGGCGGTCTGACAGAAATTCCCCGAGATACCGACGCATCGACCAATAGTCATAATTGTCCGGTGTGCCCAGGTTGGCCACAAGCACACCGACCCGCTGACGGGGGACGGCGGGGTGATCTTCGTTTGCATGTGCGGGGCGCGCAGCTTGCATCTTGTGATCCTTAGATAAATCCATGCCCGTGGTCCTTAACGAAATCTCTCGCTGTCAGATAGAGGCGATCTGGAAATGGTCAATTGGGTAGTTTTGTCTCAGCTGTGCCAAGCGCATCTGCAAGACGTTGTTGTGCAGATCCAGGGCGCAAAGGTTTGGGTTGATGATCTGCGGGGGCCCATCCGGTGAGAAAGATCAGCTCAAAGGTTGCGGTGATCCGGCCCTCATCGGTGGCAAAGTTGTCGCGGTAGAGCGTCGCGGCACGGTCAAAGACCGCGCGCCGGGTGGGTTGGCGCAGCCGCGAGTGCAGCGCGTTTGTCTCTCCCATTGCGCGCAGATCGCGCATCAAGGCCCAGATATCCGCATAGCTCACCGCCAGCGGCACCGCATCTGCAACAGGCAGGGCAAAGCCCGCACGTTGCAACAAACCGCCCAGGTCCCGCAATTCACCCATCGGTGCGATGCGGGGTGACAGACCGCCCGTGATCTCAACCTCTGCCTGCCCCAGACAGGCGCGCAATTCATGCAAGGTTTGTCCGCCAAAAGATGCACTCAGAAACAACCCATCCGGTTTCAGCGCGCGACGGCATTGGATCAATTGCCCCACCGGATCGTTGGCCCAGTGAAGGCACATCGCGTGGACAACCAGATCATGCTGCGCTTGACCGATATCCAGGGTTTCGCGGTCTGCAATCATGAGTGCGTTTGGCACGACATCTGACCAGCTCTTTGCAAAACCGGTCACAATCGCAGGCGCGGTAAACGGCATATTAACTGTCTTTAGCCGATCCTCGATCTCATCAGCTGCGGCGCGGTGCAAAAACAACGCATCCTCCGTCGCACGCTGGCGGCGGCTGTGCAGCGCGTGCACATCTGTCATGAGGGGTCTTTCAGTCATTGGGGTCACATATGGCGTTGTTGGACAGGTTGCAAACCGGGCTTGATGCGGTTTATCCGCCGCGCTGCCTGACCTGCGGTGATGTTGTCGATGGTGACTATGGCCTGTGCGGCAGTTGCTGGCGCGAAGCCGCTTTTATTGGCGGCACGGTGTGCGACAGTTGCGGCGTGCCCCTGCCGGGGGAGGTGGGAAATGAGGCCGTCACTTGTGACAGCTGCATGCACGCCCCGCCGCCCTGGTCACGTGGGCGTGCCGCTCTGCTTTACCGCGACACGGGGCGCAAACTGGTGCTGGCGCTTAAACACGGGGACCGGCAAGAGATTGCGCGCCCCGCCGGGCTTTGGCTGGCACAGGCGGCGGCCCCTTTGATCACGCCCAACACATTGATTGCGCCGGTGCCTCTGCATTGGCAGCGGATGATCAAACGCCGCTTTAATCAGTCTGCGCTGCTGGCCAAAGCCCTGGCGCGGCAGGTGGACCGGCCCATGGCCCCCGATCTGCTGCAACGCTTTCGCCGCACCCGCACGCTTGATGGTTTGGGTCGGGTCGAACGCCAAGAGGCTGTTGAAAACAGCATCCGCGTCCACCCACACCGCCGCCACCGGTTGATTGGCCGACCGGTCCTGATTGTCGATGATGTCATGACCTCCGGGGCCACGCTCGCGGCCTGCACGCAGGCCTGCCGTGATGCCGGTGCAGGGCCGATATGCGTTGTGACACTGGCGCGGGTGGCCAAAGACGCTTAAATGACCTTTCAACACCGCTGTTGAAAGGACCGGGTCATGAAACCTGTCGAAATCTACACCTCCCCGCTTTGTGGCTTCTGCCATGCTGCAAAACGCTTGCTGAACAGCAAAGGCGTTGACTTCAGCGAGGTTGACGTGCTGGCCGAACCCGCCCGCAAGGCCGAGATGATTGCCCGCGCAAATGGTGGCCGCACCGTGCCTCAGATCTTTATTGGCGATACCCATGTGGGCGGCTGCGATGATCTTTACGCGCTTGAGCAAGCCGGCAAGCTTGACCCCTGCTGGCCGCATAATGCGGGGGGCTATTCTACAGCTGAACGTCACGGATGATCCGGCCGTTAACCTACCCACCACCCGCGCAATGCTGCGCGACGCGGTGGCAGAGGGGGCTGAGTTCATTCTGACGCCCGAAGTGACCAACTGTATATCCACCAGCCGCGCCCACCAGCAGGATGTGCTGCAGTATCAAGAAGACGACATCACCCTCGCCGCCCTGCGGGCCGAGGCGCAAGCCGCAGGCATCTGGCTGCTGATCGGCTCGCTCGGGCTGAAAACCAACGATGCTGATGGCCGTTTTGCCAACAGGTCTTTCGTGATTGACCCCCAGGGTCAGATCGTTACGTCCTATGACAAAATCCACATGTTCGATGTGCAGATCAGCGCCACGGAAACCTGGAAAGAATCCGAAGGATACCGGCCAGGTGAAACCGCTGTGGTGGCCGATACCTCTTTTGCCAAAATCGGCATGTCGGTCTGTTATGACGTGCGCTTTTCCCACCTCTACCGGGCGCTGGCCAAGGCGGGTGCGCAGATCCTGACCGTGCCTGCGGCCTTTTCGCCGGTGACGGGTGCGGCGCATTGGCATGCGCTGCTGCGCGCCCGGGCCATCGAATCGGGTTGTTTCGTGATTGCCCCTGCGCAAACCGGCACCCACGCCAGCAACTCCCACAAGACGCGCGATACCTATGGTCATTCTTTGGTCGTTGATCCCTGGGGAGAGGTTCTTTTGGATGCAGGCACCGCGCCTGGCGTTTACAAGTTTGATTTGGATATGAAAAAAGGGGACGACGCACGACGCAAGGTGCCCAGCCTTGCCAATGCGCGCGACTTTTCTGGCCCCTAAGCGGCCTCTGACCCGGACAGTGCATGGCACAAGATAAAAATACCCTGGCGATCATGTTGTTCAGCGAACTGCTGGCGGCCGATCACGCCATGCGCGGGCGGCTTAGCCGGGTCTTGCCCAAGGGCATGGAAATCTCGCATTTTTCTGTGCTGAACCATCTTGCACGCCAACGTGAACAAACCTCTCCAGCGCGGCTGGCTGAACGGTTTGGGGTCACACGCGGTGCGATGACCAACACCCTGAACAAGCTGGAGTGGGCGGGATACGTCAATATCAGTCCCGATTGGGATGATGCCCGCCGTAAAATCGTGGCGATCAGCCCCGCAGGCCGCTTGGCGCGAGATACGGCCATGTCTGCCATCACACCGATGATCAATGAAGTGGTCGAAGCGCTGGGCGAAGATCACGCGCGCGCCGCCCTGCCCATCTTGCGCGAAATCCGGGAAAAGCTCGTTTAGCGCGCTTCCGTCAGATGCCTGGGCCCCCGTGGGCCATAACATCCGTTTCACGGGCTGATAGGTTGCATTTGAGTTGTAGTTTGAAAGATGAAGCGAAACGGCGCGCTTCATCTTTCCACTATAACTTATTCAAAGATCTCATCCAAAAACCGACCTTCGCGGGCCAGTACACTACGCGGGTCGCAAACTTGCGGTGACGTAATTCACGCTCAAATCGCGGTCTGAAAGGCCCCAGGTCCAGGCGATCGGGTTGAACACAAACCCCTTGCGGTCCACAGGCTCCATCCCGGCTTCGCTCATCAGGTTAAAAAGCTCGTCCGGTGTGATGAACTTGGACCATTCATGTGTCCCTTTGGGCAGCCAGCGCATGATGTGCTCTGCGCCAATGATCGCCATGACATAGGACTTGGGGTTGCGGTTGATGGTAGAGCAAATATGCAATCCGCCTGGTTTGAGCAGATCATGACAGGCGCGCAGGTAGTCGATGGGGGAGGCCACATGTTCGACCACTTCCATGTTCAGCACCACGTCGAACTGTTCCCCAGCAGCAGACATGTCTTCGGCGGTGGTGTGGCGGTAATCAATATCCAGCCCGGATTGTTCTGCATGGATGCGCGCCACGGGAATATTGCCCGCCGCCGCGTCAGCACCCACAACCTCGGCCCCCAACCGTGCCATAGGTTCTGACAGCAGACCGCCACCGCATCCGATATCAAGGATACGCAGCCCTTTGAAAGGTTGGGCTCCCTTCAGATCGCGGTCAAATTCTGCTGCGATTTGCTGGGTGATGTAATCCAACCGGCAGGGGTTGAGCATGTGCAGCGGTTTGAACTTACCGTTCAGATCCCACCACTCAGCCGCCATTGCCTCAAATTTCGCAATTTCACCTGCATCAACTGTTGTTTGCGCAGTTTGCATCATGCGCTCCCTATGTTCTTCATCTCTCCAGAGCTATATAGGGCGGTGATGGATAAGTTTCCCGACCAAAAACGCGCTGTGCAGTACCTTTACCCGCCGATTGACCCGTTTGATCAGCGGATGCTGGCCGTGGGTCAGGGCCATCAGGTCTATATGGAGCAATGTGGCAACCCGGATGGCATTCCGGTTGTTGTGCTACATGGTGGGCCCGGCGGGGGGTGCAGCCCCTCTATGCGGCGTTATTTTGATCCGCAGATCTTTCGGGTGATCCTGTTTGACCAACGCGGCTGTGGCCGTTCACGCCCGCATGCCAGTGTGACGGACAACACGACGTGGCATCTGGTCGCAGACATCGAAATGATTCGCCGCGAGCTGGGAATTGAGCAGTGGGTGGTCTTTGGCGGCTCTTGGGGGGCGACGCTTTCGTTGATCTATGCCCAGACCCATCCAGAGGCGGTGCGCAATCTTGTGCTGCGCGGTGTGTTTTTGGCCACGCAAGCGGAGCTTGATTGGTTCTATGGCGGCGGGGCGGGCAAATTCTGGCCTGAGGTTTGGGAACGGTTTGTTGCCTTGATCCCGGAAGATGAGCGGGATGATTTGATTGCGGCCTATCACCGGCGGTTGTTTTCTGGTGACCTGCCGATGGAGCAACGCTATGGCCGGGCCTGGGCGGCCTGGGAGAACGCGTTGGCGTCGATCCATTCGTCAGGCGGCGGGCATGAGGGGCCTTCAGATTATGCGCGCGCCTTTTCGCGGCTAGAGAATCACTATTTCATCAATGGGGCGTTTTTGGAGTTTGATGGCCAAATCCTTGCCCACATGCCCCGAATTGCGGAGATCCCCGGGGTGATCGTACAGGGCCGCTATGACATGATTTGTCCGCCCAGCAGCGCCTATGCCTTGGCGCAAAACTGGCCTGCGGCCACGTTGAAGATGGTGCGCAATGCCGGCCATGCCTTGTCAGAGCCGGGGATTTCGGCTGAACTGGTGCGCGCGATGGATCAAATCGGAGCCTCTGCATGACCAAACGGTCCTCCCTTCTGGACAGACGTGCGCTTTTTCAAGCGCGGCTGCCGCAGCTTTGCTGGCGGCAACGGGTGTGTCTGCGGCGGGTGTGCCCCAGCGGGGCGGGCGGTTGCGCATGGCGCTGTCGGGCGCGTTGCGGACGGACAGTTGGCAGAGAGGCGATGGTCTTTTCATGCAGGTGGCCCGGCAGGGGTTGGTCTTTGACACGCTGACAGAGGTGGCTGCGGACGGGACCCTGCGACGCGAGCTGGCGTTGGATTGGACCGCTTCCAGCGACGCGCGCGTTTGGGAGTTTGATCTGCGCCAGGATGTGACCTTTCATGATGGCATGCCCTTCACCGCCACTGATGTAGTGGCGAGTGCTGCTGGCTTTGACCAGGGCGTTGTGACGGCGACTTCTGCGCATCACGTGACCTTTGATTTGCACGCGCCGGATCCCGCATTTGCGCTGCGTTTGGCGCAGCCTGAGTTTTATATCGCACCGGCCCACGCCCCGGGCAGCGGTATTGGCACCGGTCTTTATCAGGTCAAACACTTCACCCCCGGCCAGCGTTTGCTGACCCAGCGGGTGGCGCAGCACTACAAGGGTGAGACAGCCGGTTGGTTTGATGAGGTTGAGCTGACCTCCATCCCAGCTGAGCAGGTGCGCGGGCAGGCCTTGGCTGAATATATGGTGGATGCCGTGGATCTGCGCGATCCCGGTGCGCTGACCGATCTGCCGGACATCACCTTTCTGCCTAACCGGCGCAGGCCGACTGAGGCAGTATCGGCCGATGTGGCGCAGCCCAAAGTGGTAAGCGGCCTGCGTCCGCTGGATAACTTGCGGGCGGCAGAGCGGTGGTGGTTTGCGTAACCCCTTGCAGTTTGGCCCCCCACCCCGTATATCCCCTTCAACAGCGGCGCGTTCGGGTCCACACCAAACGCTCCACCGAAATCGCAAACGGGCCGCGCGCCCGTTTTTTTGTGCCTGAAAGCAAGATGACCAACACAGCGAACACGCTTATTGCCAAAGCCGCCATTGACCGCCGCATGGCCGAGATCATCACACCGGTGATTGAGGACATGGGGTTTGAGCTGGTGCGCGTGCGATTGATGTCGGGCAAGCAGACCATATTGCAGATCATGGCGGACCGCCCTGATGGCGGGATTGAGGTGGATGATCTGGCGCAGATCAACACCGCGATTGGCGCTGTGCTGGATGTCGAAGACCCGATTTTGGATGAATACACGCTTGAGGTCTCAAGCCCCGGCATCGACCGGCCGCTGACCCGGCTCAAGGATTTTGACGCCTTTGAGGGGTATGAGGCCAAGATTGAGACAGAAGAGCTGATCGATGGCCGTCGCCGCTTTAAGGGTGAGCTGGCGGGGATCGAGGGCGATGAGGTCCTGATTAACGTGGCTGAAGGCACCATCGGTCTGAAGTTTGATTGGCTGTCTGACGCCAAGCTTGTGCTCACTGATGAGCTGATCAGCGAAATGCTGCGCCAACGCAAAGCGTCAGGTGCGATCGACGAAACCAAATTTGATTCCATCGAAGAAGAACCCGCGGAGGGAGAAGACTAATGGCCATTACATCCGCCAACCAGCTTGAGCTGTTGCAAACTGCCGAGGCTGTGGCCCGCGAAAAGATGATCGACCCTGCGCTGGTCGTTGAGGCGATGGAAGAATCGCTGGCCCGCGCGGCCAAGTCCCGCTACGGTGCTGAAATGGACATCCGCGTGTCGATTGACCGCAAGACCGGTAAGGCGACCTTTACCCGCGTCCGCACTGTGGTTGAGGACGAAGAGCTTGAGAACTATCAGGCGGAGTTCACGGTTGAGCAAGCCAAGCAGTACATGGAAAACCCCGCCGTCGGGGATACCTTTGTCGAAGAGGTGCCCCCGGTTGAGATGGGCCGGATCGCCGCCCAGTCTGCCAAGCAGGTGATCTTGCAAAAGGTTCGCGAAGCGGAGCGGGATAAGCAGTACGAAGAATTCAAAGACCGCGTTGGTACGATCATCAACTGCCAGGTCAAACGTGAAGAATATGGCAACGTCATCGTTGATATGAACCCTGGCGAAGGCATCCTGCGCCGCAACGAAAAGATTGGCCGCGAAAGCTATCGCCCGAATGACCGCATCCGCGTCTACATCAAGGACGTGCGCCGCGAACAGCGTGGGCCACAGATTTTCCTTAGCCGTACCGCGCCTGAGTTCATGGCAGAGCTGTTCAAAATGGAAGTGCCAGAGATTTACGATGGCATCATTGAGATCAAGGCCGTCGCCCGTGACCCCGGTTCGCGCGCCAAGATTGCTGTGATTTCCTATGATGGGTCGATTGACCCGGTGGGGGCCTGTGTGGGTATGCGCGGCTCTCGGGTTCAGGCGGTTGTGAACGAACTGCAGGGTGAAAAGATCGACATCATCCCTTGGAACGAAGATCAGCCAACCTTCTTGGTCAACGCTTTGCAGCCTGCTGAGGTGTCCAAGGTGGTTCTGGACGAAGAGGCCGGCAAGATCGAAGTTGTCGTGCCCGAAGAACAGCTGAGCCTGGCGATTGGCCGTCGGGGTCAGAACGTGCGTCTGGCGTCTCAGCTGACCGCGCTTGATATCGACATCATGACAGAAGAGCAGGAAAGCGCGCGCCGTCAGGCTGAATTTGAACAGCGCACCAAGCTCTTTATGGACACGCTGGATCTGGACGAATTCTTTGCCCAGCTCTTGGTGGCCGAAGGCTTCACCAACCTCGAAGAAGTGGCCTATGTCGAAGTGGACGAACTGCTGGTCATTGACGGTGTGGACGAAGACACCGCGAATGAGCTGCAGGCCCGCGCCCGTGATGTGCTGGAAGCACAGAACAAAGCGGCCCTGGAAGCGGCCCGCGCCTTGGGCGTTGAGGACAGCCTGGTTGAATTTGAGGGTCTGACCCCCCAGATGATTGAAGCGCTGGCGAAAGACGATGTGAAAACGCTGGAAGATTTCGCCACCTGCGCGGACTGGGAACTGGCCGGCGGCTGGACCACCGTGAATGGTGAACGTGTGAAGGATGACGGCACGCTGGAATCCTTCGGCATCACTTTGGAAGAAGCGCAGGATCTGATCATGACCGCCCGCGTCATGCTGGGCTGGGTCGATCCGGCAGATCTGGAAGCGGACGCCGAAGAAGGTGCGGAAGAGGGCGAAGACGCCCAGGAGGCCGAGGCCTGATTTCAGGCCTCGGTTGGCCAAGATGGGTCGCGGTGGCGCCTCAAAAGACCGCTCTGACGGTCCTGACCGCAAGTGCATTGCCACAGGCGAGGTGCAGCCAAAACATGGCTTGATCCGCTTTGTGGTGGGGCCCGAAGGCCAGATCGTGCCGGATGTTTTGGGCAAACTGCCGGGCCGCGGCATCTTTGTGGCTGCAGACCGTGCAGCGCTGGACCTGGCGGTCAAGAAAAAGCTCTTTGCCCGCGGGGCCAAGGCGCAAGTCACCGTGCCAGACGGGCTGGTGGATGAGGTTGAGCGCCAGCTGGCCCACCGGGTGGTTGAGCTGATCTCGCTCCAGCGCAAAGGCGGCCGTGCGGTGGCCGGATATGAAAAGGTGAAATCCTGGCTTCAAACCGAAGAAGCTGAGGTGTTGATCCAGGCCAGCGACGGCTCTGGGCGGGGCAAATCGAAACTAAGCACCCCGCATTACGGCCATTACATTGGGGTTTTGACCTCAGATGAATTGGGTTTGGCATTCGGTCGCCAAACTGTGATACATGGGGCGCTCGCCTCTGGTGGACTCACTCTGCGTGTTGTAGAGGAGGCCCAACGACTTAAAGGCGTGCGCAAAATTGAGGGTGGCGATACGGCCAGCCCGAAAGGATAGACGAGCTACATGAGCGATAGTGACGGCAGAAAGACATTGGGTTTGGGCGGTTCGCGCCCCAGCAACGTAAAGCAGAGCTTTAGCCACGGGCGGACAAAAAACGTCGTAGTGGAAACAAAGCGCAAGCGCGTTGTGGTGCCCAAGCCGGGCGCGGCGAAACCTGCGGGTGCGGGTGGAAAACCTGTGGGCGATCCGTCCAAGCGACCCGCTGGCATCTCTGACGCTGAGATGGAGCGCCGGCTGAAGGCTGTTCAGGCCGCCAAGGCGCGCGAGCAGGAAGAAGCCGCTGCCCGCGAAGCCGAAGAAAAGGCCCGCGCAGAAGACCGTGAGCGCCGCCGCGCCGAACAGGAAGCCAAAGAAAAGGCAGACCGCGAACGCGAAGAATCCCTCAAGGCGAAAGCCGAGGAAGAAGAACGCGCCCGCCGTGAAGCCGCCGCTGCCGCCCGGGCCGCTGCCGCCGCACCAGTTGAGCCTGTTGCTGCCCGTGCGCCTGCAACCAAGCAAGCGCCTGCGCAAACGCCGCGCAAGTCTGATCGTGACCGCGAAGACACCAACAAAAAGAACCGTGGCGGTGACAACCGCCGCTCCGGCAAGCTGACCGTGAACCAGGCGCTGTCTGGTGGCGAGGGCGGACGCCAACGTTCCATGGCCGCCATGAAGCGCAAACAAGAGCGTGCGCGCCAAAAGGCGATGGGCGGCTCTGTTGAGCGTGAAAAGGTGGTGCGCGACGTACAATTGCCTGAGGCGATTGTGGTGTCTGAACTGGCCAACCGGATGGCCGAACGTGTGGGAGATGTTGTCAAAGCGCTGATGAACAACGGCATGATGGTCACGCAGAACCAGACGATTGATGCCGACACAGCAGAACTCATCATCGAAGAGTTCGGCCACAAGGTGACCCGCGTCTCTGATGCTGACGTCGAAGACGTGATCAAAGAGGTTGAAGACAAAGCCGAAGATCTCAAATCCCGGCCCCCTGTCATCACCATCATGGGCCACGTTGACCACGGTAAGACATCTCTCTTGGATGCGATCCGCAACGCCAAAGTTGTGTCTGGCGAAGCAGGCGGGATCACCCAGCACATCGGTGCCTATCAGGTGAAAACCGATGATGGCACGGTGCTGTCCTTCCTTGATACGCCGGGCCACGCGGCCTTTACCTCCATGCGTTCGCGCGGTGCTCAGGTCACGGATATCGTGGTTCTGGTGGTGGCTGCGGACGATGCGGTGATGCCGCAGACAATCGAAGCGATCAACCACGCCAAAGCGGCAGAAGTGCCGATGATCGTGGCGATCAACAAGATCGACAAGCCTGAGGCCAACCCAGACAAGGTGCGCACCGATTTGCTGCAACACGAAGTGATCGTGGAAAAGCTGTCCGGTGATGTTCAGGACGTTGAAGTGTCTGCCATGAACGGTAAGGGCCTGGATCAGCTGCTGGAAGCGATTGCGCTGCAGGCCGAGATCTTGGAGCTGAAAGCGAACCCAGATCGCGCCGCTGTTGGTGCCGTGATTGAGGCCCAGCTGGACGTGGGCCGCGGCCCTGTGGCGACAGTTCTGGTACAGAACGGCACGCTGCGTCAGGGCGACATCTTTGTTGTGGGTGAGCAGTACGGCAAGGTCCGCGCGCTGATCAACGACAAAGGCGAGCGGGTGAAAGAAGCCGCACCTTCGGTGCCGGTTGAGGTGCTTGGCCTGAACGGCACGCCCGAAGCGGGCGATGTGTTGAACGTGACAGAAACCGAAGCCCAGGCGCGTGAGATTGCCGATTACCGTGAGAAAGCCGCGAAAGACAAACGCGCGGCGGCCGGTGCGGCGACGACCCTGGAACAGCTGATGGCGAATGCCAAGGCCGATGAAAACGTCTCTGAACTGCCCATTTTGGTCAAAGCCGATGTGCAGGGTTCTGCTGAAGCGATCGTGCAAGCGATGGAGAAGATCGGCAACGATGAGGTACGCGTGCGCGTGCTGCACTCTGGTGTGGGCGCGATCACGGAAACAGACGTGGGTCTGGCCGAAGCCTCAGGCGCGCCGATCATGGGCTTTAACGTCCGTGCTAACGCCTCTGCCCGGAACACGGCGAACCAAAAGGTGTTGAGATCCGATACTACTCCGTCATCTACGACCTTGTGGATGACGTAAAAGCAGCGGCCTCTGGTCTGTTGAGCGCTGAGATCAAAGAGAACTTCATTGGCTACGCCAATATCAAAGAGGTCTTTAAGGTCACGGGCGTTGGCAAGGTTGCCGGCTGTCTGGTCACCGAAGGTGTCGCGCGCCGCTCTGCTGGTGTGCGTCTGCTGCGCGACAACGTGGTGATCCACGAGGGTACCCTGAAAACGCTCAAGCGTTTCAAGGATGAGGTGCCAGAGGTACAATCCGGTCAGGAATGCGGCATGGCGTTTGAAAACTACGATGACATCCGCCCAGATGATGTGATCGAGATTTTCGAGCGGGAAGAAGTGACCCGGACACTGTAACGCCAAACCGCGTTGAGTTTTTAAAAAGGGGTTGCGTCAAAGCAGCCCCTTTTTGCTGTGATATACCCCCACAGGCCGCCGCTCTTTTTTGAAAGGGTGGCTTTTGAGTTATAAGGGAAAGATGAAGCGACACCGTCTCGCTTCATCTTTCTTCTAAAACTCAATCAACAGATGTTATTTGGATGCTACCGCCTGCGTTGGGCAGTCCCACCAGGGCAGCCGTACGCATTGGTTCAGAGCCAATCGCGCAAAATCGGGATCAGGGGAATATCCGCTTCTGGCATCGGGTAGTCCCGCAGATCACGGGCACGGACCCATTTCAGTGCCTGATTTTCCTTGGACATTGGCGTGCCTTCCCATTTCCGGCAGGCAAAAAGCGGCATCAGCAGATGGAAATCATCATAGCTGTGGCTCGCAAATGTCAGAGGTGCCAGACAAGACTGCCAGGTGTTGATCCCAAGCTCTTCTTCCAGCTCGCGGATCAGAGCGGCTTCTGGTGTTTCGCCAGGCTCAACTTTACCGCCGGGAAATTCCCATAGGCCTGCCATGGATTTGCCTTCGGGCCGCTGGGCCAGCAGAACGCGGCCGTCCACGTCGATCAGGGCAACTGCAGAGACAAGAACCGTTTTCATGAGCGGTAATCCGCGTTGATTTCAATATAGCCGTGGGTCAGATCGCAGGTCCAAACTGTGGATTTGCCGCCTCCGATGCCCAGATCAACACCGATGGTAATCTCCTGCCCCTTCATATGGGCAGCCGCCTCAACCTCACGATACTCGGGATGTTGCCAGCCGTTTTCGGCGACCAGCACATCGCCAAAACGGATGGAGAGGCGGTCGCGATCTGCTGTGGCCCCTGATTTGCCGATGGCCATCACAACGCGACCCCAATTTGGGTCTTCTCCTGCGATGGCCGTTTTGATCAGCGGGGAATTGGCGATGGACAGCGCGTGCTGCTTGGCTTCTGCATCCGTCAGCGCGCCGGTCACGCGCACCTCGACAAACTTTGTGGCCCCTTCACCATCGCGCACGACCTGGTGCGCAAGATCCAGCATCACGTCCCCCAACGCGCTGGAAAAGGCGAGGCTGTCTGAGGCATCGATGCCCGACGCGCCGGTTGCCGCAACAATCAGACTGTCAGAGGTGGAGGTATCGCTGTCCACGGTGATGCAGTTGAAGGTGAGATCGGCATGGGCGGCGACCATCGCTTGCAGCGCTGTTTGGTCCACCTGCGCATCGGTAAAGAGATAGACAAGCATCGTCGCCATATCCGGGGCGATCATGCCAGACCCCTTTGCGATGCCGACGATCTTGACCGGTTTTCCATCGACTTCGATGGTTTTTGCAGAACCTTTGGCAAAGGTGTCCGTTGTCATGATGGCCCGTGCGGCCTGCTCCACGGTGCTTGCGTCTTGGGCGGTGTGCAACTGGCCAATCACCGCAGTGATGCGCTCATGCGGTAAGGGTTCACCGATGACACCGGTGGAGGAGGTGAACACACGGTGCTCGGGCACATCGCAGGCTGTCGCAACGGCACCGGTGATCGCCTGGACCGCCTCCATGCCGCCCCGTCCGGTAAAAGCATTGGCGTTGCCTGAGTTTACCAAAATCGCGGCACCAGCATCTGACGGGCCGCCCATTTTGCCCTGGCAGTCCAAAACGGGGGCCGCGCGGGTTTGTGAGCGGGTGAAAACGCCGGCGATGGTTGTGCCCGGGGCCAACTCAGCCAACATCACGTCATCGCGGCCTTGGTATTTTACCCCGGCAGCTGCGGTGGCGAAGGTGACGCCGCCAACCTCAGGCAAATTGGGAAAGCTGGCAGGGGCGAGCGGGGAAACCTTGGTGATCTGCGCCAAAGCGGCTTACTCCAACCACTCGATGTTTTTGATGATGGCCGGGTCAATGCCTTCGGCCCCGCTTTGATCCACATCTGCTGCCGCTGTCACCTCTTCGATATAGGTTTGAACGCGGGTTTGACGGATCTGCAGCTCTAGCTCTTCACGGACGGATGCCATGGAAGGTGCTTCGATCTGGCGGGTTTCATTCAGCAAGATGACGTGCCAGCCAAACTGGGTTTCAACAGGGTCAGAGATGGCACCGGGTTCAAGCGCGATCACCGCTTCTTCGAAGCTGGGGACCATCATGCCCTTGCCGAACCAGCCCAATGATCCGCCGCCAGGGCCGGATGGCCCGGTGGAGCGTTCACGCGCCATTTCGGCAAAATCAGCGCCCTCATCCAGCTCTGCCTTGATGGCTTGTGCGGCCTCTTGGGTTTCAACCAGAATGTGCGAGGCGTTATATTCCTCACCCTGGTCTTGGCCTGCATATTGCGCGTCATAGGCTGCGACGATGTCAGCCTCATCTACGGGGGCTGCCATGGATTGTTCGATCGCTTCGGCGGCTGTCAGGGACCGTGTTTCGTTTTGCAGCGACAGGGTGACGCGTGCAGGAAGTTCACCGGTCAACGTGTCAGAGAGCGCTGTTTGTTGAACCAGCTGGTCCAGAATGCCCTCAAACAGGACCTCATCTGGCAGTTGCTGATACTGGTCTGGCAGACCGGCGCGCGCCACGATCATGTGACCCAATGTGATGTCTTTGCCGTTGACCGTGGCCACCACGGTTTCAAGCGTCATTTCATCCTGAGCAAAGCCCGGCACGGCCAAAGCGATGCTAAGTGCGGCGGATGCCAGAAATGTGAGGGGTTTTTGCATGCTTGTCCTACCTCTTGGCCCAGCAAAGGGCTGCTACATTGACAGTATTTGGTGCGGCCCTTACATCGCCTTTAACGGCGCACGCAAAAGCCTTGTTCGTCCATCTATCTATGGGCAGAACCCGCGCTGGGCAAGCAGATGGCGCGCACAATCACTTCTTCGTTTGGAGAGCATATGCTGGGTTTCGGAACAATCGCCAAAAAGGTCTTTGGCACGCCAAATGATCGCAAGATCAAAGCCGTGCGCCCGCTGGTGGACAAGATCAACGCGCTGGAGCCTGAGATCGAGAAGCTGAGCGATGATGGGCTTAAGGAAAAGACCGAAGAGCTGCGCAAGCGCGCCACCGGTGGCGAAGGCTTGGATGCCCTGCTGCCAGAGGCCTTTGCCAACTGCCGGGAGGCCGCGCGCCGTGCGCTAGGCATCCGTGCCTTTGACACGCAAATGATTGCGGCGATCTTTCTGCATCAAGGGAATATCTCAGAACAAAAGACGGGTGAGGGTAAAACCCTGACCGCGGCGCTGGCCGCCTATCTTAATGCGCTGACCGGCAAAGGTGTGCATGTGGTCACGGTGAACGAATACCTTGTTCAGCGGGATGCGGAATGGATGGGCAAGGTGTTTGCCGCCCTCGGCATGACTACTGGCGCGGCGATCTCTGGCCAGGGCACGCAGGAAAAGCATGACGCCTACAATTGCGACATCACCTATGCCACGAACAATGAACTAGGTTTCGACTATCTGCGCGACAACATGAAGTCGAACCTGGATGAGATCCTGCAAAAACACCACAACTTCGCCATTGTGGATGAGGTCGACAGCATCCTGATTGATGAAGCGCGCACGCCGCTGATCATCTCGGGCCCGGCCCAAGACCGCTCTGACATGTATTTGACCATCGACAAGCTGATCCCAGAGCTGGTGGATGAACATTTTGAGCTGGATGAAAAGACCCGCAACGTGACCTTTACCGACGATGGCAATGAGTTCCTTGAAGAGCTGTTGCACCAAAACGGTCTGATGGAAGAAGGCCAATCCCTTTATGATCCGGAAAGCACGACCATCGTGCACCACGTCAATCAGGGTCTGCGCGCGCATAAGCTCTTTATGAAAGACAAAGACTACATCGTTCGCGACGGTGAGATCATGCTGATCGACGAATTCACCGGACGGATGATGCAGGGGCGCCGTTTGTCCGACGGTTTGCATCAGGCGATTGAGGCCAAGGAAGGCTGTCAGATCCAGCCCGAGAACGTGACACTGGCCTCTGTGACCTTCCAGAACTACTTCCGCCTTTATAACAAGCTGGCCGGGATGACGGGGACCGCCCTGACCGAGGCAGAGGAATTTGGCCAGATCTACGGGCTGGGTGTTGTAGAAATCCCGACCAACTTGCCAGTTGCGCGGGTTGATGAGGATGATGAGGTTTACCGCACCGTTGGTGAGAAATATCAGGCGATGATCGGCAAGGCGAAAGAGGCCAACGCCAAGGGCCAGCCTTGCCTGATTGGTACAACCTCAATTGAGAAATCCGAACTGCTGAGCCAGATGCTGACGGCTGAAGGCATTGCGCACAACGTTCTGAACGCGCGCCAGCACGAACAAGAGGCGCAGATCATTGCGGATGCGGGCAAGCTGGGTGCGGTGACCATCGCCACCAACATGGCCGGTCGCGGCACGGACATTCAGCTGGGCGGCAACGTTGAGATGAAAGTGCTGGAGGCGATCACCGCAGATCCTGAGGCTGATCCAAACGATGTCCGCGCGCGGATTGAAGCGGAACACGCGGGTGAAAAGCAAAAGGTGCTGGAGGCCGGTGGCCTTTATGTCCTGGCGTCCGAACGGCATGAAAGCCGCCGGATCGACAACCAGCTGCGCGGCCGCTCTGGCCGTCAGGGTGACCCGGGCCGCACGTCTTTCTTCCTGTCATTGGAAGACGATCTGATGCGCATCTTCGGCTCTGAACGGCTGGAAAAGGTTCTGACCACCCTGGGCCTGAAGGAAGGCGAGGCGATCGTGCACCCCTGGGTGAACAAATCGCTGGAACGCGCGCAGGCCAAGGTTGAGGGCCGCAACTTTGACATCCGCAAACAGCTGTTGAAGTTCGATGACGTGATGAACGAACAGCGTAAGGTTATCTTTGGCCAGCGCCGCGACATCATGGAAAGTGATGATCTGTCAGAGGTGACCAACGACATGCGCTATCAGGTGATTGATGACCTGATTGAGACGTATATGCCGCCCAAAACCTACGCTGATCAGTGGGATACCGAAGGGTTCCAGGCGGCGGTTGCCGAACAGCTGAACATGGACCTGCCGGTCAAAGACTGGTGTGAGGAAGACGGCGTTGATGATGACGTGATCCGCGAACGGCTGAGTGAGGCCACGGACCAGATGATGGCCGAAAAGGCTGAGCGTTTTGGCGAAGAGAACATGCGCACCATCGAAAAGCAGATGTTGCTGCAGGTCATCGACAGCAAATGGCGCGACCACCTGACCACGCTTGAGCATCTGCGCTCAGTTGTGGGGTTCCGTGGCTATGCGCAGCGGGATCCGTTGAACGAATATAAAAACGAATCCTTCCAGCTTTTCGAAGGGATGTTGGACAGCCTGCGTCAGGAAGTGACGCAAAAGCTTGGCCAGATCCAACCGATGACCGAAGAAGAGCGCGCGGCCATGATGCAAGAGCTTGCAGCCCAACAGGCGGCCGTTGCTGCCGCACAGGCGCAAGCCGCGGCACCCGCTGACACAGCAGAGGATGCGCCAACGGGCGAACGCTTGCCCGGATTTGTTGAGGATGATCCATCAACTTGGGGCAACCCGGGCCGAAATGATCTGTGTCCCTGTGGATCCGGTAAGAAATTCAAGCACTGCCACGGTCGGTTGGCATAGCCTCTGCCCAGCTTTTGCCTAGAAATGCCCAAATCGTGGTCATAACCAGGCCCTGAACATTCGCAATTCTCGCTTTGATTGATTCCGTTTGAAGGGACAAAGCGATGTTGCGCAGGAAAGAAGTACTAACGGCAGTTGGCACCTTGGCTGGCGCTATTGGTATCGGCTTTATCATGCAGAGCTCAGACTCTGCTGAGGTTCACTATGGTCAGGCCGGCCCAGTTGAGGAACGGCCCGTCCTAAAAGGGGCCAGCGCCGAGAATTCCGTGATTGAGATGCAAGAAATCACACTGACCTCAGGTGATTACGAAAACTCGATCATGACGCCCGCCACCGAAGCCGAAGTCATGACCGCCTCTGCGCCGCAGTCCATTTTGGAAACACCGCAGGTGCCCGGCGTTCAAGCGCCTGATGTGGCTGAGGTTATGGCCGATGCCGAACCCACCTGTGAGATGATCGCAGAGGCGCGCGCCGTTGCGGGTGCCATGGTCAACCTCAGCATGGAAGCGGCCTGTTACCCCAACGAACGCGTAACAGTGCATCACAACGGGATGCTGTTTACCGAAACAACCTCTGCCAGCGGCATGCTGGACCTGCGCGTGCCTGCTTTGTCTGAATCGGCTGTCTACATCATAGCCTTTGCAAACGGCGAAGGCGCTGTGGCCCAGACCGAAGTGGTGGAACTGGCCGATTATGACCGCGCTGTTTTGCAGTGGAAGGGCAACTCTGGCTTTGAAATTCACGCCCGCGAATTCGGCGCAGACTACGGCAGCGATGGCCATATCTGGCAAGGTCAGCCCGGCGATGTCGCCGCAGCGGTGACCGGGGAAAGCGGCATGATCACCCGGTTGGGCGACACCAACGCGGCAGAGCCGCTCTTGGCTGAGATCTACAGCTTCCCCCGCGGCAGCAACAACCGCTCTGGCAACATCAGCCTGTCTGTCGAAACCGAAGTGACAGCGGCCAACTGCGGCTTGGAAGTCGAAGCGCAATCGCTGGAGCTGCAGGCAGATGGGCAGGTCAAAACGCAGAACCTGACCCTGCCCGTGCCAGATTGCGAAGCCGAAGGCAGCTTTCTGGTGTTGAATAATCTGCTGCAAGACCTGAAAGTCGCTGCGAACTAATCCGGCGTTTGAGGTCTTATGCCCAACTTGAAACGTGCGGCGGTTTCCGCTGCACTTTTTCTGTTTTTGCCCCTGATGGCACTGGCTCAAGATGTCACGCTGACGTCGCGGGACGGTAAGGTTGAGATCAACGGTACGCTGTTGGGCTTTGATGGTGAATTCTACCGCGTGCAATCCGAATACGGTGAGCTGACGGTGGACGGGTCTGGCGTGTCTTGTCTGGGGCCGGGCTGCCCGAACTTGCAGGACTTTGTCGCCGAAGTGGATCTGTCGGGCTCTGCCACGATGGGGTCTGTTTTGATGCCCGCGCTGGTAAACGCCTATGCGCAGCGCAGTGGCTATACTGTCACCCGCGAAGATGTTGATCCTACACGGTTCGTTCTGGCGCTAACGCGTAATGATACTGGCAAGCTAGCCGCGCGGTTTTCCTTTCGCGCCAGTAACACAGACGAAGGTTTCGCCGATCTGTTGGCCGATGAGGCGGATATCGTCATGGCCCTGCGTGAGATCAGGCCAGATGAACGCAACAATGCCCGCGACGCGGGCTTGGGCGATCTGACAGGCCCCAACCGAAGCCGCGTGCTGGCGCTGGATGCGGTTGTTCCCATTGTGGCGCTGGGCAACCCGATCAAGGATATCTCACCCAAAGTGCTGGCCGAGGTTTTTGCCGGACGCATCACCAATTGGCAGGCTTTGGGCGGGCCGGATGCGCCTATTGATCTGCACCTGCCAACCCCCTCCAGCGGGTTGACGCAGGCCATTGAGGATCAGGTCATGTCGCCTGCGTCATTGGACTTTACAGAGATGGCAACGCGCCATGCATTACCCGAAGGGATTTCCGATGCTGTGTCGCGTGACACGCTGGCCCTTGGCATCACCAGCTACGCAGAACGGCGCAACACCCGTGTGTTAACCTTGGGCGGCACCTGTGGCTTTGCGCTTGATGCGTCACGCCGCACCATCAAGACCGAAGACTATCCGTTGACGGCGCCCATGTTTCTCTATTTCCCGGCGCGACGCTTGCCGCGTGTGGCGCGGGAATTTTTGGCCTTTACCCGTGGCCCTGGCGCGCAGAACGTGATCCGGCGTGCGGGTTTCGTTGATCAAGCGCCCGAGGAAATCTCGGTAGAGCAACAGGGCAACCGCTTTGCCAACGCGATCAGCGTTGCTGGCTCTGAGATCCCGCTGGAAGAGTTGCAGCGTATGGTGGCCACCCTGTCGCCGATGGCGCGGCTGACGACGTCCTTTCGGTTTGAAACAGGCTCTATCCGGCTCGATGCGCAATCACGCTCAAATGTGCAGCAGCTCGCCCGCGCGTTAGAACAAGGGCAATACGACGCGCGTCAGTTGCTGTTTGTGGGCTTTAGTGACGGGCAGGGGGCGGCACGATCCAACCGCGACATCGCGCTGCGCCGGGCAGAAGCAGTATCACGCGCGGTGAGTGCAGCCGCCGTCACCGCAAATCTGGAGCGCGTGCAACTGGGCGTGGATGCTTTTGGTGAGGCGATGCCGATGGCCTGTGATGATACATCTTGGGGGCGGCAGGCGAACCGACGTGTTGAGGTTTGGGTCCGCTAAAGAGACTGCCCGCCAACATCCGCAAAACCTCGCGGCCTTTCACGCGCAACGGGCCACAACCCAGGCGGCGGTCAAAGATACCCTTCTGAGCGAAAGCTAAGCTCTTGCGATTTGCCGATGATCAGATGGTCATGCAGCGTGAGCCCAAGTGCTGCGCAGGCCTGTTGGACCTGACCCGTCATATCAATGTCAGAAGTTGAGGGTGTGGGGTCACCCGAAGGGTGGTTGTGCACCAGAATGAGCGCAGAGGCGTTAAGCTCCAGCGCCCTTTTCGCGATTTCCCGTGGGTAAACCGGCACGTGATCAACCGTGCCACTTGCCTGCGCTTCATCCGCTATGACGACGTTCTTACGGTCCAGATACAAAACGCGAAACTGTTCCGTTTCCCGGTGCGACATGGTGGTGTGGCAATAATCAATCAGCGCGTCCCAACTGGACAGGACGCTGTGCTGTAATACCCGCGCGCGGGCCAGGCGTTGGGCGGCGGCCTCCATCAGTTTGAGTTCGATGATAACGGCATCCCCAACGCCGCGCACGTCGCGTAGCCGGGCTTCAGCCGCTGTGATGACGCGGTTAAAGTCACCAAACTGGTCGATCAGCGCCCGCGCCAGCGGTTTGACATCCTGTCGCGGAATGGCGCGGAACAGCACCAGTTCAAGCAGTTCGTAATCGGGCAAAGCATCAGCCCCAGCCCCCATAAACCGGGCGCGCAACCGTTGGCGGTGATCCCGAATATAAGACGGCTGCTTGCCCGCGATGGGCACCGTCATTGGGGCTTCGTCCAGCATAAGAGGAAGCGCAGGCTGATCAGCGTTGATCATGCGAGAAAGTCACATGACATGGTTACCGAAGCGTTAATCTGCCTGGGTCACAGGCGGCTGTGAAAGGGTCTTTGGCAGCGGCTGCGCACCGAGGCCCCGCATCAGGTGCAGGGCATCGGTATCTCCTAGCGTTTTCAGCCTTTCATCGAATCCCAGAAGCTTTTCACCGTGGAAAAGAAACTGCTGCTTTCGGGATTATTCTCTGATGAAAGCTCTTCGAATTCGCGCAAAAGCTCTTTTTGCTTGGACGTCAGGTTCACTGGGGTCTCAACTGCCAATTCGATGATCATGTCACCCACACCCCCGCCGCGCAGTGGGGGCATGCCCTTGCCACGCAGCCGCATTTGACGGCCAGACTGACTGCCCGATGGGATTTGGACACGTCCGCGGCCGCCATCGATGGTGGGCACCTCAATGTTGCCACCCAGGGCGGCGGTGCTCATTGAAACGGGCACCCGACAAAAGAGGTTGGGCCCTTCGCGGTCAAACAACTCATGTTCGGCCACTTCGATAAAGATATAGAGATCACCAGAAGGCCCGCCGCGCATGCCGGCTTCGCCTTCGCCTGCCAGCCGAATCCGGGTGCCGGTTTCAACACCAGCAGGGATGTTGACGCTTAGCGTGCGGTCTTTTTCCGTGCGTCCAGAACCGCCGCAGCCTTTGCAGGGGTTCTTGATGATTTGGCCCAAGCCACCGCATGTGGGGCACGTCCGTTCAACGGTAAAGAAACCCTGTTGTGCGCGCACTTTGCCCATGCCCGAACAGGTGGGGCAGGTTGTGGGTTCCGCACCCCCTTCTGAGCCGGAGCCCGTGCAGCTTTCGCATTGGACAGAGGTTGGGACGGAGATGGATTTCTGCATCCCCGAATAGGCTTCTTCCAGCGTCACACGCAGATTGTAGCGCAGATCGGCACCCCGGGCGGCACGGCGTCCACCGCCGCCGCCACGCTGGCCCATAAAATCACCAAAGAGGTCGTCAAAGACGTCAGAGAAAGCGGATGAGAAATCGCCCTGACCACCGCCAAAGCCGCCGCCGCGCCCGCCACCGCCGCCCATACCGCCTTCGAACGCGGCATGACCATATCGGTCATAGGCGGCTTTCTTGTCGCCGTCCTTGAGCACGTCATAGGCTTCGCCGACTTCTTTGAACTGTTTTTCGGCTTCTGGGTTGTCTTTATTTCGGTCGGGGTGCAGCTGTTTGACCTTGCCGCGATAGGCTTTCTTGATCTCATCTGCGGATGCGCCTTTGGCGAGCCCGAGCACCTCGTAATAGTCACGTTTTGCCATGGATCAATCCTTGCTGTGGAACGTGAAGGGCCGGCCCGTCAGTTTCGGACCGGCCCTGTCATGGGTTCCTTGGCGCGATTTACGATGCGCGCTTGTCGTCATCGAGGTCTTCGAATTCGGCATCGACGATGTCATCGTCGTCACCGCGTGGCTCATCCGCAGCGGTGGCCACATCCTCATCCCCGTCCTCTTGGGCAGCTTTATAAATCGCCTCACCCAGTTTCATTGCGGCTTCGGTCACGTTCTGGATGCCCGCTTTGATTTTGCCGGAATCTTCGGTCTCCAGCTCGTCTTTCAGCGCGGCGATGGCCAACTCAATGGCTTCAACCGTGGTTGGGTCCACCTTATCGGAATGCTCTTCCAGCGATTTCTCGGTGGAGTGGATCAGGCTTTCCGCCTGGTTCTTGGCATCCACCAGCTCGCGGCGTTCCTTATCCGCCTCCGCGTTCTCTTCGGCGTCCTTGACCATCTTGTCGATGTCCTCATCCGACAGACCGCCAGAGGCTTGGATTGTGATCTTCTGCTCTTTTCCGGTGCCTTTGTCCAAAGCGCCCACAGACACGATGCCGTTGGCGTCAATGTCAAAGGTCACTTCGATTTGCGGCATGCCGCGTGGGGCAGGTGGGATGTCTTCGAGGTTGAAGGCACCCAGGATCTTGTTGTCGGCGGCCATCTCACGCTCACCCTGGAAGACCCGGATCGTCACCGCGTTCTGGTTGTCCTCAGCGGTGGAGAAGACCTGAGATTTCTTCGTCGGGATCGTAGTGTTGCGGTCAATCAGGCGTGTGAAAACACCGCCCAGGGTTTCGATCCCCAGGGACAGCGGTGTCACGTCCAGCAGAACAACGTCCTTCACGTCGCCTTGCAGAACACCGGCCTGAATGGCGGCACCCATGGCCACAACTTCATCCGGGTTCACACCCTTGTGCGGCTCTTTGCCGAAGAATTTGGTGACCTCTTCGATGACCTTTGGCATCCGGGTCATACCACCGACCAGAACCACCTCATCGATGTCATTTGCCGTCAAACCGGCGTCTTTCAACGCGGCCTGGCACGGCTTCATGGAGGCTTTGATCAGATCGCCCACCAGGCTTTCCAGCTTGGCGCGGGTCAGCTTCATCACCATGTGCAGCGGCGCGCCGTCTTTGCCCATGGAGATAAACGGCTGGTTGATCTCTGTCTGAGAAGAAGACGAAAGCTCAATCTTGGCTTTCTCTGCCGCTTCTTTCAGACGCTGCAGCGCCATCTTGTCTTTGGTCAGGTCGACGGAGTGCTCTTTTTTAAACTCACCCGCCAGGTAGTTGACGATGCGCATGTCAAAGTCTTCACCACCCAGGAAAGTATCCCCGTTGGTGGATTTCACTTCAAAGAGACCATCGTCAATCTCAAGGATGGTCACGTCAAAGGTACCGCCGCCAAGGTCATAAACCGCGATGGTCTGGGTGTTTTCCTTGTCCAGACCGTAGGCCAGCGCAGCGGCTGTCGGTTCGTTGATGATGCGCAGCACTTCAAGGCCTGCAATCTTACCGGCGTCTTTGGTCGCCTGACGCTGGGCGTCATTGAAGTAGGCGGGCACAGTAATAACGGCCTGTGTGACGTCTTCGCCAAGATAGCTCTCAGCGGTTTCTTTCATCTTACCCAGGATGAAGGCAGAGATCTGGGAGGGGGAGTATTTCTCACCCCGGGACTCAACCCAGGCGTCGCCGTTGCCACCATCAATGACGGCAAAGGGCAGGTTCTTCTTGTCCTTGGCCAAATCCGCGTCGTCATTGCGGCGGCCAATCAGGCGCTTCACACCAAAGATGGTGTTATCAGGGTTGGTGACCGCCTGGCGCTTTGCCGGCTGGCCCACAAGGCGCTCATCATCTGTGAACGCGACAATGGATGGGGTGGTACGTGCGCCTTCCGCGTTCTCAATCACGCGGGGCTGGCTGCCGTCCATGATGGCGATGCAGCTGTTTGTTGTACCAAGGTCAATACCGATGACTTTTGACATATTTTCGATCCCTCTTAACTCTCAAGGCGATGACACGGAACGCAGGCCCGTTACGGCACCTTTGCCCCGAAGCGATAACGCTGCAGGCACCCTGCCCTCAGCACTTCGGAGCGTATATAAGGAGGGGGTTTGGGCGCTGCAACCACCCCGACGGACTTGGAACAGGGAATCTTTGTGGATTTTTCGCAAAAGAAGGAAGAGTGAGGATTTTGTGCCGGTTTTAAAGGTCAAAGGCTTTGAAGTGCATAAAGGCGCATTGGACCAACCCACCCAAGACGTGTTGGTGTCCCGCCTGCGCGCAATCGTCAAAACAGCCCCGCTTTTCCGGCCCGATACACCCTATGGCAAACCGATGTCCGTGCGCATGACAGCAGCAGGGCAATATGGATGGTTTTCCGACAGAAAAGGCTACCGCTACATCCCCAACCACCCCAACGGTCGCCCTTGGCCCGCCATCCCACCCGAGGTTTTGGCCATCTGGGATAGGTTGTCCGGTACGGCCCGCCAGCCTGAATGTTGCCTGATCAACTTTTACGAAGCAGACGCCAAAATGGGGATGCATCAAGACAAGGATGAGGCTGATTTTCAATGGCCGGTGCTTTCCATCTCACTTGGTGATGATGGCCTTTTCCGCGCCGGCAACCCCACCCGGGGCGGCAAGACAGAATCGATATGGCTCCAATCGGGGGATGTGGTGGTAATGGGTGGGTCCGCGCGGCTCAATTATCATGGCGTTGACCGGATCCGGCCCGGATCGTCAAAACTGCTGCCCAAAGGCGGACGGATCAACCTTACCCTGCGGGTGGTGGCGTAACACCGCCCCGCGCTTCATCTTTCCACTATAACTTCAATCCGACAGGGGTCTCAGACACAGCCGACGCCAATGGAGCGCCCTACCGCCGCGCCTCCCAGCTGAGCGAGGCGTGACGCCGAGTATAAAACTCACCCATCAACCCGATCATGATACAGACCAAGGCCACCCAGAACCCGTATTCCCATGAAGAATACCGCGGGTTGTAGTTGATAAACGCATAGCCGCGCGCCTGATCAATGCAGTGAAACAGCGGGTTCCAGTCAAACATCGTCAGCATGTAGCCCGGCAGCGTATTGGCGACGAACATCTTGCCAGAAGCGATCATATTGGCGCGCTGGAACACCATGGAGATCAGCGACACCACTGACGGAAACCAGGGCTTCATCGCCAAAAGAACCAATCCAATCGCACAGCCAGTAAACCAGGCCAGGATCATCATGCCCAACGCGGGAATAGGTTGGTGGATTTCCACCGGTTTCCAGGCCACGTGATAGGCAAAGAGCACCAAGAGCAGCGACAAGATCTGAATATAAAGCGCGCCAAAGGCCGCTGACAGAATGGAGACGATGGTGTTCATCGGGGCGTGCTGCATCATCGGGCTGGCGGGCCCTTCTGATCCCATTACCGCACCAATGGCCTTGATATGGGTCAGATACAGAAAAATCCCGGTCATCAGATAAATCAGAAAGTCGCCGCGCAGGGCGGCTCCCTTCATGCCCAGGATGGAGAACATCAAATAAAATGCCCCCAGAAACATCACCGTTTGCGCAATATTCATCGCAATGGCGACAAATGCGTTGTTGTGCTGTTTGCGCACGTTACGGACGATGGAATGATAGACCAGCTCAAGAATAGCCAAAGCCGACGAAAAGCCGCCCTGCGGTCTGCGCGAGGATTCAAACATCTAACTCTGCCTCATTGTGCCCTACTAGGGATGCACGGAATTCTTGATGATCCGTTACCAAGCCAGCATAAGGGCGGCAGGCCCAATCACCAAAGGATGATGTGCAGTGGATTATGAAAAGTTGGTGAGTGTGATGCGGACGCTATCATTGCAAGCCGGTGCCAAGATCATGGAGATCTACGGCCAAGATGATTTTGAGGTTGAGGCAAAATCAGACGACAGCCCGGTCACTGCCGCAGACAAGGCCGCTGATGCTATTATTTCAGCGGGGTTGCGGCAGGCCTTTCCTGACGTTTTGCTGGTGACCGAAGAACAGGCCGCGACCCATACTGTTTCGGGCGATACCTTTTTGATTGTTGATCCGCTGGACGGCACGAAGGAATTCATCCACCGACGCGGCGATTTCACCGTGAATATTGCGATGGTTGAACAGGGCGTGCCGACACGGGGCGTGGTCTATGCGCCTGCTAAGGGGCGGATGTTCTTTACCCAAGCGGATGGCCAATCTGTCGAAGAATCCGGGCCGCTTGCGATGGATCAGGTCGGTACGCGGGCGCCCATCCATGTCTCTGATGCAGATAACGCGGCTCTGATGATCGTTGCGTCAAAATCGCACCGGGATCAGGCAACAGACGATTACATCCAGAAATACGCGGTCCGCGATATGACAAGTGCGGGGTCGTCCCTGAAATTCTGCCTCGTCGCGACGGGTGAGGCAGATCTTTACCCCCGTTTGGGTCGCACGATGGAATGGGATACCGCAGCAGGCCACGCTGTGCTAAAAGGGGCCGGCGGTGAGGTCGTGCGTTTTGATGATCACCACCCCTTGATGTACGGCAAGGCCGATTTCGCCAATCCCTTCTTCATCGCACGCGCCCCTGCCGTGGAGCTAAAGCCAGCCTGATGTCTGTTCTGATCGTCATCCCCGCCCGCTATGCCTCTTCGCGTTATCCCGGCAAACCGTTGGCCACCTTGAAAGGTGCCACAGGCGCGTCGCTTTCGCTGATCGAACGGTCCTGGCGGGCGGCATCTGCTGTTGGCGGCGTGGACCGCGTGGTGGTTGCAACAGACGATGACCGCATTCGTGCAGCGGCTCAAGCCTTTGGCGCTGAGGTCGTGATGACATCGACCGCCTGCGCAAATGGAACCGAACGCTGCGCTGAGGCACATGCAGCGCTTGGTGGTGGATATGAGATTGTTGTGAACCTGCAGGGGGATGCCCCGCTCACCCCTCATTGGTTTGTCGAAGATTTGGTAGTCGGCCTGCGTGCCGCACCGCAGGCCGAAATTGCCACGCCTGTTTTGCGCTGTGACGGTGCCACGCTTAACGCATTGCTTGCGGACAGAAAGGCCGATCGCGTGGGCGGCACGACAGCGGTGTTCGATGTTCACCACCATGCGCTCTATTTCTCAAAAGAAGTTGTGCCATACACCTCAAACGCCTTTGCAGAGACTGATATGACCCCGGTGTTCCATCATGTCGGTGTCTATGCCTACCGCCCTGATGCGCTTGCCGGTTATCCCACTTGGCCAACCGGGCCACTTGAGACCCTCGAAGGGTTAGAACAGCTTCGGTTCATGGAAAACGGCAGGTCGGTGCTTTGCGTTGAGGTGGAAGCAAAAGGGCGGGAGTTCTGGGAGCTGAACAACCCTGAGGATGTGCCAAAAATAGAGTCGATGATGGCGAAAATGGGTATTGAATGACGGCACTCCCCGTCAGTGTTGTGGTGGTTAGCCGGGGGCGGCCTGCATTGCTTTCGCGGGCGTTGATGGGCCTGTTCCAACTTCAGTATGAGACGTTTGAGCTGATCGTGGTTGCCGACCCGCAAGGCATCGCCGCCGCCAAAGCCTTGCCCTTTGCCAAGCACCTGAAATGCGTGACCTTTGATGAGGCTAATATCTCAGCCGCGCGCAACATTGGCATCAGCCATGCTGCGGGCGATGTTGTTGCCTTTCTTGATGACGACGCAGTTCCCGAACCCCAGTGGCTGCGTTTTCTGACAGCGCCTTTTGCACGACCTGACGTTGCCGCAAGCGGCGGTTTTGTTCGGGGGCGCAACGGGATTTCCTTTCAGTGGAAGGCCCGCGGCGTGGACCGGTTTGGCGCGACCGTGCCGATTGAAGTTGACCCGCACCAAGCGACCGTTCTGACGCCCCCTAAAGGCCGCGCGGTCAAAACAGAGGGTACGAATATGGCCATCAGGCGTGAGGTCTTGCACGCTTTGGGCGGGTTTGACCCGGCTTTCCACTACTATCTTGACGAAACCGATTTGAACCTGCGGATCGCCCAAGCGGGGCATTTGACGGCCATCGCCCCGCGCGCCGAAGTGCATCACGGTTTTGCGGAAAACCCGCTGCGCCGGGCTGACCGCGTGCCGCGCGACTTGTTTGATATCGGTGCCAGTTGGGCCGTTTTTCAGCGTAAACACGTCCCCCAAGAAGCGCGGGATGCCCATTGGAAGGCGTTGCGCGCGCATGAGCGGCGGCGTCTTGTTGGCCATATGGCGGACGGTGGTCTTGAACCACATGATGTGCGCCGGATGATGCGCCGCCTGGATGCGGGATATGCCGAAGGTGCGCTGCGTCCGCTGGGCCGTGCTGAGTTGCCCAGCCATCCGGCGGAGGCGTTTAAGTCGTTTCCAAGCCAAGCGCGACGCGCCAGCGTCATCCGCTCTCGACCTATGCGGTTTGCACAAGACGTGGCGCGCGCAGAGGAGAGGGTGAAAAACGGTGAAATTGTCACCGTTCTATCGCTTTCACTCACGAGTATGTATCATCACATCAAATTTGACCCTTGCGGCGTTTGGGTGCAGCGCGGAGGATTGTTTGGACGGTCCGTACGATCTGAACCGTTGTTTCGTTTGACAACGCGGGCGCGGCGGACCGAAAAGGAAATGAAGCGGGTTGCCGAACAGCGCGGGCTTTTGGCACCCAAAATAGAACAGGCCCATAAAGGGCCGTAGAAAAAACTGTTGGCCAGACCAACCAGAAAAATTGAGGTGCAGAATGCGTCGAAAGGTAACGAAAGCGATCTTCCCGGTTGCTGGCATGGGAACGCGGTTTTTGCCGGCAACCAAATCCGTGCCGAAAGAGATCATGACATTGGTCGACCGACCACTGGTCCAATACGCCATTGATGAGGCCCGTGCGGCGGGGATCAAGGAGTTCATCTTTGTGACATCACGGGGCAAAGGGGCGTTGGAAGACTACTTTGATCTGGCGCCGCAGTTGGAAAATGAACTGCGCAAAAGCGGCAAGAAAGAACTTCTCGACATCCTCAAAAGCACCAACATGGAAAGCGGTGCAATTGCCTACATTCGTCAGCATAAGGCGCTTGGCCTGGGTCATGCGGTTTGGTGCGCGCGGCGGTTGATCGGGAATGAGCCGTTTGCGGTTATGCTGCCCGATGACGTGATCGCGGCGGAAAAGCCGTGTCTGCAGCAGATGGTCGAAGCTTACGAAGAGACCGGCGGTAATATGGTGGCGGCGATGGAGGTGCCTGCGGAGAAGGCATCATCCTATGGTATCCTCGATATTGCATCAGAAGATGGGCCTTTGGTGAGCGTCAAAAAGATGGTGGAAAAACCACCAGCTGGTGAGGCGCCATCGAACCTTGCTGTGATTGGCCGCTACATCCTGTCGCCGAGTGTTTTGGGCAATCTCAACCAACTCAAAAAAGGGGCGGGCGGAGAGATCCAGCTGACGGACGCCATTGCCAATGACATCACGCAAGAGAACAACGTCTACGGCTACCGGTTTGAGGGGAAACGGTTTGATTGTGGCTCTAAATCAGGGTTTTTGCAGGCGACCGTGTCCTTTGGGCTGGCACGGGATGAGCTGAAAGACGATTTGCGGGACTTTTTGCGCACCCTTTCCTTGGATGACTGAACAACGCTGCTGGGGCCGCACATGACAAACGTATTGGTGACGGGGGGCGCGGGTTATATCGGCTCGCATGCCTGCAAGGCGTTGCAGGCGGCGGGCTTTACGCCCGTGACGTTCGACAACCTTGAAACGGGCTGGGAAGACGCGGTGAAATTCGGCCCGTTTGAACAGGGAGACTTGTTGGATCGCGATAGGTTAGACACTGTTTTTGCAAAGGTGCAGCCCGTCGCCGTGATGCATTTTGCAGCTCTCAGCCTGGTGGGCGACAGTATGAAAGACCCCGGTCACTATTGGCGCAACAATGTGCTGGGGTCGCTGAACCTGATTGAGGCGACGGTCGCTGCGGGTTGCAAGCATTTCGTCTTTTCGTCCACCTGTGCGACCTACGGGGATCAGGACAATGTGGTGTTGGACGAAAACAGTACCCAAATGCCCATCAACGCCTACGGCGCGTCAAAGCGCGCGATTGAGGATATTCTGCAAGGGTTTGAAGCGGCGCACGGCTTGCAGCATGTGATTTTTCGCTACTTCAACGTCGCGGGGGCCGATCCTGAGGGTGAGGTTGGCGAATTTCACCGACCCGAGACACATTTGGTGCCGCTTATGCTGGACGCTATTGATGGCAAGCGGGACGCGCTGACGGTCTTTGGCACGGATTACGACACCCCGGATGGCACCTGTATCAGAGACTATGTGCATGTCTGTGATCTGGTCGATGCCCATGTGTTGGGTCTGCGTTGGTTGCAGGATGGCAAGGGCAGCCGCGTGTTCAACCTTGGTACGGGCAGTGGCTTTTCTGTCCGGGAGGTCGTGGATCAAAGCCAGGCGGTCACAAATCGTCCGGTGCCTTTGGTCGAAGGGCCGCGGCGCGCTGGCGATTGCACCAAGCTTGTCTCTGGATCGACCCGTGCGGTGAAGGAGCTGGGGTGGGCACCGCACCGTTCCACGATGAAGCAAATGATCACCGACGCATGGAGATGGCATCAGACAGGCCATTACGAGCGGTAGCATGGGTGCTGCGCGGCTACTGGATCTGACGCGCAGCTTGCGACGGGCAGGGGGGACGTCAACCGGGATCGACCGGGTTGAACATGCCTATCTGCGACAGTTTCTGTCAGATGACGTGCCCTGCTACGGCCTGTTGCGCACGGCGTTTGGGTATATCCTGTTGGACCGAAGTGGGCTGGAGGTGTTTTTCCAACAGCTGACGGGCCATCGTTCTTGGGGCAAGGTTGATTTGTTGTCACGATTGTCTGGAGGTCGCGATCAGGCTCTAACACAGGCTGAAACCGCTGCGCGGCGGCTGGCGATCGGTCGTTGTTTGCCGCAACGGCTCAGGCAGATGTTGCAAAAGCACCTGCCGCTTGCGTTCGAATATTACAACGTCGGCCACAGCAATCTGACAGAGCGGGTGTTGCGGTGTGTCGGCTATGCGAAAGGGCGGATTAGCGTCTTGGTTCATGACCTGATCCCGCTTGAGCATCCTGATTGGCAGCGCGAAGGCACCGTGCGCCCGTTTGAGGAAAAGATGCGGCGGGTGAGCATGTTGGCGGACCGGATCATCTGCAACTCTGCCGACACTTGCGCGCGGGTGACTTCTCAGATGACCGAATGGGGGCGCTGCCCCCCGACCGTGGTTGCCCATTTGGGCGTTGATGTGCCAGAGCCGCTGATGGATGCCTTGCCAGATGGCCTGCCGCCTGCCTGGCCTTATTTTGTCACTGTGGGCACCATCGAACCCCGCAAAAACCACGCCTTTCTGCTCAATCTTTGGGACGAGCTGGGGCCGTCCGCCCCGCCGCTTATCATTTGCGGACAACGCGGCTGGCGGAATGAAGCGGTCTTTGACCGGCTGGACGCCTTGCCAATAGATGGTCCTGTCATTGAAGTGGCAGGGCTAAGCAATGGGGCAATTGCCGCCTTGGTTGAGAAAAGTGCCGGCACACTTTATCCGAGCTATGCAGAGGGATTTGGTCTTCCCGCAGTTGAGGCGCGCTCCTTAGGAGCGCGTGTTTTGTGCAACGACCTGGCTGTTTTTAAGGAAGTTCTTGATCCCAAAGTGACATTTGCCCCTATTTCTGATCCCCAATTATGGTTAAGAACAGTAAAGAGTTGGGGAAGCAAACCGGCGACTGCAGGCACATCAAAAAAACATGTGGGTCCAGAATGGGCTGATCACTTCAAGACCGTGTTAAGGTTAAGTTGATACCGCAGAAAAAGAACGGCGTTTTCCGAGTAGTATAGGTGGTGTTTGGGCATTTTCCGGTCATATGGGCTGCGGCTTCGGCGCAAGCGCTGGCGCTTGCGTGCCATGCGCAAAAGCCGTGAGCTGAAGCGGGTTGTCGATCGCACGGCGCAGATCAGAGATGATGATCTGCTGCTGTTCTCGACCATGCGGAACGAACTGATCCGTCTGCCCTATTTTCTTGAGTACTACCGCGAAATGGGGATTGGCCATTTCATTATCGTCGATAATGACAGCGGTGATGGATCGTTGGATTATCTGGCAAACCAACCCGATGTTTCCGTCTGGACAACTAAGGCAAGTTATAAGCGCGCGCGCTTTGGCGTTGATTGGCTGAACTGGTTGCAGATGAAGCATGCCCACGGCCACTGGGCGCTGACCGTCGATCCTGATGAATTTCTGGTTTATCCCTTTTGCGATACCCGCCCGTTGCGTGCGCTGACCGACTGGCTTGATGCGTCTTCCATCAAATCCTTCTCAGCGATGTTGTTGGATATGTACCCAAAGGGCCGTCTGGATGAGCAACCTTATCAGTCCGGCCAAGACCCGATGGAGATTGCATGCTGGTTTGACAGCGGCAACTACACCATCTCGCGCAATTACGCCTTTACCAATCTGTGGATACAGGGCGGACCCAGGGCGCGCGTGTTCTTTAAGGATGAGCCAGAGCGGGCCCCAGCGCTGAACAAGGTGCCGCTCGTGAAATGGGACAAACGCTACGCCTACGTCAGTTCAACACATATGTTGCTGCCGCGTGGTTTGAACCAGGTCTATGACGAATGGGGTGGGGAAAAAGCCTCGGGCGTTTTGTTGCATGCCAAGTTTCTGGACACCTTTGGTGACAAGGCACAGGAAGAGATGGTGCGCGGTGAACATTACGCGGGGTCCATCGAATACAAGGCCTATGTGGAGCAATTGAAGTCAGACCCCCAGCTTTGGTGCAAATGGTCTGAGCGGTACATCAACTGGCGCCAGCTGGAAATCCTGGGCCTGATGTCCAAAGGGAACTGGGCATGACGGTCGGCGTTGTCATGTTGGTCCATACCGCGCTTGGCCGGGCCGAACAGGTGGCGCGGCATTGGGCGGCGGCGGGCTGCCCTGTTGTCATCCATGTCGACAAAAGCGTGTCGCGCAAGGTTTATGATGGCTTTGTCAACGCGCTGTCTGATCTGCGCAAGGTTCGGTTTTGTGATCGCTTCCGCTGTGAATGGGGCACCTGGGGCATTGTGAAGGCCACGCAGACCGCCTCTGAGATGATGTTGGCTGAGTTCCGCGAGGTGCATCATGTTTATCTCGCGTCCGGTTCCTGTCTGCCGCTCCGACCGGTTGAAGAGCTGATCGAATACCTGGCTGAGCGGCCGCTGACCGATTTTATCGAAAGCGCGACAACCTCAGAGGTGCCTTGGACCATCGGCGGGTTGGATGCTGAACGTTTTACGCTGCGCTTTCCGTTCTCATGGAAGCGGCAGCGCGTGCTCTTTGATGCTTTCGTGCGGTTTCAGCGCCGCTTTCGTCTGGCGCGGTCGATGCCCAATGGGATCGTGCCGCATATGGGCTCGCAATGGTGGTGCCTGTCGCGCAGAACGTTGTCCGCGATTTTGCAGGACCCGGAAAGGCCCACCTATGATAAGTTCTTTTCCCGGTGTGGATCCCGGATGAAAGCTATTTCCAGACCCTCGTTCGCCAGTATTCAAGCAATATAGAAAGCCGGTCGCTGACCCTGTCCAAGTTCGATTTTCAGGGTAAGCCGCATATTTTCTACGACGATCACCTGCAACTGCTGCGTCGATCTGATTGCTTTGTGGCGCGCAAGATTTGGCCCTATGCCGACAAACTGTATGAAGCGTTCCTGACCGATCTGGCCGGGGCGATGAAACGGACTGAACCAAACCCCGGCAAGATTGACCGCATCTTTTCCAAAGCGGTTGAGCGGCGGACGCGTGGACGGTCGGGGCTTTATATGCAAAGCCGGTTTCCCAATGAGGATTGGGAAAATGGCGTGACAGCCGCGCCGTATTCGATGTTCCAGGGCTTTTCAGAACTGTTTGAGAACTTCGAAAGCTGGCTCACCTCAGCAACCGGTGCGCGGGTGCATGGGCATTTGTTCTCCAAAGAGCGCGTGGAATATGCCGATGGGCAATCCGCCATGAATGGCGCGCTGTCTGACGGGCCGATCCTGCGGGATTATAACGCCAATGCGTTTCTGGCGAACCTGATCTGGAACACGCGCGGCGAACGCCAGTGTTTTCAATTTGGTCCAGATGACAGCCAAGAGATTAACTGGCGCATCGCAAAAGATCCCAATGCCCAAGTCTCAGTGATCACCGGGGCCTGGGCCATTCCTTTGTTCCGATCCAACCTGGATTTTGCAGAGATCCGTGCGCGGGCTGCCCTCTTGCAAAAGATTGAAAGCGATCACATGGATGTTTTACGCTCCCCCTACACCAAGGCGCGGGTGCGGATCTGGACCATGGCTGAGTTTATCGAAGCGCCGATGGAACCTTTGCAGGGCATCCTGGATGAGATTGGGCGCACCAAGCTGCGCCGCTTGTCTGAGGCGCCGCGTATGGTGGATTTGACGGGATTTGGGCAGTTTTTGCAGAACCTAAAAACCAGGGCATGCACCCCTATCTGATGGGCGATTTCCCGGTGGAACGGCCTGTGGTGCAACGACAGGCTGTGCAGCGCAAACCCTATTTGGTCCGGTAAGTGATGGCAGGCAGGTTTAACAGCTTTGTGGTTTTCGCGGAAATGCGGACCGGGTCCAATTTCCTAGAATCCAATTTAAATGCCTTGGATGGCGTCACCTGCCATGGTGAGGCGTTTAACCCCCATTTCATCGGCTATCCGAACAACAACCCTATTTTGGGCGTCGATCTGGCTGCCCGAGATCGTGATCCCCGGGGTCTTCTTGATGCGATCCGGGCGGACACCACACAGTTGAGCGGATTTCGCTATTTTCATGATCATGATCCGCGCGTCTTTGATGCCATCATCGAAGATCATAGCTGCGCCAAGATTGTGCTGACGCGGAACCCTGTTGAAAGTTACGTCAGCTGGAAGATCGCGCAGCAAACCGGTCAGTGGAAACTGACGAATGTGGGCTCGCGCAAAGCGGGGCAGGCGCATTTTAACCCCCAGGAATTTGCCGAACATCTTGAAGCGTTGCGGGGTTTTCAAATCACTTTGCTGAACAGGCTGCAGGTCACGGGGCAAACGGCGTTTTACGTGGCCTATGAGGATTTGCAGAACCTGGATGTGATGAACGGCCTTGCTGCTTTCCTTGGCGTTCCGGCCCGGCTTGAGGGGTTGGATACCAAGCTGAAAAAGCAAAATCCCAAACCCGTCTCTGCCAAGGTGCGGAATTTTGATGAGATGGTGCAGACGCTGTCGCTTGTTGATCACTTTGATCTGACCCGAACGCCGAACTTTGAACCGCGCCGGGGGCCGAACGTGCCATCCTATGTGGTGCCGCCAAAATCGCCGTTGCTGTTCATGCCGCTTAAGGGGGCACCGATGGATGAGGTCCTAACCTGGATGGCGGCGCTTGATGGCGTCGGGGCAGAGGATCTGGGCACCAAGCTTAATCAAAAGGACCTGCGCCAATGGAAGCGCAAGCATCCCGGCCACCGTAGTTTCACCGTGCTGCGCCATCCTGTGGCGCGGGCCCATGATGCCTATTGCAGACATATCCTGCCGGTTGGGCCTGGCAGTTACCTGCAGCTGCGCAAAACGCTGACCAAGCGGTATGATGTTCCGTTACCAGAGAATGGCCCGGATCAACACTATGACCAGGCGGCGCATCATACCGGCTTTGTAGCGTTTCTTCGGTTTCTAAAGGCCAATCTTTCTGCGCAAACCTCAATCCGGGTGGATCCAACCTGGTGTACGCAGACCCAGTCGCTGTCCGGCTTTGCTGAACTTTGTCCGCCAGACCGGCTGATCCGTGAAGAGAACCTGGAAGATGAGCTTGCCGCGCTTGCAAGCGATGTTGGCCGCGCTGAAATCCCGCCGGTTGCCCCAGCGGCGCCGGACACACCGTTTAGTCTGGATCAGATTTATGATGACGAGATCGAAGCGTTGGTCGCAGACGCCTACCAACGGGATTACGTGATGCTTGGGTTTTCGCGCTGGGCGTGATCAAGCGGCCTGAACTGAATTTTCTTCTGTCAGGATTGTGTAAAGCGTGCCCGCATCCGGGTTCGCACGCAGCTTGTTGCAAATGGCGCTGTCCCGCATTGTCCGGGAAACCAGCGCCAATGCCTTGAGATGCTCAACCCCTGCGTCTTCTGGTGCAAAGAGGGCAAAGGCGATGTCGACCGGCTGTCGGTCAACCGATGCAAAATCAATCGGCTTGTCCAGCAGCACAAAGGCACCAATGACATCTGTCAAACCGCTCAGACGGGCGTGAGGCAGAGCGATGCCGTGGCCCACACCCGTTGGGCCGAGCGATTCGCGCTCCATCAGCGCTTCGACCACCGTGTTGGCATCAAGGTCATAGGCGCTGTTTACTAGGTCGCCGAGATCCTGCATCAAGCGTTTCTTGCTTGATGCAGCTGTCAGCACCTTCACTGCCTCAGGTTTAAGGAGTTTTGAAAAATCCATACCGCCCGCTCTGCCACTTTGGCTCTTTAGGGATCAATCCAGCCTATGTTGCCGTCTTCACGGCGATAGACCACATTTATCCCTTCTTTTCCTTCGTTCCTGAAAACCAACACGGGGGCCCCGGCCAGCTCCATCTGCATCACGGCTTCCCCTACAGACAAAGTTGCAATCTTGGTCTGCATTTCAGCAATGATCATGGGTTGGAGGGTTTCGGGTTCCTGTGTATCGGCTCCGTCGTCTGAGGCGAGGATATATGAGGATGCGCCATAGAGTTCAACTGGTTCTGACCGGTCTTTATGGTGATCTTTCAACCGACGCTTGTAGCGCCGCAGTTGCTTTTCCATCTTTTCGTTACAAGCGTCAAAAGCGCCATATATTTCACTACTATGCGCCTTGGCCGATGCCGTCAGCCCGGTAGATAAGTGTACGGTCGCTTCGCAGACAAACTCATGCCCTGATTTGGAAAACACGACCTGCGCATCGGTGGGACGTTCGGCATACTTTTTGACAGATTCGCCGAGCTCCTCTTTGACGTGGGTTTGCAGTGCTTCTCCAATGTCGATTTGTTTGCCGCTGATTTGGTACCGCATATAGTCTCCTCATTATGATCACCGAACAGACGCAAACGCCCCGAAAGCGGAGCGCATGGATCGTGTTAGATGCGGATTGTCTGGCAGTCGTTCAGGTTACGGTGCGCCGCGCCTTGGTAAAAAGGCGATGTGCAAGTCGGACAGGAACGCGGTGTTGCCATACCACCATGAGGCGCAGATTTCGCCTGTAAGTCAATGGTTACAACTTTACGCTACAGGCGATTTACGGGGGAAACTGCCGACAATTCTCAAGAAATACGAAAGTTATCACCAAGATAGACGCGGCGTACATTTTCGTTCTGCACAACGTCATCCGGCGTGCCAGACATCAGCACGCGGCCCTCATGTAGGATATAGGCGCGGTCCACGATTTCCAGGGTTTCGCGCACGTTGTGATCCGTGATGAGAACGCCAATCCCCCGGTTTTTCAGGTCTGCCACAAGCTGGCGAATGTCGCCAACTGAAATGGGGTCAACGCCTGCAAAGGGTTCATCCAAAAGCAGATATTTCGGCTCAGCGGCAAGGCATCGCGCAATTTCTACCCGGCGGCGTTCCCCCCTGACAGGGCAAGTGCCGGGGCGCGGCGCAGGTGTTCGATTGAAAACTCGCTCAGCAGTTCCTCCAGCCGTTCGCGCCGCTGACGACGATGCGGCAGAGAGATGTCGAGGATCGCGCTGATGTTGTCTTGCACGCTCAGCCCGCGAAAAATGCTCATCTCTTGGGGCAAATATCCGATGCCCAGCTGCGCCCGGCGGTACATCGGCAGCATGGTCACATCCCGCCCGTCTACCATCACGGTGCCACCCTCGGGCGTCACAAGGCCCGCAACGGAATAGAACGTCGTCGTCTTGCCAGAGCCGTTTGGACCCAAAAGCGCGACCACCTCACCTCGGTTCAGGTGCATGGAAAAATCGCGGATCACCACCTTCTTTCGGTAGGATTTGCGCAGATGCTCAATCTGCAGGCCGGAGGGCCCTGTGGCGACTTTCAGCTTAGGCGCGGTCATTCGTTGCCGCCACCTGACTGCAAGATCGTTTTGACCCGGCCCTGCATCTGCGCGGTGCCATCGTTAAGCTGGACAGTCATGCGATCCGCGCTGAGCGCGTTCAGCCCTTGATCCAGCAAGACATTGCCGGTCATCACGATCACCCCATCGGTGATGGAGTAATCAGCGCGGTCTGATTCGGCTGCATCCGGGCCTGAGACAAGCGTCACACCGCCCGTCGCCTCCATCCGTTCAATACCTTTTTGTTCAGCCTGATAAACGACCAACACCCGAGGGGCGGACAAACGCATCTCACCCTGACCAATCAGGACATTGCCAGTGAACACAGCAACCCCTGTATCTTGGTCTACTGAGAGATTGTCGGCTGTAACTTCGACAGGCAAATCCGTGTTTTGCGCCAGGTTGCCAAAAGCGACGCTTGTCCCCTGCGCAAGCACCGGCACAGCGGAGGCCAGAAAGAGGGTCATCAGCCATAGGCGCAGATGTTTCACAGCATCACTCATCGTCTTGTTTCGGATCGTATATCAGTTTCACACCCTTTGTGAAAACCAATTGGGCAGGTTCCCCCGCTTTGCCGGCGTTGAGAGCCATAGCTCCCGCATCAAGGGTGCCAAATGGCCCTTCTGATTGCACGGGCCCGGGTGAAGTCACGTCGAGGTTGGTCATTTGAGTGATCAGCATATCGCTGATGATCTCATATCCCGTAGAGGTGGTGATTTTAACGTCGCCGGTAAGCTCTGTGATGTTTTTGGCGATGTCGAAACGGCCATTGTTGGCATGCAGCAGGATCGTAGCACCCGAGGCCAAATCCATTGTCACATCAACCTCTTCAGCCTCGTTTGCCCCTGTTTGCCCCTGCGGCGTGATCAGCCGCTGGGCGGTAAAGGCAAGCTGATCCCCATCCGCGGTCACACCGTTGTAGATAGGGCCCGTCACCTGTTGATCCCGCAAGCGGTCCTGGATTTCTTTATCGGCGAAGGGAATGACGGTTTCGTGGTCAATCACCCGACTGAGCAAGAACAGCGTGGACAGCAGCGCAAGCGCTGTCAGCGGCAGAAGCACCTTTAGCCAGACAACAAGCCGGGAATAGGCGTCCACCTGCATTGGCCTACCCCAGGCCCGTGCGCAGACAGTCGTGGATGTGCAGCAACCCTGCGGGTGCTTGGGGTTGGGCCGGGTCCACCACGATCAGGCAAGTGATTTTGTGCGAGTTCATCACGCCCACGGCCTTTTCAGCCAGCGCATCCGGTTCAATGGTTACCGGATCGCGGGTCATGACTTGGCTTGCCTTCAACGACAGCAGGCCATCCATGTGGCGGCTGAGGTCACCGTTGGTGATGATGCCGATCAGCTTGCCCTGCGCGTCGGATACCCCCGTTACACCAAACCCTTTGCCGCTGATCTCAATCAGCGCATCCGACATCAGCGCGTCTTGTTGCACCATGGGGATCGCATCGCCGGTGTGCATTAGGTCGCTGACAAGGCTCAGTTGCGCGCCCAGCTTGCCGCCAGGGTGGAAGTTGCGAAAGTTCTCGGCGGTAAAATCCCGATGTTCCATCAAGGCCACGGCAAGCGCGTCGCCCATCGCCAATGTCATCGTTGTGGAGGTTGTGGGCACAACACCGGTCCCGCAGGCCTCTGGCACGCGGGGCAGTTGTAAAATCACGTCGGATTGGCGCCCCAATGTGCTTTCGGGTTTGCTGGTCAGGCCAATCATCGGGATCATGTAGCGGCGTGAATAGGCGATCAGATTGCCCAGCTCAGGCGCTTCGCCTGAGTTTGAGATGGCAAGGATCACGTCATCCAGCGTGATCATCCCCAAATCGCCGTGGCTGGCCTCAGCCGGGTGCACGAATTGCGCAGGCGTGCCCGTGCTGGCCAGGGTTGCGGCGATCTTGTTGGCGATATGTCCGGATTTTCCGATGCCGGTGACGATCACGCGGCCTTTGCAGCTGCGCATGAGATCGACAGCTTCGCGAAACCGCGCGTCGAGCGTATCCGCAAGGGTGTTTAGCGCCTCTGCTTCGGCCCGGATCACGCGGGCGGCTGTATCGATGAACGGCGTGCTCATGAATGTGCGAATATATCCGTGTCGGGCCAGCCTTCGAGGTCAAGCCGCGCGCGCATTGGCAGGAAATCCCAGCAGGCCTGCGCGATGTCCATGCGGCCCTCGCGCTCCAGCATTTCGTTCAATTTGTCCCGCAGCTGATGCAGGTAGAGAACATCTGATGCGGCGTAATCGATTTGGGCATCTGACAGCTCTGCTGCGCCCCAATCGCTGGATTGCTGCTGTTTCGAAATGTCGATGCTCAACAGTTCATTCAGCAGTTTGGCCAGGCCATGACGGTCCGTATAGGTGCGGATCAGGCGGCTGGCGATTTTGGTGCAATACACTGGCGCGGTGGTGACGCCAAAGGTGTTGAGCAAGGCGGCAATGTCAAAGCGGCCAAAGTGAAACAGCTTGAGCACATCCGGGTCTGCCAACATCCGACAGAGGTTGGGCGCTTGGGTCTGTCCTTTGGCGATTTGCACAAGATGTGCATGTCCGTCGCCGCTGGACAGTTGTACCACGCAGAGCCGATCCCGGTGGGGGTTCAGCCCCATGGTTTCACAATCAATCGCGACCATTGGGCCCAGATCAAGATCATCTGGCAGGTCATTTTTGTAGGTAAAATTCGTCATGCCCACCGCTATAGCCCGCAAAAGAGCGGTGTGAAAGCCGTTGGCGCATGATGCGGCGGAAAGCGGGGCAAGTTGCCCGCGCGCCGCGGACTTTTAGTGTTGGCGCAGGTTGTCCGAAAGCGACCCTGTAAGCGAACGAACCGTGTCAGCCGGGGGCAGATCAAGATGTGAGGGTTTGCCCGGAATAGGGGGGCAGGCATGATGTCTGAACCAGGTGCCATATGGCGTTCTTGGGCCATGCGCACCACCTGTTTGATGTCGGCAACCGTGCTTTGGATGGTGCGGCAAACGGCATGCAGACGCATGATGCGTTCTTCGTCGATCGCAGTGACGCCGGACTGCTGCGTGGCATTGGTGAACGCACTGTTCAGGTTTTCCAGCTGCAAATCGGCGATGGATGAAAAGTACCGTACATCTTCAAAGGCCAGCCTATCGCGCAATTCGCTTGTTTCGTCAGACACTTTGACAGCTGTTGCGATCACGCGGTCATACCCTTCGGGGCTGCGCGCGTATTGGAGCGTCTTGTTCCACCGTGTCGCGCTGTTTTCATTGCCGAAAAGAAAGGCAAAGCGAATGGTTTGGCGCGTTTCCACACAGCGTTCATAGTGCTTTGCGGTATCTTTAGCGGCATCGGTGGCTGCGATTTCCAGAATGGAGCGGCCCAAAAGATCATCGCGGGTTTGCCCGGCAAGATCTTCTAACGCGGCGTTCACACAGGTGATGACAAAATCACTGCCCGGCCCTTGGGTTTCAATGGCAAACATTGGTACTGAAAACTGTTCAAGCAGCGCGCCGAGCTGCGCAATAGTCAGACTATCTAACATGATACATCCTTCTTAGCTGCGGGAAGCCTAGGCACAATTGGTAAAGAAAGTTTTGTTGTGACCGCGAAAATTTGAGACGTATCTAACGGCGTTGGTTTTCTGGTTTTTCGGTGAATTCCGCACGGATCAGCCTCAGCAGCTGTTCTGTGAAATTGTGCTGGATATACCCGCGCGAGGTGATCAGGCCGATGTTCCTGCTGGCCTTGTGATCCTTGATCGGCACAACGCGAAAACCCTTAATCTCACCCATAACCAAAGCGATGGATGGCAATATAGCGATGCCCAGCCCGGTGGCTGCCAATGTCAGACTGGAATGGGCGCTTTGCAGCTCGCACCGGACGTTTAAGGTAATGCCCTGTTCGGCGCAGATGCCGTCCAACAATGTACGCAGCGCTGTTTTGTGATCCAGCATCAGCACCGGTTGATCGCCCAGATCTGCCAGCGCTATGTCACTTTGGCCATGATCAAATTCGGGCGGGACGCAGGCGAACACCGGATCATCAAACAGCTTCTCGAACTCCACATCAGATTGTCCGGGCAATTCGGGGCCCGGGTAGAATTCCACTTTTTGTTGATCCAGCAGGTCCATGGCCGCCACCGGGGCTGCCTCAAGCAGTTGCAGGCTGCTTTCCGGGAACCGCTTGCGAAAGCTGGCCAGCACGCCCCCCAACCGCCAGGACGCAAGGGTCGGCGCACAGGCCATTGTCACTTTGCCTTTGCGCTTGCTGACCTTGTCGGACAACTTGGTCAGCCCCTGTGAGATCTGTTTCATCCCGGCAGCTGTTTCTGAAAACAAAGTCCGCCCATCGGCGGTCAACGTCACTTTGCGCGGCGTCCTGTTAAACAGCTGCATCCCGATTTGGTTTTCCAGATCACGGATCTGCATGCTGATGGCAGATGGGGTTCTGTTGGAGAGCGTCGCAGCTTTGCGAAAGCTTTCTTGTTCGGCCACGAGGACGAAGGTTTGCAGCAGTTTAAGGTTAACCTCTGACATGAAACCGATCTGATTTAGATAAGGTTATCTGACTTGATGGCTCATCATATCAAGAAAATCTGAATGCCTGTCCAGAAAAATGAACTCCGCATCCGTGAAAACTTCGTTTAACAACAGAGTGCTGATGCTGAAACGCCCCTGTCCTTGGCAAGATATCCGGGTTGTTGGGTATTGATCCGAAGCACTTTTGCAATAGGGTTTGCGCAGCGAGGCAAGATTGAGGAGTGTTGCCTGACACGGAGGGGGAGCTTTCGTGACATATGCCGCAAATAGGCGGCGCAAAGAGAACCGTGTTGCGTCTGGTCCGGCGTGGCAACGGACAAAAACATGGCCACGTATTACTAGGGAGGAAACCCAATGATGAAGAAGTATCTTGGCGCAGCCGCGGTTGCAGCCACCATGGCGGCAGGTGCCGCACAATCGCAGGAAGTCATCGAGATGACATCCTCATTCCCAAAGAACCTGCCGATCCTCGGCACGGCTTCGGTTGATTTCGCAAACCGGATCAACTCCATCTCAAATGAAGTCAACTTTGAGCACTTCGATCCGGGCAAGCTTGTTCCGACACTGGAAGCGTTGGACGCTGTGTCGAACGGGTCCGTTGATTCCGCTTTTGCCACATCCGGTTACTGGCAGGGTAAAATCCCATCCGCTTCCTTGTTTGCGGCGGTGCCTTTTGGCCCAGAAGCGGGCGAATTCCTGGGCTGGATCCTGTATGATGACGGTGCTGCCCTTTGGCAGGAAATGTACGATCAAGCTGGTTATGACGTGAAAGTCATGCCCTGCGGCGTGATCGCGCCTGAAACATCTGGTTGGTTCAAAAACGAAATCACCTCTGTCGCGGATCTTGAAGGTTTGAACATGCGCTTCTTCGGCCTGGGTGCCGAAGTGATGCAGCGTCTGGGTGTGTCCACATCCCTGCTGGCGGCTGGCGACATCTTCCCAGCGCTTGAGCGTGGCGCGATTGATGCGACTGAATTCTCAATGCCGATCATTGATGCGCGACTTGGCTTCCACAAGATTGCCAAGTTCAACTACTTCCCCGGTTGGCACCAGCCTTCCACGATCTTTGAACTGATCGTGAACCGTGATGTATGGGAAGACATGTCTGAGATCGCACAGAACCAGATCCAGACAGCGTGCTTGGCCAATGTCACAACCTCCCTTGCGGAAGGTGAGGCGGTGAACTTTGCCGCGATGGTCGAAAACCAGGAAAAGAACGGCGTGACCATCAAGCAGTGGCCAGCTGAGATGCTCGACCAGTTCGAAGCTGCGTGGAACGAAGTGGCGGCAGAACTTGCCGAAGAAGACGCGCACTTCAAGAAGACCTGGGAAGACCTGCAGGAATACCGCAAGGGCTATAAGACCTGGGTGCAGAACATCTATCTGCCACGCGACCGCTAAGTCGTTCACAGGTTGAATTGGCGGCATCCGGGCAACCGGGTGCCGCCCCTTTCATGAGATATGGGTGGGGCAGCGATGAGCAGCAAAGATATCCCTGACGTCGAAGAGATCCTGGCCGTCAGTGATCCCGGCGAAGTGGGCCGCGAACATCACGGCAGAATCGACAGGCTGATGATCAATGTGGGCAATGTGGTGGCCTGGGCCTTTCCCCTGCTGATGCTTGCGATTGTCGCACAGGTGTTTTTGCGCGGTGCCGGTCACAATCAGGCATGGCTCGATGATTTGCAGTGGTGGATCTACGGTTTCGCGATGCTCACCGGGTTTGGCTACGCCATCACCACCAATAGCCACGTCCGCGTGGACATCTTGCACCAACATTTCTCGCCCGAGAAAAAGGCCCGCATCGAAGTGGCCGCGCTGGGCTGGCTCTTGGCGCCGTTCATCGCGTTGATGGCGGATGTGCTGGTCCATTATGCCTGGTCCTCTGTTGTGGCGGGCGAAGGATCCTCCAGCCCGAACGGCTTGCACAATGTCTGGATCCTTAAGCTGACCTTGCCGTTCCTGTTCATCCTCGCGGGCCTTGCCGCTTGGGCCATCTTCCGGCGCAACCTTGAGGTTTTCACCCAAGCGACCCTGGCAAGACAGCTCATTTGGGGGTTCCCAACCGTCGTGTTCATCTGTTGGCGCATTGTCCACTACATCGCCTACTGGGTCATCTACCTCACCAATTCGGAAATCCAGCCGCGCCGCATCACGCGTGAGCCGTTTTTTGACTATACCCTCATGATTGCCTTCTGGGGGGTGATCGCTGCCATCGTCCTACTGACAGTGCTGAACCGCCGGAAAGAGACCTAAGACATGCAACTGCTTTCCCTGATCTCTTTCATGAGCCTGAACGAATGGGCCGTGCTGCTGATGTTCCTGGTGTTCATCTGGATGCTCTTCCGCGGCATTCCGGTGGCCTTTGCGCTGGTTGGCGTCTCTTTGGTCTTTATCGTTCTGGCGGAATTCGTGCTGGATCCGTTCAAGACCCAGATCAACGAATACATCGAATACGATTCCACCCGGATCGCCTATCGCAAGCTCTTTGCCAATGCGGGCCGGTTCTTTGGCGGCACGATCCAGAACCCGGTTTTGGTGGCGCTGCCGATGTTTATCTTCATGGGGCTGATGCTGGATCAATCTGGTGTTGCTCAGCGCATGATGCGCTCTATGCAGGTGCTTTTCGGTGCATTGCGCGGCGGTTTGGCGCTCTCTGTGATGTTGATCGGGATCATCCTTGCCGCCTCCACCGGCGTGATCGGTGCCTCTGTGGTGCTCTTGGGGGTGATGGGCCTGCCCACGATGATGAAGCAGCATTACTCCAAGAACATCGCAACCGGCACCATCGCGGCCTCTGGCGCTGGGTATCTTGATCCCGCCGTCGATCATGTTGGTGATCATGTCGGACCAGCTGGCCATCTCGCTGGGTGATCTCTTTATGGGGGCGCTCTTTCCCGGGCTGTTGTTGGGCGCGCTCTATATCACATTCATTGTGGTCTACGGCCTGATCAATCCCAAGGCGATGCCGCTGCCGGAGGACCGTGAGCCTGTGACGATGAAGATCGTGCTGGACGTGCTGCTGTCTGTGGTGCCGCCCATGTTGCTGATCCTTTTGGTGCTTGGCTCCATCTTCTTTGGCTTTGCCACACCGACAGAGGCCTCTGGCCTCGGGGCGGCGGGTGCTATGTTGCTGGCCGTGGCCAACCGTCGGCTGAACTTTAAAGTCTTTAAGGACGTGATGCGCCAGACGCTGAACACGGCGGGCTATATTGTGGGGATCTTTATCACCGCGAACTTCTTTGCCTATGTTCTGCGGCTCTATGGCGGGGATGAGATCATCGAGAGCCTGGTGCTCGGCTCGTTTGAGAACCCTTACATGGTCATCGCCTTTATCCTTTTCATCATCTTCCTCTTGGGCTTCTTGCTGGACTGGATTGAGATCACGCTGATCATCATGCCGCTGATGTTGCCGGTGGTGATCGGCCTGGACATTCCGATTGATGGCTACGGTGTGATCGACAATCCGTCTGTGGTGTGGTTCGCCATTCTGGTGGCGGTGACCTTGCAGACGTCGTTCCTGACGCCGCCTGTAGGCTTTGCGCTTTTCTACCTAAAAGGCGTCTGCCCGCCCGAGGTGACGTTGGGCCATATCTACCGGGGTGTGATCCCGTTCGTGCTGTTGCAGCTTTTGGGCCTGTTCATCGTCTTTGAAATCCCGCAGCTTGTGACCTGGCTACCGGCGGTGGCCTACGCAAACTAGACGGGGTGAAATATGGCGGTGCAACCACTGGGGCTTGATCCAAGCTTGGTCTTTATCGGTGGCGCATGGGTGCCACCTGAGACGACAGGCGGGATTGCGCTGCGCAACCCTTCTGATGGCAGCACTCTTTGCGATATCGCGCGTGGCAGTGCTGTGGATATTGATCGTGCGGTCGCTGCGGCACAGGCGGCCTTGCACGGCCCTTGGGGGCGGATGACCAGCTTTGAACGCGGGCGCATCCTGTACAAGATCGGCACGCTGGTGCTGGAAAACGTTGACGCGCTGGCTGAGCTGGAAGCGCTGGACGTCGGCAAACCGCTCAAGCAGGCGCGCGCTGATGTGATCGCCCTCGCGCGGTATATGGAGTTTTATGCCGGGGCCGCTGACAAGGTTCATGGCAGCACCATCCCCTATCTCGACGGCTACACCGTCTACACCCTTCGTGAACCGCATGGGGTGACGGGCCACATCATCCCCTGGAACTATCCGATGCAGATCATCGGCCGGTCTGTTGGGGCGGCCCTGGCGATGGGCAACGCGGCGGTGCTGAAACCTGCCGAAGAGGCCTGTTTGACCGCGCTTGCCTTTGCTGAGCTTGCACACCGTGCGGGTCTGCCGGACGGCGCGCTGAATGTGGTGCCGGGGCTTGGGGCCGAAGCAGGTGCCGCGCTGTCGGGGCATCCTGGCATTGCGCATGTTTCCTTCACCGGCTCAGTTGGCGTGGGCAAGCTGATCCAGAAGGCGGCGGCAGAAAACGTGGCGCCGGTCACGCTGGAGCTGGGCGGGAAATCCCCCAGTTGGTGTTTGAGGACGCGGATGTGGATGCGGCCCTGCCGTTTCTTGTCAATGCGGGCATCCAGAACGCGGGCCAGACATGCTCCGCGTCATCGCGGATCCTTGTGCACCGGTCGCGGTATGACGAGGTGCTCAGCGGTATGGCGGAACGCTACGTGGATTTGCGCGCGGGTCCGGCGATGGATGATATGGATGTGGGCCCGTTGGTGTCTGCGCGCCAAAAAGAGATCGTCGAAGGTTTTGTGGCACAAGGCGCTGATCTGAACGTCGCCGCAAAAGGCGAGATCATCGCAGAGGCCCCAGCGGGCGGTGCCTATGTTGCGCCGACGCTCTTTGAGGGGGTCGCGCCGTCGCACCGGCTGGCTCAGGATGAGATTTTTGGCCCTGTTCAAGTGGTCATCCCTTTTGAGACCGAAGAAGAAGCCGTTGCCATCGCTAACGGCACCGACTTTGGGCTAGTCGCCTCCGTCTGGTCGCGCGATGGGGCCCGCCAGATGCGCTTGGCCAAGCAGTTGCGTGCAGGGCAGGTGTTTTTGAACAACTACGGTGCCGGTGGTGGCGTGGAGCTACCTTTCGGCGGCACGGGTCTGTCGGGGCATGGGCGGGAAAAAGGGTTCGAAGCCCTTTATGGTTTTTCCGCGCTCAAAACGGTTGCCGCTTTGCACGGATAGGAGATGGGTATGAGACTGAACGGAAAATCAGCCATTGTAACGGGCGGTGCCTCAGGCTTTGGCGCAGGCATCACACGCAAGTTTGTGGCCGAAGGGGCGCATGTCCTGATTGCGGATTTGAACATCGCGCTGGCCGATGAACTTGCCGCCGAACTAGGTGATGCTGTGAAGACCGTTCAAACCAACGTCGCTGTGAAAGCGGACGTAGCGGCCATGACGCAAGCGGTGCTGGATCACTTTGGGCGCATCGACATTCTGGTCAACAACGCCGGAGTCACACACCTGCCCGCCGCTATGGAAGAGGTGACAGAAGAAGACTTTGACCGCGTCTTGGCGGTGAACGCCAAATCCGTGTTTCTGACCGCGCAGGCGATCGTGCCGCTGATGAAGGCGCAGAAATCGGGTGCGATCCTCAATGTGGCCTCCACCGCAGGGGTCAGCCCGCGTCCAAGGTTGAGCTGGTATAATGCCTCAAAAGGATGGATGAACACAGCGACCAAAGGGATGGCGGTGGAGCTGGCCCCTGAGGGTGTGCGGGTAAACGCCCTGAACCCCGTCGCAGGTGAGACACCGCTCTTGGCCAGTTTCATGGGTGAAGACACGCCCGAGATGCGCGCCAAGTTTCTGTCGACCATTCCCTTGGGCCGGTTTTCAACACCTGAGGATATGGGCAATGCGGCCTGCTATCTATGCTCGGATGAGGCAAGCATGATCACCGGCGTCTGCATGGAGGTTGACGGCGGGCGGTGCATCTAGGGCCGTTCCGGCAGATTCACGGTCTATTTGACCAAGTTAGAGACTGTTTCCAGCACCCAATCGCGAAACAGAACAGCTTGCGGCAGCGTCTCATTCGCGGCCGGGAAATAACCCTCTTTCCCCTGAATAGAGCCTGATGTGAGCTGTACCAGCGCGCCAGTTGACAGGGCATGTCCGCATAGCACTTCGCTGACCAGTGCAGCGCCGTTGCCT
>NZ_JBVFUQ010000002.1:0-112689 GCF_055693825.1 Sulfitobacter sp. GN1-4 | reverse complement strand
CGTGAAACTGCAGGATGTGCTGGACAAGATGGAGGCCGCCCCCGGCATCAAATTTGTCTTCCTAGACGCCTGCCGAAACGATCCGTTTGAAGGGGCCATTACCTCCGTTTCCGAAGGGCTGGCGCGCATTGGCAATGCGGCGGATTTCATGATCTCTTTTTCAACCCAGCCCGATAACGTGGCCTATGACGGCACCGGGCGGAACAGCTTTTTTACCGAAGCTTTGCTCAGCCACATCTACACACCCGGCTTGGATGTCTCTGACCTGATGATCACGGTCCGGCGCGATGTGCTGGCCGCAACGGGGGGCGCCAAATTCCGTGGGAAAATTCATCCCTCACCCGGCAATTCCGGTTTGATCCACGGCCCGACACCGTATCGCCCGAAACCCTGCTGTGGCAGGTGGCGGCCAATGCCGGTGACCCGGAGCTGATGGCGCTTTATGCCCAACGCTATCCGCAAGGCACCCATGTTGAGCAGGTCATGGCGTTTTTGGAAACTGGCGACGCGATCCAATCGCGTGATTACGCACCAAAAGAGGATGACGCCCAGGAAGAGCGTTTGTGGCAATTGGCACAGCGCAGCCGGATGCGCCCCCTGGCTCAGTTCTATCTTGATCAGTATCCCAACGGCAAATACGCCCGCGACGCGCGGCGCCTGATTGCCACCTTGCCCTCAGACAGTGACGGCGGCACGGCGCGCTTGTGTGAACGTCTGGCCACGCATCCGCGTGATGCCACGGCCCGCACCGCCGGTGTGCCTTTTGCAAGCCTGCAGCAAAACGCAATCAACGCAATCAACGCCTGTCAATCTGCCGCTGATGCCAATCCGGACCTGCCGCACTACGCCGCACTGTTGGCGCGCGCCACCATCGCCGCGGGCGATATTGAGGGCGCGCTGCGCCTTTACCGTGTGGCCGCGGATCGTGGTGATCTACGCGCGATGGTCAGCCTGGCTTTGCTCACCGAGGCAGGGCGCGGCGTTCCGGCCAACCCCATTGCGGCGTTGCGTCTGTATGAAAAGGCTGCAAACCTCGGCAGCCCGGATGCCCAGATCAATCTGGCGGTGGCGCTTTTTGAAGGCGCGAACGTCGAACAGGATGAGGCCCGCGCCGTATCCCTCCTAAAGCAAGCCGCCGATCAAGGGTCTGCCATTGCGACCTATAACTTGGGTGTCCTGGCCCGTGATGGCAAAGCCGATGCCCCCGCTGACGCGATTGAATATTTCCGCCGCGCCATCACCGCAGGGGAAGCACGCGCCTATGTCGCCAGCGCCATCCTTTATGACGAAGGCCGCATCGTGCCGCGCAACCCAAAAGCGGCCGCAAACATGCTGTTACGCGGCGCGGCTGAGGACGGCGGGCAAAGCATCCAGCAACTCACGACAGCCACCTCTGACTGGTCTCGGGACACCATTATGGCGGTTCAGGAACGGCTCAAAGCCGCTGGATATTATACCAGCACAGTTGATGGGTTGAGCGGTCCAAACTTTGTGGCAGCGCTGGAAACCTGGCGCAACGGAGGGTTTGAACCCAGTGTATTGGTAGAATAACCTTGTCTGAAAACCCAAGGATGCATCATGAAACTTGTCACCTACCGCACTTCCATAGAAGCCGCCGCACGACTGGGTGTGATTGAAAACGGGATGGTCGTCGATGTGGCTGAATTTGGGGCCCACGCGGGTCTGACCCTGCCTGCGCGCATGCTCGACTTTATTGATCTTGGCCCCGTAGCCGTCAAGCGCCTCCGCACGGCACTGCACGCCGCTGGTGGGGATTGGGGCAACGCATCTGCGCTGCCTTTGGCGTCGATCACGCTGCTGGCACCCATTCCAAAACCACGCAAAAACATCTTTGGCATTGGTCTGAATTACCTTGATCACGTCACAGAAAGCGCCAAGGCGCTTGATACTGGGACGGATTTGCCCAAACAGCCTGTGATCTTTTCCAAACCCCCAACAGCCGTGATCGGGCCGGGTGATCCGGTGCGTCATGACGCCAACATCACCCAACAGCTTGATTGGGAAGTTGAGCTTGCTGTGATCATGGGCACCACCGCACAGCGCATATCTCGTGAAAGCGCCCTTAATCACGTCTTTGGATATTCCATCATAATTGATGTCTCCGCCCGCGATAACCGGCGCGCGGGTCAGTGGATATTCTCCAAAGGGATGGACAGCTATGCACCCTTTGGCCCCTGCATCGTCACCGCAGATGAAATCCCAGATCCGCAAACGCTGGATTTGTGGCTGACGGTGAATGGTGTGGAAAAGCAACGCTCCAACACGTCAAACATGCTTTTCAAAGTGGATGAGCTGATTGCTGATCTTTCAAGCGGCATCACGTTAGAACCGGGTGACATCATCGCCTCCGGCACGCCCGAAGGGGTTGGCGCAGGCCGCGACCCGCAAGAGTGGATGTGGCCCGGCGACGTTATGGAGGCGCATATCGAAGGCATCGGTGCCATTCGCCACCCCATCGTCAACGTCACCAAGCTTTAGCGCGGATACCCTTAGGTCGCGGTCCAGCGGATAAGGCTACCCCGCACCTCACGCGCAGTGACGATCGTGCCTTTGGCGGCAACTGACATCTCTGGCTGGACGCGAACCGCTTGATACACCTGTTCCGCGGCGCGCTTGCTGATGATGCTCTTGTCTGCGCCTGCGATCACCTCAATCTCCAGTGAGAAATGGTCAGCACCCGCTGTGATGTGAAAATCACCCACCTCATCCAGCCTGAACAAAGCGTCTTCCACTGCGTTCATCTGAATGGGGCGTCCACTGACCAGAACGTCTGGCGATGTCGGGTCCAACGGTTGGATCAACGGAAACACATCAAAAGGTGAGCCCCCTGCCCTGCGACTGCGCAGCGTTACCCGTTGCCCGGTGTTCCAGCGCAAAAACGGTGTGGCGTGGTTCGTCACTAGTGAGGTCAGGATCAAAAGCCCTGGCTCACCCTCCCCTATAGGTGCCAGCGTGTCAGCATCCAGAACTTCCGGAAAGCAAAAGTCGGACCAGAAACGATACCCGAAACACTCGGCATCTTCGCAACCCGCCAACATCATTTCGGGAAAGCCCCAGCAATGACGCACCTCTGCGCCCCAAAGGCGGGCAAGCTTGCGGCGTTTTGCATCCGACAAAGGCGCGCCGCTGCACAATAGCCGCGCGACCCCTGCCTGCGCCAACGGCACCCCAGCATCACGCGCGCGTATCCCCAAATGTAGCGCGAGATCCGCCTCTCCAATCCAGCCCGATGGCCGCTGATCTTCGATCAGCTTTAACTGCTCTGCGCCAGGGGTGTCGCCAGCCCAGATCACCCCCATGCCCACTTCGCTTGCGCTGCGCGCCATCAACTGGCCCCATGGGTCCACGCCAAAGGGCATTGCCACCTGCAGAATATCTTCATCCGTAAAGCCCGACAGAACCAAGGCGCGTTTGACCCCGATCATCGCGTGCGTGATGTCCTGTTTTGTCCTTGGATAGATCAGGTTGCCGCCAAACTCAGGCCCCGCGCGCCAATACTCCGTCGTCTTTTGGCGGGTAGCTAGGCAGAATTGGGTACGAAAGGCATCGGGGCTAAGCTGGGCAAGATCCTGCGTTTGCAACAGCGGCAACTGTTGCCACTGGTCAGGGTCCGTGATGGTGTTGACGTCGATGTCGTTTAACATCCCCTCGTAGAACGGGCAGGTCTGAGCCTGCAACACCGCGTTGATCCGGTGCAGGGTCTGGACGTTCAACAGCCCCGCCACACGTTCAGGAATACCAAGATCAATTACTGGATGTATCATTGCGCCCAATCTCCGCGTGTCGGTGGGCGCCTGCAGTGGGTCTACAAAACCGCTGTCGCCTCAATCTCGACCAATGCTTCGTCTTCAATCAAACCGGCCACAACAACCATTGTCATCGCCGGAAAATGCCGGCCCAGGACCTTGCGATAAACTTCGCCAACTTCCCGCTGTCGGGCAAGGTATTCTTTCTTGTCGACAACATACCACGTCAGCCGGACAATATCTTCTGCTGTCCCGCCCGCAGTTGTGACCACATCGACAATATTGCGCAAAGCCTGTTCCATTTGGCCAATAAAGTCATGGGTTTCAAAAACCTGATCTGCATTCCAGCCGATCTGCCCGCCGACAAACAACTGATTGTCTGCCGTTTTTACACCGTTGGCATAGCCCTTGGCCTTGGCCCATCCCTCTGGCTGGATCACGTCATGTGGCATGTCTTACTCCTTATTATCGGGGGGCTATACCGCCGCCCGCTGTTGCTTTTTTTGCGTTATCCACCCAAAAACCGGGCTTTGGTGTCATCATCCAACATATCCAAGGTGCCGTGCCAAACAGACACCCCGCGTTCCAAGATCACCCCGGCGTCGGCAACATTGCGCAACTCATCAAGCGCCCCATCCACCACCAAGATCGCAAGGCCCGTTGTCATCTTGAGCGTTGCAATGGCGGTCCAGATCTCTTGGCGCGCGGGCGCGGGCAGCCCTTCGGTCACCTCATCCAGGATCAACAAACGCGGGTTGGTCATGAGCGCGCGGCCCATGGCCAGCATCTGCTGATCTGCCGCAGACAATGTCCCCGCCTTGTGTCGCCCCCGCTCCGCTAGCCGCGGGAAAAGGTGATGCACCCGGTCTGCCGTCCATTCGCCCCGCCGTGCTGAAACGCGCAGGTTTTCTTGTACTGTGAGATTGGGGAATATCCGCCCCCCTCAGGAACAAGGCCGAGGCCCAAAGCCGCAGCCTTATACGCTGTCACGCTCGCCAGATCCTGGCCTGCAAAGCGCACCTGCCCTTGTGAATGCGGCAGCAACCGCGAAATGACATTTACAGTGGTGGATTTCCCCATCCCACTGCGCCCCATCAGGGCAACAACCTCTCCCTCATCGACCATCAGATCGACACCGAACAACGCCTGTCGCGCCCCGTAACCTGCGGTGATCCCGTCCACTGTCAGAAGGCTCATCTTACCGCGCCCTCCCCCTGAAAGATCAGTTGAACGTGCGGGTTTTCGCGCATCTCATCCAGGCTGCCACTGGCGATGATGGCACCTTGGTCCAAGACGCTGATCCGGTCGGCACAGGCTGCGACGGTCTCCAAACTCCGTTCTGCCAGCAGGATCGGCGCCTCGTGCTTCAGCTCTTGGAAAAACGCGCTGAGTTGACGCGCGTCCGCGGCACCCATACCGGCAAAGGGTTCGTCTAGCAAAAAGGCCTGCGGTGCGAGGGTTAGCGCAATCGCAATCTCCAACTGGCGTCTTTGTTCATGCGAAAGATCCCCGGCAAGGACATCTTCCAGATCGGTCAGGGCAAGCCGGTCCAGTGCCGCGCGGGCACGGGCCAGCAAGGTGTGATCCCGCATCGCAGGCCGCAGCAACCGAAACGCCCAACCGCGTTGGCCAACCGCCCCCAGAACGACGTTTTGCAACACGGTGAGCTCCATCGCCATGATCGGCACCTGAAAGCTGCGCACCAGCCCCGCGCGGGCACGCCGCACAGGGTGCACTCGCGATATGTCTTTGCCCTGAAAGGTGACTGTGCCTGAATCTGGGCGCAGGGTGCCCGCAATTTGGTCAATCAACGTGGACTTTCCCGCCCCCTTGGGGGCCACCAAGGCGTGCACTTCGCCCCGGCGCAAATCAAGCGACACATCATCACTGATCCGTCGCCCGCCAAAGGATTTTTCAAGATGGCGCAGCTGAAGGACGTTATCCCGCATATCGGGTCTCCTTGCGTGCCAACACACCCATGATCCCGCCCTGAACAAAGAGCGCGCCGCAAAGCACCAGCGCCCCCAGACCGATCAGCCAATAGTCAGTGAGCCCCCCCACGAAATGCTCCGCCACGACAAAAACTGCGGCCCCTAGAACCGGACCGTAAAGCCGCGCAACACCCCCCAAATACACGATGATCAGCAACTGGGATGAGAGCTGCCAACTGAACATCTCCGGTCCGGCACCAGCATTGAATTCCGCAAAAAGCGCGCCAGCCAGACCGGTGATGGCACCTGAGATAACAAACGCCACAAGCCGCAGACGGTAGACATGGATCCCCACGCTATGCATCTGCGCTTCGCTTTGCCGGGCACCGACCAAGGCCAAACCAAAAGGCGACAACCGCAGCCGGTGCAGAAACCACAGCACAAGGCACAAAAGCACCACGCAGATGGCGTAATACTGGACGGGAAGACTGGTATCCAACACTGGAAAACCGTGGCGCGTGGTGATGGGTAGCCCCTCTGCCCCCCAAGCCAGGGCCAGGCCAGCGCGGCGGCATAGATCGCATGCCCAAAGGCCAGGGTGACCAGAACAAAGGCCACGCCCTTGGCGCGCAGGCTTAGCGCCCCGATCAAAAGCGCCAGCGCCCCAGACACCACAATGGCCACCAGCAAAACGGCGGGCAGCGTGAGGTTTTCCTGGAGCAAAAGAGGTATTCCTGATGTGTCCGCAAAGCGCGCGATGAGCACCGTGGCATAGCCTCCGGCCCCAAAAAACGCCGCATGCCCCAGGCTGACCAGCCCTCCCTGCCCCACAATCAAGTTCAATCCAAGCGCGGCTAAGGCAAGGATCACCGTTTTGGTCGCCAGTGAAATACTCAGGGGTGCATCCATGAAAAGGGCAAAGGCCGGCACCAGAAACAGGCAGATCAGAACGACCGCGTTGATATAACGCTCCCCCCTCATCTTAAGCGCGTCCAAAAAGACCCGAAGGCCGGACCAGAAGAACCACCGCCAAAAGGACATAGATCAGCAGCGGGGCCAGCGCCGTTGCGACGCCCGTGGCCGTTGCTGGGGCCATGAAAGTTTCAAACAGGATTGGCAAAAATGCTTGGCCGAAACTGGTGGTCAGCCCGACCAAGATGGCCGCCACGAAAGCACCTTTGAGTGAGCCGATCCCACCAATGACAATCACCACGGCGGCAAGGATCAGAACCGGCGCACCCATGCCGATCTCCGCGCCATGGGCTACGCCCATCAGCGCGCCGGACAGGCCTGCGAGCCCCGCACCCAGGGCGAAAACCACGCTGCACAACACGGACGTATTGATACCAAGCGCCCCAGCCATCTCACGATCATGCGCCGCAGCGCGCAGCCGGGTGCCAAAACGAGTTGCCACGAGCAATATATAAAGCGCCAGAGCGACAGTGAGACCAACGGCAAGGATTCCCAAACCCAAGGCCGGGTACTGGACCCCACCGGGAAGTGTCACGTTCCCCGCCAATGCCGCTGGCACCTCAAGCGTCATGTCCGTTGATCCCGCGCCCCACCGCAGCGCCTCCGTGAACAGGAGCATCAGGGCCAGCCCCACCATCACCTGATCCAAAGGCCCGCGCGCGTAAAACCGCCGGATGATCATGCGCTCCACGATCATCCCCATAAGGGCGGCAGTCATCAGACTTGCCACCAATCCCAGCGCAAAGTGCCCAGCCCAGCCCGCAATGGTGGCCGCCGCAACAGCGCCGGTCAAAAGAAACGCACCATGCGCCAAGTTTAAAAACCCAGTAACACCAATGATCAGGGTCAACCCGGCCGCAACGCCAAACAACAGCAGACCAGACTGAAGGCCGTTAAGGATCAGCTCTATCACCACAAGCGTTGTCATCTCCCTAGGTGACCCCCGGCCTTTGCGTGCCAAAAATTGCGTCGTCGCGCACCTTGACCCTGCGACAGGCAGGCGCTTACCCCCTATCAGAGATCTGGCATATCAACCTTTGAACGTCGGGCCAATTGCGTTAGGTCGAAAACCGCCTGGCAGTGCTGCGCAGGGCGTGCAAGGAAACCTACTGTGCCGTCTTTTTTATTTCAAGCTCAAAATATTATAGCTTAAATTAATTCGCATGCCGAATGAGAATACCCCTCATCCAACCCGTTACGATTTCCTGTACAAAAGTGCGCGCGTAGGCTCTGCAAGTCCATCTGCACTACGCGGCCTTTTCAATGCTTTCGATATCCGGGCGTAAATGTCGCTAATTGCCCGCCTTTCTATGATTGACAACCGGGCATCAGATATTTCAAATCAGAGATTGTAAATAATACATTACAGGGAAAGTGCCGCCAGAAATGACATCGAAGTTCAACAAAAAAAGGCCTTTGGCCACTTGCGTTGTCAGTTCGTGACGGCTGTGATATGAAATAGCGGTGTTACGGATCATCTAGCCAATCGATCCACAACGTGACGCACCAAGGGAAGCAATGACATCGTCGGACGATAATAACGAATTGGTCCCAGAGGACCTCTATCATCGGTCCTATGCAGATCTAACGGAGTTGCAAATGCAGCTGCCGGAGGAAGCCGTCGTTTCTTTGGCCCGGGAGGTGTTGGACAGGTTGGCGCGCAACCTCAAAGAGCCACCGACGATTCCGGAAAACGTGGAAACGCTGACATCCGCTTTGATCGGCCCCGATCCCAGGACACCGGCATCCTTCATTGAAAACCAGCTGAATGACGGCATGGCGGTTGAAGACCTTTATCTGACCTACATCGCCCAGGCCGCACGCAAACTGGGTGAGTGGTGGGAAACGGATCAGATCACCTTTGCCCAAGTCACCGTTGGGATTGGCCGGATCTATGCGATCATGCGCACCATCAGCCACCGGCTGGTGCCGATCAAACTGCCAGAAAAACGCGCAGCGCTTTTTGCCTCTGTGCCGGGCGACAATCACACCCTTGGGGTGAAGATGGCCGCGGATTTGGCGCGCAAGGATGGTTGGGAAATAGATCTCCGGCGCGACCTTGACCATGATGCGCTGATTGAGGTCATCACCGAAAAAGAGCCGCTGCTTATTGGTCTCTCGGCAGGGGGCAATCACTCACTCCCGAACCTTGCCAAGCTGGTGCTCGCCCTCCGGATCTGCGCGCCAAACGCGCTGATCGTGGTCAGCGGCAACATCGGCAGCGTTGCTGCGGACAGTGTAAAGCTGATGCATGTCGACGGGCTGTCGCCAGATTATGATGAGGCAATGGGCCGGCTGGATGACCTTTGGGAACGCCTGCAAGAGATCCGCGCAAAATAAAAACGGCGCTGCCTTAGGCCGCGCCGTTTGATCATTTGTTCCTGCAGTTCAGGACTTAGGATTCAGGCTGTGGCCCGACGGAGACCAGGTAGGCCCAAACGTCTTTTGCGTCCTGTTCATCGCCCAGTTTGAACGACATCTTGGAGCGCGCTTTTTTGTCATCCAGTGTCTTGCGCAGGTATGCGCGCGGGTCTGCGACATATTCGACGAAGTTCGCTTCGTCCCACATCACGCCGCTTTCGCCGACTTCAACCAAGGACTTACCGTACTTCTTGCCAAATTCTTCTTCGGAGCCAGCCTGACGGTTCAGAATGCCATAAAGGTTCGGACCGTTGCGGCCGCCCTTCACAATAACTTCGCCTTCTGCATCAACCACAGAGTGGCATGCCTTACACTTCTTAAAGACATCCTCACCGGCAGCTGCATCACCCGTTGCGTGACCGTCTGCGAAAGCTGGACCAGCAGCCAAGGCAAAGCCCACAATGGCCGTTTTCAACATATTCATGAAATACTCCTGTTTGCTAGCGTGTGACACATTCTCTCCCCGCATCACTCGCGTGTTTGATGCCAACTAGGTTGATTGCGCCAAAGTCAACGTTGGAGCACAAAAATAGTTACTCCTCTTTGGTACTACAACGGACAATTCTGGGGCTTAACCTGACAATTCGGTGAGGTGTACCGCCCAGATTACACTTGTCGACTCATGATCTGTCAGTCTAGATTGACACTTATATGAGTATCTCTTCAGATATCTCCGTCCGGCGCCTGCCTGAACCGGCGGCAATGTTGCAGTTGATCAAGCCGATCACCTGGTTTCCACCTATGTGGGCATACCTTTGCGGCGTCATCTCATCGGGTGCTGTACTCAGCGGTCAGTGGATGATGATCCTTTTGGGGATTCTGCTTGCAGGCCCCATCGTTTGCGGGATGAGCCAGGCGGCAAATGACTGGTGTGACCGCCATGTCGACGCCATCAACGAACCACACCGTCCTATCCCGTCTGGCCGTATTCCTGGCCGTTGGGGGCTTTGGATCGCGCTGGGAATGTCGCTGTTGTCGCTGTTTGTGGGCTGGCAACTGGGCCCGTGGGGCTTTGGCGCGACGGTTCTTGGCGTGCTGGCGGCCTGGGCCTATTCAGCGGAACCTGTCCGTCTTAAGAAATCCGGCTGGTGGGGACCGGGGCTTGTTGGCCTTTGCTACGAAGGCCTGCCATGGTTCACCGGGGCGGCGGTCGTGTCAGCGGGCGCACCCACCTGGCCGGTGGTAATCGTGGCCACACTTTATGCCCTTGGCGCTCACGGCATCATGACGCTGAATGATTTCAAAGCGCTGGAAGGTGACACCAAAACTGGCGTCAATTCCTTGCCCGTCACACTCGGCCCCCGCCGTGCGGCGGTTGTGGCCTGCTGGGGCATGGCGCTACCGCAAACCTTTGTCATCTCGCTGCTGTTGCTGTGGGACAAACCGTGGCACGCTGCCGCCATCACCTGCCTGCTGGTGGCACAAATCGCGGCCATGCGTGTCCTGCTGCGTGACCCCAAAGGGCGCGCGCCGTGGTACAACGGCACGGGCGTCACGCTCTATGTCTCCGGGATGATGGTGGCAGCCTTTGCCATCCGGGGGTTCGCATGACCCTCAGTTGGAGCCAAATCGCCCGCATGGGACTGGTCCAGATGGCGCTTGGTGCCATTGTGGTTCTGACCACATCCACACTGAACCGTTTGATGGTGGTGGAATTTGCATTGCCAGCCATCCTGCCCGGGATGCTTGTTGGTCTGCACTATGGCATCCAGCTGTCCCGGCCCCGCTGGGGCTTTATCTCAGACACCGGCGGCAACAGAACAAAGTGGATCATTGGCGGCATGGCCGTGCTCGCCTTAGGTGGTTTCCTGGCCGCCTTTGCGGTCACCCTCTTTGCGGCCAGCTTTTGGACGGCCCTGCTGCTGTCAATTCTGGCCTATGCGATGATCGGCGTGGGCGTCGGTGCCTCTGGTACTTCACTGTTGGCGCTTTTGGCCACGGCAACCGCGCCCCAGCGCCGTGCAGCCGCCGCTACCATCACCTGGCTGATGATGATCTTTGGCATCGCACTCACCGCGGGCCTTGCTGGCAGCTTTCTGGACCCCTACTCACCCGCACGGCTTCTTAGCGTTGTCGCTGTGGTCGTCTCACTTGCATTCGTCATGACGGTGCTGGCGGTTTGGGGCATCGAAGCCCGTGTCACCACAATCCGCGAACCCGATCATACCCCCTTTATGGAGGGCCTGCGTGAGGTTTGGGCAGAACGCAAAACGCGCAACTTCACGCTTTTCGTTTTTCTGTCGATGAACGCCTATTTCATGCAAGAGCTTATCCTCGAACCCTTCGCGGGCCTTGTCTGGGGCTTTACCCCTGGCCAATCCACGTCGCTTTCGGGGGCGCAGAACGGCGGTGTTTTCGTCGGTATGCTGACCGTCGGGATCATGGCGACCGGCTTTAAAATCGGCGCGCTACGCGCATGGATCATTGCCGGTTGCCTGGGCTCTGCGCTCAGCCTCGCGGCGATTGCGACGGCCCTGGTGCCGCTGGTCCCGAGTGTTGTGGCTTTGGGCGTCTTTAACGGCATGTTCGCCGTTGCTGCGATTGGCTCCATGATGGCGCTGGCCGCCGAAGGACGGGGCAGGCGCGAAGGCACACGCATGGGCCTTTGGGGCGCCGCGCAGGCGATTGCGGCGGGCTTTGGCGGGCTGACCGGCGCCGCCGCCGTTGATGTGATGCGCAGCGTGCAACCGGACGCCACCGCTTTTGGCACCGTCTTTATTGCAGAAGCCTTTCTTTTCATCGCAGCCAGCCTGATGGCGCTGCACATCATGGACAACACGAAAGTCGCCTCAGCGACTATGGTACCGGGGGAATAGATATGTTTGACGTCGTCGTCGTGGGCGGAGGCCCGTCCGGAGCCACCGCAGCAGAAGAACTTGCACGCTCTGGTCACAAGGTTGCAATGCTTGACCGGGATGGCCGCATCAAACCTTGCGGTGGGGCCGTCCCACCCCGATTGATCACCGATTTCCGCATCCCGGATGAACAGATCGTGGCGCGCATCTCAACCGCGCGCATGATCTCGCCGACCCAACGCCAGGTCGATATCCCAATTGAAAATGGCTATGTCGGCATGGTCGACCGGGAACATTTTGATGAATACCTGCGCACCCGCGCAACGGAAGCTGGCGTGACCCGGCTAACCGGCACCTTCACCCGGATTGAGCGTGATGCGACAGGCACGCATGTACGCTACCGCGACAAGGCCACGGGCGAGATTGAGAGCCTGCACACCAAGCTGGTGATCGGCGCCGATGGCGCGCGCTCCAATGTGGCCAAGGCCGAAGTCCCGGGGGGCGACAAAATCCCTTATGTCATCGCCTATCACGAAATCATCGAAGCGCCTGAGGCAACCCAGCACTACGATCCCAAACGCTGCGATGTGATCTATGACGGCACGATCAGCCCCGATTTTTATGGCTGGGTCTTTCCGCATGGCAAATCCGCCTCTGTCGGCATGGGCACGGGCCTGGACGGCGTGGACTTGAAAAAGGCCACCGCTGAGCTGCGCACCGCCTCTGGCCTTGAGCATTGCAAAACCATCCGCCGCGAAGGCGCGCCCATCCCGCTCAAACCGATGGACCGTTGGGACAATGGCCGCGACGTGGTGCTGGCAGGGGATGCCGCAGGCGTTGTGGCTCCGTCCTCAGGCGAAGGCATCTATTACGCGATGATCGGCGGCCAGGTTGCAGCCACTGCCGCCGCTGCCTGTCTTAGCACCGGACGCGCCAAAGATCTGCAACTGGCCCGCAAGCTTTTCATGCGCGAACACAAACAGGTGTTCCGGGTGCTGGGGGCGATGCAAAACGCCTATTACCGCTCCGACGCGCGCCGCGAACGCTTTGTCTCGCTTTGTCATGACATTGATGTGCAACGCCTGACGTTTGAGGCCTATATGAACAAAAAACTGGTCAAGGCGCGCCCTATGGCACACCTCAAGATCGGCATCAAAAACCTTGCGCATCTCACCGGTTTGGTGTCTGAGACCCGCGTCTAAAGGAGACGACAATGGACGGCGGCATGGCCCCTACAAACATCATGATCCCCGCCTGGGTCGATGGCACGCTAACGCCGGTGGAAAAGCTCGCCGCGCATCAGCGGGGTCTGCGCCACCTTGCGATCTCGGTCTTTGTGATCCGCGATGGGGCGATCCTGATCCAGCAGCGCGCGATGGGCAAATATCACACGCCCGGCCTTTGGGCGAACACCTGCTGCACCCATCCCGCCTGGAACGAAGACGCGCTGGCCTGCGCCCATCGACGCGTGAAAGAAGAGCTGGGCATCACCGGCCTGACACCGACGCACCGCGGCCAGGTGGAATACCGCGCCGATGTGGGCGGCGGGCTGATCGAACATGAGGTGGTTGAGGTCTTTGTGGCCGATGCCGCACCCGACATGCCGTTGCTGCCAAATCCTGAGGAAGTGATGGCGACCCGCTGGATCACGCCAGAAGCGCTTGCCGCTGAAATTGAGGCGACGCCGGATCAATTCACGCCCTGGCTGCGCATCTACCTGCGCGATCACCACGCTCTTATCTTAGGCTAGGGGATCGCCCCTGCGCGTCGGCGCGCCCCGAAAAATCCAATGATTTCGGCAGGGGCGCATGATGCCTAATGCTACAATTCGGCTCTAAACACTGACTTTCTGCCCGACCGCTTGCAAAGCGGTTGCGGCGATATCAGTCGCGGTCAGGCCTGCATCAGCATACATCGCATCAGGGGCCGCTTGATCAATGAACCTGTCCGGCAAGGTCATTGTGCGCACAGCAAGAGAGCCGTCCAACAGCCCCTCGCCCGCCAAATCATGCAAAACCATCGCGCCAAAGCCACCCTGAGCCCCCTGTTCCACCGTGATCAACGCCCGGTGCGTGCGGGCCAACCGGTGGATCAAAGGCCGGTCCAACGGTTTGGCAAATCGGGCATCCGCAAGCGTGACACTCACGCCGCGCGCGGCCAGCAGATCAGCTGCTTTGCGGCATTCGCCCAGATGCGCGCCAAAAGACAAAAGGGCGACGTCTTCGCCGTCAAAAATCACCCGGCCTTTGCCGATCTCCAGCACCTCACCTGTCTCAGGCATCGGGATGCCCTCCCCCTCGCCCCGCGGATAGCGGAAGGCGATGGGGCCGCTGTCATGGGCCACGGCGGTGGCGACCATATGCACCAGCTCCGCTTCGTCAGCGGCCGCCATCACGGTCATATTGGGCAAGGCGGCCAGATATCCGACATCGAAGGCCCCGGCATGGGTCGCGCCATCGGCACCCACCAATCCAGCCCGGTCAATCGCGAAACGCACAGGCAGGTTTTGCAGGGCCACGTCATGGACCACCTGATCATACCCGCGCTGTAAGAAGGTTGAATAGATCGCGCAAAAAGGCTTCAGGCCCGACGCGGCCAGGCCTGCGGCAAAGGTCACACCGTGTTGCTCGGCGATGCCCACATCAAACATCCGCTTGGGGTGGGCCTTGGCAAAGATATCCATGCCCGTCCCGCCCGGCATCGCCGCAGTGATGCCCACAATGCGGGGATCCTGCACCGCCAGATCCGTCAACGCCTGACCAAAGACCTTGGTATAGCTCGGGGCGTTGGGGCGTTTCTTGGCCTGTGTGCCGCAGGCCACCGTGAACTTACCCACACCGTGGTATTTATCGGCCGATTGCTCCGCTGGGGCGTATCCTTTGCCCTTCACCGTGCAGCAATGGATCAGAACGGGTCCCGTCGCCCGCGCGCGTGCGGCACGCAGCACGGTCATTAACTGGTCAATGTCGTGGCCGTTGATGGGACCCACGTATTGGAACCCCAGTTCTTCAAACAACGTGCCTTGTGCGCCAACCGCACCCGTCACCAGTTGCCGCGCCCGGCGAGCGTGATCGCGCAAGGGGCCAGGCAAGGCCGCTTCAAAGCCTTCGGCCATCTGCTGCAACTCACCCAAAGGGGAGCCGTAAAGGCCGGATAGATACTGTGACATCGCACCGACGGGTGGGGCAATCGACATTTCATTGTCGTTGAGGATGACGAACATGCGCCGCCCCTCGGAGCCTGCGTTGTTCAACGCTTCATAGGCCATGCCCGCACTGATGGAGCCATCCCCAATCACCGCAATCGCATCACCCGTCTCTTCGCCCATGTCGCGGCCCACCGTGAACCCCAAAGCGGCCGATATGGAGGTAGAGGAATGCGCAGCACCAAAGGGGTCATATTCGGATTCGCTGCGCTTGGTGAAACCGCTGATCCCACCCTCTTGGCGCAAGCTGCGCATCCGGTCACGGCGCCCGGTCAGCACCTTGTGCGGGTAGCATTGATGCCCCACATCCCAGATCAGCTTATCGCGCGGCGTATCAAACACCGCATGCAACGCCACCGTCAGTTCCACCACACCCAAGGAAGAGCCTAGATGCCCCCCGGTTTGGGCAACAGCTTCGATCACTTCTGCGCGCAACTCATCCGATACGTGGCGCAGATCGGTGGTGGACATGGCACGCAGATCCTTCGGATCACGGACACGGTCAAGAAAAGGGGTGGCAGTCATAACGATCTCCTTTGGCTACGGAGGTAGGCCCTGTTGGCCGGGATCGGAGGGGACCGCGCCGCAAGCGATGCCGCCCCCTCCGGTTCCCGTAGCCAACAGGACATGTCGGGAAAGCCTCTTCCCGACGTTTCCGGACCGGTCAAGGGACATGACAGGGCCGGAACTGGCAGGCAGGACCACGAAGGGCGCGGTCCCGCCAATCTTCATGCAATCTGATCGTGGCTTTCGGTCAGATTGTAGGAAAACGGCGTGGGGTCATCCGCTTCCTTTGATTCCTCAGGTAGCAGCAGCCCGATGGCGTAGGTGATCCAAATCAGGAACCCAACTGCGACACAGAACAGCGCGGCATAGCCTGCTCCTTTGAGCATCAGGGTCAGGATGTCGGCCCTCAGACGGAAATCACCGCCACCCGTTCGGAGATAGTCGTTGTTGTCACTCATGGTCTTTCTCCTCTTAATCGAGCGGCGCGTAGCCGTGCTCTTGGGCCCAGATGAACCAGTTATCCACGACCGTGCCGGTCAGCAGGATGCCGATGCCGCCCGTTAGCGTCGTCAGCACCGCAAACCACCAGGCCCAGCGGTGAATACCTTCCATCGTGGCGTTAAAGCCCATGGTCCAGCGCCAGAAGAGTGCTGCACGTTCTGAGGCCGTGCCGCGGTCCACGATCTGTTCAATCTCACGTTCACCGCCGAAACGGCTGACTGCCAGGATCGTGGCACCATGCATCGCAAACAGCAGTGCGGAGCCATACAGGAACACAATCGAAAGTGCGTGGAACGGGTTGTAGAACAGGTTGCCATAGGTCAGCGAAAACAGGTTCGTCCAATCCAGGTGCGGGAAGATCCCGTAAGGCACCGCTTCTTCCCACGATCCCATGAGGATCGGTCGGAACAGACCCAGCACAAGGAACAGCCAGATCGCAGAGGCAAAAGCCCAGCTCACATGTTTGCCCATCCCCAGCTCTTCGGCCCGCAGATAGGTGCGGATCCACCAGGAAATAACGGAGACGAGTAAGAAGAACGAGGCGATCAGCCACCACCCCCCGTCATCCAGCGGGGCAAAGCCCAACCCGTAATCTGAGGACGGCGGTTCAAGCGCCAGCCAGAACAGATCGCGGAAGAACAGCCCAGGCGAATAATCCACCTGCCACCAGAAGTTCATGCCCACGATAAAGAACCAGGCAAACCCCGTCGCCATCGACACCAGCCCAAAGGGCCCAAGGTAGATCGGCCCAAGCTGTGCGTTGCCGAACCAGCCCAACAGGGTCTGAATGCTCGCCCCTTTGGTGCGTTCGCGGTCCAGCCGGCCCTCAGGATCGACCCCCATTTCCGGAGGTCCAGCAACCTGAACTTGGGTAAAGATATTTTGATATTCAGCCATGTCTCAACCCTTCCTTAAAGATCCGCCCACCAGGGCAATAATGCGTACCAATCCCACCATGCGCTCCATTGGTCGAACCAGATGGTGCCTGAGATCACGATACAGATCGCACTCCACAGACCCGCGTTCAGCGCCAGCAAAAGGCCCAGACGGTGGATGCCCAACGGCCCGATGGAATAGCCAATCAGATCGCGGAAATAGGTGTCTTCGTGATCCGGTGTGACGATGTGGTTTTCCTTGCCACCCGTGTTCACCGCCGACAGCACCAAGGAGCCATGCAGCGCCAGCGCCAGACAGTTGGTGAAGAAGAACGTGATCGCCACCATATGCGCCGGGTTGTAGTGGAAGTTGCCATAGGCATAGCCCACGTTGTTCACCCAATCGAGGTGGCTGAAGATCCCGTATGGGAAGCCATGCCCCCAAGCGCCCATCAGCACAGGCCGGATGATCACCAGCGTGACATAGGCCAGGATCGCGATGCTAAAGGCAAAGGGCACATGAAAGCCCATGCCCAATTTGCGGCAGATCTCCACCTCTCTGAGCGCCCAACTGACAAAGGCCAGCGTCGCGCACATGGTGATGATTTGCCAAAGCCCCCCTCGGCCAGTGGCGCCATACCCAGGCCCACCTCCAAGCTGGGCGGATCAATAGAGATCAGCCAGGGGTTCCAAGTGTCGCCAAGGGCGGCACCGTAAAAGATCAGTATCGTGCCGAGTGCGGCAAAAAAGAACGTCGTGACGCCGAAAAATCCGACGTAGAACGGCCCCACCCAGAAGTCGAACAGATCGCCACCTACCAATGTCCCGCCTCGGACCCGGTATTTTCTCTCGAAGCTGAGCTGTGCCATCTTCTTTCTCCTTTTGCGCCAAAGGCCAGGTCCCTGCGGGCCGCAAGATGCGCGTGAATAACGTATGGTTGCTGCGGGCGGGAGGCTGCCCCGCCCGCGGCTTTGTCTTAGGAGCTGAGCTTACTCACCTGCGCCAAAGGCCAGGTTGAACCAGTTCGTCTCTGGATTGCTGAGCAGGACGAGGTGAATCATCGCTGCCAACAAAAAGAGGAACACGCCCTGCGCCACGAATACGCGGCGGGGGTCAAAGATCAGCCAGATTTTGTAAAACTGTGCCATGTCTCAGATCCTCTCAATTACCAGGCGAACCAAGGCAGTTTGAAGTACGTCAGCAAATGGGCGACAACAGCCACGATTGCGAAAATCGTGAAGCCGCTCATATAGACCGAGTGCAGTTCCTGCGCTTGCTCGTCTGTCAGACCTGTGAAGGACAGGTCATTTTTATCAGCCATGTTTTTCTCCTTACGAAAAAAAGTGCCGACGCCGCGCACCCCCCGCGGCCGGGTTACGACAGGGGCTCATCCCCTGCCCTAATCCACCACCCCGGGGGGAGTGGCGAACCTCTTTTCCGGGGAGGCTCCCGGGATCTGATACCTCACGCAGAAAAGATGCGTGGGGTGATGATGCGGGCCTGAGACCACGCCGCCTTGATGGGACCGCGCTCTGGCAGCTCCATCCGGCGGGCGGTGCTCAACACCCAAGTCAACAAGGCCAGTGGCAAAGTGGCCGTGAAGATGATGGCGAAATATACGTAGTACTCTCGCATGGGCGGGCCGCTCTTGGTGCGGCTGGCCTGTGTCTGTGCGGTATCGGTCGTCATGTCTGTCATGATTTTGCGCCTCCCGTCGCAGGTTGCAGCCCCTCAACAGTCTCCAGCACCACGCGTTCGTCACCTGCATCCAATGCGCGCTTTTCAGCGGCATCGCGTAGGGTCTTGGCGGCGGAAATCCGTGTCAGGATCGGATGGCTGGCGACAATCTCGTCCAGCTTGGCCTGGGCATCCGCATCCCAGGGGAAATCCCGCCTAAGCGGGGTTGGTGTTGCCGGGGCCGCGTCCATCTCAGACCCCAGTGGCAAAATGTGAAACAGCGCATCAAAAAGCCCGTTACACACTTCTTGCACAAGATAGGTGGCCCCGGCATAGCCCATGAAAGGCGTGCCCGTGGCGCGCCGGATGGCCGCGCCTGGGAAAGAGGCCGGGATAAAGGCCGGTGCCGGGCCAAAGCCCGATTTCATCTCAGCCAGATACATCTTTTCATTGATGGAGCCCAACACGATCAGCGGCCGGGTGTTGTGCACCAGATGGCGCACCTGATCATTGTCGGTCTTTTTGCCGCGCGTCCGCGCCACCGCAAAGGCACAGGGCAGCCCCAAATCATTTTCCAGGAAATTCCGAACGCCGCGGGCATAGGTCTCGTTCGCGACAATCCCGAAAGACGCGGTGGCAAAGAAATCCTGCGTCACCGAACGCCACAAATCCCATACCGGCTTGATCGTCGAATGTTTCTCCTGCGCAATGAAAGGCTCAGGATCCAGTTCCAAAAGCTCCCCCAATTTGCGCAGGAACTTCGTGGTGCTTTCCACCCCAACCGGGGCCTGAAGATAAGGCTTGCCCAGAACTTCGGCCAACCCGCGCCCGAACTCACGGTACATGCAGACGTTCACATCGGCATTCACCAGGTTGCGCATCTCACCCACATGAGACCCAAGCGGCATCACCATGTTCACATCCGCACCGATGCCTTCGATCAAACGGCGGATCTCAGCCAGATCAGAGGGCATGTTGAACGTGCCATACATCGGCCCCAGGATATTCACCCGTGGCTTGGCACCTTCTTCGCGCTTTTTCTCTTTAGGCATCCGCCCCTTGGTCATACCAAATTCGGTAAAGACCCAGGTCATCGCCCGGTCCGCCGCTTCCCACTGATCCTCATCAATGGTGCGCGGCAGGAACCGCTGAATGTTGGTGCCCTGCGGCGTCACGCCACCGCCGATCATCTCAGCGATTGAGCCAGTGACCACCACCGCAGGCAAAGCCGGATCCAGCACATCCCAGGCGCGTTTCATCGCGTCCTCTGTGCCCGCACCCATCTCGCCTTCGCCCAGACCCGTCACCACAATCGGCAGCTCATGCGGCGGCAGCGCATCGGTGTAATGCAGCACTGAGGTCACCGGCAGGTTTTCACACCCCACCGGGCCATCAATCACACATTGCAATCCTTTGACGGCACAAAAGGCATAAACAGCCCCCCAATACCCCCCGGCGCGGTCATGATCTTGGATCAGCATGGCGCACCTCCGCCCGCTTCATCTTTCCAATACACCTCATCCGCACGCACCAAGCCACACAAACGCCCGCGTTTCATGCCGTAGGGTGCGCATTCATGCGCACCAAACATATGGTCCTGCACAAACATCAAATCATCCGCGCGGCTTCCGCCGCCCGTGCTTGTTTTTCCAACTTCTTGAGGTTCTGCGCCCGGAATTGCGGCTGCACATTTGGCGCGCCTTCCCAGACCCCAGCGGTGTCGCCGTGACCCACACCCTCAAAGAAGGCTTTCATCTTGCCCATCCGGTCCTTGTTGCCGATGGCCGCATTGATGACCTGCGCCAAGGATCCCGCCCCGGCGACACCCATCAAGGGACGCGCAGAGATCAGGTTAGTGAAATAAAGCGACGGGATGCCCAGCTCTTTGCCCTTTTGCACCACAGGCGTGGTGCCGATGGCCAGGTCCGGCTTGATGGCTTCCACCGCCGCACAGTCGTCTTCCAGCGACGCGCGGTACTGGATCTTGACCCCTTTGGCCTCAAGCCAGGCGGCATCATCTGCCGACCAGGGTGTCTTGGGACAGGCGGTGCCGACGTAGGGCACGTTTGCGCCGCTTTCAATCAACAAGCGCGCCACCAGCAGTTCCGATCCTTCATAGCCTGAAAGCGTGATCGTCCCCTCAATGGGCGTGGCCGCAAGGGCTCCTTTGATCGCGGGCAGCACAGCATTCTGCGCCTCAGCCACTTTGTCCGCTGACAGGCCAAAGGCATCGCCGATAGCCGCCAGCCAGCTTGCGGTCCCGTCATGGCCCACAGGGGCTGAACCGATGACGGGCCGCCCTGCCGCCTCAAATTCGCGCACGCTTGCGGTATAAAACGGATGGATCGCTGCCACCGCACCGCAATCCAATGCTGCATAAAGCTCACGCCACTCCCGGCATGGCACCACGGGGCCTGCGGCCAATCCAAGCGGGGCCAGCATCTGACCAATCATCATCGGATCAGCGGGGAACATCTCACCCAGCAGGCTCACGGTCGGACGGTCGGATTTCCCGCTGTCAGGCATCGCAACGGGACCGGCTTCAATTTCACGCCGGGCGTAATTCAGCATGGCACCGGCCAGTACATCCTTGGCCTCCGCATGGGTCGGAATGCCAAAGCCGGGCACATCAATGCCCACAATCCGCACGCCGTCGATCTCATCCGGCAACAACCGCAACGGCACGCCAGAGGCCGTGGGCACACAGAGGTTGGTGACCACCACCGCGTCCAGTTTCTCAGGATCGGCAATGTCATGCACCGCTTCGCGGATGTCTTCAAAAAGCTTGCCGGTCACCAGGGTTTCTGAGTTGAACGGCACATAACCAACCGACCGCCGCGCGCCATAGAAATGCGACACAAAGGTCAGCCCGTACACGCAGCAGGCCGATCCTGACAGGATCGTCGCGGTGCGCTTCATCCGTAGGCCCACGCGCAATGAGCCGAAAGCCGGGCACATGGACTGCGGCTTGTCATGGGGGCCTTGGGGGTAATCCTTGGCGAATTGGTCCAAAAGCTCAGACTGGCCCGCCGCCCGCGCGGCAGCCTCCATCGTGGCGCCGGAGTGGCAGCCCAGACCGTCCTGAGGAATCGGCGCATCGCGCCCCTCAATCTCGGTCCCGGTTTCCACCTCTACGGCTTCGGCATCGTCATATTTGACGGGTCCATTCATGCTTTGGCACCTGCTGCGGCTTCATCCAGCGCGCCTTGCAGATCAATCTCGCGGCCCTCAGCCGCAATGTCGCTACAACGTTTGTCCGCATCCGCCCCCAGAGCGGTCTTGATGCGGCCCACATCCACCTCTTTCAGCGCGCTCTCCAGCGCATCGCTCAGCTCAGGCTTCGTCATAGATCACCTCAAGGCTGGCTTTCGGTGCCGCGTTCTTGCCGCGCATGTCGGTGTCTGTTGCAGGTTCCAGAACCACATTGCCGCCAGTTTCCGAGGCATCAAAGAGCCCCAGCAGACCGTCTTGGTCCAGCGGCGTTGGGCGCACCGGCGGCGCTTCGGCCACGTTCATCCCCAGCTCAGCAAACAGCCCACCCCACTGCGTGGAGGCAGATCCGACAATCTGATAGTTCGCGGATTTCTTGCGCAGGTCATCGTCCTGCGGAATGCTCGCCAGTACCGGAATGCCCGCCGCATCGGCAAAGGCCTGCGCCTCGCCCGAGCCATCGTCCTTGTTGATCACCAGGCCCGCAACACCCACGTTGCCGCCCAGCTTGCGGAAATACTCCACCGCCGAACAGACGTTGTTGGCCACATAAAGTGACTGCAGATCGTTCGACCCGACCAAGATCACCTTCTGCGCCATGTCCCGCGCAATCGGCAGACCAAAGCCGCCACAGACCACATCGCCCAAGAAGTCGAGCAAGACGTAATCAAAGTCCCAATCGTGAAAGCCCAACTTTTCCAAGAGCTCAAACCCGTGGATGATCCCGCGTCCGCCACAGCCCCGGCCCACTTCTGGCCCGCCCAGCTCCATCGCGAAGACACCGCCACGTTTGAAACAGACATCGCCGATCTGCACTTCTTCGCCCGCCAGCTTCTTGCGGGTGGAAGTTTCAATGATCGTTGGGCACGCCTTGCCGCCAAACAACAGGCTGGTCGTATCAGACTTTGGATCACAGCCGATCAGCAGCACACGTTTGCCCTGCTCAGCCATCATGTGGCTGAGGTTGGCCAGCGTGAAGGATTTGCCAATCCCGCCCTTGCCATAAATTGCGATGATCTGCGTTTTGGACTTTGGCTCTTCCGCGATGATGTCGGCCAGATCTTCATTGGCCTCATCCCGCAAACGCTGGTCAAAGTCTTTGATGGTCCCGCCATCCTTCAGGTTGGGAATGTCGAGTGTCATGCGTGACCTTTCCAGTCGAGGATCATTTTCAGACAGTTCCCGTCAGAGAAGGCTGTCTCATAGGCGGTGGTCGCATCCGCGGCCTTGGCCCGGTGCGTGATCAAACCGCCCAAGCTCAGCGCGCCGCATTCCACCAGGGCGCGGGTGGCCATCAGGTCATCCCGTGTCCATTCAGCGGCAACCCGGAACCGTGCCTCTTTCATAAAGGCAGGGGGGAAGGCGAATTGGATCGGCTGGGCGTAAAAGCCGGCCAGCACAATCTCACCGCCCTTAACGATGCGACCAATCAGATCGCCCAACACCTCCACCGAACCGGAGGCGTCATAAACAGATGTGTAGTCGCGGCGCGGATCGGCATCGGGGTGCAACACTTCATAACCATCGGCCCCCGCCGCGCGGCTGGGGTCAATCTCCCACACCGTGGGAGCTGGCGCGCCAGCAGCAATTGTCAGACGGGCCAGCAACCGGCCCAAGACACCGTGACCCACAATCAGGTCCGGCACCGCTTTGCCAGGGCCCGCCATCGCGTGGCGCGCGGTTGCGGCCAGCGCAAGCAAAGCGCCCTCAGCCTCAAGACCTGGATCAATCCGTGTCACCCGCTCCGCATCGCTGACCAGCAATGAGGCCGCGCCGCCGAACAGGCCAAAGGCCCCGTCAAAGCAATTGGCCCCCGGCACAAACACACGGTCACCCGGTTTGTACCCCGTGGCCGGTGCTGCTTCGACAACTTCGCCCGCGGCCTCATAGCCCGGCACAAGCGGATATCCCATGCCCGGAAAGGGCGGCATCTCACCTGTCCAAAGAAGTTTCTCCGTGCCCGTTGAGATGCCAGAGTGCGTCACCTCAATCACCAGATCACCCGCCGCAGGCGGGGTCACGCTCAGCCGATCCAGGCCAAGGTCACGCGGTCCGTTCAAGATGACAGCGGTGGTGAGCAACAGTTTCCCCTTTGGACTTAACCGGTGACGCAAGCCTGTCAGAGACTCGGTACACCGTCCTTTTCTATATGTAAGTTAAACCTGACACTTTTTTCTGTCAACGCGATTAGACATTTATCTGTGTCCTTTCGTCGCAACAACGCAGGAGGTGATGAAAGAACGGCGCACAGGCATCTTCTTGATCTCGCGAAAACCTGCCGACCGGCAAAGCGTGATGATCTCATCCGCGCTGCGCGCCTTTCCGGTGCCCATGGCCAAGGTGTAGAGCGCAAAATACGCATCCCCCGGCCTGTTAGGCCTATCCCCACCGCTCATCGGTTCTGAGATAATCAGCCGCCCTCCCTCAGGCAGCGCGTCATAGGCAGAGGCCAAAAGTGCGGCCACCGTTTCATCGGCGTGATCATAAAGCACCCGAATGAGCGAAATCGCATCCGCCCCCGCGGGCACGCCATCTGTGCGGAAGGAACCTGACCGAATCTCTGTGCGCTCAGACAGCTTTTCCTGGGCAAAGCGGGCCGTGGCATGCGGGGCCACGGCGGGCAGATCAAACAACGTCAGCTTTATGTCCGCATAGCGCCGCCCGACCTCAGCCAGGAAAGCGCCTGTGCCACCGCCCACATCCATCAGGTGCCGCACACCTTTTAGGCTGACGGTATCCAGCGTGTCATCTGCCACCAAAAGCTGGCTCTGCGCCATCAGGTCCGAATAGGTCTCAGCCACCTGCGGGTCGACATCGCCCCCAAAGACATAGGGCCAAAATCCGGCCAATTCGGGATCTGTCTCCCCGGAAGAATGCCACTGGATCGGCCAGATCCCGGTAGAGCACATCATGATGCCGGATCATCTCTTGCAACCCCGGCACGCCCACCAGCGCGGCACCACGTTGCGTCAGCGCAAAACGCCCGCCACGTTTCGCCTTGACCAACCCCAGCGACACCGCCGCGCGCATCAGCACCTGCATCCGCGCCTCTGGCACGGCGGTCTGTCCCGCCAGCGTCCGCAAGGCCAACGGCCCCGCCATCAGCTTTTGCGGCACGTCCAACGCCACCAACGCCATCAAGACCTGCGAATGGCAAAACCCCGCCAAAAGATCAAAAAGCGCCTCACCCTCCTTGCGCACGAAGGGCCGCGTCAGCGGGAACCGGGCAGCCCATTTCTGAAACCCCCGGCTGGCCACCAACCCGGAAAATGAAAACCCACGTCGCGGCGGGCTTATGGGTGACAGCGGAACGTCAGCCATTATTCGCCCGGCACATGCCGCTGCGCGGCGCGCCACTTAATGGGGGTCAGCACCTCAGCCTGTGCGGTCACCAGCTTGGCCAGCATCGCCTCGCCGGGGCATTTCGGGATGGAGGCGATCGCGCCCGTCAAAATCTCACGCATATGAGCAATCGCGCCTTCGATGCCAAATTCGGTCACCGCATTTGGCCGCCCATGCAGATCATCCTGCCCCACCGGCTTGCCCAAGGTCTCTTCGTCATAAAGCGCATCGCGCAAATCATCCGCGACCTGAAACGCCTCGCCAATGCGTGCGCCCAGCTCTTCCCAAGGCTCCGCATCCTCGCCCGAGGCAACAGCGCCCATCTGCGTCGCCGCCATAAAGAGCGCCCCAGTCTTGGCCCGATGATAGGCCCGCAGATCGACCTCTTCTTCGCTTTCCCACCCCTGACCGGCACAAATCCCATTGGGCATGCCAGACCGGTTCGCCAGGATCGCAATCAATTTGCCCGCCAGCACCGGCTCTTTCACCGCCGCCCGCGCCAGAACCTCAAACGCCATGATGATCAAACTGTCACCTGTGAGCACAGCCAGCGGTTCGCCAAAGGCCTTGTGTACCGCCGGTTTACCGCGCCGCATGTCCGCATCATCAAAGCAAGGCAGGTCATCATGCACCAGCGATGCACAATGGATCAGCTCCAACGCGGCCGCCGCTGCATTGGCCACCTCAGGGTGTTTGTCGCCGCAGGCCCCTGCCACGGACATCAGGATAGAAGGCCTGATCCGCGCGCCCCCCGGCGTCACCGTATAATGCAAGGCTGAGGCAAGTCTGCCCGGCGATGGGGCCGCCTGCCCGTGCCGAATGGCTTCGGAAATAGCGGTGTCTATACGCGTGGCAATATCCATGACGACTCTCCTGACAGGTCCCATGTAGTCTATTGCTGACATTCTACGTGTCAACTAAACTAGACAAATGGAATTCTAGAACTGTCCAGAAAACGTGACGGACCACCGCCCGCATATCGCCATCGTCGGCGCTGGCGTGGGCGGTTTGGCCGCCGCCATGCGGCTGGCCCACATCGGGGCCAAGGTTACCGTCTTTGATCGTCACGCGGCACCGGGGGGCAAAATGCGCACGGTGCCATCGGTCGCAGGGCCGGTGGATGCAGGCCCTACCGTGCTGACCATGAAGACGGTGTTTGAGGATCTCTTCACCAGCACAGGCAGCCCGCTGTCCAACCATGTCACGCTGAGGAGCGAACATATCCTTGCGCGGCACTTTTGGCGCGATGGCACGGTCTTTGACATCACAGCGGACCGGCAAGAAACGATGGCGAATGTGGCGCAGGCCTTTGGGCTGACCTCAGCGCAAGAGTTTCAGGCCTTCACCACCCGCGCCGCCACGCTCTTTGACGCCTTTGACGCCCCAATGATGCAAACGGCGCAGCCCTTTTTGTTGACCCTGATCACCCAAGTGATGCGCAACCCCCGGCTGATCCCCCAGATGGACAGCCACCGCACGCTGGCGCAAAGCCTGGCCAAGCAATTCTCTGATCCCCGCCTGGCGCAGCTCTTTGGCCGCTATGCCACCTATGTGGGCGGCTCGCCCTATGCCTCCCCTGCCCTGCTCAGCCTGATTTCTCATGCTGAGGCGCAGGGCGTTTGGTATGTTGAAGGGGGGATGCACCAATTGGCCCAGGCCATGGCCACCCGCGCGGCGGCCCTTGGCGCCAAGATCCATCTAAACACCCACGTCCGGCGCATTGAAATGCAACAAGGCCGCCCCGCGGCAATAGAAACCGACGGCGACCGTCATCCCATTGACGCCGTGCTCTTTAACGGCGACCCGCGCGCTTTGCGCGAAGGGCTGATGGGGGACGGCGCCCGTCTGGCCGTAACCCACAAAGCCACCGACCCCCGCAGCCTATCGGCCTATGTCCACAGCTTTGCCGCCGAACCCAGTGGCCCGGCCCTTGCCGGTCACAACGTGTTTTTCTGCGCCAACCCGCGTGATGAATTCGATCCCATCGCACGCGGCGAACGGCCTGAGGACGCCACCCTTTATATCTGCGCCCAAGACCGCTTTGGCGGCCAGCAGCCCAGCGGCCCAGAGCGCTTTGAGATCATCATGAACGCCGCACCCACCAGCGATGCGACCCCGCTTTCCCAAGAGGAGCAAGAACAATGTCATTCAGCGACCCTCAGACGTCTGGCCCACTTCGGTCTGCACTTCAGTCCGCGCCCCAACGCCAGCAGTCTCACAATGCCCCAGCATTTCGCCCAGATGTTCCCGGCCAGCACCGGGTCGCTTTACGGGCGTTCCCCACATGGGATGATGGCAGCGTTTCAGCGCCCGACGGTACGCAGCAAGATACCGGGTCTTTACCTGGTGGGCGGGGGCGTGCATCCGGGAGCGGGGATCCCGATGGCGACACTCTGCGCACGGCACGCGGTCGATGCGATCATGATCGACCATTCTTTGACCTCACCGTCCCATCCACGGGATACGCCTGGTGGTACATCGATGGGGTCTCCGATTGCGGGACACGCGCCATCTCCATCATCGCCTTCATAGGCTCTGTTTTTTCGCCCTGGTATCACTGGTCAGGTCGGGGCAACCCGGCAAACCACTGCTGCATTAACGTGGCCACCTATGGCCGTGGCGGACGCTTTGCCATGACCGACAGGGGCACCGCGGCGCTACGCACCACCGATGATACGTTTACGGTGGGCCCCTCATCGCTGCATTGGACGGGCGACAAGCTGGTGATCGACATCAACGAAGTCTCCTCGTTGCCGCTGATTTCACGCATGCGGGGGCAGGTCACCGTGACCCCGGCAGCTGTCACAAACGTGGAGCTGCCCCTCACCCGTGATGGCGCCCATGTCTGGCGGCCCTTCGCCCCTGTGTCGCGCATCAATGTGAACCTGGAAGCCAAGGGCTGGCAGTTTGATGGGCACGGCTATTTCGATGCCAACTTTGGCACCCGACCCTTGGAGGCTGATTTCAGCTATTGGACCTGGGGCCGCTATCCCACCGCTGCAGGTGCCACCTGTTTTTACGACGCAACCCGCCGCGATGGCACCGCGTTGGAAGCGGCAGTGGCCTTTGCCGAAAACGGGGAAGCGCGCCCTATCGCAGCCCCACCCCGCACAACTTTCAAACGCACCCTTTGGGCGTTGCGCCGCGAAACCCGCGCTGATCCCGGCATCACGCCGCGCCAAACCAAGGCCATGCTGGACGCGCCGTTCTATTCCCGCTCCGTCGTGCAAACCCAGATCGCGGGCGAACGCACGCAGGGCGTTCATGAGGCGCTGGATCTTAACCGCTACGCCAATCCGCTTTTGAAACCGATGCTGGCCGTGCGTGTGCCCCGGCGCGCCCATTGGACGTTTTAACCGGCCGCTTGGGCGCTATCGCTAGTCAAGCTCTGCGGGTTTGAACGGCACCACATCCGGGTTCAGCCGTGCCACCGACAGGTTCAATGCCGCCGCAACGCTCACCCAAATCAGGTAAGGCACAAAGGCAAGCCCAGCCCAGGTGTCCAGTTGGAAATGGGTGATCACACATCCCGCAACCGACGCCCAAAGGGGGATCATCACCAAAAGCGCGCCTTTCATGCGGCGCAGGCCGAAAAACACAGGCGTCCACAGGGTGGAAAACCCCGCCTGCATCGCCCAAAACGCCATCGCATAGGCATTACCGTCAAGCACGGCCACACGCGCACCAGCAAATGAGATCAGCAGATAGATAGATGTCCAGGCCAGGGGGAACACCCAGTCGGGTGGTGTCCAGCTGGGTTTGGCCAAGGTCTCATACCATTTGCCAGGTGGGAAAACGGCCCCCGTTGTGGCCGCAGCACCGCACGTCAGAATGAAAAGACCAAACAACAGAAAGTCCATGACCGCTCCTTACGCGGCTTACTCTGCCGCCATCTGTGAAGGCTGATCCCGTTCAAGATCAGCCAGCATATCCAACAACGCAGCCGTCCGGCCCGCAGCCCTGTCTCCGGACCTAGCAGCATCAACCAGAAAGGCCACCTCTGGCAGCGGTGCGGCAAAAAGAACTGGCGATTGTGGCATGACCAAAGTGCCCGCTGCGCGCAGGCCCGATTGCACCACCCAACCCAGTTTCTGCCGCTTTGAGGTATGCGCCCGGCGCGTGACGCTGTCATAGCCGTTGCGTTTAATCTGAGTGCCAATGCCCGCATAGACCAGGCGTGCCGCAAAAATGCCGGTGCGCGCCGAAAGCGGCAGGCGGGAAATCCCAGCCTCAGAACGGATATAGAGACGGTGCGCCTCGGCCAGAAGCCGGCGCACCATGCGTTGTGTCTCAGCCAGGGCCACTTCTTGCGCCAGGAACGCATCGGTTTCGATCCCGGCGTCCTCCAGCCAATCTGTCGGCAGATAAAGCCGCCCCGCGCGCGCATCCTCACCCACATCGCGGGCGATGTTTGTCAGCTGCATCGCCACACCAAGATCACAGGCGCGGGCCAGCGCATCCGCATCGCGCACCCGCATCAGGACACACATCATTGCCCCCACAGCCGAGGCCACGCGCGCCGAATAGGCCCGCACGTCCGACAATGTGGCATAGCGTTGCCCGGCCGCGTCCCGGGCCAGACCCTCCAACAACGCCTCAGGCAGGGCCTTGGGCATGTCAAACTCTTCGATGATCGCCGCAAAGGCGCGGTCTTCGGGCGCATTCTGGGGCCGCCCGGCATAGGCCGCATCCAACCTGTCCCGCAGCGCCAGCACCGCGCGCGCCTTATGCGTGCCCTCATCCACCTCATCATCCGCCAACCGGCAGAAAGCATAAAGCGCCAGCGCCGGTTCACGCACCGCAGCAGGCAGCAGCTTGGACGCGGTGTGAAACGACAATGATCCGGTGCGAATCGCTTCGCGGCAATGCGCCATATCCTGAGGTGCAATCATTCCGCGGCCAGCCTTTGTTCATCCAGCACGCGCGGCAGATCCGGCACCAGCTTGCCCAGCACTTCCGCACTTGAAACAACGCCCGGCAACCCCGCCCCGGGGTGTGTGCCAGCGCCCACCAGAAACAGGCCCTTGGCCTCTTCGCTGACGTTATGGGGCCGAAACCACGCCGATTGCAGGATGCGCGGCTCAAACGAAAAGCCTGCCCCATGCGGGCTTAGGTAACGGTCGCGGAATGTCTCAGGCGTGAACACCAGCTCGGTGCTGATCTTGTCGCGGAAACCGGGCATGACAGTTTCCAGAACCTGCGCCACCTTTTCACGGTACACCGGTTCTTCGGCGCGCCAGTCCACCGCCTTTTTCCATCCCAGATGCGGCACAGGTGACAACACATAGAATGTATCATCCCCCTCAGGTGCTGCCGTAGGATCGGTTTCAGAGGGGCGGTGGATATAAAGGCTCATGTCATCTGACAGCACACCTTTCATGAAGATGTCCTTCAGCAGCCCCTTGAACCGCGGCCCGTTCAGAATGGTGTGATGGCCCAGATCAGGCCACATCTTGCGCGTGCCTTTTGTGCCGAAATACCAGACATAAAGCCCCATAGACCAACGCATCCGCCGCAGCTTGCCCGAACTCCACCGCCGCCGCTTATGGTTGCGCAACAGCCGTTCATAGGTGTGGCCCGCATCCGCATTGCTGACCACCAAAGGCGCGTCCAGACGGGTACCATCGTTCAGTGTCACACCGGTTGCGGCACCTTTAGCCACGTGGATTTCATCCACTTCCGCATTGTGGCGCACCGCCCCACCTTGTGCGCGCACAACATCGGCCATTGCATCGGCAATCGCCTGCACGCCGCCCATGGCATAATGCACGCCATAGGTCTTCTCCAAATGTGCGACCAGCGCATACATTGAGGTCACATGGGTCGGATCGCCCCCAATAAAGAGCGGGTGAAACGACAAGGCCATGCGCAGCTTTTCGTGGCTAACCCGCGATGCCGCCAGGCCGTAGATAGAGCGATCCGCGCGCAGCAAACCAAAGGTGGGCAGAACTTTGATCGTCTCCCAGGCGCGGTGCATCGGCTTGGCCACCATGCCCTCAAACCCGACAACGTAGCGGCGATGCGAATCCTTCAAAAACCGGCGATACCCCGCCACATCCCTTGGATTGATCTTGGCCACTTCGGCTTCCATGCGGGTATCATCGCCGCTGGCCTCAAACACGGTGCCGTCCGGCCACCGCACCTTGTAAAAAGGATCGAGGCTTTTCAACGTGACGTCCCGGTGAAAATCGCGCCCGCAAGCGGCCCAGAGTTTTTCAAAGACATTGGGCACCGTGACAATCGTGGGGCCCAGATCAAACCGGTGGCCCGCCTGAGTGATCGAGGATCCGCGCCCGCCGGTTTCACCCAGCCGGTCCAGCACCGTTACATCATAGCCCTTGGCCCCCAGCCGCATCGCCGCGGCCAACCCACCAAGGCCTGCCCCAATAACGATGGCACGCCGATCTACACTGTCCGAGTCTCGATCTGTCATATTTCAAATCGTACAACTGTCCACTTTAATTTACAATCGTCTCCGCACTGCTCTTTCCAAATGACGGCTTTTGTGTAAATCTAAGCTGACAGCCGAAGGGACTCGGATACATTGACACAGGTGGTCAGCCTCAGCTTTTACCGCTTTGATGGCGTGATGGCCCGCGCATGGGCCTTTGCCATGATGGGACTTGCCCGTCCTGCCATGGCACGACTGCCTGATGTTCAGTTCTGGAAACTCTGCGGCTCTGGCGTCGGCGAAGGGTTCACGCCCATCCCGAACCTAGGCGTCTATGCCATCCTATGCACCTGGCCCAGCTTGCACGCCGCACAACACGCGCAGGCAGAGGCGCGCATTTTCAACCGCTACCGCGCGCGCGCCTCAGAACACTGGACCCTCTACATGAGCGCGGACAGCGTGCGTGGTGAATGGTCTGGCGTCGCACCGTTTCAAGCCCAGCAAACCGCCGCCCCCGGCCCACTGGCCGCATTGACACGCGCCACCATAAAACCCCGCATCCTGAGCCGCTTTTGGGGCCGGGTGCCCAATATTTCAGCCGTGATCGGCCAAGACCCCAATGTCGTCTTCAAAATCGGCATCGGAGAGGTGCCTTGGCTGCATCAGGTCACCTTTTCTATCTGGCCAGACGCCCAACGCATGGCCAACTTCGCCCGCACCGGCCCCCATGCCGAAGCCATTCGCGCCGTACGCGACGAAGGCTGGTTCCGCGAAGAACTCTACGCCCGCTTCACTCTGCTGCACGACGAAGGCAGCTGGGGCGGATCCTCCCCTCTCAAAGCACTGGAGGCCTCATGAAACAGCCGTTCCCATTCTCCGCCATCGTTGGCCAAGAGGACATGAAACGCGCCATGCTGCTCACCGCGATTGATCCCGCAATCGGCGGCGTGTTGGTCTTTGGCGACAGGGGCACTGGCAAATCCACCGCCGTGCGGGCGCTTGCCGCCCTCTTGCCCCCCATCAAGGCGGTGAAAGCCTGCCCCGTGAACAGCGAAAAATTCACCGGTTGCCCGCCCCGGGCCAATGTAACCAAAAAGGCCACGCATCACGTGCCCACGCCGGTTGTGGACCTGCCGCTTGGCGCATCAGAAGACCGCGTGACGGGTGCACTGGACATCGAAAAGGCTCTAACAAAGGGGCAAAAGGCGTTTCAGCCGGGCCTTTTGGCGGCGGCGAACCGGGGTTATCTTTATATTGATGAGGTCAACCTGCTTGAGGATCACATCGTGGATCTGCTGCTGGACGTCGCGCAATCGGGTGAGAACGTGATTGAACGCGAAGGCCTCTCCATCCGCCATGCCGCGCGTTTTGTTCTGGTGGGCTCGGGCAACCCCGAAGAGGGAGAGCTGCGACCCCAACTGCTGGACCGCTTTGGTCTGTCGGTTGATGTGGCCTCACCTACCGATATTGACGAACGGATTGAGGTGATCAAACGTCGCGACGCCTATGAAAGCGATCACACCGCCTTCATGCTGCGCTGGCACGCCGAAGACGCGTTGCTGCGCACGCAAATCCTTGCCGCGCGCAAGCGTTTGGCCCGGCTCAAAACCCCAGAAGACAGCCTGCGCGACGTGGCTGAGCTGTGCATCAAGCTTGGCTCTGACGGTCTGCGCGGCGAACTTACCCTGCTCAAGGCCGCGCGTGCACATGCAGCCTTTGTCGGCGACACCACGCTCACCCGCACCCATATCCGCGATGTGGCGCCCTTGGCCCTGCGCCACCGCCTGCGCCGCGATCCTTTGGATGAGGCCGGATCAGGCAGCCGCGTGGCCCGCGTCGTCGAAGACGTGCTGGGATGACACCCCGGGGCCGCGCAACAACGGCCCTGAGGCTGCTCAAGCTGGATCCAGACGGATTGGGCGGTATCCTGCTGCACGCCCGCTCAGGCCCCGCCAGAGACGCCTTTCTGCGGCTCCTGGGGGCAAAGGCACCCGGTTGCACCCCAATATGACCGAAGACGCGCTTTCAGGCGGCATTGACGTCTCACAAAGCCTTGCCGAAGGCACGCTGGTGCATCAACGCGGGCTGCTGGAAGGCGTGGACCAGCAATTCATCCTGCCCATGGCCGAACGCACACCGCCTCTCATGGCCGCTCAGCTTGCCCGCGCGCTGGACGGGCGCCGCGGACTGCGCCTGATTGCGCTGGATGAACATGGGGAGGATGAGGTCCCTGCCCCCGGCGCTTTGCAAGAACGGCTGGCGTTTCATGTCTCCTTCGACGGCCTTGGCCTGCATGATATCGATGTGGAAAATCAACCCAAGGTTGCATATCGGCTGCCCCAAGACGTGATCATCACCGACGCAGCGATCAACGATCTGACCGCCCTCGCAGTCTCTCTGGGCATCACCAGCCTGCGCGCCCCTGCCCTTGCACTGAATGCAGCACGCGCGCATGCCGCCCTACATGGCCGCCGGACCGTGGCTGAGGCGGATATCCACGCCGCCGCTGAACTGGTGCTTGCCCCCCGCGCCACCCAGTTCCCGCAAGAGCATCAGGAACCACCACCACCACCGCCCCCTGACGGCCAGCCGGATGACACGCAATCCAGCTCGCAAAGCACAACGTTGCCAGACGAAATCCTGCTGGAAGCAATTGAAACCGCCCTGCCCACCGATCTGCTGCACAAAACAGGCTCTAATAAGGCGAAAACGGCAGGCAATGGTGCCGGACAGAAGCGTGTCGGGAACCGGCGGGGACGCCCCCTGCCCGCGCGCGGTGCGGCCTCTGGCGCGGCCCGCGTTGACCTAATCGCTACCCTGCGCGCGGCTGTGCCCTGGCAACCGCTCCGCAGGCGAAGCCAACCAGACCGCCAAGGCCCGATCATTCACCCCACCGACCTGCGCCACAAACGCTATGAAGAACTGTCCGACCGCCTGCTGATCTTTGCCGTTGATGCCTCAGGCTCCGCCGCTCTGGCCCGCCTGGCAGAGGCGAAAGGCGCAGTGGAACTGCTCTTGGCCGAAGCCTATGCCCGGCGTGATCACGTCGCGCTGATCTCATTCCGGGGCGAAGATGCCGAAGTGCTTTTGCCCCCCACACGGTCACTGGTGCAAACCAAACGCCGCCTGGCGGCTTTGCCCGGTGGCGGCGGCACCCCGCTGGCATCGGGTCTGAGGCACGGGTTAGAGACTGCACTCCAAGCCGAACGCAAGGGGATGAGCCCCGTTCTGATCCTGCTCACCGATGGGCGCAGCAACATCGCGCTGGATGGCAGCGCGGACCGCGCACAAGCCGCCGCTGACGCCACGGATATGGCCCACCACATCGCCCGCGCAGGCATCGACAGCATCGTCATCGACACCAGCCGCCGCCCGGAGCGCGCGTTGCGCGACCTCTCTGTGTCCCTGCGGGGACGCTATGTCTCACTTCCGCGTGCGAATGCGCATACGCTTTCAGAGACAGTCAGCGCGGCGCTGCGCGATTAGCATGGATTGGGCGCAGCACGGCAGCACCTGGCCCCACGCGGCCCAGTCCCGTTTCGTGATGTGCAAACCGCACCATTGGCATGTGCAAGAGATGGGCGCAGGCCCGCTTGTGCTGTTGATCCACGGTGCGGGCGGGGCCACGCAAAGCTGGCGCCATCTGATGCCGCTCTTGGCCCAAAGCCACCGTGTGATCGCGATGGATCTGCCGGGACAGGGCTTTACCCGCAGCGGCGCGCAGGGGCGGATGGGGTTGCAGCCCATGGCCCAAGACCTGCGCAAGCTCTGCGCCGATCAGGGCTGGCAGCCAGCGCTGCTGATCGGTCACTCCGCGGGTGCTGCCATCGCACTTGAGATGGCCGCAGACCTTTCCCCTGCCCCGCCGGTCATTGGGCTGAATGCCGCGCTTGGGAATTTCAAAGGGCTGGCTGGTCTGCTCTTTCCGCTGATGGCCAAGGCGCTTGCGATGACGCCCTGGGTGGCGCGGATGTTCACCGCCTCCACCGCGCGGCCCCAGTCCGTCACACGGTTGATTGAGGGCACGGGATCAAGCCTGAGCCCCGAGGACATGCAATGGTATCGCGCCCTGGTCAGCGATGCCGCACATGTGGACGGCACCCTGGCGATGATGGCGCAGTGGGATCTGAACCCCCTGCTGCACGCCCTGCCCCAACACCCTTCGGAAACCTTGCTGATTACCGGTGACCGGGACAAGGCCGTGCCCCCCAGCACCTCAACCCAAGTGGCTGCAAAAATGCCCCAGGCACAGCATTTGTCCCTGCCGGGACTGGGCCATTTGGCCCATGAAGAGGATGCGCAAAGAGTGATGGACGCCATGGCGGACTTTTTTCGCGAACCACCCTTAAACATCTGAAATAAAACAAAATAACGCATGTGTCCCCGCGGGGACACTTTTTCTGGCGGCGATTTGACGCCTCATTTGCACAGATCAGCCCCCTTAAAGCAAAAGCGCCGGCCCCCATCAGGACCGGCGCTTTGATGCCACGAAAGTGGGCGCGGCTTAATCGTCCAACGCCGCCAGGAACGCCTCCACCGCGTCCTCCAGCCGCTTACGCTCCATCCCGCTAAAATCGCGGTCCAGGCGCAGCTCAACCCGTCCGTCGGACACGGTGCACTTCGCGTCCCCGCCGGGACGCTCCACCCGAAAGGTTGTCTTGGCCAAACGCGGGCGACCGATCTTGACCTTCTCCTTTTTGGAGACCTCAAACTCGGACACGAACTGGGCCATCAAGGCCTGCTCTTGCTCCGGGCTGCGCGCCGCTTTGCCGGACAACAGACGGACCAACATCTCTTTCGCGTCCTGGTGTTCCTCAAGCCGTTTGACCACCTCAAGCCCGAGCGACCGGGGAATGGTATCGACATGCTGAATGTGCCCCTCTGCCGCCGTCAGCAGCCGCACAAAATGTTTGATGTAGTTTCGTTTCTGCCGGCCAGAGGCCGCAAAGAGCAAAGCGACCGCATGGTCATAGCCTTCGACCTCCGGCGCCTGGTGACGGTAGTTGATCGCCAACTGCGCCATCTCTCCGAAAGACACGCCGCGCCGCACAAGGTTTTCATCCACCATGCGGCGGTAGAGCCGCAGCAGGTTTTCACCCTTGGCATTGATCCCCGCGGGGATGGTGGCAAATGCCTCATCCCCGGTGTCCTCATAAAGCTCCTGATAGGCGGTGAAGCGGCGGAAACCCTGGATCAGCTCATAGGTGTCGCCCACCTGCTCCACCCGGATGGGGTTGGACAGGCCAATCTCTTGGATCGAGGTCTTGAGCTCATCAATCTCATCATCGCGGCCCGGCGCACGGTCACGGGTCAGCTTGTCTGTGCGGATCTCTGACAGCGGGATCAAATCGGTGATCAGCCCCGCCTTTTTCAGGCGCACATGTTCATGGGCCAAGGCATCGTTTTCCGCGCGGATCGCCGCCTCGGCCGCCTGTCGCTCGGTGAGCGCCTCGGCGTTCTCGGTGATGGCCGCGGCCATCGGCCCGCGCCGCTCTGTCCCCGCGGGGACGTTTGGCTCAGGCGTGACCTCAGCGTCGTCAAAGTTGATGTCGAAGACGCGTTTTTTCTTGCTCATGTTCTATCCTCCAACGTGTCCCAGGCGGTGATCAGATGGCCTTTGAATTCATCATAAGCCTGATCAAAAGACGCCCGCGCCCGGCGCCAAGTTTCGCGTGTCATATCGCGGTAGTCTGTCTCATAGATGGAGCTTAAGAACCGCCCCGATTGCTCCACCGCGCGGGTCATTTCGATCGGGTGTTCGGCCAGTCTGTCACCAAAGACCTTGCCGAAAGCTGACTGCATCGCGCGGTGCAGCTCATTGTTGCTTTCAAACCGGGTGAGCAGGAAACGCACATCGGCGAAAACCTTAGGGAGCGTCAGCGTCCCGCCGGGGACAGCGCCGCCAAAGCGTTCCAGATCCTCCAGCGCCTCAGACAGCTGACCGATAAAGGAAGTGGTCGAATCGTATTCCCAATAGCCGGGCCCAGACGGGATATAGAGCACATCCGCCGCAAAGACCGCGTTCATGGATTGATAGCCGATGGCAGGCGGGCAATCGAAGAGGATGAGGTCATAGGCGTCATCCGGCAGGCTATCGAGGTAGCGAGAGACCGCGGCAAAGAACGACCACTCAGGGTTCAGGTGCCGGTATTGGGCCGAAGCAAATTCAACAAAGGCCGCGTTGGCGCAAGAGGGCAGGGCGTCAATCGTGGGCCAATTGGTGGGCTTAATAAAGTCCGTGACGCGCAGATCGTGCAGCCCCATTTCGGTGATCGAACTGGGCAGCTTGCGTTGGGGCAGGGCAGCACCACTTTCCGCGCCGCGCGTGGCGGCATTCATCCGCTCCGTCTCGCGGATGAGGTCGCGGGCCATGACGCCCCAGACGGTGTATTCCTCGCTCACATCATTGAGCCCCATGGAATGGCTGAGCGTGGCTTGCGGGTCAAAATCCACCACCAACACGCGGTAGCCATCCAAGGCCGCGGCATGGGCAAAGTGCAGTGCCACGGTGGATTTACCGGCACCCCCTTTGAAGTTGGCAATCGCCGCGCGCATCGCGCGCTTGCCTGCGGGGCGGTGGGGCATCAGGCTCTTGCGGTTGATCTTGAGCCGGCGGCGCAGCTCATTGATCTCTTCCAAGCTGTACCAATGCTGGCGGCCGTCCTCCTCCGTCTGGCCCTGGGGCAGGGAGGGGTCTGCCGCCAGCCGTCCCCGCAGGGTCGATTGATTAACCTTAAAGATCAGCTCCGCCACCTCCCAGCTGGAAAAGCGGCGCAGGGTCTTTTCGTTCTCAGGGGAAAAGGTCTGCTGACGGATGAATCCTTGCATCTTGAGCGATTGTGCCTGCAACGCTGCAAGATCTTGATGGGTGAACATGGTAACTGCCTCTATTCTCACGTTATTCGCCATGTGTCCCCGCGGGGACAGGGGTGTGGAGCGGTTTTGCATAGAAACAGGACGCTAATTCCGCACACTTTCCGATTTACGCTGATTTTGCGAAAAAAGTAAATCACGTTATTATGCGAATACACCATATATAGTTGGCCCAAAGCGAATCGCTCTGCTCCTTGACCCCACCACCAAACAGACCGTCCCAAGGGGGACAGGTTTGAAAAGATCAGAGACGAATAGGGGACAAAAGAGTCTAACTAGGGGACAGACTGTATGTCACCCTATACCTATTTAACCTGATTTCTTTCTTTTGATTTGGGAAAGCGACACCCACAAGATCAGCTAAGCCTTGACAGAATCGAACGTTTGGACGCAAATCAGACAAGCTTCCTGAAAAGCGTTGCCTTTCACTGGAAGCAGTTAATCGAACCAAAGAGTTCGGGACACGAGGCATAGCAACTATTTTCCGGTTGCGCATGGATAGGGCAGGGACATGCTCCAGACAAAGCTGGCAGGGCCGGGAGCTGCTGCACGCAAATATGATATTATCACAGCGCTTGGGGCACATGCCCTGTCGCTGGGCAAACATGACCAACGTCTGGTCTTGCGGCTGATCACACTTCTCACCGCGCGTTACAACTGGGGCCGCGATGAGCTGTCGATGGGCCAGCGCGAAATTGCGCGGCTGTGGTCTTGCAATGAACGCACCGTCAAACGCGAACTTGCGAAGTTACGCGGCCTCGGCTGGCTGGTGGTCAAAAAACAAGGCGCGCGGGGACGGGTGACCACTTACGGCCTCGATGTGGAACGCCTTCTGGATAGCACCAAGGCAATTTGGCCTGAGGTCGGCCCCGACTTTGCGCTGCGCCTGGAAGGGGCACCCGCTGAGACGGTTGTGCCTTTCCCGGTCAAAGGTATCGTCACAGCCCCAACCGTGGATGAGGCCACAGAATGGGGGCTGGCCCGCGCGGTGCTCTATGCTGAGGACCAGGGCCGCTATGGGGCTTGGATTGAAGCCTTGGTGCGCGAAGGCAGGGCAGGGGGGCGGCTGACGCTGCGGGCCCCCAGCCGGTTTCATGCAGCCTACGTCCAAACCCATCTGGACGCGGTGCTCCTGAGGGCCTGTCAGGCGGTCGACGGCGATGTCAGCACGCTGGAGATCATCGGCTAGGGCAAAGGACCTTAATCCCCACGCAAACCACAAGCAGCCCCCGAAGAAGTCAAAGCGCACCGCCGCGCTTCATCTTTCCACTAAAACTCAAAAGCAACCTGGCCGCACCCACCACATCAGCGAGGGGCAAGTACCCTAGCTTCCCCGCACGGTATCAATCATCAACTGCACGTTTTCTGGGTCCGCATCCGGCGTGATGCCGTGGCCCAGATTAAAGATATGCGGCCCGTCTGAGAACGCCTCAACGATTGCGCGGGTTTCTGACACCAGTGCATCGCCCCCTGTGACCATGTGGGAGGATTTGAGGTTGCCCTGCACACAGCCGCCGGTTTGCACGTTCTGCGCCGCCCAGGGGGCCGTCACGCCGTCGTCCAGGGCGATGCAGTCAGCCCCCGTGGCCGCATGTGCGCCGACATAGCGTTCACCCGCACCACGTGGGAAGGCGATGACGGGAATGCCGGGGTGCAAGGCTTTGATCTCGGCCGTGATGCGCTGCATCGGTTTGAGAGAAAAGTCATCAAAATCAGCGCCTTGAAGCGAGCCTGCCCAAGAATCGAAGATCTTGACCACCTCTGCCCCGGCTTTGATCTGTTCGGACAGGTAAAGAACCGTGGCCTCTGTCACGCGGTCGATGATGGCCTCAAACACCGCACGGTTCTCGGATTTGAGCGTATGAGCAGGCCCTTGGTCTGGCGTGCCGCGCCCAGCGATCATGTAGGTGGCGACGGTCCAGGGGGCACCGGCGAAACCGATAAGCGTGGTTTCATCGGGCAGTCCGTTGGACAGGATCTTGACCGTTTCATAGACGGGGTTCAGCGTGTCATGCACCGCCTCGGCGGGTTTCAGGGCGTCCACATCGGCCTTTGAGCCCAGTGTGGACAGCCGTGGGCCTTCGCCGGTGACAAACCACAGGTCCATGCCAAGCGCTTGGGGAATGAGCAGGATATCGGCAAACAGAATGGCCGCGTCAAAGCCGTAGCGCCGGATCGGCTGAAAGGTAACTTCGGCGGCCAGATCGGGGTTGTAGCACAGCGACAGGAAATCGCCGGCCTCGGCACGGGTGGCCTTGTATTCAGGCAAATATCGCCCGGCCTGGCGCATCATCCAAATCGGTGGGGTCGGCAGCGTTTCCCCCGCGAGGGCCCGCAGGATTGTCTTGTCTTGGCGCATTGGTCTTTCCTGGCTACGGTCTTTGTCGCATCATGATAGGTAAACTGACGTGATACAAGAGTTGTCAGGCGAAGTTTACAGGGGTACGTAAAGGTATGACACTGAATCTACCCACCCCGCAGAACCCTTTGAACATCGGCACCCGTGGGTCGCCCCTTGCTTTGGCCCAGGCCTATGAAACGCGGGAGCGGCTGGCGAAGGCGTTTGACCTGCCGTTTGAGGCCTTTGAAATCTGCGTGATCAAAACCACCGGCGACAAGGTGCTGGACCGCCCGTTGAAAGAGATCGGCGGCAAGGGTCTTTTCACCCGCGAGATTGAGGACGACATGCTGGCCGGCAAGATCGACATCGCGGTGCATTCGATGAAAGACATGCCGACGATCCAGCCAGAGGGGCTGTTGTTGGATACCTATTTGCCGCGCGAGGATGTGCGCGATGCGTTCATCTCACCGCGTGCGTCAGGCCTGGGTGAGCTGGCGGCGGGCACGGTTGTGGGCACATCAAGCCTGCGGCGCCGGGCGCAGCTGAAACTGCGGCGGCCCGATCTGGAGGTGGTTGAGTTTCGCGGCAATCTGCAGACCCGGCTAAAAAAGCTGGAGGATGGCGTGGCCGAAGCCACCTTCCTGGCGATGGCGGGGTTGAACCGTTTGGGCATGGATGAGGTGCCCAAAACCGCGATTGAGACGGAGACGATGCTGCCTGCGGTGGCCCAGGGTGCCATCGGGATTGAGCGGCGCGCGGATGACAGCCGCATGGCCGAAATGCTGGAGGCGATACATGATGGCCCGACAGGCCAGCGCCTGGCGGCTGAACGGGCGTTCCTGGCCGCACTGGATGGGTCGTGTGAAACGCCGATTGCGGGTCTGGCTGAGCTTGACGGCGGCGACATCTGGCTGCGCGGTGAGGTTCTGCGCCCCGACGGCTCTGAGGTGATTGAGGACGCGGTGCGTTGCCCGATTGAGGATGGCGCCGCTGCTGGCACCGAGATGGCGGGCAAGATGCTGGCTGCGGCTGGCGATGGCTTTTTTGAGTGGCGCAGCTGAGGGCGGGGCAGAGATGCCTTGTTGTTCCTTCTGAGATAATCTGACGACCTGTGATGTGATGCGGCCTCCCCGTGGGCTGGCCGCCTCCGACTGGCTGTGATCTGATAGGCCGCAGCGGGGTGAGCGATGTACACAGAAGTTAACGGCGCGCGGCTTTATTTTGATGTGGATGGCGAAGGGCTGGCGCCGGAGGGCGCGTCCATGCGCCAAAAGCCGACGGTGGTGATGGTCCATGGCGGGCCAGGGGCGGATCACACGGTGTCAAAACCCTACTTCGGTCAGCTGACCGACATTGCGCAGGTGGTGTATTATGATCACCGGGGCAACGGGCGCAGCGCGGGCGATGATCCCAATGACTGGACACTGGCGCAATGGGGCGATGATCTGCGCGGACTTTGTGATGCCTTGGGCATTGAGCGCCCGATCGTGATTGGCACGTCCTTTGGCGGGTTTGTCACACTGTCATATGCCACGCGCCATCCCGGTCATGCGGCGGGTCTGGTGTTGATCTCCACCGCGGCGAAAGTGGATTTTGCCGACGTCTATGCCGCCTTTGAACGGTTGGGCGGCCCTGAGATTGCCAAGATCGCGCGGGAGTATTGGGAACAGCCGACAGAAGCGGGCAGGGCGCTTTACCGCGACCGCTGTGTGCCGCTCTATCAACGCAGCGCATCCACGTCCCAAGACTGGCTTTCCCGCATTCTTTGGCGCAACCAAACAGCGCTGCACTTTAACGGGCCGCATGCCGAGCACGGCGCGATGGATTTCCGACCGGCGCTTGCCCGCATTTCCTGTCCGGTTCTGTTGATGGCGGGTGAGGATGATCCGATCACCCCACCTGTGTTCTCAGATGTCATCGCGGATGGGCTGGACGCGGACCGAGTGACCTATCACCGCTACGCAGATTGTGGGCATGGAGTGGTCGCAGACAGGCCCAGCGACGCGCTGAGGGCCATGCGCGCCTTTATTGAGGGTTTGGGCTAAAGCGGCGTCTTCGGCCTTTGTAGGGCCTATGCTTTGCCTTCTGACAGGTCTTGCAGGACGGCCATGGCATCAGCCTCGCGTCCGTTTGGCACAAACAGGTGGTCATGGAAAAAGCCGGAAACGGGGTTCACGCCCATGTCGTGCTGCGCCAAAGCCGTGGCGATGCATGCCATGAAACCCACCGCCTCAAGGGAGGAGTGGATGTTGAGGGTGATCATTCTGCAGGGAAATTCATAAGCCAGCCCCAGTGCTGTGGCCTCTGATTGCAGCATGATGAGGGTTGTGCCCTCTGCCTCTTGAAAAGTCATGCGCGGGGCAATGCCCGTGGGCACCTGATCCGGCGCTGCCGTCACAAAGACATAGACCCCATCGACAAGCTCTGCCGACAGCGATCTGATCAATTTATCGAGGTTCGTCTCACCGGCCATCGTTCTTGCCCTGTCTTGTTGCGCCCACAAAGGTGATCGCGCCATAGGGGGACTGTGGCGCGCATGGTAGGGTCACGTGGGGCGACGTTTTGGTCTATACGCGCCCGCAGTTTGCGGGGTTACGCCACCGCGTGACTGATGGCGCATTGTTTCCACAAGTGGCTCAGCGCGTCGACCAGATAAGCGATGTCTTTATCGGTGTGCAGGGGTGAGGGGGTAAAGCGCAAACGCTCTGTCCCTTTGGGCACGGTGGGATAGTTGATGGGCTGCACGTAAATCGCCCATTCCTCCATCAAGTAGTCGGCCAGCATCCGGGTTTTGACCGGATCTTTGATCATCACGGGGATGATGTGGCTTTCGTTCATCATGTGGGGAATTCCCGCGAGGTCGAGCAGCTTGCGCATCTTGGCGACCTGCTCTTTTTGGCGGTCCCGTTCCACGCAGCTTTGCTTGAGATGCATGATGGAGGCCCGCGCCGCTGCTGCCACCGCAGGGGGCAGGGCGGTGGTAAAGATAAAGCCGGAGGCGAAGCTGCGGATGAAATCACACAGGGCTGCGGAGCCGGTGATATAGCCGCCGACCACGCCAAAGGCTTTGCCCAGCGTGCCTTCGATCAGGGTGATGCGGTCTGCCAGGCCTTCGCGTTCGGACACGCCGCCACCGCGTGGGCCGTACATGCCCACGGCGTGCACCTCATCAAGGTATGTCATGGCACCGTATTTTTCGGCCACCTCAACAATTTCGCGCATCGGGCAGATGTCACCATCCATGGAATAGACGGATTCGAAAGCGACAATTTTAGGGACATTGGCGGGCAGGGCGGCCAGCTTGGCCTCCAGGTCGGCCACATCGTTGTGTTTCCAGATCACCTTTTGCGCTTTGGAATGGCGGATGCCTTCGATCATAGAGGCATGGTTGCCCGCGTCCGACAGGATCACGCAGTTCTCCAACCGGCTACCCAGACAGGACAAAGCCGCCCAGTTAGAGACGTATCCAGAGGTAAAGAGCAGCGCGCTTTCTTTGCCGTGCAGGTCGGCCAATTCGGCCTCCAGCAGCAGGTGATCGTGGTTGGTGCCAGAGATGTTGCGCGTGCCGCCCGCACCGGTGCCGGTGCGCTGCACCGCTTCGCACATGGCGTCGATCACCACAGGGTTCTGGCCCATGCCCAGATAGTCGTTCGAGCACCAGACAGTCACATCCCGCTTTTCGCCGTCCACATGGTTGGCGGCACGGGGAAACTTGCCGCATTTACGCTCTAACTCAGCGAAATAGCGATAGTTACCCTCTTCCTTCAATTGGTCGATTTGGGCTTGAAAGAGCGCATCAAAGTTCATGGGTCTTGTCCTTGGATAGTGTCCTGGGGCCTCTGGCAGCATCCAGCGCCAGAGTTTGGCATCAGGCAGCGGCACCACCATCAACCAATGTTCAAGCGTGGCGAGAGCCGCCAGCGCGGTGAGAAGGGCAAAGCCGGTCAGGGCCTGCGGTGAGGGCGCCGATACCATGCGTTCGGCAAAACAGGCGGCGGTGATCGACAGGAACGTCACGCCTAAGGGGAAGGCCAGGGTGATTGGGCCCTGGCGGAAATAGCTTTTGAGGTGCTCCAGCGGTTTGGGCACAAATTCGGTGTTGATGCGCGGTACGCCGAAAAAGAGGTTCAGCTTGGCAGAAATTCGCGCGACAAAGAGGATGAGGTAGGACCAGAAGGCCACCGTGTTCTCAGCGCCGCGAGTGATGTTCAGGATCACCAAGAGCGCCAGCAAAAGCAGCACCTCATGATGGCTGACCGTGTGCCAGGCGCGGGCGAAACGGGCCTGACCGGTGAGGCCCGCAGGGCAGGGGCGACGCTCAGGTCCGGTGATGACGCCAGCGAGGAACGCCAGTTCGATCCAGCCCCAGACCAGCAGAGTGCTGATGAAGGCGATATAGACATTTGCCGTGGTCAGGGCCCCGGCAGAGAGGATGATGCCTGCCGCCCCCAGCGCAAAGAGCGGGATCGACAGAAAGACATTGCGGCCATGGGCCACGGTGTCGCCCCCATCGGCGCGGCGCACGACCAGCAGGATCGCACCGGTGAAAAACCACCAGGCGAAAACTGCGATCAAGGCTGCGGTCCAGGGGGACGACATAGCGGTTCCTTAGTAGGCCGGTTGTAGGCGGGGGCTGTCCGGCACCTCATTTGGGATGGCGGGGATGGTGTAGAGGCTGACAAAGGCCTTGGCGGCTTTGGCCATGCCGGTGACCCGGCTGATCATGCCGCCCACACCGCCGCGTTTCTTGGCGGCATCAATCTGGCGGCTTGCGGCCTCCATCAGATCCAGGTTCTTGCGCCAGCGCGGATGGTCGATGTCCAGTGTCATCGGAAAGACCTGCTTGGAGATCTCGGACGTCTTGCGGAATACTTCCTGGCCGTACCAGGTGGTGTCCACCCCAAGCGCGTCATGGAACACGGGGCGCTGGTGGTCGCGTACCCACATGGTGGAATAGACGGCCGTCAAAAAGAACTTGATCCACAGCTTGTTGGTGAAGGATTCCGTCAGCTTAGGGTCTGTTTTCATCAGCAAGGCAAAGGCTTCGCCATGGCTGAACTCATCATTGCACCACTCACGGAACCATTTGAAAATCGGGTGAAACCGATGCTCTGGATGCGCCTCAAGATGGCGGAAGATCGTGATATAGCGGGCATAGCCGATCTTTTCGCTGAGGTAGGTGGCATAGTAGATGAACTTGGGCCGGAAGTAGGTGTATTTTTTCTGTTGCGTCAGAAAGCCAAGGTTCACACGGATGCCCGCCTCGCGCAGAGCGTCGTTGATGAAACCGGCGTGCCGCGCCTCATCCCGGGCCATGAGCTGAAACAGGGTGGTGATATCTTCATTCGCACCGCGCCGCTTCATTTCTTTATACAGCACACAGCCTGAGAATTCCGCCGTGCAGGACGAGATCAGGAAGTCGATGAATTCGGCCTTGAGCGCAGGTTCCATCCCGTCCCAATCGACATCATCCCAATCTTCGTTTTTCTTGAAATGCCCCTGATTAGGATCTGCTTTCATCGCGTTGATGAGAACATCCCATTCGTCGCGGACGGGCGACACATCAATGGCGTCCATTTCATCAAAGTCGGTGGTGTAGAACCGCGGCGTCAGCAGGGTGTTCTGCATCGCCACCTGCGTGGCTTCCTCGGAGGTGGTGACAGCGTTGTCCAACGCGTCCTGTGCGGCGAGCGCCTCTTCTGCGGTTTTGGCAAAGGCGGAATGGGTTGGGGCGTTCATGACAGCACCTCTTCGGAGAAGGAAAATTCGCAGAGTTCCATGAATTCGAAGTCCCCGGTCATGCGGGTCCAAAGCTGTTCCAGCTTGCTGGCGCGGGTGATCGTGGCGGTGCGGGTCTCTTCGACAACCTCACCGTAGGGGGCCATGATCTCTTCCCCGTGCACCAGGACGGAATCGCCGGGATAGACGACGGCGCCGTTGTTGAATTTCACATGTGCCGACAGTTCTTCGAACCTGTGGCTGATGGTGACGGTGCAGGGGGCCGTCTCTTTGCTGCGGGTCAGTAGTCCCATGGTGGTGTCCCTTTCATGGTTCAATCAAGCAGCCTGGCGAAAGCTGCGATATTGTCCGCGCCGTAGCCCACAAGTTCGATGGACCAGTTTGTGGCGGGGTCGATAATGGCGGTGTGGCCGTTTTCGCGGCGCACAAGTTGGAGGGCAGGGTTGCCCGCGATGCCGCGCAACATGCGCTCGCGGTTGATGCCGACCCAGATGACGTCGATAAAGCCCGCGCGGTTTTCGCGGGAAAAGGCGATCTCAGCGCCGCTGGCATCCAGGACGCGCACCCCGTCGTTGCGGGTGCCTTCCAGGGTGATCATCCGTTCCGCCACGATGGCCGATGGCGCGGGCACGCCGCGCAGTGGCTGATCGGTGAGACGGGCAAAGGCCACGATGGCCAAAGACGCGGCCATCAGGCCGAACATCGCAATGACAAGGATGCGGGGGACCATTTCGCGGTCGCGCATCTTCATCTGGTTGGCAAGCGAGGATGTGGGGTGGCTCATGTCACTTACTCCGCTGCAATCGCATCGCCCGTGGGGGCGGACCGGGTGATTTTGGGTTCAGCCACGCGCGCCTCAGCGGCGTCAGCGAAAATCTGCGCAACGGTGGCCACATTCGGGATCGACCGCAGCGCCGGCTCGGTGCGGGCAAAGCGCCAGGGCGCGCGTGCGGCCAGGTCATCAGATAGGACAGGCGCGTCTCACCCATCAGCTCAAACGCGAGGGTGCCATGGCCGGATTTGCGGGTGTGCACGGTGGCATTGGCGATCTGCACGTAAGGTAGGTTCAGCGTCATGGTCAGGGCAGCACCGATGCGCAAAGCCACGCGTTTGTTGGTCAGGGTGTAGATGGTGCTGCGCGCCTGGACGACGGCAAGCCCGTAAAGGATCAGCCCCGTTACGATGCCAGCAAGGAGGAAGGGCACGCCGTGGGCCAGGGCTGATCCGATTGGCAGGGTCGTGGAGGACACCCCCACGCGCCAAACTGCCAACACCAGGAAATAGCCAAGCACCCAGTTCAATTTCCACGCGTCCTTTGCCAAACGGAGGCTGTTTGGCCGACCTTGCCACAGAATGTGTTCCCCTTTGGGGAGCGCTTCGGGCAGGCCGGGGACGGGTTCGAATTTGAAGTCATCGTGGTGCATGGCAGTCATCCCTAAGGTGGTTTCCGGGCCGATGGCTGGTCGGCCCAGAGGTGGGTTAGATCACAGGCTCTTCGCGCTTTGGATCGGCGTACATGGTGCCGCCGCCGAAGTAGGCCATGATCTTTTCCTCTTCGAGCAGCGTGATTTCGGCGTCCCCTTTGATGGTTGGGATGCCGTCCACATTGTGCTGATAAAGCGAGCGGATCTTGACGTGGTTCGATTTGATCCGCGCAAAGTTCATCGGGATCAGGCGGTGTTTGCCGGACCCTTCGGGGTTCACGTCCATGACCAGATAGCGGACCATCTGTTCAGGCACGTCCACCCACATATCGACGATGCGGCCAACAACTTCGCCGTCCCCTGTCATCACCGGCATGCCCTGCGGGTCGCGCCCGGCTGAGACGGAGAATTCCTCCAGCTTGGACAGCGGCTGGATCTTGGCATGGCCGTGGGCATCCAGTTCCGGCACGTCGCGGCGCGGCGCCCATGAGGCCGGGCCAACGCCGTCCATCATCGGATCACCCGTGGGCACAAAAGGCGAGCCTTCGGCCTTGGAGGTACGCTGCAGCGCCAGAACGGGGCGATCAGGGTGCTGACCTGAGGGGACCGTCACCTCACCCCGGCCGTGGGGCAGGATAAAGGTTTTGTCCTTTGGCACCGGGAAGGGGCCTTGGTTTGGGGCGGGCTGGCCATCGTCTGTTTCTAGTGGATAGCCTTCGCGCATGTTTTCGGTTTGCAGGTAGTAAATCAGCCCTGCGAAAAAGATGTAGAATAACCAGATCGCCGCTGATGCGAGATCAAAGTTACCGAAGAATTCGACGCCTACCATTTAAGCCTCCGTGGTCTGCTGGGTTCGGTTAGGTTGGAAAATCGGCAAGGCCCAAGGGCTGTGCCGGGGTTTCAGTGAGCGGGCGCGCCCGGACCAACGGTCCCAGCGCGATGAGCGTGGCAAAGAGCAAGCAAATCTCGATGTGATAAACGACGGAATAGCCCGTCGTGGCGGAGCGCAGCGCCTCACCCAGGGCACCGTTTTGGGCCGCGACGTTGATCACATCGCGCAGCGCGCCGCCCATGAAGATGGACAGCCCCGCCGCCGTGGCCTGTGCCGCGCCCCAAGCGCCCAGGGCCAGGCCTTTGCCAGCGGTCCCTTGGGTTTCCAGCGCCATCGCAGAGGTGAGCGTGGCCACCGCAAAAAGCCCGCCGCCCAGGCCGATGCCAAAGGCACCCGCAAAAAACAGCACGCCCGAATTCATCGGCGCGGCAAAGATGACCGCAGAAAAGGCGATCAGCCCGGCCAGCAGCCCCCGTGCCGCCATGCGGTGAGGGTTGATGGCGGTTTTCAGCCAGCGCGCGGCCAGGCCAAAGCCCAAGAGCGCGCCCACCGCCCACATCGCCGTCAAAAGCGTGGTGGCAGAGACCGACAGCCCCAGAATTTCGCCGCCGTAAGGTTCAAGCAGGACGTCCTGCATGTTGAAGGCCAAGGTGCCCAGAAAGACGACCACCAGCAGCCGGGTGGCGGTGGTGTCTTGGGTCAGATCGGCCCAGGCATCGCGGAACTGCGGGCGCGGGGCGGCGCGTTCCTCTTTGCTCATGGGGGCGACTTTTTCTTGTTTCCACAGCGCCACGAGGTTCAGCAACAGCGTGACAACCGCCGCACCTTGCACCACTTGTACCAGACGTAAGGCGCTGAAATCACGCAATAATGTTCCGATAAGGACAGCGGACACGCCCATGCCCACCAGGAACATCACATACAGCAGCGCCACCACTTGCGGCCGGGTTTCATCGCTGGCGCGGTCAGCAGCGAGGGCCAGACCGGCGGTCTGGGTCATATGCATGCCCAAGCCGGTGAGCAGGAAGGCCAGCGCCGCGCCCACTTCGCCTGCCCATTCGGGGCCTGCGACCTGATCGCCGGATAACACCAACAGGCCCATGGGCATGATGGCCAGCCCGCCAAATTGCCACAGCGATCCGAACCACAGGTAGGGGATGCGTTTCCACCCGATGGAAGAGCGGTAGGTGTCTGATTTGAACCCCAAGAGCGCCCGGAAAGGGGCGACCAGCACGGGGATGGCGATCATGATGGCCACGATGGTTGCGGCCACGCCCAGCTCCACGATCATCACGCGGTTGAGCGTGCCCAACAGCATCACAGAGGCCATGCCAACGCTGATCTGGAACAGCGACAGGCGCAAAAGCTGACCCAGAGGGAGCTGCGCGCTGACCGCATCTGAGAAGGGCAACATGCGCAGGCTGGCGTTCTTGATCTGGCTGCGGGTCAGGATCATGGGCGGAACTCCAAAGCGTTGGAGATGTAGAAGCCAGAGGTCACACGCTGCACGTCGCTCAAGCTGCCGGTTGTCAGCTTGCGCCGGATCTGGGCGGCGGTGTGGGGGATCATCGTGGGCGAACGATCCGATTTCGGGAACAGCTTGCCCGCATACCACATCGCCATCAGCAGCGGGGTGCGGGGGGCGACGGTAAAGACCATGCTGGCGGCCACACGCGGGGCAAGGCCCCCGAGGATCTCGGCAATGTCCTGCGCGGTGTAGTAAATCAGGCTGTCCATGGCGACGATGTGGTCAAAGTTGCCAAGGCTTGGGTCCAGCATGTCGCCCGCCCGGAACGTCAGCTTGTCATGCAGCATGTTCGGCGTGCGTTTACGCGCGATTTCAACCAGTTGAGGCGAGATGTCGATGCCCAAGACATCGGCGCCACGCTCTGCCAGCTCATGGGCCAAGGCCCCGGTGCCACAGCCCGCATCCAAAATCCGCATGCCGCGCAGATCGGTGGGCAGTTGGTTGAGGATCAGCGCCCGCATTGCATCGCGGCCCGCGCGCACGGTGGCGCGGATGCCAGAGACCGGCGCGTCAGAGGTCAACCGCTCCCATGTTTTGGTGGCGGTACGGTCAAAGTAATGCTCAACCCGGTTGCGGGTCTTGGCATAATCGTCGGAGATCACCCCCCTCAGCGGTCTGCGCCTCAGACAGCCCAACAGGCGCCGCCCCCGCAGGGGAAGTCGCGCTTAGCCTTTGGTGTTGGGCGGTGTCAGCCATTAATCAAATCCCAAAAGCTCAAAGATTTCGCGGTCAGGCAGCGGGGCAGGGGCCAAAGGCTCCGTTCCGTTCCACAGTGTCTCTGCCAGGCGGATGTATTCCTTTTGAACCGCGGCGATGTCGTCATCGAGGTCCATTTCAAACAGGGTCTTTTTCTTGAGCCGCGAGCGGCGGATCGCATCCAGATCGGGCATATGCGCGATGCGGTTAAAGCCAACCGTCTTGCAGTAGCGGTCCACCTCATCCGTCTCGCGTGAGCGGTTGGCCACGCAGCCGGCCAGGCGCACCTTGTAGTTGCTGGACTTGGCCTGCACGGCCGCAATGATGCGGTTCATCGCATAGATGCTGTCAAAATCATTGGCCGTGACGATCAACGCCCGATCCGCGTGCTGCAGCGGGGCGGCAAAGCCACCACAGACCACATCGCCCAGCACGTCAAAGATCACCACATCGGTGTCTTCCAACAGGTGGTGCTGTTTGAGCAGTTTCACCGTCTGGCCCACGACATAGCCACCACAGCCGGTGCCCGCAGGTGGGCCGCCCGCCTCAACACATTTGACGCCGTTGAACCCTTCGAAAACGAAATCCTCCGCGCGCAGCTCTTCGGGGTGGAAATCCACCTCCTTCAGAATGTCGATGACGGTGGGCACCAGCGAACCGGTGAGGGTGAAGGTGCTGTCATGTTTGGGGTCGCACCCGATCTGCAGCACGCGTTTGCCCAGTTTGGAAAACGCAGCTGACAGGTTGGATGAGGTCGTGGATTTGCCAATCCCGCCCTTGCCATAGACCGAAAACACCTTGGCCCCTTCGATTTTCATCGACGAATCCCGGTGCACCTGCACGGAACCTTCGCCGTCTTGTCCCTTGAGGCTTGGAATTCCCTTATCAAGTGGGCTCATGATGTTGTCCTTTCAGGGGTCATTCGGCTGCAATGCCCTCTAGTTGATCTTCGATGGCGTCGGCTGCGGATTGCAGCGCGGCGAGCGTTTCGGCGTCTGGTTGCCAATAGTCACGATCCGAGGCTTCCAGCAGGCGGTTGGCCATGCGCATAGAGGCTTGCGGGTTCAGATCAGCGAGCCGCTGGCGCATGGCGTCATCCAACACAAAGGTCTCAGACAGGCGCTGATAGACCCAAGGTTCCACCTTGCCGGTGGTCGCAGACCAGCCCACGGTATTGGTGATGCTGGCCTCAATCTGGCGCACCCCTTCGTGGCCGTGTTTGAGAAGCGGTTCATAGAATTTCGGGTTCAGATTGCGGGCGCGGGTTTCCAGCGCCACCTGATCTTCGAGGGTGCGTACCGTTGCCGAGCCCCGTGTCTGATCGCCGATATAGACCGGCGTGGCATCCGTGCCCTTGGCGCGTTTCACCGCAGAGGCGATGCCGCCCAGCGTATCAAAGTAGTGATCCACCGTGGTCACGCCCAACTCGACGGATTCGAGGTTTTGATAGGCCAGATCCACATTGGCGAGCGTGTCTTGCAGCAGTTCGGCCTGTGCGCTTGCCTCGCCATCGGTGCCGTAGGCAAAGGATTTGCGCGCCTGGTAGGCATCGGCCAGATCGGCGTCATCCTCAAAGGCGGAGCTGTCCACCAATTGGTTCACATTGGAGCCATAGGCCCCTTCGGCATTGGAAAAGACCCGCAGCGCGGCGGTTTTTAGATCGCAGCCATTGGTGGCCATAAAGGCCAGCGCATGTTGGCGAATGGGGTTCAGTGCCTCGGGTTCATCAGCGGCGGCGCATTGATACGCGGCATCGGCCAGCAGTTTGGTCTGCAAGGGCAGCAGATCGCGGAAAATGCCAGAGAGGGTCATCACCACATCGACACGTGCGCGGCCCAACTCGGCCAGCGGTATCAGATCAGCGCCGCAGAGGCGGCCGTGGCTGTCAAACCGTGGACGCGCGCCCATCAGCGCCAGCGCCTGGCCAATCGGCCCGCCGCCGGATTTGATGTTGTCACTGCCCCAAAGCACCAAAGCCACGCTGCGCGGCAAGGTCTTATGCGTCTCAATCAGCGCTTCGGCCTGAGCGGCGCCGTCTTGCATGGCAAAGGCGGTGGGCATGCGGAAGGGATCAAAGGCGTGGATGTTGCGGCCCGTGGGCAGGATTTCAGGCGCGCGGATCACATCGCCACCCGGCACAGGGGCGATGTATTGTCCGTTGAGCGCGCGCATAAGCGCGGGCAGCTCATGATCCTGCGCAAGGTTGGCCGCGGCGGCGGCGCGGTCTTCTTCGCTGTCAAAGCTCATCAGACCGAGCAGATCCGCGCGCTGCTCTGCCTCCAGTGTCTTGCCTACGATGTGCAGACCGTCGGGGATCAGCGCCTCTTCGGTCTCAAGCAGTTTGAGCCAGAGGGTATCGGCATCCTCAGCCTCAAGGTTCACCGCCTCTGCCTGGGCGGCGATCAGCGCGCGCATCTCATCGCGGCTGGGATCACCGGGGGGCAGGGCGCGGAAACGTTGCAGGCTGTCTTTGAGATCAGCCAAGCCACGGTAAAGCCCCGCCGATTGCAGTGGCGGTGTCAGATGCGTGACCGTCACCGCATTGCTGCGCCGCTTGGCCAGCGTCGCCTCGGATGGGTTGTTGGCGGCATAAAGGTAGACGTTGGGCATCTGCCCCATCAAACGGTCGGGCCAATCGGCACCGGACAGCCCGTTCTGCTTGCCGGGCATGAACTCCAACGCGCCGTGCATCCCGAAATGCAGCACCGCGTCCGCCTCAAAATCATGTTTGAGGTATTGGTAAAAGGCGTTGAACGCATGGGTCGGGGCAAAGCCACGCTCAAAGAGCAGGCGCATCGGATCGCCCTCATAGCCAAAGCCCGGCTGTACGCCGACAAAGACGCGGCCAAACTGCGCGCCCAGCACAAACACCTCGCGCCCGTTGGATTGCACACGGCCCGGGGCGGGGCCCCAGGTTGCCTCAATCTCATCCAGCCAGGGGGTGCGCGCCACGATCTGATCTGCCGTGACGCGGGCGGCGACATTGGCCTCTTGGCCCAGTGTCTTGGCGTTGCCGTTTAAAACGATCTCGCGCAATTCATCGACTGAGGCGGGGGTGACGTCATACCCCTCGGCCTGCAAACGGTTCAACGTGTTGAAAAGGCTTTCAAATACGCTGAGGTAGGCGGCAGTGCCCACAGCACCCGCATTGGGCGGAAAGCCAAAAAGCACGATGGCAAGGTTCTTGTCCGCATTGCTCTTGCGCCGCAAGCTGGCCATCCTGTGGGCCTTTTCGGCCAGGGCCTCAATCCGTTCCACGCAAGGGGCCATGGCTTTGACATCGCCCTCTGCAGCGCAGCGATGCGCGCAGCCGTCGCAGCCTTCCGCACCATGGCGGCCAGCAAAGACGGTGGGATTGGTCGCGCCGTCCAGTTCGGGCAGCGCGATAAGCATGGTGGATTCAATCGGGCTGAGCCCCTGATCGCCCCGCGCCCATTGCTGCAGCGTTTGGAATTCCAAGGGCTGTGCGGTCAGATAAGGCACGTCAAGCTGGGACAACGCAGCAATCGCGCCTGCGTTGTCATTATAGGCCGGCCCGCCCACCAAAGAGAACCCGGTGAGAGAGACCAAAGCATCCACACCGCCAAAATAAGCATCCATCGCGGGCCGCCCATCGAGGCCCCCCGCAAAAGCAGGGATCACGCGCAGGCCGCGCGCCTCAAAGCTGCGGATCACATGGGCGTAATGGGCGGTATCGCCTGCCAAAATATAGCTGCGCAGCATCAGAATGCCCACGGTTGGGCCATCGCCGCGCTGTGGCAGATCGCTTAGGTCCGTGGTGATGCCAGTGCCGGGTAGATCGGGGTGATAAAGCCCAACATCGGGGTATTCGACGGGCAGATCAGCATGGGTGCCGCGCCATTCGGGCCGGTTGGCATAACGTGAGATCAGGAACCGCACGAGGCTTTCGATGTTCTCATCCGAGCCGCCCAGCCAATATTGCATCGACAGGAACCAGGCGCGCAGATCCTGGCTTTTGCCGGGAATGAGGCGCAGCAGCTTGGGCAAACGGCGCAGCATCTTCATCTGGCCTGCACCAGAGGCCCCGGATTTGCTGGCAGGCTTGAGCTTTTTCAAAAGCGCCATGGCCCCGGACGCGGGGCGGGACATGTCCAGATCGCCCATGCGGGTCAGCTGCACGATTTCTTGATCTGCGATGATGCCCACCATGGCATCACAGGTGTCGCGGCGTGCTTTCAAATCGGGCAGGATGGCTTTGATGTGGTCTTCTAAGAAGATCACGGATGACACCACGATATCAGCCTGGGCGACGTCCGATTTGGTTGCGGCCAATGCACTGGGGTCTTTTTCCCATTCAGCGGCGGCATGGATGTGCACCTGCAGACCGGGAAAATCCTGCGCCAGGCGCGGGGCCACACGGGCAGCAGGCCCGGCGGCGTGCCGGTCAAGCGTCAGAAGCACCACGCGATAGGGGTTATGGGTTACATCATCGCGCAAAATGAGCCTTTGCTTCGTAAAGCGTATCCAGTGAGATTTCGTTCAAGCCCTGATCGCTGGCGAACTTTTCTGTGTTGCGCCGGGCCTTGCCACGCACAAAGAAAGGGATCTTCTTTAATTCGCGCTCGGCCTGATCCAGCCAAATCACCTCGCCCGTCTTCATCTTTCCATTATCGCTCCGGGGGACATCGGCCTCTGGCCGATGGGGGCTGGCCCCCCTGCCTCCAGTGCCACGGGCGCATGGCCGCCGTGATGTGATGGGCCTGCTGCGTCGTGAAATTCAAAATCCTCGCGGAACATGTGCAACAGATGCTCTTCAAGCCCCATCACCAGCGGGTGGATCCAGGTGTCAAAGATTACATTGGCCCCTTCAAACCCCATCTGGGGCGAATAGCGGGCGGGGAAATCCTGCACATGCACAGGCGCGGAAATGACCGCGCAGGGAATGCCCAGGCGCTTGCCGATGTGACGCTCCATCTGGGTGCCCAGGATCATTTCGGGTTGCAGCGCTTCAATGGCGCGCTCAACCTCAAGGTAGTCATCCGTGATCAGCGGCTCGACGCCGAACTCTTTGGCCAGCGCGCGCACGGGGCGGGCAAATTCGCGGTTGTAGCAGCCCAGGCCCGCCACTTCGAAGCCCATTTCGTCCCGCGCCACCCGGGCGGCGGTTTGCACATGGGTGCCATCGCCAAAGATAAAGACGCGTTTACCGGTCAGATAGGTGCTGTCGACGCTGCGCGACCACCAGGTTTGGCGCAGGCCGCGGTCATCAATCGGTGCGGTGCTGCCAGAAAGCGCGCGGACCTCTTCGATGAAATCGCGCGTGGCGTTCACACCGATGGGGATGGTCTTGGTAAAGGGCTGATCGAAGCTGCGTTCACAGAACCGCGCGGCTTGTTCACCGGTTTCAGGATAGAGCAGCACGTTGAAATGAGCCTGGCCGAGCTTGGCGATGTCCGAAGGGCTGGCGCCCATGGGGGCGGCAACGTTCACTTCGATCCCCAGCTCATACAGCAGGTTGGTGATTTCCTGAACGTCATCGCGGTGACGGAATCCCAGGGCGGTGGGGCCCAGGATATTGCAGCTTACCCGTTCTGTTTTGGCCATGGGTTTGGCAAGGTGGCGGACGATCTGAAAAAACGTCTCATCCGCGCCGAAGTTTTCTTTGCGTTGGTAGCTGGGCAGTTCCAGCGGGATCACCGGTATGGGTAGGCCCATGGTTTCGGCCAGACCGCCGGGATCATCCTGGATGAGCTCCGCAGTGCAAGAGGCACCGACGATGATCGCCTCAGGCTTGAACCGGTCATAGGCGTCTTGGCAGGCCTGTTTGAACAGGCCAGCGGTATCGCTGCCCAGATCGCGCGCCTGGAAGGTTGTATAGGTCACGGGCGGGCGGTGGTCGCGCCGTTCGATCATGGTGAACAGCAAATCGGCATAGGTGTCGCCCTGGGGCGCATGCAGCACATAATGCAGGTTCTTCATGCCGGTGGCGACGCGCATGGCGCCGACGTGGGGCGGGCCTTCGTATGTCCAGACGGTGAGTTTCATGTCTGGCGTTCCTTTGTGTGGAAAACGCCGGACCGGGGCGCGGCCCCGGACCCCGGAGGTGTAGAGGAAAGATGAAGCTGGGGTGTCATTCGGCCGCGACCTCCGCCTTGGGGGTGAGGATGGATTTGCGGCGCAGGGGGCGGGCAAAGAGCGCGGCCAGATCCCCGGCTTGTTCGTAGAAATGCACCGGGGTGAAGACCAATTCGATGGCCCATTTGGTGGAGAGACCTTCCGCCTCAAGCGGGTTAGCAAGGCCCGGGCCACAGACCGTCAGGTCAGGGGCAGCAGCGCGGCAGCGGTCGAGTTGCAGATCGACGTCCTGGCCTTCGGAGATTTGAGGGCCTTGGGGCAGCAGATCAAGGTCGGGGCCGTGGATGGCGTCGTGGATATAGGGCATGCCGACTTCGATCGCGCTCATCCCGCATTCGCGGGTGAGGAAGCGGGCCAATGGTACTTCGAGTTGGCTGTCGGGGAAGAAGAAGACCGAACGGTCGTTCAATGGTTTGGCGGCCTGGGCGATGGCGGCGCGGGCGCGGCGGCGGGGGGCCTCTGTCACCTCTGAAAAGCGTTCTTTTGAGACGCCAAATTCCGCTGCGATGGCGGCAAGCCAGGCGGTTGTGCCTTCTTCGCCGAAGGGGAAGGGGGCCGCCAGATGGCGGGCACCGCGGCGTTCCAGAGCGGCGTGGGTTTCGCCCAAGAAAGGCTGGGTGAGGGCAAAAACGGTATTCGGTCCCACGCCCATCTCAGCCTCAACCGAGCGGGCGGGCAGGACACGGATAGGGCCCACGCCGAGACCCTCAAGCAAGGACAGCATCTGGTCTTCGACCACATCGGGCAGGGCCCCTACCACCAAAAGCTCGCGCGCTTGGGTTTCGGGCAGCACGGGCACCATCGCAGCAAGGCAGGCGTCTTCGCCTTGGGTAAATGTCGTTTCAATCCCTGAGCCGGAGTATTCCAGCACGCGCACTTTGGGCGCGAATTTTTGCGTCAGCCGTTCGGCGGCACGGCTGAGATCAAGCTTGATGACCTCAGAGGGGCAGGAGCCCACAAGAAAGAGCTGGCGAATGTCCGGGCGCCGTTCCAGAAGGGCATCCACGGTCTTGTCCAGTTCCGCATGGGCGTCGTTCAGGCCCGCCAGATCGGATTCTTCCAGAATCGCTGTGCCGAATCGTGGTTCGGCGAAAATCATAACGCCCGCAGCACTTTGCAGCAGGTGCGCGCAGGTGCGTGATCCGACCACGAGAAAGAACGCGTCCTGGATTTTGCGGTGTAGCCAGATAATGCCGGTCAAGCCGCAGAACACCTCGCGCTGCCCGCGTTCTTTGAGCACGGGGGCAGTGCGGCAACCCAAGGCAGGAGGGGGGCAAATTGGTCGGTCATAGTGCGGCCTCCGCTTGCAGACGGGCGGCGCGCAATTTCCAGACGAACTGGCCTGCGTTGATCACATAGGCACCGTAGGCTGCCAGCGCGATCAGCATCAGCGTCATCGGGGCCATGTCCGTCCAGAATAATCCAAAGATATAAAGGGTATGCAGGGCGATGACCGCAAAGCTAAAGACATCTTCCCAAAAGAAGGCGGGGGCAAAAAGCCATTGGCCAAACACCACTTTTTCCCAGATCGCACCGGTGATCATGATGAGGTACAAAAAGCCGGTTTTGACCACGATTGACGCGCTGGCCAGATCATAGCCCGCGCCCGTCGCCAGATAGCGAAACACAAGCCCCAAAGAGATCAGGAACACCAAGAACTGAACAGGGGCCAGAACCCCCTGGACAAGGGTCCAAGGGCTTTCATCCCGGCGCTGCTTTTGCGCTGGTGTGTAGAGCAATTTGTGGGGCTGTGCGGTGCCGCCGATGCCAGACATGGCTCCCCCTTGGCTGGTGTTTCTTAGGAAAATCTGGCAGGAAGCGGTGAAACTGTCAACTTGCATTTACAGCTTTTGGTTTTCTAATAGTGACAGGCATCGCCCTTTTTTCCTTATAAAAAAGAGGCATTTCTCTTGCCCCGCTCTAATTGTGTCAATAATATTTGACATTGATCAGGGCGTCAGAGACGATGTTGGTGTTTTCTGCCTTATCCTCCTGTGCGCACTGTCAGGGAGACAGTTATGCCACCAACCCATCGCAGTTCATCGACCGCTCCTCGTGATGAGGTGGGCAGGGTGGTGCTGCGCGCGATGGAAATGGTGGTGGAGCCCATGGTTGCCGCCCCCAAAAAGCCGATGGCCCATCCGCAACACGTGGATAGCATGGCGCGGGCTGTCCTGGGTGCGGAGCCGCAGCTGTTGCGCGGGGTTGTGGATGAGATGCGGGCAGAAAACATCACAGCGCTTGAGATTGCAGAAGTATACGTGCCCGCGGTGGCCCAATTCCTGGGCCAAGGGTGGGTTTGTGATGAGCTTGATTTTGCCGCCGTAACGATCGGTGCGGCGCGCTTGCAATCCATGCTGCGGTATCTGGAATTTGAGAGCTCTTATGCCACACCGCGGGCGGTCGGCTTTCTGGTGGGCGTGCCAGAGGGCGTGCAGCACACGCTGGGGGCTTCTGTGCTGGCCGCGCAGTTGCGGCAGAGGGGCTATTCAGTGCACCTGGATCTGACGTTGACGCCTGAGCGGTTGGCCGAGCAGATGCGCAAAGAGCACTATGGCGGCATTCTCTTGTCTGCCTCTGGGGCGGCGCACCTTGAATCTTGTCGGAAACTGGTGGATCATTTACGCAAAGAAAGCCGGAACACGCCGGTAATTCTCGGCGGAACGCTTCTGGAACAGGTCAACGATATAAAAAGCCTCACTGGTGTAGATCTCGTGACATCGGATGTCGGCGAAGCTTTGGCGTTTTGCGGCGAGCCCGCGAAAACGCATGCGTCCAAGCCCGTAAGCGAGAATGAAGGGCAGGGTGCAGGCGTATGATGTCTCAGGGCGAAATGACGTGGACCAGTGGTCTGATCCCGATGATCGAGCCGGAGATCGTCACAGAAATTATCTCTCGGATTGCTGACCTTGCGCTGGTGATTTCAAGCACAGGCACGGTGTTGGGCGTGCTGAGCAATCCAAACTCACGGCTGCAATACAACTTCTCCCGGTGGGAGGGGCAGCCCTTGAATGCGCAGCTCACTGTTGAATCGGTGCCAAAGTTCGAAGAACGGCTGGCGGCGTTTCTGGCTCAGGAAGAAGAGATTGTTCGCCCGGTTGAGCTGAACCACACCGCAACCGAAGATCAGCAGGAATTCCCGATCCGCTACAGTTTTCACCGGATTGGGACGGATGGTGCTGTGTTGATGCTGGGCCAGGATTTGCGCCCCGTGGCGGAGATGCAGCAGCAATTGGTCGCGGCCCAGATTGCGCTTGAGAAAGATTATGAGACCCAGCGGGAATATGACACCCGGCTGCGCGTCTTGATGAGCAGTTCCCGGGAAGGGGTGCTGTATGTCTCGGCAGGCACGGGCGAGATTACCGATGCCAACCCCTCTGCCGCGCAAATGCTGGGCACGTTGCGCAATGATCTTTTGGGGCGCAAGCTTTGGGATGTTGTGCAGCTGAACGGTGCGGCGAGCCTGCTGGATGATCTGACCCAGGCTGCAGCCGCCCAGACCAGCAATGAAGTGCGCATCAAGAACAACGCGGGCCGCGAGCTTGTCCTGCGGCCTACGGTGTTCCGCGCGACGGGTGAGCAGATGATGCTGTGCCAGCTTAGCGATGCGCGGGGGGACGCGCTGCGCTCTGATGCGCTGGAAGAACAGCTGGCGGGTTTGTTTGAGCGGGGTGCCGATGGCATTGTGTTCATCACCAAGGCCGGCAATGTGCTGAGCGCGAATGACGCGTTTCTGCGGCTCACAGATGTGGTGCAGGCCGCTGTCATCAAAGGGCGCAATATCACGGATTTCCTGGGCCGCGGCTCCGTCGATCTGAACGTGATCTGCGAAAACGCCACGCGCACGGGTGCAATGCGCCTTTACGCTACCCGCGTGATCGGAGAGCACGGGGCCGAGATCCCGGTTGAGATTGCCACGACCATGCTGAGCGGAGGGCAGGACCAGGTGTTTGCCCTGGTAATCCGCGACGCCAGCCGCGCCGAAATGGTGCGCAAGTCCAGCCAGCAGATCACGGATGTGGACATGCGTTCGGTCATTGAGCTGATCGGCAGCCAGACCCTGAAGGGGATCGTGGCCAAGACCACCGATGTGATTGAGAAAATGTGCATCGAGACAGCGGTTGAGCTGACATCAAACAACCGGGTCGCTGCGGCAGAGATGCTGGGGCTGTCGCGCCAGTCGCTTTATGTGAAGCTGCGCAAGTATGATCTGCTTAAGAAAGAGCCGGATGAGTGACGGCTGATACACGTGTAATCAGAGTTATGTTGAATAGTGAATTTGGAGACTTTGCATAATATCTCGTTATTTGGGGGTAATAATGCAATAAAAACAGTATCTTGAGTTTTTGAAGTAACCTCAAACGCAACACCGCTTGTTGACCCACCAAAACGGTCGGATGACCGCTGTGAGCTCAAACCCCCCAAATGCTGCAGATGACACGAACGGCTGTTTTGGCGTTCGTCTGGCTATGCCGCTCGACCGGAGAAAACGACACTGGGCATAGGCAATTTAAAAACTCCCTCCGAAAGATACGGCGCTGTCACCTTGTCGACGTCTTTCTGAATTGTCTTCCGAACATCCTGTTCCTGACGTTCCAAGATAAGTGGCACGCGAACACCGAACTTCATGAAGAAATCGAAAAAGCTTGGACCCGGAGCGTGCAGAACATTCTCGACGACTTCGGATTTGATGTCCGTAAAACCTACGCGTCTCATCATCTCAGAAACATTTGCTTCATCGGAGAGGATGTACGCGTTTGGTGCAGGGTCAGCACGCGACATATCAGCATGTTTTCCCAAGACTTCGAACAAGAGCCGGTAGCAATCAGAACGGTCAGGTCCGAGCCATTGGCTGAACACAAATCTTCCATTCGGCTTGAGAACACGCTTTGCCTCGGACATGGCCTTCTCTGGGTCGGTGACGTGAAACAAAACTATGTTGCTTAGGACTGCGTCGAGCGTTTCGTCCGGCATAGGCAAATCCTCGACATCGGCCACGGCGAAATCGATATCTGGGAACCGACTTTTCGCCTGCTCTACCATTCCTTCCGAGAAGTCGATGCCTTCGACGTCTGCACCAAGGAGTTTTGCACTCGCTGCGACAAAGCCAGGTCCGCAACCTGCATCCAGCACTTTTGCACCGGGGAACAGTCTGGCGTGATCCAAAAGCTTCGGGATAGTCTGAAGTGTCGCGCGTGCAGTAGCGTCGCCGTATATTTGCGCGCGTTTTGACCAACCGTCGCGTTCGCCTTCTCTAAATGCCGAATAATCCATAAAATCTCCACTAGTGCGAGGGACGACAACACATTGCTTCGATGGTTGGCAACACCTAAGCGGACCTTGAACATTTGGTCGGCAGAGTCCGCTTCGTCCGCAGAGCTGCCTTTGTGTCACCACCACCCTTGCCCCCAACACAACCTGAAGGACGTTCACATAAAACCTGTTCAGTGATGTTCTTGGTTCATTTGAGACAGGCAGATCAACTACAGGCTGTGCCTAAAACGGTGGTTTTTGGAAACCCCTAGTCCAGAACGTGTGGATAACAGCTTAGACCTTCCATAACCCCTGGCCAAAACCAATAGTGTTCCGGCAGGTTTTTGGTGCGATGACAGGCTTACCCCGCGCCCACCTCGTCAGCTACAGACACCGGCTTCGCAACCCACTACCCCCTCACAACTTCCCTTCCGCGATCCATTGATCCAACTGCTTCCGGCTGATCTCAAAATGCATGCTGTCTTCGCGGCGCCAGCTTGCGCCCCAGACCCAGCCTTCGGTGCGGAAAAAATCGGCCAGGATTGTCAGGCCCAATTGGGTTTTGCCATCGCCCAGCGTGTCGAGTTTGCCGTCGATGTTCAGATCCACCGCCAGGCCAAAGCTGTGGGTTGAGACGCGGTTGGTGGTGCCGCGGATGCGGCGGACGCAGAGGGCGCCCGCGGTGTTGATGCGGGCGTAGAGATCTGGATCGGTGATGCGCACGTTTTCAAACACGCGGGCCAGCGAATCCAACGCCGGTTGCAGCATGGTGACGCGGATGGGGCCGACCTGCTGGGTTTTGAGCTTGGATTTCAGCCTTGGATTGGTCATCGCCTCACAATTGTCGCTCAGGTTTTGGCGGGGCAGCCCCAGTTTTTCGGTCAGATACCGGCCACCCGCAATTTCCAGCCCTTTGTTCACGTTGCGCCGGTCGGCAATCAGAACAACCTGGGCATAAGCGTCGATAATGTCGTTTTCGCCGTTTTGCTCAAACACCTCCGACCCGTCGGTCTGCGGTTGCTGGTTGAGGGTTTGCCCAGGCAGCTGCGGTTGAAAGGCCGGGCGGCGGCGGACCTCTTGCCCCAGCGCTGACATGCCTTCGCGGATGTCTTCCATGCGCAACCGGATATCTTCGACTTGCTGGTTCAGAACCTCAATCTCAATCCGCGCTTGAGAGTCGATCGCAGGGCCTGTGCCACCGTAGGATTGGTTCAGCATCATCGGCATCACGAACCATAGGATGGGGGCCAAAATAATCGCGAACGCGAGGATGAGGGCAGGAACAAGCCGCATGAATAATGTCTTTCTAAAATCAACTGAGCCAAAGCTCCGTTTTACCTTAGGCGAAAGACCTAAGCTGCGTCAAAACCGTTGTCGCACTGGACCGTGTCGTATAGCCTGACGCTATATCTTTTTATGAATCCCATTTTGAAAGGAGGCGTCATGACTTTCACCCGTGCCCTCACCGCAGGCAGCTTGGCTGGGTTGTTTGCATTTTTTGGACAGGCCGCAGTTGCGCAGAACGATCTGACCGCAGAAGAGATCAAGGATGCGTTTAACAAGCAAAAGACACGCGGCTTGGTGATTGTACCCTCGGACCAGACCGAGACGGCGACAGCGACGACAACCACACAGCAGCAGACTGAGGTGGTAGCTACAACACAGGAATATACAGCCGTTGATAAGGCGGATCAGATCAACCTCAAGATCGGGTTTGATTTTGACAGTGCCGCATTGCGCGACAATGAAAAGCCCAAGCTGGATGCGATGTGCGAAGCCATGAAGGCGGTTGATGTGGCGGTTTTCCAGATCATTGGCCACACCGACAGCTCCGGCTCAGCGGCCTATAACGAAAACCTGTCGCTTTTGCGGGCCAAGGAAGTGAAACGCCATCTGGTGTCCAGCTGCGGGATTGAAGAGAACCGGCTTGAGGCCATCGGGTTGGGCGAAAGCGCCCCGTTTGATACCAGTGATCCGCGCAGCGATGCTAATCGCCGGGTTGAGTTCCAGGCGCTTGGCTAAACATGGTACTGCAAGAAGCTGAGCGGGCAGGAGTGGTCTTATGACTGAGCCACGCCCCGGTGACGCGTTCCAGCCTGGTGACGTTCTCAATAACACCTACCGCATTGAGGCCCTGCTGGGCCGTGGCGGCACATCAGATGTCTACCGCGCCCGGAGTGAGATTTCGGGGCGGTTGGTAGCGATCAAGGTGCTGAAGTCTGAGTTTCTGGGAAATGACGACTATCTTGTGCTGATGACGCGCGAAGAAGAAATTCGTGAAGTGCGTCACGACGCGATTGTACGCTATTCTGAAAACCACCGCACCTCCGAAGGGTTGGTCTATCTTTTGATGGACTACATTGATGGGCCGGGCCTGGATCAAAAGCTAAAAGAAGGGCCCATGTCAGCGGAGGACCTTCTGGTTCTGTGCAAGCGCGTGGGCGAAGGTTTGCAGGCTGCCCATGACCGCAGCATCGTGCACCGCGATCTGTCGCCCGATAACATCCTGATGCGCGACAATGACCCCGCGCAGGCGGTGGTGATTGACTTTGGTATCGCCAAAGACACCAACCCGGGTGCGGAGACTATTGTTGGCAATGAATTTGCGGGCAAATACGCCTATGCGGCGCCAGAACAGCTGAGCGGTAAGACGGACGCGCGCTCAGACATTTATTCGCTGGGCGCACTTTTGTTGGCAAACTTCAGGGGCAAATCCCCCGATGTTGGTGCGAACCCGATGGAGGTTGTTCAGAAAAAGAACGACCCGCTTGATACCTCTGGTGTGCCAGAGCCGCTTAAAACGCTGCTTGATCGCATGACGGCACCCAAGCCTGAGGACCGTTTTCAATCCATGAAAGAGGTGCTGAGCTTTCTTGAAAAAGGACCATCAGCAGTCCCTGCCCCGGCTGCATCTGGTGGTGATGCAGATGCGTTGTCGGATGCGACCGTGGTGGTGCCGCGCGCAAAGCCGGCGGCTGATGATCTGGATGATCTGATCCCGGAACCAGCCAAGGAATTGCCCGCCGCCAAGCCACCTGCGGCGGACAAGGAGACCTCCAAAAAACCAGCCGCCGTGCCGAAAAAGTCATCTGGAGGCTCTGGCGGATTGATTGCGGCAGGCGCTGCTGTGGTCTTGATCGGGGCGGCGCTGCTGCATACTTTGGCGGATTGATCGGTGGCGGCGAACCGCCCCTGCCCCCTGTCAGCCCGTTTTCTTTGGTCATCGCTCAACCCGAAAATAACGCCCCCACGGCCAGCGGGTACGTGCCCAATGCTGAAATGCAAAGCGCCTTGGTTGCGCGGATGGCAGATATGGGTGGCACAGCAGATTTGACGCTGGCCTCTGGCAATATCTCGGCGACCTGGGGGCAGGATGTCATGGCGGTATTGGCCGATGCGGTCACGCTTGATGACTGGCAACTGGCCATCAACGACAATGAGGTGGCCCTGTCAGGTGCCACATCTGACCAGGTGGTGATGGATACCATCACGGCCCGCTATCCTGCGGATTGGCCCGGTGGTCTGACCGGGACGGTTGATGTGGTCTTTACCTCATTGTTCCTCAGCCCTGATGACGTGGATGCGATCCTGTCCGCACAGGCCGACTGCGGCCCGCTGGAACAGGTCGACGCGCCGCAGGGCGTCGGCTACGGACCTGATGACGCGATCCTGGTCAAAGGCACCGTGGCAAGCGAGCAAAGCCGCGAAGTGTTGCAAGAGGTGTTGGAGGCCGAAACAGATGGCCGCAACGTTGTCCTTAATGTCGAAGTGCTGAACGCCGCTGTTTGCGTTGTTGAGAACTTTTTGCCCCAAGCGCCAGCAGGGGGCATTGACGTGGTGTTCCGCGATGGGGCCAACGGGCCTGAGGTGCCCTCAGGCCGGTTTGTCGTGGGCCAGAACCCGGTCATTGATGTGATGATCCCAGAGGATCTCTTTACCGGATACCTGTCTGTTTCCATCGTGGACGTCTCAGGCGATGTGTTCCACCTGTTGCCCAACATTGGCAGGCCCGACAATTCCGTGCTGACCTTGCGAGAGTTCAAGGATGGCAAGGTTCCGTTGCGGGTGGCCTTTGGCAAGGATGAAACCAAGCCGCCGGGCACCTACGCGATTGAGGTGGACGATTCCGCGCTTGGCAAAAGCAAGATCCTTGTGATCGTGTCTGAGGCACCTCTGTTTCGGCAGATGCGTCCAACCATCGAATCCGGTGTGGGTTTTGCGGAAGCGCTGAGCGAACGCGCGGCAGCGGGTGACGGGTTGATCCGGTCCCTTGATGCTGAGATTGTCACCACTGCCCTGCCCTGACGGTCAGGTGGCGTGAGTTGCCATTTACAGGACGTCGATCACGGCTGTGGTGATGTTATCAGCCCCGCCGCCCGCCAGGGCGATCTGGATCAGATGATCGCAGATCAGCTCAATGGGTTGTTGAGATAAAGCATCGCGCAGCATGTTGAACGTGGCGTATTTCGTCAGCCCGTCTGAACAGATCAAGAAACGATCACCCGGTTCAATATCGCCGCGGATTTTGTCCAGCTCCAACACATCTCCGACCCCAACTGCGCGGGTGATGGCGTTAGACTGGGGGTGGTTCTCCGCCTCATCCCAGGTCATTTGCCCGGCCTCAACCAAGGCCGCAACCACTGAATGATCCGTTGTCAGCATCTCAATTTCACCACCGCGCAGCCGGTACAGTCGGCTGTCCCCGGCCCAAAGTGCCGCGAAATGTCCATCTGCCAGCAACAGCCCCACAACCGTGGCCCCAATGACCTCAATGCCGCGTGTTTGCGCTTCTTGGCGGATCAGACGATGGGCTTCCTGAATGGTGTCGCGCAGCACTTGCAAACGGTCCGCCGGTTGCAGATCCAATGGCATGCCCGCAACCAAATCAGCGATGAGACGGCTGGCATAATCGCCCGCCGCATGGCCGCCCATGCCGTCAGAGACCAACCAAATGTCCAGATCAGGCAGCGCCAGCACCGCGTCTTCGTTGACTTTGCGCCGGTGGCCGACGTGCGTTTGGACGCTGTAGCGGGTGTGCAGGGTCATGAAATGGGCCTCGCATCTGCCCAAAGAGGGGCGTTTAGATCAAACAGCGCGCGCGCTTGATGTGCATCGGGCAGCCCTTCGCAGATCATCGCGCGGCGGGTATCGCTGAGCACTGTGCTCCAGACACTGGGTTTGGTCATCCCATCTGCTGTGAGTAATCCCGCGGCCAGTTCCGGGGCCACGCTGGTGGCATTGGCCTGGGTCAGCACCAGCGCGCTGCCCGCCTGGCGCAGGCGCGCATAGCTGTGGGCGTGGGGGGCACGATACCAGAAAGCGCCGCCGCGAGCCTATCCCGGTCCATGTCATCTTCGAGCGATGCAAGCGCCAGGTCTTCAAGCTGGATAAAGGTGTTTTCCTGGGTCAGATGATCCAAGGCGGCAGGCCCTTCGCGGTCCACCGGCGCCATCAGCGAAAGGGGAAACCGGCGGCCTACTCTGTCCACCGATGGCATCAGCACACCGATGATTTTAGCCGCCCCCGCCAAGCCGGGAGAAAGCGCAAACCGCCAAATCGGTGCCGACATATAGCGCGCATCCCAGCTCTCTCCGATCTGCTCAGCCGCCTGCAGCATCGCGCCTTGCAACCAGCTGTCCCAGGCTCGGACAAAGCCGGTGGGCGGGTTGAGATGAAAGAAATCTCCCAAGGCGGGGATCTTTCCAAAGGCGCCAAATCCCTGCCCCATCAGAACGTCTTGGGGCAGTTGAATTTGGACAGGGCCGGCAAGGCAAAGGGGTTGATCACCGATCCAGACTGCATCTGGAAAATGGCGATCCGGCCTGAGACGTTAAAGATCACGCGCTTGCGGTCTGACACGTTGGTGCGGCGTATTTCTGCGGCATCCAGCAGTCTAAAGAACGCCCATGGCCCGTCTTTGGCCAGCTGGCTTTCGCCGTTGCGCAGGTCAGGTTGGAACACCACACCCGCCAGACCCACCGTGCCAGGCCAGGTGATGGCCACCGGCGTGTTGTTCGGCCTGCGCGTTTCAAAAAGCACATTCTGCGACCCGATTGTCAGCTGGACAGAGGCGGCCTTGGGATCAAGCGCTTCTGGTGTGATCTGAAACTGGACCTGGGGACTGGCGCCCGTTGCAAAGAACGCGTCGCGTATTTCGGCGGCGTATTGCAGTTGCAACAGCACCGCAGGCGATATGCCCAGATCGACATCGTTGACCTGTTTCCAGGCCCAGGGCCGCACACCGGTATCCACGAATTTGGCCAGATTGGTCTGGAAAAACGCATCAATCAGCCCACCCGGCGCGAAGATCTTTTGGAAATCTGCCATTGCCACATCGGCCCGGGCGCGCCGGTTGAACGGATAGCGGTTTTCAAGCGCTTGGGTGCAGAAAGGCAGCACGTTTGATTGCCAAGCCGCATTGATGGACGACCGCGTGCCATCCGCTGTGATCCCAGTAGAAGAGCTGGTGATCTGATTGGCCCAGCGTTCCATCGGACCCGGAATGCGGCCTGCCATCTGTTTGAAGCGCTGCGTGGCTGTGCCGCCTTCAACGGCTGTGGCGGCAACGCCGCTGAACGACATCTTGTTCAGCTCTTGATAGACCTCCTGCAAGGTCAGGACCAACAGATCAAGCTCGCTGTTCTGCCCGTCCGGGCGCAGCACCAGTTGCTGCAGCCAGCCAAAGCGTTCCTCAACATAGGCGCCGGGTGGCTTTGGCGGGGTGCCGTCTTCGCCACCGATGCCGGATTGCTGCAAAGCGTCGAGCAGGATTTCACCCTGAACCCCAAGCCCCGACCGCAGTTCGATGTTGGCGATTGTGCCAACCGTGTTGTTGATCTCTTCATTGCCCAGAAGGCTGCGATTTTCGGTCAGCCGGGTTTCGCGGGCAATTTCGGTCAACAGGTTCACGATGGGTGAGGTTGGACCAGAGAGCACATTAGTGACCTCAACCGCATGCGAAAGCGATTCCAGCGGAATGATATCGATATCACTGAGCACCGCGTCATAGGCCGCAATGTAGTCGTTGTAATACAGATCAAGCACATCTCGGCTGAGTGCTGTCAGCGCCTGATCGGTTTGCTCTGCAACACCGCGGGGCCCCAAAACCCAGCTTTCGCGTTGAATGCGGGTGGCCACGCCAAGTGCTTCGCCCAGGAACACGTCCCGGAAGCCGGAATAGGTAAAGATGCCCTCGACCCCGTCGCTCAGCGGTTTGCCAGAAGAGCGGACTAGAACACGGGTAACCGCAGGGCCTCCGGCCTCAGTGATCCGCCACTTGGGCAGGCTGGTGGCAGAGGCGCTTTTGATGATCCCGTTATACACCCGCTGGGCCAGCGGCATCTCCGCCAAAATCCCCTGCACCTGTTCAACAAGCGGGCCGTTCAACGCCACCTTCGCCATGGGCTGGGACAGCAGCGCGTCCAGGTGCAGCGCCAGATCATTGCGCAGTTCAGCGCGGTTGGGCCCGGCAAAGGTGACAGACCAATCAATGCCCATCCATTCTTTGATCAAATCCGCGTTCATCGGCCCTTCCAGACCGAGCATCAGATAGATCTTAAGCGCTTCGTACAGCAGTTCGGGGTTGTTGATGTTGCCGGTGATCTGCTCTTCGAGCCGGAGCAGCAGACGCGGCAAAAGCCGCTGGTTCAAAGCGGCTCGGTAGGTTTGCGCGGCTTGGGTGCCGATGACCTCACCTTGGTAAAGACCGTAGGTCAGCCGCCGCTCAGGATCGATATCTTCAAACGTGGGGTTTGCGGGCATGTCCCGCAGAATGTTCAGCGCGTCGACAACAGGCGGCAGATCAGTGTCGCCAATCGGGCTTGCCGGTAGCGTAGAGGCGACCTGTTGATAGCTTTCCACATAGGTCGCTGCCTGCGCAATCAGGCTTTGGTTGCCCAGATAGCTGCGCACAAACAGCGTCCCGGTGGTGATGGCCACAATCACGGTCGCGGCAATCGCCCCCCATTTGGTAATCGCGTACCGGCGTTCGACTTTGTCATCGGCGGAAACCAAACCTGCCTCGGGGAAAATCACCCCTTCAAAAAGCCGCGTCAGGAAATAGGAGCGGCCCTGCCCCTGGCCCGTGCCAATGGCCTGGCGCCCAATGCCAAAGGTGCGCGCCATGCCCAGCATCAGACGGTCAATCGGCGTGCCTTCCTGGGTGCCAGACGTAAAGTAAATACCGCGCAACATGTGGCGTTTTTCAAAACGGTTGTCCTGAAACACTTCGTCCAGGAAGCTGCGTGCAACCGCGCGCATCGCGGCAACCTGTGGTGGGAAGCCTGCGATCATGGAACGCCTTTGCGGATCTACCTCGGTCTGCATCCGCTCAAGCGATTGCGCGTTAAGCTGACCCAAAAGCAGCGCGAACTCCTCATCAAAGGCCGCCACGGGCGAGGCTTCGGCCTTGGATTTATTCAGCGGCAGGGTAAAGCCCCAGACCTGTTCGCGGTCTTCCTTGCCCAAGTTGTCAAAAAACTCAGAGAACCCCGCGATCAAATCCGCCTTTGTGAAAAGCACATAAACCGGGAAACGCACCCCGAGTTTTTCGCGCAGCTCATTCAACCGGCGCCGCACGGCGCGGGCGTGACTGGCCTGTGTGACCTCATCCTGCATCAGCAAATCGCTGAGGCTGATGGCGATCATCGCGCCATTGATCGGTTGCCGTTTACGGTATTTCTTGAGCAATCCCAAGAAGCCCAGCCAACCGGCATTGTCCGTTTCAGCGTCGCTTTCCTGCGTGGTATAGCGCCCGGCCGTATCAATCAGGACAGCGTTGTTGGTGAACCACCAATCGCAGTTGCGCGTGCCCCCTACCCCGCCGATGGCGGTTTTGCCCATGCTTTCGGCCAAGGGGAACTGCAGACCGGAATTTACGATGGCCGTCGTTTTGCCCGCGCCAGGTGGGCCGATCATCACATACCAGGGCAGATCTTGTAGATGTTTGCGCCCGTTCTTGGATTTCCGTAGCTCGGCCATGGCCTGCTTAAGCTTGTCACGCAATTCACCCAGTTCAATGGCATTCAGATCATCCTCGGCCTCTTCGACCGTTTCGGCGATCTCTTCGGTCATGGCCTTTTCCTTGCGGCGGCGGCGCAGGAAAATGAACAGCATCAGGGCCAGGAAGAAGAAGAATATCCCGCCGATCAAAATCAGGCGTGACATCGTCGTGTCGAAGGGACGCCATTCACCGAAAACAATGAAGGGGCCAAGATACCAAACCGCAGCTGAGAGGGCCACAGCCACAGCCAAAAGGGTGGTATAGATGGAGCGGATGATAAAATAGAATAAGCGGCGCCCGTACATTAGGTGGCCTCCTGCACCAGCAACACTTCGATGCGGCGGTTCTTAGCCCGCCCTTCTCGTGTGCTGTTGTCTGCGATGGGTTCTTTCTCAGCGCGCCCTTCCGCGGTCAGGCGTTTGGGATCTTTCATCGTCTTGGCCATAGAGGCCATCACCGATTTGGCCCGGGCCAGACTGAGATGCATGTTTGAGGGAAAGCGCGAGGATTTGATCGGAATGTTGTCAGAATGGCCAGTGATAATGACCGGGCCGGGTTCATCGTTCAACGCATTTGCAACGCGTGAGATGGGCTCGGCAAACTGTGAGGTCAGCTGATCAGATCCGGATCCGAACATGCCTGAGCCTGAGATGCGGATGACAAGCAGGTTGTCCTTTTGGAAAACCGACACCACGCCGTCATCAATTTCATCCTGCAAAAAGCTGACGACTTTTTGCAGGCGCACTTCGGTTTCCGGCGGGGGGCGCTGGCGGTGGTGGCGGAGCGCGGCGCTGAAGCTCGGCCACGGGGCCGCTGTCAATCACTGAGAGCTGGCCAATGACCCGCTCTGTCGCGTTGGACAGGAAATAAGACAGCCCGGTGAATTGCAGCACCAGCATTGCAGCGGTTGTTGCCATAGCGATCCAGACCAGCCGCCAGGCGGACAGGGCTTTGAACGGTTTATCCTCACCTTCCCAATTTGGGGACAGATCACGTTCCACATCGCCGCGCTGACCGCGGATGATACGGGCCAGGCCCTGACGGATTTGCAGATGTTTGTCCGGCCCGCCCTGCTCAATCCGCAAGCGGCCTTCAAAGCCTAGCGACAGACACATGTAGATGAACTCAAGCACATCCAGGTTGTTGCCGGGTTCTTTTTCCAGCACTGGCCAGCAGATCATAAAAGCGATCCCCCCCACCGTTTCACGGTGAAAGGTGCCCACCATCGATTGTAGCCCCCAACTGGATTGCCCGCCCCAAGGGGTGTTCAACACCACGTCATCCAACGTGGCACATAGCGCATAGCGCGCGATTTTGACGGTTTGCGCGGCGATGCCCGCCTGCAGGGCACGGTTTTCAAACGCGCGCACCTCGGCCACCACGGAGCCGCGCAGTTTGTCAGGATCCATGTGTTGGGCGCGGTTTCTGATCCGGCTGATCAGGGAAAAAAGCGGGGCTGCTGACGCGGTCAGCTGGTTCATGCCCGTCAGCACCATTTCTACTTCTTGCGGGCCGTCCTTTTTGGTGGCCTGAGGGGCTTTGGCGGCTGAGGGGATGCCAACGGCATCCATTTGTGCAGGGGCCGGTGCCTCCATCGGTTCCGCTGGCATAGCGGGGGCTGCCGGTGCAGCGGCAGGCGTTCGGCGTCCACCCGGATTGGGGCGAATGACTGTCTTATCTGTATCATCGGGTTCTGCAAACGGGTCGTCATCTGACACAGGCCATCCCCTTTCTTCAAAAAATCTACGTGTTGCGGATCGCCCATAACTCCATGTTCAAGCCGGGATATTGACCTGAAACATGCACAGCGATCCCCCCTGACGTGGTCATTTTGCCCCAATACGGGCTGTCAGAGGCGAGTTCGAAATAAACAACACCCGCGTGATACGGGATTTGCCGCGGTGCGACCGGCAAGGGCCGCAACGCAATGCCCGGCAGGGCGGAATTGACCAACTGCCGGATTTCTTCCACAGGACCGATCTTGGCCTGACCTGCGAAATGGCGGCGGACATCCTCGGCTGGGATCTCTGCCTGTACCGCCAGCACAAAACCTGCAGTGCTGATCAGCTTGCGATCTGCAATAACACCGACGCTCACGCCGTACTTGCGCGCCTCCAGCGGAATGGAGATGGCCGTCTGTTCCAGAACAGAGCTGAGGTACTGCCGCAAAACGCGGATCACCGGCGCAAAGGTCATCGACAGATTGTCATGCTGGTAGGGGGAAACTCTGGCGGTTCTTTGTTGGTGGTCATGAAAACCGACAGCTCCCCAGCCAGGGAGACACAGGCGCGGTAGGCGTCTTCGGGATGAAGGTTTTCGATGTTCGTCAGATGTTTGAACAGGGGGATGGTGCGGTTGATGACCGTCAGCAGCAGAAAATCAGAAACCTCTGCCACCGCTTTGGCCGCGCCACCCTCTGACAGCCGTCCGGCCAGTGCTGTCATCCGGTGAGATAACAGGCCTTCGATCTCGCGCACAAATCCAGCAAGCGAGGCCGAGGCGCGCACGTCAATGCAAGACGGGATAAAGCTGCGGTCAAGGATGATCTCTTTGTCGGGGCGCACCTCAATGATGCGAGCGATGGGGATGGCCAGCATGTCCGCCAGGTCATCTACAGCCAGTGCAAATTGCAGGCGCATCTTGCCAACGCCGATCGTGACCGGTTTCTGATCGCGCCCCATCGTATCGGTGATCTCAAGCTCGGCCGGGCGCAGGCGGCTGACGGATTGTTCTGCCCCGCTTAGATCCACTTCGACGGCACCATGACGACGCTGCGGCACAGTCAGATAGACCACGCAGTCCTTGATCGTCTCTGGCACTTCCAGCGCTGGCGGGTGATCTTCGGTTTGTGGCACGCGGAAAACCATGCCGTCATGGGTCAGCCCCGCGCAGCTTTTCAGCGCGAATTGACCGACTTTGAGAACCTCTTCATCAATCTCAAGCGCACTCAGGCCCCAGCCATAGGGCCGGCTGCGCCGCGCCAACCCTGCGATCAGCGCCTCCTTGTGGCGGTCCGCCTGTTGGAAATGGTGAGGTTGCAGAAACAACCCCTCCGTCCAAAGCACTTTACTGTCCCAGGACACGCAATACTCCCCGTCCTTCGCCCCCTTGGGAGACGATTATTTTAACTTGTCGAGCTGCTCCTTATAAGCGCGCGCAAATTCGCGGCTGAAGAGCTCGTGAAAATCATTTTCAGCCTGATCTGAGATCTGACTGTACATCTTTTCGTAGACTTCCCAATAGCGGGCTTTCTTTCCTTTCAAGAGGCCGCCAATACCGCCCCCTTCTTCAATCTGCTCCCCCAGCACCTCGGGATCCAACTTTGCCAAGATGCCTTTGAGCGCGGCCTCCATGCCGGTGACCATCGCTACCTCATGGGCCTTGATATCATTCAGGGCCTGTTCGGTTGCCATCTCAGATCCAAGATAGCCACGAGATTTAGGTTTCACCAAGGCCTCAATCGCCTGTTCGGGGCTGATTGAGAATTTCAGGGGGTTATTTCCGCCCGCGCTGATCATGGTCTGCTCAATCCGAAACTCGGATTTGATGGAGGTGCGGGTCATCAGAATCTCGCGCAGGCCGGTGATCATTGTGCGCATCACCCGGCCCATCCGGCCCATGGTGGTGTGTAGGTCTTCGTCAGAAATCGACAGCTCTTCGACATCAAGGGCATCAAGAAACGCGCGCGCGGCGGCTTGATCGCCTTGTGCCACAACCTTTTGTTCAGCCGCCGGTGGCACGGTTGTGGGGGTCAGCGGGGCTGGTGCTGCGGTGGGTTCAGCGGGTTTGGGCGGTGTCGGCAGTTCCGTTTCCGCGGTCAGTTCAGGGGCTGGTGGCGTGTCCTGCGCCGCGGGCGGCGTTGGTGCAGGTGCTTGCGGTTCTTCAGGCTGGGATGGGGCCAGCAGATCGTCGTCCCAGTCATCGGGGATAACGGCAGGGCCTGTGGACAGCGCGGGGCGAAAGCTGTCCGTGCCGCTGGTATTATGCGCGGACTGGGTAGAGCCGAAATCATCCGGGATATCACCGCCGGGTTTGGCAAAGAACGGATCTTCTTCTTCGCCCAAAGGTGGCAACAGATCATCGATGGGATCGGCGGTTTTGATTTGCGCGGGCCCTTTCGGCCCTTCGGGCGCGCCCAGCAAATCATCAAGAAAATCACCGCCAGGCCCCACATCATCCAAAAGCTGCATCGGATCGGGCGCGCGTTCCGCACTGCCGTGCGATACCTGGTCATGGCCCAATGGATCGGGGATGGGGGGCGGCAAAGCCTCAGAAATTTCAACCAGCAGCTCATAGCTGCCGACAGAGAGGATATCGCCATGGTTTATCGGGGTTGGCACACGGCCAAGCGCGGTTTTGGCGTAATTCAGAAAAGTGCCGTTGGTTGAGAAATCGACCACAACAATGTTGCCGTTATGATCCTCAATCACACAGTGGTTTTTGGAAAGCTGGCGTTCCGGGTCTGGCAGCACAACGTCGTTTGCAGGCCCGCGCCCGATGCTTAGGCTGCCGCCTGACGGCATCTGCATTGGACCCACATCACCAGGGATCGTCCCGGAGGACTGGAAAGACAGTTTGACGGGCACGCTGTCTCTAGATCCTAACCCAGATCGCTGCTTGGCAGACTAGCGCGCGCGGCGTGGCATCTGGCATCACGTCGCCTCCTTGTTTTCTTCTTTGGCCTGCAACCTGCCGTTGCCCCCCGGGCTATATCAACGGCACGATCAATCAGCATTTGGCCATACTCTTCAAATCTATCAGAGTTTTTGTCCAGCGCCACGACATTCATCACAAAGGCATAGGTTTCAGCGGCCCCCGCAGGCGAGGGATAATCAGCCAGATCGGCAGGGCCAAGCGTGCCGTCAAAATAAAGCACAGACAGCGCGCAATTTACGGTTTCATCGTCGATATAGGCTTCATCAATGGAGTTGCGCGCGGCCTCGCGGTTTTGATCTGACGGGTTGAACACCCAAGCCTCAGAGGTAACGAGCGGTTGTGGATCCTTGTCTGATTTGGGCCCGATATAATCGCGCGCCGCCAAACAGGCCCACCAGACCCGTTCGCGGGGCGGCAGCACGATGGACATCAGACGCATGACATCCATCATCGCGCCTTTGCCATCCAGTTCGGCCAGCACTTCATCTGCCAAAGCGGCCACCGGTGCGGTAATAGGCGTCTGCAAACGGGTATTGGTCAGCGATAGGAGCTTGGCGACAGGCTCCTTCGGTACTTTGACCATATCTTTGAATCGTTCGCTCATCATCCCGCCCTAGTTTATTCTCACCATACCACCCCGCAGCGTCAACGCCGCGGTGCCCTGCACAGTGGTGTTCAGAGCATCGACGTTTACCGACGTTGCCCCGCTGATGGTAATACCAGTTGGCGTGATTACGATAGAGCTTTGCCCAACTTGCAGCGTGATCTTCTGCGCGGCGGTCATGGTGATTTTGCCCGTTTTCACGTCCAAACTCATGTCACCAGTGCGGACGATTTCCGTCATATCGCCCTCAACCGTCAGATCCAGGTTCCCCTTGTCCACGGTTTCTGTCTTGTTGCCCTCTTGTACCATTTCGGTGACGTGTTGTTTTACCGTTTGCAGCAAGCTGTTGGCCTCAACTTCCTGCGCACCGCTATCCACATTCAGCCCGTCATCCCCAATGGTGATCTGTGCGGAATCCTTGACGACCATCTGGTAGTCTTTTTGCGACTGAACATGCACATACTCTTTGCCGGCCTCATCTTCGAACACCAGTGCGTTATATTCAGATTCTCCCCCTTCAGGTGAAGAGCGGGTCATGATCCCAGTGCGGGTTTCTTCGGGAGGATCAACGTAGGGGGGCATTTTGTCTTTATTGTACATCATCCCGGTGCAGATGGGGCGGTCAGGATCACCATCCTCAAACTGAATGATCACCTCTTGCCCTACACGCGGGATGGAGATGAGACCGTAGGCATTGCCCGACCACTGCGTAACAACCCGGATCCAGCACGACGCATGTTCGTTTGGCTCATTGATGCGGTCCCACCGGAACCGCACTTTGATGCGGCCATATTCGTCGGTGTAGATCTCTTTGCCATCAGGTCCGACCACCTCACCGATTTGAATCCCCGCGACTTCGGGCCAGGGCGTGATCAATGGTGCACGGTACTTATGCTCTTTCAGGACAGCCCCAAATGTGAAGGAATAGTCATTGGTGACTTCTTCGGGGATGTCGATGTTTTTTGGCGTGATGGCAAACCAACGGTCGTTGTCGGCCATTTCCTCAGAGTCTTTGATGTAATGCAGTGCTTCTGTGATCAGATATTCTGCATTGTTCTTTTCTTCGGGATGTTCTGTCAGCGTGAACAGAAAGCCGGTGCCAAAATGGCGGATATCGCCAGAACCACGGTATTGCAGGTGCTTGATGGCATCGGCTTCGGCCCGGATGCGGGTGCGGTTCTGACCTAACTGACTTTCGCCGCGATAATGGCCCAAGTTGTCGTAGTATTCATAATTCTTGTAATTGTGTTGTCCCTTCGGGATTGCGGTCACTTCCATCTGGCGAATGCCCGGTTTTTCAAAGTCGTAATCCGTCAGGCTGACCTTGCCACGGGTGACGTCCTGGGCGGCGGCCCATTCGGTGATGGTCTGGCCTGAGTGTGAATCCTCACCATCGCGCGGCTTGAATTTCAGCTCTTTGTCAACGGGTACGTCTTTATGGGCGCTCAGCCCGTCGCAGATGATCAGCTTTTCATTGGCCTCAAAAGCATCAGTGTGATCGAAGAAATAATAGATCCCTTCTTCTTCCATCAGACGGGACAGGAAGGCGAAATCGCTCTCGCGGTACTGCACACAGTATTCGCGCATCTCATACGTCTCGGACAGCTTAAGTTCATAGTCTGAGAAGCCATGTTCGCCCAGGACCTCTTCGATGATTTCCTTGACCGTTTTTTCCTGAAACACCCGGATATTGCGCTGCAGGGTAAGCATCCAGAACCAGGGGCGTATTTGTGCGACGAAAACGTCAAAGCCATCGCGCATCCCCATGGCTTCGATAGAGATACAGGTGCCGGTGAATTTGCGGCCCTCACTGGGAGTATGCGAGCGGTCTTGGTTTTCTTCCTGCACATGCAGGGTCATGATTTTGCCAACGAAGTCCTTGATCTCCAGCCCCACCTTTTCGCTGACAAACTCGATGGTCGTCTCTGTCAGTGTACTGAGCTTTTCCTTCACCACCCCTTGACGGAGCTTTAGCTCATCGGCGCTGTAGGTGCCCGACATCCAGGTCGAGGCGTCGTCTCTTGGCTTGCTTAAGGTCATCAAAACATCCCTTTAAATGCGCGGCCGGAATGGGGCGAAATTTCCCCGCTCAAAGATCGGCAAGCAGCGCGGCCAGTTCGGCATCCATATCATCTTCACTTTGGTCATCGTCCCCTGCCGCATCCAGATCAAAGCTGGACAGTAATGCGTCCAGATCATCCTGATCTGATGTTTGCTCAGCGGGGGCTGCACCTTCCTGCGGTGCCGCTTGTGGCGGCTCAGGCGGGGAAGGTGGCGGCGGTGGGACCTTTGCCCAGGGGCCCAAAATATCGCCCCCCGCCAAGGACTGGAACGCGCCCAGTCTCAATTTCATCGCGGCCTTTGATGGCAATCACCGGCAGGTAGCCGCGGCCCATCACGATTTCGACTTTATCAAGGGTCAGATTGCGCTCTGTGCAGGGCAAGGCAACCTGATCCCCATAGCGGTCATTGACGTAGTGATAGGGCATGCCGCCCAGCGACATGATCTTACCCAGGCCCATGGAGGCACCATTTTCCCGGAATGACTTGGCCAGCAGGATTGATACCAGGGATACGGGATTGGCCCAAAGCATGCCTGACAGCCCATCGCTTTCAGTGAATTCTTCAAACTCAAACTCGTAGATGGGTTCGGTTTTGGCGCCATAGGGCCTGCGCAGCAGGAACCGAGGCGAGGCCAGCGCAAGATGTCCCGCCTCGGGCATCGCGCGCAGCCTGTCCCATTCAGACGCCACAAGGGGATGGCGATCCTCTTTTGCGGTTTCAAGGAAACCAGGTGTCATGGCCGCGATAAATGGGGCATCCACATGCGCAGCCACCCGCGCGATCCGTCCCAGCAGTTGGGCATGGGGCGGCGTTTCTTCAAAGCTGTACATGCCGATCATCGCCGAATAGGCACCGCGCCCGTTTTCTTCGTCCAATGGCGCTTCGGTCAGCAGGCGTACAAATCCGCTCTCTGCCAGATCATCCGATTGCGTCAGATCTGCAGCAATCTCTTCGGCTGAGATGTCATAGAGCATGACATCCAGCGTATCGTCAGTTTCGATGCTTCGTGCGATCAGATCAATAGAACGCCACTGCGCCTCAACCGATTGGAATTCGGGATGATGCAGAACCAGGCGCATGGCGGCGGACAGTGCGTCATCAACGGCTTCGGCCATGGCGGTGACATTTGGGTCAGGCAATTTGCGGATATGGGGGCCGACCACGCGCGCCAGCAACTCTTCAACCGGCGAAGCCTGGGTCAACTGGCCGCCGGTATCCCCGATCAGTTTCTGAAAATCGCTAAGCTTAAGGTCGGCGCGCACCGTGTTGCCACCAGAGACGGTTTTGGCCGGCGTAACCTTTTGACCGTGCGCTTCGCCCCACGCCTTCAGCGATTGAGCGGCACCTTCGGCGGTGCCCCCGTGGCTGAGCTGGGTCTTGAGATCTTTGAGCGCTGAGAAAAGCTCAACATTGTCATAAAGCTCATCTGGGTGCAGGTCTTCCAACCCGCCAAGTTTTACTTCGACCGCAGCCCCGTCTTTGCCGATGGGCAGCATCAGCGTGGTTGCAAAGCCTTCGATCACATCCTCAACGGTGTCTACGTCCAGCAAAACCGGTTCACGGTTGGCCAGCGCATCCCCGACTTCAATCGCACCTCTTGCCGCGCGACCGGTAAAATCACCCAGAATGGCAATGCGGAACCGTTTCCGGTTCAGCTGTTCTGGCGACAGGCGGTCTTCGGAAATGTGACCGTAAGCCAACGCAGGCTCATCCGTGCGCGGCGTGCTCTCCACCGGGCTTTCCGGTTTCGTGGCGGGGGCCTCCTCCGCTTCAGGGGCCGCATCCAGCTCGGCCAAGGCCGCGTCCAGATCATCGACTGGGGCATCAGTATCGCCGGTTGGCGCATCTAAATCCGCCAGCAAGGCATCCAGATCGTCTTCGGCGGCGGCGGGCGGTTCGTCATCCAGATCAGCCAAAAGCGCATCCAGATCGTCAGCCGGTGTGTCGGGCGCTGCGCTGACAGTATCTTCGCTGTCCAGATCGGCCAGCAGGCTGTCGAGATCATCTTCTTCCGCTGTGTCAGAGGCATCATCCTCAAGGTCTGCCAGCAGCGCGTCTAGATCATCGTCATTGGTGTCTTCATCCAATGCGGCGGGTTCCAGATCAGCCAAGATATCATCCACGTCATCTGCAGCCGCTGCGGTGTCATCGCCGGTGTCCAAATCCCCCAGGATGTCATCCACGTTGGTCTTGGCATCCTCGGTGCCCACGTCCTCAGCCCCCAGATCCGCCAACAGCGCATCAAGGTCATCTGCCTCGTCCTCCGGTGCGGCAGGGCTGGTTTCCAAATCAGAAAGAAGCGCATCTAGGTTTTCCTCGCCCTCCTCCTGATCAAGTGCTGCTGGTTCCAGATCAGCCAAGATATCATCCACATCGTCAGAGGTCTCAGCGTCCTCAGGGGTGTAGATGTCAGCTAAAAGTGCGTCTAGATCATCACTTTCCTCAGGCTCAGGATCGGCCGGGGCGTGGATATCTGACAGCAAAGCATCCAGATCGTCTTCTTCGGCTGTGCCCTCTTCAATGGCTTCAATCGATCCCAGCACGTCATCGGTAGAGGTGTCTTCGGTTTCCTCAGGCGCTTCGATGTCGGCAAGTAGGGCGTCGAGATCATCTTCTGCGGCCTCGGACACCTCCGCAGGCTCAAGAGAGGACAGCACATCTTCTGCCTTTGCCGCATCTTGGCCCTCCTCAGGGGCATCAATGCCTGCCAAGAGCGCGTCCAGATCGTCGTCATCCTGCTCAGTGCTTTGTGGTGCATCCACCGTGGCCAAGACGTCTTGGGCGGAGGGTTCACCTGCTTCAACGGCGGGTGTTTCGATCCCGTCCAGCAGGGCATCCAAATCGTCGGCGACGTCCTCTTGAGATACTGCGGGCGTGTCGAGTTCGGCCAAGATATCATCGGCTGAGGTTTCTTCGGCCTGGGGTGCAACGGGGGCGTCAAGGGACGCCAATGCATCCTCAATACCGTCTTCTGGCGGTGCGGTTTCTGCGGGTGGCAGATCTGCAAGAAGGGCGCCCAGGTCATCCATATCCTCTGGCGCAGGCGGCTCTTCTATGGCCTCAAGATCCGCCAAAATATCATCCGCAGAGGTTTCATCATCAGATGTCTCCACGGCCTCAAGGCCGCCAAGAATGTCATCGGTGTCAGCCTCAGCAGGCGGCGCATCTGGTGTGTCCAATCCTGCGAGCGTTGCGGCAACCGTATCGCCTGCGGGGGCAGGCTCTGGCTCTGAGGCTGTGCTTTCCAACGTGGCCAAGACATCATCAGCACTGTCTTCGGTTGCCACATCAACGGGGGCGTCCAAGCCCGCCAGGATGCTTTCAGCACTGTTGTCATCCTCAGTTTCGGGCAGCTCAGCTGCGCGCAAAGCGTCTAGCGTTGAAGTGCCGTCGTCCGCCTCTGGCGCGTCTGGCGTCGCGCTGGATTTCAACGCGTCCAAAGCGGCATCCTGCCCGTCTTCTTCGGCGGCCTCTTCCACGGGTGCCGCGCGTAGGGGGCCAGCGGATCAATGGTTTCCTCTGGTGTCTGCTCCGCTGGGGCAGCATCGCGTAACGCATCAAGGGCTGAGGCGGATGTATCACTTGGCACCGCTTCTTCAGGTGCTGCGGCGCGCAAGGCATCCAGCGCGCTTTGGCCATCATCTGTGGTGGGGGCGGCGGGCACATCGGCTTGCCGCAGCGCGTCAAGCGTCGCATCGTTGGTGTCTTCTGGGGTGTCGTCGGCCACGTCTGCCGCACGCAATGCATCCAGGGCTGCTGTTTGTTCTGCTGATCTGTCTCCGTTGCCCGCAGCCAAGGCACCAAGCAGGGCGGGATCTTTGAGAACCTTCTCAATCAGCGCCTCCGCCCCTGCCTTGCCGTCCATGTAGGTCATCAGATCAGTGAGTTGTCGGCGCGCTTCCAGCAGGGGGCGCAAGGCATCTGTTTTGGCTGCAATCGCTGCGGGTTCAAAATCTGACATCTTGTTAAACGTCAAATCAATCGACATGTTGCCTTCGCCGGTCAACGTGTTGGGCACGTTAAAGGCCGCGCGCGGCGCGATGGATTTCATGCGCTCGTCAAAATTGTCGACGTCAATCTCCAAAAACTTGCGGCTGGCAACTGAACCCTGGTCAACCTCTGACTTGCCCGCCAGATCGCTCATCACCCCCATGACGAAGGGCAGCTGAACCTTCTTCTCAGCCCCGTAAAGCTCCACATCATATTCGATTTGGACGCGGGGGGCCCGGTTGCGGGCGATGAACTTCTGCGCGCTTTTGGCCATGGCGTTTAAGAGCCTCCCTGCCCGTTCAGGCGTTGCACCTCGGCCCGCAACGCTTTGACCTCATCCATCAGCGCCAGCACATTGCGGTCCACAACATCCGTTTCATCGCGCACCAGCTTGCGCAGGTTTTCAAACTCCTGCTCCTGCTCTTCTTCCACAGCGCCCTGCATGGTGTTGACCAGCAAACCAATAAAGAGGTTGAGCACGGAAAAGGCAGTTACCACGATGAAGGGCACAAAGAAGGCCCAGGCAGAGGGATATTCCTTCATCACCGGGCGGACGATGCCCATCGACCAGCTTTCAAGCGTCATGATCTGGAACAGGGAATAGAGTGACCGACCCAAAGTGCCGAACCATTCATCAAAGCTGGCCCCGTACATCAGCGTGGCCATCACCCCGAAGACGTAGAACACAATGGAGATCATCACGATCACCGCGCCCATACCAGGCAAGGCATCCAAAAGCGCCTGGACCACCGCCCGCATTTGCGGCACCGCCGACAAAAGACGCATTGCACGGATGACGCGCAGACCGCGCAGCGCGGAAAGACCTTCCTGCTTTGGCAAAACGCCAAGCATAACGACCAACAGGTCAAAAATATTCCAGGCACTTTTGAAAAAGGCCAAGCGGTAGGCGTAGAACTTCAACAAAAGCTCGCCCACAAATATCGTCAGCACGATGTTATCAAGAACGCCAAGCGTGGCCTCCAACTGGGAAGAAATGTTCCCCGAGGTTGAGATGCCAAGCGTAATTGCGTTGAAAATGATCACGCCCATGATCGTGTTCTTGAACGTAGCGCTTTCAACGAAATCAAAGACCTTTGCGCGACTGGGGCTCAAATCAGCTCTGTCAACAACTGCCAAATTCTTTACTCCTTCTGCTCAAACCGGTGGTTTGTGCGGTCAATACTCTTGCTTTCGCCTCTTTATTCAAAGGCGTAAGTGAATTCCTTGTCTGCTACATCAATGCTGACCTTGGTGACGGGTCGGCCTTCGATCATGCGTTTGAGAAACTCTGCCGAAATATCGGGCAGCATCGTGTTGGTCACGATGGCATCAATCATGCGGCCACCGCTTTCCAGCTCTTGGCAGCGGTCCACGATCTGCGCGACAACGGCGTCTGAGTATTCAAACGGAACGTCATGTGTGCTTTCCACCCGCTTTTTGATACGGCCCAACTGCAGCTTGGTAATCTCGCCAATCATTTCAGGGCTGAGCGGATAATAGGGGATCGTCACCAGGCGGCCCAAAAGCGCTGCCGGGAAGATCTTGAGCAGCGGGTCGCGCAGCGCTTTGGCGATGCCATCGGGTTCGGGCAGCAATTCAGGATCACTGCACAAATCCATGATCAGGTCTGACCCGGCGTTTGACGTCAGCAGGATCAGCGTGTTTTTGAAATCAATCAGCCGGCCTTCGCCGTCTTCCATGACCCCTTTGTCAAACACCTGAAAGAAAATCTCATGCACATCTGGGTGGGCCTTTTCGACCTCATCCAGCAGCACAACGGAATAGGGTTTGCGCCGCACCGCTTCTGTCAGCACGCCCCCTTCGCCATAGCCGACATAGCCCGGAGGTGCCCCTTTGAGTGAGCTGACGCTATGCGCCTCTTGGTATTCGGACATGTTGATGGTGATGACGTTTTGTTCACCGCCATAAAGCACCTCGGCCAAGGCCAGCGCCGTTTCAGTTTTGCCGACACCCGAGGTGCCTGCCAGCATGAAAACACCAATGGGTTTGTTGGGGTTGTCCAACCCTGCCCTGCTGGTCTGGATGCGCTTGGCGATCATCTTCATGGCGTGATCCTGGCCGATGACCCGTTTGGCAAGGTGTTCTTCCAGGCTCAGAACGGTCTCAAGCTCATCCCGGACCATGCGGCCCACTGGGATACCGGTCCAATCCCCAACAACTGAGGCCACCGCCTGAGCATCCACAATTGGCAAGATCAGCGGTGCTTCTCCTTGTGCCTCAGAAAGACGGTCGTTTGCTGCCCTGAGCTTATCCATCACCTCAGCGCGGGCGGCGTCATCCAATGCATCTTCGCCGCCCTCTGGCGCAAGCTCTGATCCCTCTTCAACCGGGGCACCGCCTGCGCGCAACTGTCCCCGCAGATCAAGGATTTCGGCGACGATCTCCTTTTCCGTCTCCCAGCGTGCTTGCAATCCTTCAAGCCGTTCGGACACTTCTGCTTTCTCGGCCTCGACCTTGCCGCGCCGGTCTTGCACATCATAACCTGCCGTTTCATCGCGCGAGATGATCTCAAGCTCGGTCTCCAAAGCCTCAATTCGGCGTTGTGCGTCATCCACTTGTGCGGGCACCGCATGTTGGCTAACCGCCACCCGCGCGCAGGCCGTGTCCAAAACGCTGACCGATTTATCTGGCAACTGCCGCGCCGGGATGTAGCGGGCGGAAAGCGACACAGCCGCTTCGATCCCTTCATCCAGCACCTGCACCTTGTGGTGGTTCTCCAACATGGATGCGATGCCGCGCATCATCATGATGGCTTTTGCGACATCAGGCTCATCCACCTGCACCACCTGGAACCGGCGGGTCAGGGCGGGGTCTTTTTCAATGTATTTCTTATATTCGGCCCAGGTCGTGGCCCCGATGGTGCGCAACGTGCCGCGTGCCAGCGCAGGCTTGAGCAGGTTCGCCGCATCGCCTGTCCCAGCTGCCCCCCCGCGCCCACCAGCGTGTGGGTTTCATCCACAAACATCACGATGGGTGTGGGGCTGGCCTGAACTTCGTCAATCACCGACCGCAGGCGGTTTTCAAACTCGCCCTTCATGCTTGCGCCTGCCTGCAACAGGCCCACGTCCAGCACCAGCAAACGCACATCCTGCAACGCAGGTGGCACGTCGCCGCGCGCGATGCGCAGGGCAAAGCCTTCGACAACGGCGGTTTTCCCAACACCCGCCTCGCCTGTCAGGATCGGGTTGTTTTGACGGCGCCGCATCAACACATCGACGATTTGGCGAATTTCCTCATCACGCCCCACGATGGGGTCAATCTCACCGTTGCGCGCCTGTTCGGTAAGGTCCGTGCAAAACTGCTCAAGCGCTTCGCCCTTGCCCATCTGCGCAGGTGCCATCGCGCCAGAGGCTTCGCCAGGCTCTGCCCCGCCGCCCGTGTTAGAGCCATCCTGCGCTGCCATCTGTTCCTCAGGAGAGCCGCCCGTTGCATCCAGGAAGCTGTCGGCAAGGTCATCGGGTTTGATGCTGCCCAGCTCGGGCGAAATAGAGGTCAGGATATTGCGCAAAGCAGGTGTTTTGAGCATGCCGAGCAGCAAGTGACCGGTCCGCACTTGGGACGAGCTAAACAGGAGTGAGCCGTAAACCCAGCCGCGTTCCATCGCATCCATCAAATGATCGGACAGATCTGAGATCGCTGAGGCGCCGTGGGCAAGCCATCCAGGTTACGCGTCATCTCGGACGCGATGATGCCGGGGTCCAGATCATAGTGGTCTATGATGCGGTGCAGATCGCTGTCCTGGCCGTTCAGGATCTGATGCAGCCAATGCACCACTTCCACATAGGGGTTGCCCCGCATCTTGCAGAAAACCGTAGCCCCCTCGACCGCCTTGTATCCAAGGCTATTGAGCTTGCCAAATAACGCGACCCTGCTGATCTCTGTCATTTCGGTTCTCCCTTTCTTATCATTGGTTTATGCCCGCCCAATCTGAGGTGAGAGGAACAGGTCGTCTGCATCGGGGCGTGGCTCATCTCCGGTCGGTCTGGACCCGATCCAAGAGGTATGTCCCAATCGGACGGTCCCCGACAGCGCCGTGCGGGGCACTTCTTCGCCTTTCAGGACCAGTTGAACGTCCCAATCCAGCGTGTCGCCCAAGTAGCTGCGCACGATCGCTTCAAGCCGCTCAAATCCTTCATTGCCGGGCAGGAAACGTTCATAAGTGGCACGGTCCAGCGGCCCGACCCGCAAGCGAAACTTCGATGTGCGGCTCCAAACCCGGCTGCCGATGCTGGTGGTCCGTCCCAGTTGAACGCCCTGGCCCATTTCCCAGCAGTCATCCGGTTCAAGCTGCAGCCAGCTGCCAACGAACTGGATCATCTCGACTTTCACGTCGAAAAAAGCGCTGAGAAAGGCCAAAAGCCCGTCCGGGTTTTTGGAGCCTTGCGACATGTAAGCGGCGAAATGGCGCCTTGAGACATCGGGCAGTGCGTCGCGATTGCGAAATCCTTCGCCGTGATAGCCAGCAACCGCCGCGACGCGGCGTTCAAATTCATCATCGCCCCGGTCATAGCTGGCGGCGGGCTGACCCGTGCGCCAGGCCCGGTACAGCAGGCTCATCATTCGGTGGGTGAGCATGTTGGCAAAGCCAATGAATGTCCCGTCCCGGTGATTGCGCCGCCGGATGCGGGCATATTCCGTCAGATGCAGCGGCAGCGGGCCTTGCGGGCCAAAAAGTCCGAAGAAGCGGTTGATCAGCTTGCCCGGTTTGCCGTCTTTTCCTGCTTCAAATTCCGCGATGGTAGAGGGTGGAAAGGCCAGCTCAGCCTCTTGGCCAAGCCGTATCTTATCTTGCCGTGGTCTGCGGCTTTCACCCAGACGCGGCGCATCAGGATAGGCGGCATCAATGATCCGCATGGCCTGAAAAACGTGATGTTTCTCAGGCTCTTCCGTCAGCTTGACGAAATGCTCTAGAGTATCTGGCCCAGGCCGGCCGTCGGTCTCCATCGGGCAATTTCCCCCGTCTTTCCGTCTTTAGAACGGTCTCTGTAAAACTATTGATGGTGGCATATTTACGGAAAAACCGCTCCATCACGGCACCCAGCACGTAAACGCTGGTGCCTTCAAAAAACGTCTCATCAAAATCAATTGTGATCTCAAGCCCGCGCACGGCTGTGGACAGCACCTCATCGCTCATTCGGCGCACGATGGGGCGGCTTGATACCCCTGTGATGCCTTCAAGCTGCTTGTCAGTCACCCTGTCCCCAAGCGGTGCGTAGATGCCGATCAGCTCGCGTAGCGCGGCAGCAGAGCTGCCATCGTTCGTCTGCGCAATCGACAGATAGTTCAGCGATAAATGACTGATCAGCCGCCACGCCGTGTCCCCCTGTGCCAGGGTCGGATTGGGCCGGGTGGGCGAAATTGGCGTACGCACCGATTTGACAGGGCCGCCATCTGGCAGATGAAAGACCTTGTCATCGCCAACCGACAACAACATGGGCAGATCGCGGTTGGTACAAAGCGCTGTGACGGCAAGCTGATCGAGCTTTGAGGGGTAAGGCGCTTGATCCCGATCGACGAGCGATAGGTACACCTCTGACCCTAGATAAGAGGTGCGCACCCCGCGCAGCCGTTCCTTTTCACTGCGGGTTCGCATGCGCCGGATCTGCGTGTAATAGGCTGCATGCACATCCCCGGCAGACGTAAAATCGGTCGCCGAATAAAACGGACGGAAAGGGATGTCATCCGATCCGTCGCCGCTGATGCCAGTGACGGATTCAATCTGGTAAATCTCAAAATCAAGACCCGCCGTTCGGTTGGGCACGACGTGCTGCTCAACATCGCGGTTTGTCACCTGAACGCGGTCGCAACGCTTCTGAAACAGGTTCACGGCAGGTACGGCGTTCAGCCCAAAGGCGTCTGGGGTGACGGCGGGGGCAAGATCTTTGTTGCCGTCGCCCAAAAGGATATAGACATCAACCTCACTGCCCTTGGCGTTTTGCAAGGCGGGCAGCAGCCCCGACAGTTTGACGAACAAGAACCGTTCGGGCATCGCAAAGTATTCTTGCAGCAGCCGGTAGCCATCAAAGGATCGGCGCGGCGTGGGCAACAACGCCTCTTCGGGCGAAAATCCAACCTGTTCCAGTGCGGCCTTGCGGCAAGGAAACGGTCCAATCATCCCGTCTGTCTGCGGACCGGCCTGCAAGGCCGACGGTCTGCGTGCACAGCAGTTCATGAAATTGCCAGCTGCGGCCAGAACTGCGGTCTAGATAGAGCGTCAGATCATCCATCTGCAGCTCAGATATCTTGGCCCCTTTCGCGCGTTGCAGGCGCAGCCGGATACCGGCACGTGCAGGCGTATCTGCCCCCACTCCTGCGGCGACCAGGCCGCCGCGGCTGTCGATGTATTCAGCTTCGGTAATTTCAATCGGCCACATGGTGACATCATGTGCCGTGCGGAATTCACAGGCCGTTTGCTCTCCATCCAGCAGACGGCTGCGGACGGTTGTTTGGCGCGGAATAACGTAGCCTGTTTTCAAGCCAGAACTGCTGAGATCAGGCATGAATTGCGCGATCATCATAGAGGGCGTTGGGGCTAAATAATGCGGATAGACGATTTCCAGCAGATGCGAGGTGAACACCGGGAACTGCATCTCAAGTTCCAGCTGTACCCGTGCAGATAAGAAGGCGACACCCTCCAGCAGGCGTTCCACATAGGGGTCGAGCACCTCAACCCCCTCCATACCCAACCGGGAGGCGATCTTTGGATAGGCTTCAGCAAACTCGGCCCCCATGTCACGCATGAAGGCCAGTTCATTTTCATAATGTCGTAAGAGCCGGGTATCCATCAGGCGTCACCCGATCCGGTCGAGCGAAACCTCGCCCGTGGTGACATCGATTTTGCTGCGCAAATACAGCTCCAACGGCACCGGTTGCGCCCACATATCGGCATGAATATCAAAGGCAATCTGGGTCTGGCCCTTATGCTCTTCGGCGCGCAACTCCACAAAGGCTGAGCCATGAATGATGCGCGGTTCATGCTGAACGATGGCGGCCAGAATTGATTTGCGGATCAGCTCGGCACGTTGCGAGGTTGAATATTCGCCCGCCACTTCGCGCACGCCGAAGTTCAGAACAGATTTTGCCACATGCGGAAAACGTTTCACGTCGATGGAGGATTCGATGCTATTGGTGTTCAAAAGCCACGCCAGGTCCCGTTTGATGATCTCGCGCAGCCTGCCGATATCAATGGCTTTGTTTGAGCGGACTTCCTGCTTTTCCGACGGCGCATCATCCGTCAGCCTGTCCAGCAATGAGGGCTGGAGACGTTCAGAGAGCAGGTTCTCACCCATCGCTTTCAGCCTCATGGTTGAGGACAAGTTCGCGGATATCCAGCAGTGCGATGTCGTCGGCATCCGTGGCAAACAGACGTTGGCCAAGGCCCACAAAGGTTTCTGAACCTGCATCGCGCCATTCCGTGGCGCGCGCCAATTTAGCAGCGTCATCGCCCGCCTCTGGCGTGCCTGCATATCGGGTTGGGATCAGGGCGACCACCTCCCCTTCGTTGCGCAGGGTCAGGGTGGCAGCCGTCCAGACCGCGTCGCGCAGATCTGCAGGGGCTTCGATCTCTACCTTGTTGATCTGTGAGAACGGCAGCCAGAAATAGCGCCCGTTTACAACAACTTCCAGGATCGGACCCAGTGCGCATGTCCGCGTCGGCAATCCAGTCAAACGCAGTGCCGTTGATCGTGCCAGAAGTTGCGGGGGCTGCGTCAAAAGCCTGAGCGCGCAGTTGGGCTGCCTTATCCGGCTCTCCCTGCGCCAAAAGCTTTTGTGCTTCAATGAGCAGGGCAAGCCAGGGCTCTGGTTCGCCAAAGATCATCGGCTCCTTGTCGCCCGCGAAAACCTTTTCGCGGTATACCTCGCAGATGATGCCTTCACGGTAGGTCTGCGCCATCATCAGCGCGGAGGGGTCCAACTCAGCACTGACTTTCAGCTGGTTGATCGCGCGCTTCCAGTCGCCCAGAACGCACAGCAGCTGAAACAGGAAAATCCGCAGCTTGGCGTCTGCGGGATCTGCGCGCACCTTGTCTTGCAGGGCTGCAAGTGTCGCGGACAGATCGCCGGATTTTAGATGTTCTTCAGGCGTCACAGATCGACCTCCGCTCGGATCGGGATGCGCGGACAAAAATCACACGACGTTTTGATGGCCCGCGCACCACAGGGGGCGCGGGCAGATCACGAACCTGGATTATTCCACAGAACCCGTGCGCAGGTTCCACTTGAAGGTGTTCAGCGTGGTCAACTTACCAGTGTTCTGGTTGGTCTCTTTGTATTCATGCTCAACACCGATATAGGCCAGCGCCCAGGTTTCTTCTGGGATGCCATCCGCACTCGCCTGGATGGAATATTTGTCGATGACAACGTGTTTGAACTTCCACTGCGAAAACGCCTCCAGACCGTCAGAGGACGACTGACCGGACCGGCACCAGTGCATCAGCACTTCGGGGCGGACCGTGCCGTTGGCCACGGACTGCGCCAGCTTGTTGGACGCCTTACCGATCTGAGAGGTGACTTCGATTTTCTGGAAGTTGGTGTTCGCGTGCATCCGCTGGTTTGAACCAAGGTCGGCCATGTCGACCGCGCGCTCCACTTCAAAGGTTGCAGATTCCAGAACGATCCAGTTCTTGTGATGTTTTTCAGTCGCGTCGCCTTCGGCACCTTCGACTTTCATGAACATATTCGCAGCCATTTGCGTAATCCTTTCAACAAGTTATTTTATGGTGACAATGGGCTGTCCCAAAGTAATACGTGAGATCAGGCACCACCTTTTTCAGAAGGGAGCTTGGAAACAAGCCGCAATGATACCGAAAGGCCTTCCAACTGGTAATGCGGTCGCAGGAAGAACTTTGAGGTGTAATAGCCAGGATTGCCTTCCACCTCTTCCACAACGACTTCTGCCGCCGCGAGAGGTTTCCGCGCCTTCTCAGATTCCTGACGAAATGTCGGCATTGAAATCAACGTAATTGTTGATCCAGTCCTGCAGCCAGCCTTCCATGTCTGTCCGGCTTTTGAAGGAGCCGATTTTGTCGCGGACCATACACTTGAGGTAGTGGGCAAAGCGGCATGTCGCGAACAGGTAAGGCAGCCGAGCTGCAAGATTTGCGTTGGCCGTTGCGTCGGGGTCGTCATACTCTGCTGGCTTGTGCAAAGACTGCGCGCCCATAAAGGTTGCAACGTCCGTATTTTTCCGGTGGATCAAAGGCATCATGCCGTTCTTGGCAAGCTCTGCTTCGCGCCGGTCATCAATGGCGATTTCGGTGGGGCATTTCTGATCCACGCCGCCATCTGTAGTGGGGAAAGTGTGCGAGGGCAGGTTTTCCAGCGTCCCGCCGGATTCCACGCCGCGGATCCGACTGCACCAGCCATATTCTTTGAACGAACGGTTAATGTTCACAGCCATGCCGTAGGCGGCGTTCATCCAAGCGTATTTGCTGTGATCGGAACCGTCGGTTTCCTCTTCAAAGGCAAATTCCTCGACCGGTTCGGTCATGGAACCGTAAGGCAAGCGGCTCAGAACCCGTGGCATCGCAAGGCCCACGTATTTTGCATCTTCGCTGTCGCGCAACGACCGCCAGGCGGCATATTCCGGTGTCTGGAAGATCTTGGTCAAATCGCGTGGGTTCATCAACTCAGACCATGTGTCCATCTGGAACAGGCTTGGGTTGGCCCCGGTGATCAGTGGCGCGTGCGCTGCGGCTGCGATCTTGGACATCTCACCCAGCAATTCAACATCGCGCGGGCTGTGATCAAAGTGGTAATCCGCAACCAGCGTGCCATAAGGCTCACCGCCAAGCTGTGAGAACTCTTCAGTATAGAGCTTTTTGAAGATCGGCGATTGATCCCAGGCTGTGCCTTTGAATTTGCGCAGGGTCTTGTGCATGTCCTTTTTGGAGATGTTCATGACCCGGATCTTCAGATTTTCATCCGACTCTGTGTTGTTCACCAGATAATGCAGACCACGCCACGCGCTTTCCATCTGCTGGAACTCTTCGTGGTGCAGGATCAGGTTGACCTGTTCGGTCAACTTCTTGTCGATCTCTGCAATGATGCTTTCCACAGAGCGCAGTGCATCGTCTGAAATCAGAGCGGTGTTTACTAGCGCTTGCTCAGCCAGTGTTTTGACCGCCGATTGCACGGCCGTTTTGGCCTGATCCGACTTTGGTCGGAACTCTTTTTGCAGCAAGTTCTCAAATTCCGTGGAACCAAATGCCGTGGCTCCGCCAGACTGTTCTACCTGGGCTTCCTGTTCAGCCATGGATTACTCCTCCTCTGTCGCGCCGGGCTTGGGCTGTGCTGCCAAAGTCTTGAGCAGCGTGGGATCCTGAATGATCTTGCTGATCAAATCCTCTGCACCGGTCTTGCCGTCCATATATGTCATCAAGTTGCTCAACTGGGTCCGCGCATCCAACAGCTCGGCCAATGGTTCGACCTTGGCGGCGATGGCGGCGGGGCTGAAATCATCCATGCTTTCAAAGGTGATATCGACAGCCATATTGCCTTCACCCGTCAGGGTGTTTGGCACGGTAAAGGCTGTGCGCGGCGCGATGGATTTCATCCGCTCATCGAAATTGTCCACGTCAATCTCAAGAAACTTGCGGTCCGCCACAGCGGGTTGTTCCACCTCAGATTTGCCGGCCAGATCGCTCATGACGCCCATCACGAACGGCAGCTGTACCTTTTTCTCGGCCCCGTACAGTTCGACGTCATATTCGATCTGAACGCGGGGGGCCCGGTTCCGGGCGATAAACTTCTGTGAACTCTTGGCCATGAAGGGCTCCTTGGTCTTAGCAATACGGTGAGACTGACGTCTCGCATTCAAATTTCGGCAAGGCTTAGATCATCAGTACATCCCGGTATCTTCTTCCTCGATACCCCCGATATTATAGACCTGATCCTTACCCTGATCGGCAATGTCTTTGATGATGGTGATAAAGTCGGCGCCTACCAGACGTTTGGCGCGCTCAAGCAACATGGGCACCGGGCTGGAGGGTTCGACACGCTGGTAATAAGACATGATCTTATCCAGCGCGTTGATCACATCCGTTGAGGAGTTGATCGCGCCCATGGGGCGTCCTGCGCCGCCACCACCGCCCGCATCGGTGCCTGCGGCCTCATCAGCACCCGCCTCATCGGCGGCGTCCTCCGCACCCGTCGCGTCAGAGATGCGGCGAATGATAACGCCCAAGGTGCGTTTTGCTTCTTCCAGGTCAGGCCCCTGCCCCGGGGTCTTGTCAATAAAGATGGCGTCAATGGCCGCCAGATCATCGTTTGCGCTTTTGGCCGCTGTAAGCAGCGCTGAGATCACCTCAGGATCGGTATCCTGAAATGCCGCCTGGATCGCGCTGGTATCAGGGACGTCGGTCACGTCAGAGGGCGGCGGGATCGTGCCTTCGGCCACATCCATCAAACGCAGGCTCATTTTGCCGAACATCCGGCTATCGGTCAGGCCCGTCCGGCGCAACGCGCGGATCACACTGTCTGCCCCACTGAGCCCTTGCACAGCGTTGATCCGCATTGTCGGATCGTTGTCGTCATCCTCATCCAGTTCCGGGTGACATGTATCCCAATAGGTCTCCAAACAGCCGCGCACATAGGCTGTTGCCTCGGCAAAGCCGATCAGCCCCTTGGTGTGCAGTACCGACGTTCCATAGAATACGGCCGCACGAATATCATGGCTGCGGCCCAAGATCGTTTCAGCAAGCCGGACAACCTCGCCATGATCAGGCTCTTCGGCCTCGATAATGGTGTCGCCTTCTTGCCGTTCTTCCCCTGGCTGAGCGGCCAATTCCAGCTCAACAAACTCGGGATCATATTCGAGGTTTTCACCGCTCGGCCCGTCATCCTCATGAGGTTCAAGCAGTTTAGCAACGTCCATCTTGCCCCCTTACTGGTCGTGGACTTCCTGATCGTTGGCGGCAGCCAAAAGTAATTCCAAACACCATTCGTTTCATAAATGTCTAAAAACAGTACATAATTTCATAAGCTCAACCACAGAAATCTTGCGGCAAAAAATGCGAGCTTGACCAATAGTCAGCCTTATCGCCATTTTTATGTCAATGACTTTCCACCAAAAAAACGGGCGAAAGCTGTTTGGCCTACGAACCGACGACAATTGAAGAACAGAAAAAACTGATCTTGCTGGGCAAGAAGCGGCCCATGAACCTGGCGTATAATCCCGGGCCCAAAAACGCCGACCTGTTGATCCTGCACCGCATCAAGGCCCCCGATGTCATCGCGCGCATCGCCAAGAAAGAAGGCGAAGGCAGCCGCGTTGCATTCGGCAGCTTTGAGGTTAAGGGGCGCAAGTTCCGCCTGACAGCCGAGCAAACCCTGCCGGGCCTGTCAAAAGCACTGCGTAAACACCTCAAAACACTGGACCTTTCGTTTAAGGTTGAGATCTGTGACAGCACCGGCGCGGTGCTGGAAGCGGACGATGAAGAGGATGGGCCAGCTCAGGCAGCGGCCCCACTCTCCCCCGAAGAAATCCAGCGCCGGCATGCCAACCGCATCCGTCTGTTACAACAGGACATTGCCGCCGTGGGGCCCACTGGTGCGCCGTTGAAAAAGGCGCTGCGGGTGATTGTGCAAACCTTCAAGGCAGGGGATTACGAAAAAACCGGCGACATGCTTTACCAGGTTGAGGAAAAGCTGGAGGCATTTCAGAAGAAAGCGAACGCTAACAGCGATCCCGTCGCGGCCGCGGCGCATCCACCACCCAAGGTCCTGCTGGCGCGGGCGGCATCCCTCAAATCCGCCTTGCCGGATCTGGAAGGCGACGCGGCGCCAAAGATCAGAAATGCGCTGGTGCAGGCCATCACTCAGCTGCAGGCCCGCGCCTATGACCAGGCCCACGCCAAGCTGACCGCAGTGGAAAAGGCGGTCAATGCCCTTGCTAAAAGGACAGCGGCAGCTGAACCGCTGCAGGCAGACGCGCCTGAGCCCGAACCGCAGACCACCCCAGATATCCCGCCCGCGCCTTCACCTGAGGAACAGACGTGGGGCAAGATGCAGCCGGGTCTGCAGTCCGCAATTGACGAGGCACAAAAGGCGGGCCTCAGCGATGTTGCCGCTGTTCAGCGCGCTTTTGCCTTTGCTCAGGAACAAGCAGCATCCGGCAACTTTGACACTGCTGTAAAGGCAGGTGCTGCCACTCAAAAGTTGCTGCAAGAGGCGCAAGCGGCACCGATGGCAGATGGCAGCGAGGCAGTGACCGAAGCACAAGAGCTCACGCCCAGTGACGTTGAGGCCTATCGCACCTCTCAGACCGAATGGGTACAAACGCGCAACGGGCTGCGTGCGGATCTTGCGCAGTTGAAGATGGCGATTGATGCAAAAACCCAAGGGATCGCGGGGCTTGAAGATGTGGCCAACAACACGGCTGCCCTGCTCGATTACCTCGAAGATCTTGATACCTCGCTCGAACAGACGATGACCCAGCTGGTCGCGACACAAGACGGGATAAAGCGCCAAAAACTGAAAGATGCGGCGCAAAAGACCATCGCGGCCTACCGCGAAACGCTTGATACAGACTTTTTCAAAGCCGTCGACAACAACGGTTTCATTGAGACAAACATAAGAGATACTGCACTGAACGCATTGAAAGGGGTGGAAACGGCTTTGGCCGCGTAGCCCTTAAATTTGGGGGGACCAAAATGATTTTTTTCAGACTTTGCGCCGCAGCCGTATTTGCGCTGCTGCCCTTGGCCGTCGCTGCACAATCGGGCAGCGGCCTGACGGTGGAACTGAACAAGACCGAAGCATCCGGCTCGGGAGGGTGCAGCGCATTCTTTTTGTTCCGCAATGAGACGGACAATAGCTTTGAAGGGTTTGAGATGTCGCTGGCGATCCTGGACAGCCAAGGGGTGATTGACCGCTTACTGTCCATTGACGCGGCCCCCCTGCCGGTTGCGCGCACCACGTTGAAGCTGTTTGAAGTGCCCGAGATTGCCTGCGAAAACATCTCAGAAATTTTGCTGCATGATCTCACCTCTTGCCGTCCGCAAAACGGCGATGAGATGGATTGCTTTCCTATATTGACGCTGCGCAGCAAAGCGGCAGCGGCGCTGGTCAAATAACATGTCTTTTGATCTTAGCAGCCTTGGCGCGGGCGGCATCATCATTGTGGTGCTGCTCCTGCTTTCGGCCCTGTCGCTCGCCCTTATCGTCGTCAAAATCATCCAACTGCTGCCCGCACGCGCCGGGGCGGCGGCCCGTGACGCGGCCCTGACCCAATGGGCGCAAGGCCAGAAAGACACCGCAGCATCGGCCATCGCCGCTGGCAAAAGTCCGGCGGACCGGGTCATGGCCTATGCGATGAAATCACTCAGCAGTGGGTTCAAAGGCCCCGCCTTGCAGACCGAATTGCTGCGCCGTGGCAACGAAGAATTTGCGCGCATGAACTCTGGTATCCGCCTGTTGGAACTGATCGCCATGATCAGCCCTCTTTTGGGCCTGCTGGGAACCGTCCTGGGAATGATCCAATCTTTTCAGTCACTTGAAATGGCTGCAGGTGCGGCAAATGCGTCCGTTCTGGCAGGTGGTATCTGGCAGGCTTTGCTGACAACGGCTGTGGGTCTGTTAGTGGCCATCCCGGCAGCTGTGGGCGCAACGCTTTTGTCCGCACGGGCAGAAAGTGCTGCGCAAATGATTGAGAACAGCGTCGGACGGCTGATGTTGGTCGAGGAAAACCCAGAGGCCGCCTAAGCCATGCAAGATCCAGCATCCCTCACTCTGAAACGCCCCCGCCCTGCGCGGGCGCTGATTTCATTAGTGGCGATGATCGACGTGCTGTTGATTTTGCTGGTCTTCTTCATGGTCACGTCAACCTATCTTGATCTGGACATGATACCGGCCGTGTCCCAGCAAGAAGATGTATCCGAAACCGCGCCTGTGTCTGCGCAAGCCGCGGCACCGCTTTTGATCCGCATCGGGGCAGATGGGACACCCGTGATCCGGGGCCAAAGCCTGAGCCTGACGGATCTCGGCACACTGCTGCAAAACCGCTTGGCCGAAAATTCGGCCCTTTCTGTGATGCTGTTGCCAACCGGCGTTGCACGCACCCAATCGCTGGTCAGCGTCATGGACATCGCCACGCGCGCAGGGGTCACTAATCTGCGCGTGATCCGGTTGGAGGCGCGGCCATGAAGCTCACACGTCCTCCAGCCAGACAAGCGCCTGAGACTATCATCGCTCTGATCGACGTCGTCTTCTTTTTGCTGGTCTTTTTCATGCTGATCGGACGCATGGACGCCACCGCCCCCTTTGACGTGACACCCCCAACCGCCGCAACCGGGGCGGATATGCCCGCGGGCGGGATGACCCTGTCGGTCAGCGCAGAGGGTCAGATGGCCGTTGATGGGCTGCCCACGTCAGATCCTATGGCCGTGATGCTGCGCCACCTGCAATCGGCACCAGATACGTTGATCCGCATCAATGCGCATCAGGACGCCGAACTGCGCCATATCCTGCCCTTGATCGGGGCATTGGAAGCCGCTGGCGCGCAGGACGTGGCCCTTGTCGTCACACCGGGTGACACATGAGTGGCGGCATCGCAAACTGGGCCTTGGGGATCGCGGCATCGGCGGTGGTACACCTGGGCGCTGGGGCGGCCCTGTTGGCCGCTCTGCAACCGGAACCGGTGCAGGATCAACCGGTTCCCGAAAGCCGCTTGAACGTTGAAGCGCAGCAAGTGGACCGTAGCGAGGCCGTTTCCCAGCCCCCCCGAACGAGGCGACAGATAGCCAAGATGCCAAGGGCACCGCCCTAGGCATCGGCGCGTTAACCCAGTCTGCGGCACCTTCCACGGAACCCCAACCGGAAAAAGCCACAGCCCGCGCCGCAAAGGATGCAGCAGAACGCACAGGCCCTGCCCCGCTTCAGGCCGCCCCCGTTGCTGAGGCGACGCCCCAGCCAAGCGCCGCCACACCAGCGCCCTTGCAGGCGGCACCGCTTGCATCGCAGGCGCCAAAGGCTACAGCCGCACCCTGCAATTGGCCGCCGCCCGCCCGGTATCACAACAAACGCCCCCTGCAGTGCCTTTAAACAGCCAGGCGCCCCAGCCGCAAAATGCCGTAGCGCAAGACGCGCCCAGCATCGCTGCAAATCCTCAGACCCCAGAGATGACCCGGACCAAAGCTCAGCTGGCCTTTCCTGCGGATGGCGCGGTTGATCCAGTATCACTGGCCGCGTTCCAAAGTTTCACCCAACCCGATCAAGCAACAGGAACGGATGTGCGCGACAGCCTGACCGCTGCGCTTTCAGTGCCTTGTGCCAGAATGCAGGTCAGCTTTGATCCCGATACCACCACGCTCAGCGTTTCTGGCCACATACCCGATCCCAGCCAGCGCGCGCCGGTGCTGGCGGCGCTGCAAGAGCAGATGGGCAGCAACATTCGCGTGGCAGATAACTTGCTGATTTTGCCCGCCCCCCAATGCGGAGCCCTCACCGGGATCGCCAACATGGGGCTGCCGCAATCCACCGATCAAATCACCAACCCCCTGATTGTAGGCGCAGATACCCACGCCCGCGCGTTTCGTTACACCGAAGGGCAGGCTTTGGTCATCGATATGGCGGGGGCAGATTACCCGGCTTATGTCTATCTTGATTATTTTGATGCCGCTGGGAACGTTATCCATCTGAGCCCGAACACATCTTCACCTTTGGCCTTTGTCGCAGCCGAAGCCCCCATTCGCTTTGGTGCCACAAAGGAGGGCGAGCCCGGGTTGCTGGTGCGGGTGGGGCCACCCTACGGGCAAGAGATTGCCGCCGCCTTTGCCGCGTCTGTTCCGCTTTATGAAGGGCTTCGCCCGATCATTGAACCCGCTGATACCTACCTCAACTGGATGCGAGACCGTGTCGCAGAGGCGCGCGCAGAACACCCTGATTTCAAAGGGGAATGGGTTTATTTCTTTGTAACGACAGCAGCCAACTAAGAGCCCTCAAACGCGGTTTCTTTCCGCATTAGGCCGCGTCACGCCCCGCTCCAAGGTAGAGCTTTTGCATATCCACGAACATGCCCCTTGTCAGGCCCGCCCGGATCTCGGCCCAGCCTTCGGGGTCGCTTTCGATCTCTTCCAGCAGCGTCCGTTGGGCGGCGATTTCTTGCAACACGGCCTCAGTTTCGGTCTCAACCCAGACAAAGCTCAGTGTCTCTTCTTCAACGGCTGAGACGCGCAGTTCCACACCCGCCTGCAACGGCGCTTCTGGCAAGCGGCGCAACAGATCCAGCTTCATCATCTCGATGCTCACATCATCAATCCGCGCCTGGGCAAGCAACAGCTTTTCATGCACAGCGGGCCAGCCAAAGGTCAAACGTTCCTTCAACAGCCCACCCACCTCCTGCGCAGAAGCAGTGGCAGATGGGCCATAACTTGCGTCAAACAGCACCTGTACGGCGTCCTCTAGCACAAGATGTTCACCTATTTGCCTGCCGGGATAGGCGGCAATCCATAGGCCCAGTTCAACGTCGAGATAGTTGAAAAGCGGCTCAAGCCGCATTTCTTCGCCACAACACGGGCAGCGCACGGTTTGAAACTGATGCTCTAAAATCGCTGTGCGCAAATCCGGGCGACGATCGGCGTTTACGCTGCCAGCTGCGGGATGATCTGACAGCGTGCCACAACTTGGACATTCCATTGTCGCGGTATCAAACAAAGACATCTTGTTCTCCCTGCCTGGCCTAAAGGTTTGCGATCTCAGCGCGGTGCGGATGCGAGCTGTTTAGTCGGCCGCTGTGATAAGCGGCGTAAAGTTCTGAAAACCATTCGCCTGGGGCGCGGAACTGATAGCCCGAGACACCGTATTTGCGCTGCGAAGTCAGATAGCGCGCCCAGTTCTTTTCATAGCTTTCCACATAAGTGTAATCGCCCACCGCACAGGCCGCCGCCACGCTGGCCGATGACCAAGGTTTGTTGCCCGTCCGGGCCCGGTCCACGAACATGCGGCAATCCAACATGCGCCTGCGCCACTCATCTGGCAGACAGCCCACCGGGTCAGGCACCGGCAGGTCGCGGCCCTGCGTGCTCATCATATATTCAGCGACATACCCCGCATCAAAGCCAAAGGCCTCAGCGATCTCTTTTGCGGGTTCATAGACATTGGCCCCATAAACCGTCCAACCGGCAAGCCGGTGCCCGTTGTTGTTCATAAAGCTCAGCTTATCATCCACCGCATGTCCCACCTCGTGCAGGGTGTTCCAACTAAAGGCTGTGCGTTCCTCACCGGGGTTTGGCAACGCGTCATCGTCGATCTTGCCCAGTTCATGCTCCACCGCGATGGCATAAACCCGCGAGCCTACTTCATCCCCTTCGCGCATCAGAATTTTCTTTTGGTCCCAGTCATAGGCCGATCCGGCGGCCTTTCCGCCCTGATGCAGGAAGGTCAGCAGGCTGTCATTTTCCAGGGTGTCGCTGGGCGGCAGCTTTGACATCTCTGCGTAGAACCGTCTGAGGTTGGGGGCGGGCATGTCCATTTCGTCCTCAGGGTGAGGGGCACCGCCATCGGTAGCTTTCGTCAGTTCCAGTTTGCAGCCAAAACGCGCTTCAAACGCGGCGGCCATCACGGCGCGCTGCGCAGATGCCTCAAGCCCTGCGATGATGTCATCCAACCGCTCCAACCCGTCTGGTGCTGCGATCAGCTTGGACAAATCCGCAGCGGAGGGCGTGGTGTTTTGCGAAAGGGCAACGCGCAGCTGGGCGGCGTCCAATTCTTGTCCTGCAGCGGTCACCTCAGCCAACGCGCTGGGATGATTGCGGTCAATGGCGCGGGTGGCTGCGGTATCAAGATGTTTGCGCGCTTGCGTCAACTCTTCGCGGATCAGGGCGCGATCAGCCCCTTTTTCCAAATCCGCCAGGACCGCATCCACCGGCGCGCGCGCCTCTGCGTAGGCGAGGTGTCTGTCCAGCACGCGCATCAAATCGCGCAGGTCCATGATGGTGCGTTCAATCTGCTCTTGGGTCTGTGGACGCAGATCGCGATCTGTGCGCGCGGCATTCATTGAGGCATCGACCGCGGCCATCTGGGTCATGATGTCACTGCGACCAAAGTCTTTGTGATGCATCAGACTGCGCAACGGATGCGTGTCCAACAGCCTATCTGCAATGCCACGTGCCACCAATGCAGAGGCGTTCAATTGATCATATTGCGCCATCAGAATGGCAACTTGGGTGCAGGTCTCAAGCGCCTCTTTCGCCTCGGCTTTGGCACCACTGAAATCGCTTTCCGCTTGATCTTTGGCGCTGTCGAGTTGCGCCACCGCCTGCAGCATTTCGGCATGGACATAAAGCGCAGAGGGTTCTTTGCGCAGCGCATTCAGCTTTTGCTCTGCCCGCAGGATGATACCCAACAACGCACCCGTGTCCTGATCATCGATCCCGTCTATCGCGCTGTCTATATCCGCAAATCCATTTGCCCGCTCTTGCAACTCTTGCGCCTGTGCGCAGTCCTGATGCAAAGACGCGAACAGATCTGCGGCCATCTGAAAATCAGCCGCCGCTGCAAGCCGCTCCGCATTGCTGCGCTTGCCCTCCAGCCGCGACCACAGCGGCTCAATCTCCGGCCCCCTGATGTCCGCCACATCTGACAGCGCGGCCTCGGCACGTGCCTTTTGCAAAACATAAGCGTCAAAGACATCCAACGCCTGCTCAAGCGCGTCGCAAGCCGCGTCAAATCCCGACAGATGCTTTTGCGCGCCGCTGAAATTGCCCATCGCTTCTTTGGCCTCAGCCTCTTCAAAGATCTGGCGCTGCGCGCGCAAGCTTTCCTCAATCGGGCCCGTTTCAGCGGTCGCACGCGGTGCCAAAGCCGCCAGCTTTTCCTGCGCGGCCAGTTTGACGGGCAGATACGCGTCAAAAGCCAACGCCCGTTTGCGTGCCAGATAGCGGACCAAGCGGATCTGCTGGGCCAACTCGGCGGCCATGGCAAAACGCCCACCGTTCATGGCCAGATCAAAGGCATCAGAAAGCTCATTCAGCTCTGACGCCGCAGCGGTGGTTGCAACATGGGTCATCTCTGCCCCTGCGCCTGCGTCAATATAAGTAGTTTTCAGCGCCACAGCGGTCACGCAGGCCTTATGGACGTCCTCTGCCGTGGCAAGCCTTTCGCGCAGCAGCCGCACCTTGGCATCAGTCTCTGACAAATCCCTTGCATCAAAGGCTGCGTTCATCTGATCCAGCAGATCCGTCAGCCGCCCTACTTCTTCGCCCAGATAGGGGGCTGTCGCCGCCTCTTGTAGCCTGTCGCAGGTCTCTTTCACCAAAGACCGCAGGGGTTTGACCGTGGTGACATAGACCTTCATGGCCTCTGCCCCATCCCGCGCAATGGCTTGCGCTTGGGCCAATGTGGCAATGCCTGCGCGGAAATCCAAAGCAGGTTCCGCCACCGCTTCCTGTGCTGCGGCCAGCCGGGCATTCACCATGTCGATGTCATCCGAGATTTCGCGATCCTGGTTTTCATCCTCCGCCTGGGCCAGAAGCGTCTGAGTTGTTTTCAACTGATGCGCGTAACTTTTGGCAGCACCCAACTGCGCTATCACGGCTTTGCATGCGGCTACCGCCTCATCCAACATGTTTTGGGTATCGGCTGGGTCATCCTCAAACTCAGCCGTGCGCGCGGTCAGCTCTGCATCCACCAAGGCATCCATGAAAAGCCCGTCTTCATCCAAGGCGTTCACCTGGGCCAAGATCTTTGAAAACGCGGCGAAGGCCGCGTCAAAGTCATTGTCTGCACTGATGGTGGTGCCATCCGCACCCTCTTGGATTCCGTCGATCAAAGCAGCTGTCTGGGCGTCACTGACCGCTTGCTCAACATCGAAAACAGCGCTGTCCAACAGGGTTGTGGCCCCCAACCAATTGCCCCGGTTCGTCGCATCCACCGCATGTGCCAGCATCTGCACAGCGGCCTCTCTTGCGGCTGCGCTGCCGGTATCCGCTGGCAATTGTGCCAAGGCCGTATCGAAGCGCGACTTTTGCACCAAATAAAGCTTCGCCGCATCCGCCAGTGCCATCATCTCTGCATGGCGGCTTTCCAGCCTTTGACACATGGCCAGCGCCAGTTTGAAATCGCCCGCCGCTTCTGCGGCAACGCGTTTGGCTTCATCCCCTTTGAGCGCTTGATAATAGTCTTCGATGGCAATGCGCCCCTCAGCGCCTTCCCGGCCTGCCGTTTCAGTCAGTCGGGCGGCCAGGGCTGTGCGGGCTTTGTCATAGACCCGCAGCGATTTCAGTTGCGTGACCAGTTTTCTGTGAAACCCGGTCAGCTTGAGCATCTGACCCGATGCACTGCGATAGGCGCCGCGCGCCGCATCCTCTTGTGCCGCTTTTCCGGCGCGGGCGACATAGGCGACATCGTCTGCCACCAATGGCCGGACGGCATCGTATTGCGCCTGCGCCACGATCGCGGTGCGGTCCACCCAGCGTTTTTCAAGGATCTGAAACCGGGTCGCAAATTTGTTCAGGTCAAGGATTTCGGCAACGGCCTTGGGGATTTGGTTCAGCAAGGTCAGCGCGGCACTGATCTGTCCATCTTGCCGCGCAGCTTTGGCTTGCTCAGGCAGATTGCTTGCGGCCAGATGATCATCACGCAAGCGGTCTAAAGGATAGGTTTCCGGGGCGGGCAACGACGCCAAAAGCACCGTGCGTTCCGCCAGAAGCGCCTCAAACATCGCGCAGTCATCGGCGAAATCCAATGCATCTTTCAGGGCATGCCGCACAACTGTCAGATCCTGGCAGGCGGCTGGATAGGCATGCTCTGCCGCCTTGGCGCAGGCCGCGTCATAGTCAGCGCGCACTGCGTCAAACTCAGGTTTCACAAACGCCGCGTCTTGCGCCATGGGATGCGCCTGCATCACCAAATAGCGCACCTGAAACGCTGCGTGATCACGCTCCCATTTCTGGGCATCGCGGATCAGGTCCTGGCCCGATTTCTCTGCCTGCTGAAATAACTCTTCGGCCTCCTCCGCAATCGCTGGCAAAGCCTCGGGTGCGGCATCCACTGCGGCGTCCAATTTGTTGCGCACCGCCGTCAACGCCATGCGAAGTGACAAGGGCGCGTGGGTCTCGCCAAATTGCGCGTTGATCTCGTTGTTCAAGATGCTGAGCGCGGCATGTGTATCCCGCAGGCGGTTGCGGGCAGACAGAATGTCAGGCGCCAGAGCGGCCTTGGCGGCGGCAACACTGGCCCGTCTGTGCATTGAAGGGGTTCTCTGCCTCCGCTTCCGCAACCTGCAGCAACCCTTCGAGCCGTGCCATCGCATCAAGGGCCGAACGCAGCGCGCTCACATCACCCGTGGCCATCCCAGCTGCGAATTTTTCTTCCGCATAGGCCCAGGTCAGATCAACACCCGCTTGCGCGTCAGAGGTCGGGTGGCGCGTGGCCCCGGATTGAAACGCCGCCATCCTTGCCGCCAACACCTCATGCGCGCGCTGTGCGTCTTCTTGTGTGGCCAGCCTTTCGGCCTGCGCCGAGACGCGCGCCAGATGCATGTGCGCGCCGTCAAAATCCAGCGCATCCGGGTCAGCCTCAATAATGGCTTCGGTGGTTTCCAAACCGCTCAACAGCATCGCCTTGGCGGTCGGGTCTTGGACGCGCAGGATCAGTTCCTCAACTGCGTTTTGGGCCGCGTTGATCTGGCTGAACTGCGCAATGGCTTCGGCCTGCGCCTCTTTTCGCTTTTTCCGGCCAATGACTTTGGGCAGCTTCAAGAAGCGGTCAATGAAATCCGTTTGCTGATCGGTCAATCCCTCGATCGCCATCGCACAGGCTCTCCTACCTGGATGTCAGGGGCCGCCGGGAAACGATTTGTACTAAAATAAGGTGACAGCCCCCACCCAGAGAAAACCACGCCGTCATCCAATGCAAGGTTTTTCCCGATCAACGGGACCCCAGCCGCCAAAGCCACAAAGGATTTGCGGCAAAATCCTTGCCTTAGGGTAAATTTGCCTACAGGATGTAGCACGCGGCGCGCTCACGCCGGGTGATATTTGTTTATGAAATTTTGCAGGAGTTCTGCTGTGCGGGAACCCAAGCCAAACCCTCAGGACACCTGTGCGCAAGCGCCGGTACACGGTCGCGTCAGGACGGCGCTTGTCCTTTCATGCGCGCTGGCCTTTGCAGCATTTGGGCAATCATCCGACGCGCAAACTGCAAGTGAGATTACGCCATCCTCCTTCGCACCTGACGCACAGCGTTTGACCGGCGCGGTCGTGTTCTCAGGTGAACGCGGGACCAAGGCGCCGGCAGGTTCAGAAAAACTGCTAATCAATCTGTCGGGCCTCGTGCTGAATGGCGGTCTGCCGCAAATGGCCGACGTGAATGAGGCCACGCGCGCCAGGCTGACGGGCAAGACAATCACTGTCGCAGAAATCTTTAACGCAGCCTCCGATCTGGAAACCGCCTATGCCCAGGCAGGTTTTGTGCTGGCCCGCGTTATCCTGCCTGCGCAAGAGCTGCGCGATGGCGGCGCGTTGCGGATTGAGGTGATCGACGGCTTTGTCGAAACCGTGGATACCTCCACCGTGCCTGCCCCTGTCCGCGACAGGATTGTGCAAATCACCCAGCCACTTGTCGGCCAACGCAGCCTGCGGCTGCCAGAACTTGAGCGTCAATTGCTCTTGGCCGGGGATACCTATGGGGTGGCGCTTGGCTCCGCCTTGGCGGCAGGGGCCACGCCGGGCGGCACATCGCTGATCTTGCAGCCAGAGTTTCGCCCCGTCACCGGCTTTTTCGCCTTCGACAACGCCAACTCAGATGAGTTGGGGCCGCTCACGCTGAGCGCCGGGGTTGAGCTAAACTCACCCTTCAATTTGGGAGAAACCCTTTACGGGCGGATCTCTGCGACACCTTCTGGCGACAATGCCAATGATGTTGGGGCCTTTCTAAGCGGCGATCCACGGCTGCGCACCGTGTCTTTGGGGGGCGTGATCCCGCTGGGATATGATGGTCTGACGCTTAACATCGAAGCAACAGACAGCCGCACAGCCCCCGATACGCTGGTGGCCCCCAGCACAAGCCGCTTTAGCCGCACATCCGTGCGCCTTTTCTATCCCTTCGTCCGCTCGCGTAACCGCAACATCTCGGGCCAGCTGACGCTGGATCGGCAAACCGACGAACAGTTCCTGATCGGCCCGGGGGGCACACGAACGCCCATCTATGAAGACAAAACCACCGTGCTGCGCGCCGCCTTGGATGGCTTTTGGCTGACTGAGAATGGCACCGCGTTAGAGGCCGGGGCCGTCCTGTCACACGGTTTTGACGCGCTTGGCGCACGCACGGCTGCGGACGCTGTGGGGGGCACACCCCTGTCCCGGCAAGGAGCGGACGCTGAATTTTCCAAGTTGATCCTGTCGGGCCGCCTGCGCCGCCAATTGAACGACCGGTTCAACTTCTCCCTTTCAGGCAGGGCGCAAACCTCTTTCGGGGATCCGCTGCTGACCAGTGAGCAATTTGGCATTGCTGGCCCGCAAGAGCTCTCTGGTTTTGATGCAGGCTCCATTAAAGGCGACAGCGGCTTTGTCGCGCGCGCTGAGATTTCCATGCCAACGCAGACCGCCTTTGGCGACCTGCCTGTGTTGGTCAGCCCATATGTTTTTGCCGCCTACGGGGATGTCTCCCTTGAGGCACCCACTGCCCAGGAAAGCGCGGATCTGTCAGCCACGTCTTTCGGGATTGGTGTGGAATTTAATACTTTGACCAAATCAAATTTCTCATCCGCAACCGTGCGGATTGAATACGCCAGGGGAACTCGTGATGACGATCAGCCGGACAACAACCGCTTCAGCATCCAAGGCTCATTCCGCTTCTAAGCGCTGTTCAGCGCGGTCTGCCCTGAAATGGGCGTTGGCCTTGGGCACGGCGCTCACGCCCGTCTGGGTCTTGGCCGATCCGCTGCCGACAGGTGGCACCGTGGCGCATGGCGCTGCTGCTATTGCCACCCCTGCCCCCAACACGATGACGATCAACCAAAGCTCGGATACGGCCATCGTCAACTGGGACAGCTTTTCCATCGGCCAGGGCAATGCGGTGAACATCACACAGCCCTCTGCGGATGCGGCCCTGTTGAACCGCGTCACCGGCGATACCACCAGCCAGATCCACGGACAGCTTAACGCAAACGGGCGTGTCTTTGTCGTCAATCCCAACGGCGTCTTTATCGGGCCAACTGGGTCTGTGAACACGGGCAGTTTCGTCGCCTCCACCCTCGACATCCGCAACGAAGACTTTGCCACTGGCCAGCTTGTGTTTGAGGGCGACGGCACGTCTGCTGTTGTTGAAAACGCAGGCACGGTGCAGGTCGTGACCGGCGGCTATGCCGCGCTGATAGGCGGTAAGGTTAAAAATTCAGGAACGATCCAGGCGCCTCTTGGGTTTGTTGGTCTTGGCGCGGGTGGACGTGTTACGCTTGATCTGGCGGGCGACGGATTTCTGCAAGTCGCTGTGCCGACGGATTCGGACGATGCGGGCCTTGAGGCTCTGATAGAAAACTCAGGCACGATCCAGGCCAACGGCGGGACCGTGCAAATCTCAGCCGCTACAGCAAGGAACGCAGCCCGGCACGCCATCAACCTTGGCGGTGTGGTTGAGGCGACAACTGTATCAGGGCGCAACGGCCGCATTACGCTGGGCGGCGGCGCGGGCGGCAAAGTGACCGTCACGGGACGCGTCCGCACCACGGCAACACGTCCTGCGATCCAGGTTGTCGAATCTGCACGCCCTCAGGCCCGCCCACCCGCGGGCGGGGCCATCACCATCACAGGGCGCGAGATCACGCTTGCCGGGGCAGCGCTTGATGCAAGTGGTGTCAATGGTGGCGGACAAATCCGTATCGGCGGAGAATTCCAGGGCGGAGCCGGTTTGCCAACGGCTGAGACGCTCACTGTAGACGCCGCGACAACCATTCTTGCCGATGCCACGGACAGCGGCGATGGCGGCCGGGTCATCCTGTGGTCGGATGAACGCACAACATTTGCGGGCAAAATCTCAGCGCGCGGCGGTGAGAACGGCGGCAACGGCGGCTTTGCCGAGGTTTCGGGCAAACGCAACCTTAGCTTTGCGGGCATGGCCGACATGCGCGCGCCACAGGGCGATTGGGGTGAGCTGCTGCTGGACCCGACAGACATTGAAATCGTCAACGACGTCACAAACGCAAGCAATCAGCTCGCGGCAAGCGATGTTGAGGCTCAGTTGGCTTTGGGCGATTTTTCCATCTCCACCTCAAACACATTCCCCAGCCAGTCTGACGACGGTTTCATTTCCGTCCTGGCCCCTCTGACCTGGAGCGCGGCGACTGAGCTGACCCTTTTTGCCGACACCAGCATCGACATCGACGCGCCCATCACAGCCTCCAACGGCAGCTTGCGGCTTTTCGCCTTTGCCGGGGCAATCGCTCCCATTCTGACAGGACCTGCAGGGGCCATTGATGTGGCGCAATTCCATTTGGCTGAAGGCGATTGGGAGCAAGTGGGCAGCGACCTGCCCGGCTTTGCAGCAGATAACTTTGTCATCGGCACCGACCCCGGCTCAAGCTTCTTGCGGGCAACGGGCGGTGACGGGACAGTATCATCACCCTACCTCATTACGGATGTTTACGGCCTGCAGGGCATGGGCACCGTGGCAAATGGGGCGGCCAATTTTGCGCTGGCCAATGACATTGACGCCTCTGTCACGTCTAGCTGGGTCAGCCTGAATGCTCCGGTGGGCGGTTTCCAGAACGGGGGCTTTGTCCCCAAATTCTTTGACGGTGAATTTGACGGACGCCGCTTCGACATCTCCAACCTCTTTGTCCGGAGCTATCCCGGGCTTGGGTCTGGTCAGAACGCGGGCCTCTTTAGCGCCTTGGGTGAATCGGCCTTTGTCTACCGCCTGGATATTACCAACGCGGATATCGCTGGTGGCAATGCCGGTATTCTGGCGGGGCAAAGCGAAGCGGCTGTGCGCGGGGTCTTTGCCTCTGGCACCGTGACGACGTTCGAAGGCTCTGGCGGCGGGCTGGTCGGCCAAACCTTTGGCGGCTCCATTTCCGACAGCTACACCAACGTGAGCGTGACAGACGCCACAGATCCAACCAACCTATCGGTTGGCTCGGGCCTGGCCTTCATCGGCGGGATCGTCGGATTTAACGACGGCTTGATTCAGCGGACCAACAGCTCGGGCAGCATCACACATGCCGCAGCCTTTGAGGGCGAGGCAGGCGGGATCGCGGGGCGCAATGCTGACCGCATATTCGATTCCTATTCCGATGCCAGTGTCACCGCGAACGCACCGGGCGGCTTTACCGAAACACGCATTGGCGGCATCGCTGGCGATAACCCCGGCGTCATTGAAAATGTCATCGCAACCGGCCCGGTCGCGGCAACCGGCGGCTGCTGCGCCTTTGTCGATGAAGGCGGCATCGTGGGGGCCGACAGTGCGGATGAACAAAGCATTCTGTCTTCCTTCTGGGATCCTTCGCGCACCGGCCAAGCCACCAGCGGGCAAAACGGCGAAACACCCGGGGCCACCAATGGCTTTGGCCAGTTCTTGGGGGCGCAGTCAGGTGATCTGGCCTTCTTTAACGACGCCGATGCATTCACAAGCGCCGCGCAAGCCGGCGGGTGGAGCTTGCTGACACCTGGTCCTATCCACTGAACGGGTCAGATCAATCGCGGCTTTACAGCACCTCTCCGGTTATCAACGGCTTCTTCGTGGACGAAGTCGAACCAGAGTTCGTCTATAACGGCACGGTCAACCATCTTTTGCCCCTGGCCGACTACCACGGAGGCACCTCCGTGTTTGAGTTTGGGCCCTTGGGAGACAGCGGCACGCCGCCGACAACGGACGCGCCTGTGATCCTGTCAGGAGCAGATGTTGGCCCGCAGACCTTCACCTTTGACCCCAGCTTTACCAGCGCCCTGGGCCAGGCGTACTCCATCCGCTCTCGTGCGGCCCCGGCCTCTGTGACAGCGGCTGAGTTGGAGATCACCGTGGACAGCATCAGCAAGACCTACGGCGATGAACTGGTATTCGAAGGCTTGGAATTCACCGTTGTCGGCCTGCAAGCCGAAGATGAAGTGACCAGCCTGACAATCACAAGTGACGGTGCCGCCGCAGACAGTCAGGTTGCGGATGGGCCGTTCGATATTCTGGGGGAAACCCCTCTGGGCACGGGTTTGGAGAATTATGCGGTCTCCATCCTGCCTGGCGTGCTAACAATCACGCCTGCTGCACTGACCATCACAGCTGATAATCAGGAAAAACCCTTCGGCGAAGAATTTGTGTTCGCCGGGACAGAGTTCACAGTCACAGGTCTGGTCAATGACGACGCGGTAACAAGTGCGACGCTGAGCAGCGCAGGTGCAGCGGCTGATGCACCGCTGACCGGTGAGGCGGGTGTGGCCATCCTGATCACAGACCCACTGGGGACCGGGCTTGAGAATTATGAAATTACGCTGGTCAACGGCATCATGATCATTGCCCAAGGCGGGTTGATCATCACTGCCAACGATCAGACCAAAGTCTACGGCACTGAGCTGGTCTTTGACGGCACCGAATTCACTGTCACCGGGCTGGAAGAAGGCGACAGCGTGGACAGCGTGACCCTGACAAGCGCCGGGGCTGCCGCAGGTGCACAAGTGGGCGATGGCCCCTTCCAGATCGTGATCAGCGACGTGGTGGGCACGGGCCTTGAAGATTATGAATTGGTTCTGGCGGATGGCACGTTGGTCATCACCCCGGCCCCTCTGACGGTCACCGCAGATGATATCCTGAAACAAGAAGGGCAGGTGTTTACCTTTGCGGGCACAGAGTTCACCGCATCGGGCCTGCGCAACGGCGACAGTGTGGACAGCGCGGTGCTGACCAGTGACGGCGCGTCAGAGGACGCGTTGATCGAAGACAGCCCCTTCACTATTTTCATCAGTGATGTGACAGGATCGGGCTTGGAAAACTACGACGTGACCACTGTCGACGGCACGATGACCGTGGCCAACATCACCACCACACCTGAGGTCAACCCACGTGAGCCGGGCAGCAGTACCTTGCCCAACCCCGGCGACGTGATCCGCATCGCCTTCCCCGGCAGTGAGGTTGAGGCAGGTAATGTGCAATCGCGCGGTGAAGGTTCTGCCCAGCAAAGCCTCTCAGAAGCCGAAGCAACCTTTGAAGTGGTGGATGACATCTCAACTGAGTTGGAGCTGGCGATCCAGTCTTGCGGCTCAGCGGATCAGGACTTTACCAACTATATGGCCTGCCTGAGCGCCTCTTTGGACACCTATGCCAATGCGCTGGATCAGATCGCAACGGATCTGCCCTCCGGGCTGGAAACGGTATCGGCCACCATCCGCACCGCCCGCCAAGAAGTGCAGGCAGCAGCCGCGCGCGCGCAGTCCCGCCTTGCGACCGCCACGTCCGAGGCAGAGCGTCAGGCGATCCGCAGGGATGCAATCGCTGAAGCGCGGGGCGCTTTGGACACCGCAAAAGAGGACATTCGCAAAGCGATCACCTTGATCCGCGCCGATGATCCCGCAGTAGAGGCGGTACAGGTCCGCACCGGCAACCGGATTATCCAAGCCTTCGACACGGTCGACAGCACACTGGCGCGGGCGGTCGAACTTTAAACCATGCGCGGGAAGGGGATCAGAGCATTCTGGGCGTTTTGCCTGTTGTTGCTGTGGCCCCTGAACGCTTTGGCGCAAGAGACAGATGAACGCCGGGTGGCGCTTATCATTGGCAATGCGGAATATGAACGCGTCGCACCGCTCGACAATCCGGGCAATGACGCCAGCGATATGGCCGTGGCATTGGAAGGGCTGGGGTTTGATGTCTACCTTGGCCTTGATGTTTCGGGCCAAGAGATGACCCGCCTCGCTGATCAGTTTTCAACGGCCATTGAAACCGCCGACGTGTCATTGTTTTTCTTTGCCGGTCACGGCTTTCAGGTGAACGGGCAAAACTATCTGGTCCCCACGGACGCCCGCATTCAAACCCCGCAGGATGTGATTAATCAAAC
>NZ_JBVFUQ010000001.1:0-20530 GCF_055693825.1 Sulfitobacter sp. GN1-4 | reverse complement strand
TGGAACAAGGATGCTGAAGGGGCCACAAACCGCCCTCGAGTATTTTGCGCCTCGATGGCAGATGTTTTTGAAGATCGGCCTGAGTTGATTGAACCACGAGACCGCCTATTTGACCTCATAGAAATGACGCCTCATCTAGATTGGCTTCTGTTGACGAAGCGCCCCCAAAATGTCCGGGAACTGGCACGGTGGGATCAAGAGTGGCCGCATAACGTGTGGCTCGGCACGACCGTCGAACTACAAACCCGCGCTGATGAGTTGCTCCCCTACCTGGCAGAAATTCCTGCAAAAGTGAGATTCATTTCAGCTGAACCACTTCTTGGTCCGCTTGATATTGATGCCTGGTTGGATTCGACAATTGATTGGGTAATCACAGGGGGCGAAAGCGGACCGAAGGCTCGGCCCGCTTCTCCCGCGTGGTTCCGAGAGCTTCATCGTCAGTGCATGGAAAACTCCGTTGCTTTTCATTTTAAGCAATGGGGGGATTGGGGGCCAGGCGATGGAACAAACCTACCGGCCAAGAAAAGACAATTGGCGCAAGATGGAACTGAAATGCTACGGCTGGGAAAGAAGCAAGCCGGGCGCATACTTGATGGAGCTGAGTGGGACCAATTACCAAAACGCCGAGTACTGTAGCATCTCAGAATAGTTTATTTGGCGATGGTCTGACTGACGCTAAAGTGCCACGCCATCCTTCGGTATTGGCGGTGTCCAGTCGTGGTTTTGATAAGCAGCTACCGCCACCAAATCAGACAAACTCCAAATCGAAATTGATCGCCGAGTATATCGAACGGTTCCAGCTCGTGACCAAGGGCGGGTTATTTATCGACGGCTTTGCCGCTCCCCAAAGCCGTAACCATCCTGAAGCATGGACAGCGCGGCGCGTGCTGGAACTGGAGCCCAAGCGACTGCGGCGGTTTTGGTTATGTGAACTCGACCCTAGTGGCGCTGAGCAGCTCCGCACCTTGAAGAAGGATCACAATCGACAGCCACGATTCAGACATGTGTCTGTTATGGAGGGTGATTTTAATCAAACGGTTGATGATATTCTCGCTTCGAGACGGATCAAACCGACAGCTGCTACGTTCGCGTTTCTTGATCAGCGTAATATGGAATGCCACTGGGAGACCGTCCAGAAGCTTGCACAGTTCAAGCGAAAAAGATCGAGATCATGTATTTTCTTGGGACGAGTTGGTCCATGCGTTCCTTGAAGAGCGCCTCACGGCCCGAGAAATTTCAGGAGATCGAAAAATGGTGGGGACGTTCAGACTGGCGAGGCCTCATTGAAGTGCAGCAAAGTAGTCTGCCCTTGGTGTTTGCTGACCGATTCACGAAAGAATTAGGCTATGGCTATGTGAACATTTATCCAATTCTGTTGAAGGAAAACGGCACGAAAGTCGCCTTTCACCTTATTCATGCGAGCGATCACCCACAGGCTCCAGTGCTCATGACAAGGGCGTATCGAAAAGTATGCGGGGAGATAGCCAATTCGCCTGCTGATAACCAAATGGACTTGCTGACTTGGAAGCAGCCTTAGTCGCATAATTCAAGACTAATATTTTATTCCGAGGGCCATCAAGTAAGCGGGTTGATCACGTTACACTACACTTACTTATGACTAGAGATGCACTATCTCAACGTCCGTTCTGGCTTGCGCGAGGTAGTTGGCCGCGAGCCGACGGTGACAATGTTCGGGAGTCGCTTCGCTGCACAAAAGGCAGCCTTCGTGCATTTGATCCATGTCAAAATGCTGTTCAACCCTTCTGGAAGAAAGAAGCTCCAAGTAGCGGCGCTCATATTCTCCCCAGCCAATTTCATTTTTTCTGAATGCTGACAATATATCTGCAGTCGGAGCCAGAAGCGCGTCCACAGAATAGTTGATCCCGCCAATCTGCGAAAGAAAGAAATCTAGATCCTTTTGCTTAGCAAACCCCGAAAGCTGGGAGGTTCGATTTAAGCGAGTGTCGTATACGTGTTTAACGCCCGCCGTGTTCAGTCGGCCAAAAAAATCTTTAGCAGTGCTCTTCGTGAACCCAATCGTAAATATTTTCATAGGTTTTCCGTTCTCCCATCAGCGTTCACGATAAGCGATCCCGGCTGCTTGCTTACTATATGCCTCAACAACTGCCTTGTCCCAATCCCCGGGTCGCTGAAGTAAAGGAGGTGGGGTCAGTCCATGAAATTGAACAAGACGCTGCTCAAACTGAGCTTGATTCTCTACTCTTCCGTCCGTGTGGATATGTGAGATGTCCTCACGCAGGTCCGGCAAATTGTAGCATACAAGGACTGCGCGATGGCACTCTATGGGGTCTTTTTCTGAACAGACCAAGGCTAGATTCAATTTTTGCGCACCTAATCGGAGGCGATCCAAACCATCATTGAAAAAGTCGGTTTGTGCAATCCGATCATACGTAGCCTGTCCAGAAGCATAACAGCTTCGGTCCTTTGGGCGGGCGCCAAGCTGGTCGCCAAAAAATGCGTATTTGATGTTAGCTGCATTTAGGTGTTTTCGAAGTGGTCCACGGGAGAAATCTGGCTTGTAGTGAGAATATGGTGTTGATCTCACGTCGCAGACGACGTCCACGCCGTTCTGTGAGAGCAATTTCACAAATCCTTCGACTTCTTGCCCAGAATATCCAATTGTAAAAATCTGCCCCACGAAAATGAACCCTTAGTTTGGTAGAATGATGCCGTTGAGCTGCAGGTAGCACCGTTTGGGATCAAACCCTTGATCTCCACCATCCCATGACCGAGCCAGACCTAACCTCAAGATAACATCTTGCCAACCTGCACTTGTCAGTCTGGCAGAAAGCGACTGTGTTCCTGCGTCTGCGTCCCCTTTGTTCTTCGTCTGAAGCTCAGTTACAGGCAAATTATGCCATGTTTTCCATCTGTCCTGATAAGAAACCTGTGTTTTCCCATAGAACGTGGTGGCCCTTAGTTTTTGAGCGCGGATTGAGATGCTTCCTAGTGACCGACATTCGCTATCCGCCAAGGCATATTTCCCCTCTACTAAGTTGCCACCAAAAATATCTTCTAGGGACTGATCGGACGTTTCAGCACATGCAGCATACAGCTCGGCAGCTGAGGCATCTCCTTGTTTACCTACTCTCGCCACACGGAAATCTTCGCTGGCATGAGGGTAGCTCGAATTTCCAGCCTTAGCAGCAGCCAAAGAAATGACATTTCCAACAACAAGGTACCCACCTCCGACCCATTTTTCCTCGGGCCAGTTGTGGCCGCTCGGCTGAAGGGGGCGAACCATTACACCAGAATGGATGTCGAGTCCGGCAACGCAGACCTGACCCCCGGTCATACGGGTCACTTCCGTGACCAAAACTTGTTTGTTTTCTGTGGGAGGGAATTTTTGTTGTAGTTTTTTGAGAGACATAATTTACCCTTAAAAATCAGCTGATTAAACGAATATTCTGAACGAGTTTTCCGGGCTTGGTCACTACGAATGAAATCGCTAGAGCAAGGCGCGGTTAGTTCGAGCAGGCAGTGTATAGTATGGGGCCTAAGTGCTTTGACAACGCTCAGATCCCATATCGCTACTATTGAGGTAATAAGTTACGCGCGCTCATGCGGATGCGTGAAACGCGTTTTCTTATCGCGGAAGTTTCAGCGTTCATTTTGCCTGCAAGCTCGCCATAGGTTGCACCAGCAGCCACGTTCTTCATCAAATTGTAGTCGGCATCACCCATCGCGGCGCACAAGAAAACAAGTTCCGAACATGTTTCATAGTTGGCAGTTGGGTCTACGGTGTCTGACTGCCACGTAAGTGGCTGAAGACGAAGCAGACGTGCGCGATGACGGTTCTTGCGAGCGCCAGATTGAATGCGACGCTCGGTATCCGAACGATCAATGTGTTCTCCAGATTCAATATCTCCCAATGTATTACTGAGAGCGGCTTCTAGCCCCCAGTGACGGTCATTAATTGTTGTGGAATTTTTTAGCTCATCTTGAGCGCGGGCATACTCTGCCCAATAGACCTGTTGGTCCTTCATGGTTAGTACCTCATTGTTTGTGCGATCCGTGTGGTATCGCAAGGTTTGAAAAACTGACGTTCGAAGGGGGTTTCGCAATTACAGACGCTGTGCTGTATTTGCGACGTTCACCATCGTTGGTTCAGTCTTGTGAGTTGAACTATATCAGAAAAACAGAGTCTACTCAACTATAAGGAGACGGCGGCGATCTATTGTGACCGCCACCGTCGGTTTTTTACGCAGTAAGTTGGATTCGAAGAGTTTCGGACCACTCTCGCTGAAGCGTTTCTAACGTTCGTTGTGCATCCTCATTTTCCAATGAAAGTGCTGATTGTGTACGAGCAAGGGAAAGTAGTAGCAGCTCAAGCGCCACCAGCGGCCCAGTCTGTTCACGCACATGCTTAGCACCATTGTTCTCGTCAGCTTCGAGGCCCTCGCTGCCATCCAACTTTCGGATAGGGTCATAGAGTTCTGAGAAAAACGGGTGAGCTGTATTGATGGAGAGGATCACGCGTCCAAACCGATGCTCAGCGCGATAAAATGGCCAGTATTCATCATGGACATATTGAATGAGGTACCTAGATGACTTTACCCGTTGAAATGCGTCCTCATCAGTCTCGTTCGCGCGTTTCAGTGAGATTGCCAGCGTTCTAAGATTGTCCTCTAGTTGCTGTTCTTCTTCTGCGCTCAGTGAAAAAGATCGGCTTTGATGCGGATCGGCCGCTGTAGCCTTGTTCTCGCTGGCGGAAGGCTTTGAAGCCTCTGCGTTTGTGCGCTGTGCGCTCTGAAAACGCCTAATCTCACTAATGACAGTACTGATGTCATCACCAATTCCTCTCTTGATGGCATCCTTGACGTAACCCTTTGGGCGAACACCTTGCTTATTCGCAGCGACACCAAATGCCTCATCCAGCTCACCTGGAAAATCGATCTGGACTCGAAACCAATGTGTAATTGAATGACGAGTTGTGAGTTCCGGCATCCGATCCGCAAACAGTTCTCTGCCATTCCTGAGAATTGAGACTGTCTGACCGTTAAAAACATGCAGGTCGTTTCGCAGGGTCTTCGTAGGCAGATGATACCATTCCTCGATGGGTAGCTTGAAGAGGCTGATTTTTATCTGTGCCGTCTCGCTGTCTTTGTTGTCGTGGATCGGCACATCAATCAGCTTGGCGGTAACAAGTTTGCTGCCTTTGGCGTCCGTATCTTCTAGGAACTGCCGATGTCGGGCGTTGGCCATCGAGTACGTCGGATCAAATGCTGTAACACGCCTGTTGTTGATAAAGAGCCGAAGTCCGTCTCCGATTGCCCGACGATAGACACGCGCCATCTCTTTTGTTGCGTGATCCACAAGCGTATTTGCCTTCGCGTAGCTCAGACGATCACAGCTTGGCATGAAGACAATGGTGCCCGAACGCCCTAGAGCTTCGTCTAGATCACCTTTCAGATCGGCCAGTAACTCTTGTTGGTTTCGATCTTTTGGAACGGACATCGGCTTCTGGATCATGTCTGCAACATCATCTGGTAGTTCATCGAGCAGCTCGGGATCGGGCAAAAGCACAGCGTTGGAGCGTTCCCGGCCAATTGCTTCCACATCAAGTGCGATGTTGTAAAAAGCTCGAGGCTCTTGCCACGAGTAGAACTCAACCAATGGGCTCATACTCAGTGCGGCTGTCTTCATACCCATGCCAAAACGCCCGATGCCCGAACGATTATTAAAATTCATGGACCCACCGAAGGCCATAGCCACCTTCAATACGTTTGGTGCCATGCCACGTCCGTCATCTAGGACCGCAACATCCGTCCTGTACGAGCCTGGCTTTCCAGTTTGGCGAAAGTATATCCGCACCTCGGTCGCGTTTGCTTGGATCGAATTATCGACGTGCTCACAAAGTGCTGAGGTTGTGTCATTGTATCCTTGGTCACGAAGGGATGAAACTAGAGTTTGGGCGAAAAAGAGTGGGACGTTTGCACCATCCTTCAGGACTCGGTTCATCACGGTTCTACCGCCCTTTGGCGCATCCGCTGCCCAAGTCAGATCATTCTCGTCGGCATTCGAGGTGTCAGTTTCGTTCAACATAATATTCTCCATAGGTTTTCGTGAGCGCTGTGCTGCACGAGAGGTCGAGACATCACTGCCTCAATGATTAGGAGATGAATGCTCAAGAGTGTGACGCCGAACGGCTTCATTTATTACCAAGCAAGCTGAATTTTTGACCACGCCCTGTTCAGGGCTTTGCGATACTGGTCTATTCCAAGCACATCCCAGTCAAACTTAATTGCCGAGAAGATTGGTGATCGATGTCTCTGAGTAGAGGCAAGAAAGAAGGTTATGCCTGATCCGAAACTGACTACGCCGCTTAGTTACTGGCTTACCAGTATCGGCATTCTCCATTTTGATACCAGGGTCATAATACACGGCCCCTCTCGCAAACGCACCCAGCAAGAGAAGCACATCAGTCCCTTGGTTCATTTCGACAACCGGCCCATAACTATACTCTGGGGGAGGAGCACGCATCAGAGACGGCACATAAGCCGCCTTGGCGTGTTTGCGGTTCCAATGTGCCATGATTCCCTTGAACCCCCACGAAGCAGCAATCGTGTCGTCACGAGCAACGAGTACAATCGCTCCATCCACATCCGTGATCTTGCCGGATGCAGGATCAAAGCCGGTCATACGTAATGCTAAATTCGTTTCCGCATGGAAATCTCTGTCATTTGCATAGACGCCACCGAAGTTGATCCGGCCTGCCTTCCCGGCTTTGTCAGCATAGCCAAACCGACGCAGGAAAACTTCCACACCCTTATCTCGGTAGACCCCACCTGTCGGCTCGGGTGTCATCAGCGTAACCGGGCTCTTGGCCGTAAATTTTGTAAAATCACGTACCCCGTACTGTTTGACCTCCCATCCCATGAAATCTGGTTCAGCGTAGCCGTTGGGCGAGATGCCCAGCTCCGCTTCCAGCGTGTAGCCGCCGCCATTACGGGCGCTGTAGGGCTCAGGCACCCCTGCCCTGCCCATCTTCTGCGACGGTATCCAGCCTTTGCCGTGAATGCGGCGCAGGGCCGCCAGCAGGGCCTGCTTCGGATCGGTGCCGCCCTGCCGCACGGTTTCCAGATCGACGAACACGCCTGACAGAGGCAGCGCGTCCGCAACTGCGTCAAACGCCACCGCAACGGGATCATTGTGTGCCACCACATGGCCGATCACACGGCCGTCGGGACTGATGCCGAAGAACAGCACCCTGCCCTCGTCTCTGGACCGCATCAGATTCTTTGGTGCGCGCTCAGCGCCCCGCAGAAAGCCGGACATTCTGACCTCCGGGTATTTCGGGTAAAGGATCAGCTGCGCGTTCGGTGCCTGCGCCAGCCCCTGCACATCTAGCCAGAAGAAGTTCACCTTTGCCTTGGCGCGGTCCCGCACCGATCCGGCTAGGATGCTGCCGTCGTCTTCGATCTCGCCGTGGGGGATGACGTTCAGCGCACCGAAACCGCCGCCAAGGTAGACTTGGTTCTTCGAGTTGTCATTCGGGGCGAGGCGCTTTGCGTAGAATCTGATAGCGCCATGAGAGGCCATCTGGTCGAGCAGTCTATTGAGTGGGTTCGTCAATCCATTGGCCTTCAATGCTTAATTCTTTCGCATCAGAGGACAGCCATGCGGAGAGGGAGTCAATCACATGGGCCAGTGGCAGACGGCCCCTGCCCTTCAGCGCACATTCCCAGACCACGGCCACGCGCCATCCGTCCACTCCAAGCTGGCGGCGCACATCCGCGTCCCGCGTCTGGTTGCGGCCGATCTTGTCCCGCCAGAAGTCTTCGCGGGTTTTTGGCCACCGGAACAGCGGACAATCATGGCCATGCCAGAAGCACCCGTGGACGAAGATCGCAGCATTGTACTTCGGCAGGATCAGATCGGGTTGCCCGGGCAGCTCTTTCACGTGGAGTCTGTACCGGAAGCCCCGCACATGCAGGGCCTTGCGGATGGTCATCTCCGGACGTGTGTCCCCCCCCGGATCGCCGCCATGTTGCGGCTGCGGGTTGCCCGGTCGTGAACGTCAGCCAACGCGTTTCAGGGGCTGAGCCTTGATCAGTTCGGCAATATGCGGCCGCATCACCCGCGCCACTTCGGCGAAAACCGGCACGGCCACAGAGTTACCAAACTGCTTGTAGGCCTGCGTATCGGAGACAGGGATCCGGAAGCTGTCGTTATACCCCATCAGGCGGGCGCATTCCCGTGGTGTCAGGCGGCGCGGGTTGTTGCCCGCGCCCCGGCTCACGAGGATCTCCGAGCCGTCCTTGTAGTACCGCGCCGACAACGTCCGCGATATGCTGTCGCCATCCACAAGCCCGAAGCCGAAGCCGTTGCCCTTGGCCTTATGCTTGGCCGCGTAGCCTTGCAGGTAATTCCAGAGTTTGTCCGACAGCGTGTATTTGCTGCTGACCTCTGCATCCGGCCCCACGGTGAAATGTCCCTCCGGCGCTTCGGTCCCATTCTCTGGGTGCAGGATATCGCGCATCCCCCTGCCCTTCCGGCCGGGCAGAATGACATCATCAAAATCGAAGCCGGTTTTCTCCCGGAACCCAACCATGACGATCCGCTCCCGGTGCTGCGGCACGAAGTTGGCCGCATCGATGATCCGGGTGTGCAGCGTGTAGCCCAGTTCCTCGGTCAGCTTGCGCTTAATCACATCGAAGGTCCGGCCCTTGTCATGGCTTTTGAGGTTCTTCACGTTCTCCAGCAGGAAGGCGGCAGGCCGGTGATGCATCAGGACGCGCAGCACGTCGAAGAACAGCGTGCCTTGCGTTTCGTCATCGAAACCATGCAGACGGCCGAGTGCGTTCTTCTTAGACACACCCGCAATGGAGAACGGCTGGCAGGGAAACCCGGCAACGAGCACATCGTGGTCCGGAATGTCAGCGGCTTCGATCTCGCGGATGTCGCCTTCGATGGGCCGGTTATCAGGGAAGTTGGCATGGTAGGTCGATTGTGCGAAACGGTCCCATTCCGAAGTAAATACACAACGACCACCGGCACTCTCCATCGCTTTGCGGAGACCACCAATTCCAGCAAAGAGATCGATGAAGCTGAAGTCCGTGTTGCCTTGGACGGGTTTTCGAGTGTCCACTTGCATCTTGAGCAGTGTCATAACGCCGTCACGCGGAGCTTCTTCACCGCGCTTCCAGCGATAGACATGTCCTTCGGAATAACCCAGGACTTTGGCAGCCTCTGGTACGCTCCAGCCACTCTGCTGCATAAGCATTTCGAATTCGGTCATCTTGCTCAGTGCCCCTGACATAAGTTAGCTGGGTATTTTTCTGACACTGTGATGTGAAGACTCCCTAAACACAAGAATATTGTGAAAACTTGGGCAAGTCTACGCTATCGAGTAGCCTCGTAATGCTCCCAAATCTGTTCAACCAACTGACCTTGTGTGATGCCAAGGCGCTCAGCTTCTGCGGCTATCGCCTCTCCTACCTTAGGGAATACCTTCGGGTGCAATTGATAAGTCCTTGGACTTGGCTTCCGCCCCGGCTTCTTTCGCGGGGTGCGATCTACGAAGCCCCGAGCCTCACCCACTTCATCAACCTTACGAACTTCTGCTGGCCCTGTATCCTTGGGCCGTGCCGTTAACCCTGCTAATCTATTTGAGCCGCTCATAAACTGCCTCCGTAAATGCTGTGGCGTTCAACAAAGCCTTGTCCACCTTGCCGCCGGTCACAATTTCAGGGTTGTTCAACATCGATGTAAGATCACCGCCATAGGCAAAAAGTTCCGAGAACGCCGCACGAGCTACTAGAGACGGTTCGATCATGTCGATCCCTGCCCCGCGCAATTGGCTTTCGAGTTCTTTTTGTACCCGGCTCTTAACCGCCGCGCTTGTCTTGGTCAGAACTACTGCGTGCCTGATGGTTCGGCTCAGAGCTTCTTCCTCTTCGCGAACAAGCGCTAAGGCCTCCGATCCGATCTCAGCATCCAACGCTGTCGGCTGCATAGGTACGATTACCAAGTCAGCCTGCGAAATCGCGCGGCTGACCAATTGTGAAGCTACACCTTCAAGGTCGACGATCACAATTTTGCCGTCCCCGTCCGCATTCTTGATTGTAGTCACGATCTCAGACCGGCCCACATCACTGTGAAGTGTGACGCCCTTGGGCAATCCGTGGGATGCCCAACGTGTAAGGGACTTGTTCGGGTCACAATCCAAGGCAGTCACATCAGCACCCATTCGAGCGAACTCTGATGCCAGGAGAACGGCACAAGTAGACTTTCCAACTCCGCCCTTGGGGCTCGCCATTACGATGACCGGCATTTAACTGACCTGCATTATTTCTCTTACCGGTAACGTATCCGCAACCGGTTTTAAATTCAACACCAGTTATTTTTCATGTACCCGTATTATTTCCGTTACCGGAATTAAATAAATTACCGGTTTTATTTCCATTACCGGTATTGAATCCAGTTATGGGCGGCCTCTTTTCTCAAACCAGCTTTCACAAAATTTGATGTAGTGCTTAGTCGGGTGTTTTGGCTCTATCTCTTCTCTGCCACACCAACGACGCCACTCATGCTCCAGATGCCGAGTATCCCAGCCAGGAGCAGCTTCCCGCGCAGCATCATACGCATCTGGTTCAAGCCGTCCCTCAAACACGTCTTCTTGTGGGGTAGGGACCGAGCCACGGGAATAGAATACGGCCTGAGTACCCTCAAGACGAAGGCTGTAGTCTGGGATATGGTCGTGAGCGACATCCTCCGCAACGATCTTAGAAATAAGGCGTTTGAACTCTTTGTCCGTTGAGTAAGAGCCGCATTTGTCTTTGAGCTTAGTCAGGCCGATTGCCCAACGCTGCTTATATCCACAGTGCTTACGCGCAATCTCATAAAGACGGCGTTCCAACGGCTTTCGAAGCCGGAAATAGTTCCGGCTGAGCGTAAGAACCTCACGAGCGTTGATGGCATTGAACACCCAGTCCGACAGCTTGACTTCAATTTCCTGCATTCGGCCATCTCGGGTTTCCCGAACGATACGGTAGCGGTCGATCAGGCCGAAGCCGTCTAGCACTTCCGTGTCTGCCGTAGTGATGTTTGTGGCAATGCGAGTCCCGGAAAGTCGTTCAAATGCAGCTCTAAGCTGCTCATAGCCGCGCCCGTCAGTGCCTCTATTCGTTGAGGTAAGTAGGTCAAACGCCTTGAAACGTATCGTTTGATTGACCTCTCGACCATCATTCAAAGCCGCAATCACTTGAGAAATGCAGAAGATCAGGATGTCACGGTCATAGACGGTTGCTAGTCCCTTTACCGAAGGAACAACTTCGACAAACACGTCACCATTCTCATATCGACGAATGTTCTTGTCAGGTTTTGTCGAAATCGAAAACACGGGATGCTCCATTGAAGCCATATCGCCCTTAGGCGCAGCATCAAAGATATCGCAGACGAAGAAATCGCCTTGCTGCATTCGGTCCGGAAGAAGAGGGGACCGTACTTTCGTGTTATTACCCACCATAAGCCCAAAATTCGTGTTATTGCACACCGAGTCAAGTTCTTTCGTGCTAACACACACCGGCAAGCAGAAACGTGCTACTACACACCGTATTTCGTGTTATTGCACACCCTTTAACGTGTTACCACACACCGAAGCTTAAGCTATCATATTGTTTGCAAAGCTAAAATATGACCACAAAAAGTACGTAACACATATATTAACTCATATTTAACACAAGACGGCTGATCCCGATCCATCGCCGAAGTCGCAACAACTTCAACCGATCCGAGAATCATCCCTTTCACTCAACATAAAACACACAAGCATCGACGCCCGTGGTTGTCGTGGTCCAGGAAGCCCCAAGGACAGCGCATGTGGATGCGTTGCTGGCTAAGAAACGAGGAAGCGTCACCGTCAGCACCAAGGCCACAACCAATGCACCCAGACCAAACTAGGGCAGGCGGCTTTTGAGGCGATCCGCTTTCTGTTCTCGTTCGAACACCGCTCGATAGGCTGTGGACCTGTCATCTTCCGATTTGGCCAAGGCCCCGATGGTCTTGTCTGTCTGGACGCCAAGGCGTCTGACAATCTCTGTCATTGCGTCTGCGGTTGCGCCAAGGTGGCTGTCGAGGGTCTGGCCCAGAAGATCCCCGTATTTTTTCGGATTGGTCTGGTCCCGTGCGGCGAAGGCCGCGATCCGCGCTTCCGTCGCGACCTTGATCTGCTTGTCCGCCACGGCGGTCAGATCGTCGATCCTGTCGGACATGCTGGCGACAGCCGTTGCCATGAGATCGAGCGTTTCGCGCAGATCATCGTCGGAGAGGGCAGGGAGGTCGGGTTGGTCTGGCATCGGGAGGCGTCCTTCGGATTACTGGTCCTGCGGGACAAACAGCCCCTTGAACTCGGGATCGGCGTAATAGCGCAGCTTTTGCGCGACGGCGGTGGCTTGCCCCTGCACGCGGAGAAGCTGGTTCTCCGGGCGGAGCTGCATGATTTCATCGGGGGTGAGCAGATCGCGGCCCGTGAGGTTGTTGCTGAAGCTGGGGCCGTCCCCCGGCTTGAAGCTGTCGGTCTGGAACCCGGCAGTTTCCTGGCCGATCATCTGGCTCAGCCACTTGGCTGTCTCAAAATCATTCACTCCGAAGACCTGCTGCACCCCGGCATTGGCAATGAAGGTGCCCGCGCGTTCGCCGTAGAGGTCCTTGAGCTGGCTCATGTCCTGCAGGATTGGCCAGAGCTGTAGCCCGTAGCCCGCCATCAGCCCCATGGCGCGCTCCACGGCCTCCAGACGGCCCAGGGCGGCAAACTCGTCCAAGAGAAACAGCGTGGGCGTCTTGAGGCGCTGTGTGTCCCCCAGAGCGCCAGCAGGGCCACTCCAGGGGCCTCACGGACGCCTCAGCGTCCCGTGCGATGTCCTGAAGGGCCTGAGACACCAGAAGGCGCAGCCAGCGGCTGTAAGCGTCCATCCGGTTCGGTGGCAGCACCAGAAACACCGAAGCGATCCGGTGGCGCAGATCGGAGAAGTGGAAATCCGACCGCGACAGGACTTTGGCGATACGCGGGCTGTCGAGGAAATGGGTGTGGCGCTGTGCGTTGGATAGCACCGAGGCGGCTTCCCGATCCGCCTTACCAAGGAAGCGGTTGGCGGCGCGGGCAATCAGCCCGCCCGCCGCATCGCTGTCCTGCATCAGTTCCAGCAGCGCGCGCAGCTTTTCCGGGGGCAGGGTGAGATATTCCCGGACGGTGGCAAGTGTCCGGCGGTTGCGATCCTCGTGGCAGACGCAGAACATGATCAGACCGCCAAGGATGGCCTTGGCCTCCTCGTTCCAGTGTGCCTCCGTCACCTGTCCCGGCGGGTCCATGACCAGCGCCTCTGTCAGGGAGGCCGCATCCTCGCCCAGATCGAGGCTGTCCGGTGCCAGCCGGTGGAGCGGGTTGTAGGCGGCAGAGGGCATCCCCGAGACCTCAAACGGATCGAGGACATGGACCGTTCCGAACCGCCGCCGGGCTTCCCCGGCGATCCGGGCATTCTCGCCCTTGGGGTCGATGACTAGGACCGAGCGTTCCGCCGCCAGCAGGTTCGGGATGACGGTGCCGACACCTTTCCCGGCCCGTGTCGGGGCGAGGGTGATCAGATGGGCGGGACCGTCATAGCGCAGCAGCCGCCCGGTATGCGGATTGCGCCCGATCAGAAGACCGTCTTCCTGCTGGAGCTTCTTCAGCTCCTTGCGGTTGGCGAAGCGGGCTGAGCCGTGGCTGTCGCCGGTCAGCCCGAAGAAGGCATCGGCTCCGGAGGCCATGCGCCAGTACTGGAACCCGAAGATGCCGCCAACAAAAATGAACGGCCCGAAGATCAGCCACTGCCATGCGCTTTCACCGGGCGGCTGTTCGAAGAAGGCGAAGACGAAGGGCGTGGCCACGAGTGCCCCGAGCATCGCGCCGAACAGGACAGCGCCGATCATCCAGCCCAACAGGATGGGCGTGAAGATCAACCGACCGAAGAACCGGAACAGCCCTCCGAAGACGAGCATCACGCCCCGCATCAGGACGGCGTTTCCGGATCAGAGCTGGACGGTGGGGAAGGCGTCCTCCAGTCCGCGAAGGCCTTGCGGTCCTGTTCGCGGGGCAGGTTGCGGATCAGTCGGTCGAGCATCGCGGCAGCCCCGGAATCCCTCTCGGCCAGATCGAGGAGCGCACCGCCTAGGATCACCTTGCGCCGTGTGTCGAGTTTGCGCTGTCTGGTGCTTTCCCGGTTCTTCAGCGCTTGGAGCCGGGCCTTGGCACTGGGCATATCGTTTCTCGGCGCGCTCAAGTTCTGTTTCTGCCAAATCTCTACCCTCGCCACCAAACGTTCTTGAGGTTGAAGTTGTACTTGCCAGATCAACCGTTAGCGCTTACCCGTAGGCCTGTAAAGGACAAGGGCGCACTTATGCAAACTCTCCACCTGCGGTTCCGAGCTTTGCGTGCGATCTCTCTGGGGCAAAGCCCCGGCCGATGGCCATCCCCTTCGCTGCGTGCCGCCGCGACATGGAAGGGCGCACTGCCCCTTCCAAACCATCCCAGCCCAACCTCAGCGGTTGGATCGCGTCCCGCAAGGTCGCGCCAGCGTCTCGCCCGATGCCCCACGGTGGGGGCCGGTCTGCCGCTGGCGTCTCCCTTGCGGGAGGTTCGTGTCGTCGGACCTGACGGTGCCGACACGAACCGGGTTTGCCCCCGGCAAACCGCCAGTGATCTGTGCCCATATCCCGCCCCCCATGAGGCTGGGGATCTGGGCACAGATCACTGGCAAGCCCGCGCGTCGGAAAGCTGTTGGCTCGCCTCAAGCGGGCTGTCTTTTCCCTCGGACCGCGCCGGTTCCGGGCGCACTCTTGCGGAGAAAAGACGGCTGATCCGGTGGCCAATACAGGGCCATCGGCACGGATCAGCTCCGGCGCGTGCGCGCGTTTGCATCACGGGCGAGGGGAGGGCGCATGGCCAGCTACCACCTCTCTGTGAAGACGATCAAACGCAGCGCCGGGCGCTCTGCCACGGCGGCAGCAGCCTACCGTGTCGGGGAGCGCATCGAGTGCCAGCGCGAAGGGCGTGTCCACGATTACACCCGCAAGCAGGGAATCGAGGAGACCTTCATCTTGGCACCTAAGGACGTGCCGGACTGGGCCTCGGACCGCTCCCGCCTCTGGAACGAGGCCGAGGCCAGCGAGACCCGCCGCAACTCCGTCACCGCCCGCGAATGGGAGCTGGCCCTGCCCTCCGAGATCAGCGCCGAGGCCCGGTCGCAGATCACCCGCGACTTCGCCCAGGAGCTGGTCAGCCGCTACGGCGTGGCCGTCGATGTGGCGATCCATGCGCCCCACCGCGAAGGCGATCAGCGCAACCACCATGCCCATGTTCTGACCTCCACCCGCAAGCTGGAAGCCGGGGGCTTCACAGCCAAAACCCGCGTGCTCGATTCCGCGAAGACCGGCGGTGTCGAGATCGAGCAGATGCGCGGTCTCTGGGCCGAGTTGCAGAACCGCGCGCTGGAGCGTGTCGGGGAGGTCGAGCGCGTCGATCACCGGTCGCTTGAGAAGCAGCGCGAGACGGCGCTGGATCGTGGCGACAAGCTGACGGCTGAGGAGCTGGACCGCGACCCCGAGCTGAAGCTGGGGCCAGCGGCCAATTCCATGGAGCGGCGCGCGAAAGCTGTGGCTGAGCGCCGGGGCCGGGAATACGTCCCGGTCACCGAGCGCGGGGCCGTGGTCCATGCCGCCCGCCGGGCGCGCGCCGCCTTCCGCGAAATGCGTGAGCGGCTGGATATCGCGCGAGAAACCTACGGCATCGAGCGCGAGGCGGGGCAGGGTCGCGTTTCTGCCGGTCTGGCGGCGCTCAGGGCTGCAACTGCAAAAGATCGCGACCGCGACCGAAACCCGGATGACTTCCGGGATCGGCTCGCGCGCGTCGTGGGCCGGTCGCGGGATCAGGACGACATGCCGAAACCGGAAGGCCGCAATTATGCGCGGGAGCGGCTGAAAGAGATCATGGAGAAAGACGCCGGGCGCGATGGCCAGGCGGCGGTTCACAAGCTGGACGGTCACAGCGAGTATGACATGGGCGAGGACAAAGGGCGCGAGGCACGCAAGCCGTCCGTGAACGAGCGACTTAAGGACGTGCTGAACAAGCCGCGTGAGAAGCTGGAAATTGAGGACGAGCGCGACCAGGAGAAGGATCAGGAGGTCGAGAAGGATAGGGACATCGACCGTGATCCAGGTCTCAGTCACTGACGAGGCGATGAGAGGTCGTTTCCCCATTCTTCATGGGAATGCTCGCCTGAGAGAACCCGACACCAACAAGGAATGAAATCACGCCGGTTGCCGTCTTGAATTCGCGCACCCTGATCGCATTCTGCGTCACGCGCGTTCTGGCAGTGACAAGGATTTTCTCCTGCCCATCACTCCCAACCGTCCGCATGATCCACAGGCCGTACCAGCTTGGTCCCTTGCGTTCAGGATCCGCTTTGCACAGCACTTCGACCGTGTGTCCCTCCTCAGCAAGTGCCCGAAGGCCTTGTTCGGTGGTGACGTTTAGTTCGAGGTCAATCGTCTGGTTCATCGCGCATACCAACAGAAACAATGATGGTCGTCTTGTGCCTGAATCTAACGAAGGCATCAATCGTATATTATCGAGTTAGATATGGCTCGATAGAGTTCAGTGATCCCGGCAGTGCGCCGGTATCGCTTTGAGCGATAGACAGGGCAGGGGATCGACGGGCTGACGCCCGCTCACCCCAACCCTGACAGTTTCCAAATCCTGTTGATCCGCCTGCCATCCCGACAGGTCCGAGAAAACCGGCAAGCGCCGCCGTTGGCGTCGGTTCCGGTCGAGAATTCCGGTTCCTCCCACGCGCAGGCGCGCGGTTCCCTCCCAAATTCACGCCCTCCACCCAGTTGTCACGGCCCCGCCAGGCCGCAGGACGGGCTTTGCCCTTACCTGCTCTGCCCTTCGGAATGCATGGGCATTCCAAAGATCAGAACAGGAAGGCCCGCCCATTGGCGGAAAGGGGAGCAGGCCCGGACCGCGTCACTCGAAGGAGGGTCACAAATGACCGCAGAGAAGTTTGACGTTTATTTCCATGTCACCAATCAGATCATCGCGCAGATCGAGGCCGGAACGCCGCCCTGGCGCAAGCCGTGGACCGGTGGCGGGGCATCGGTCAGCTTGCCGGAACGGTTCAACGGCGAAGCCTATCGGGGCATCAACATCCTGATGCTTTGGGCGACAGCGATGTCGAAAGACTACAGCTCAGCCCGCTGGATGACGTTCAATCAGGCCAAGCAGCTTGGGGGCCATGTCCGCAAGGGCGAGAAATCTGCCACGGTCGTGAAATACGGCACCGTCGAGCGCGAGGACGAGAACGGCGAGGAGCGCCAGATCCCCTATGCCAAGGCCTACCGCGTCTTCAATGCCGACCAGATCGAGGGCTTGCCCGCAGAATTCTATATCCTGCCTGATCCGCCCCGTGATCTTGGCACCGTAACCGACCCCGCGTTGGAGGCGTTCTTTGCCGCGACCGGCGCGCAGATCGACAGCACTGAGGAGCCGCGCGCCTATTACAACATCAAGACCGACCGCATCCACATGCCGCCGATCGCAACTTTTCACAGGGCCGCAGGATATTACGGCACCTTGGCGCATGAGCTGACCCACTGGACAGGCGCAACAAAGCGGCTGGACCGCTTGGGCCGGTTCAACGACCGCAAGGCTTACGCGTTCGAGGAGCTGGTCGCTGAAATCGGGAACTGCATGCTTTGCGCGCAGATCGGGTTGGAGTCTGAATTCGACCAGAGCGCGGCCTATGTTGAAGGATGGCTTGAGGCGATGAAGGAAGACAGCCGCGCGATATTCCGCGCTGCGTCGGAGGCGCAGAAAGCCGTGGACTACATCATGGACCGCACCGCGCGGGCCGACCGGATGGCCGCTGAGTAACAGCTCGCACCGCTGAAATGATCAAGGCCCCCGTCAGCTGGCGGGGGCCTTTTTGTGTTTTGACGTGATCGTGGGTGTAGGCGGTTTTAGGGTGACCTGTCGGCGGGCAACCTGAAAGGCCACCCGCCGACAGGCCCGGCGCTTCGCGCGGACGGGCATGGAATGCCCGCAGGGCGATCTAGTTAAGCCCGAATCTGGATTTCAATCTGATCTGGTTGAACCCCCAGAGTCTTGGCCAACATAGACTTCGCCTTCTGTATGGTCAGAGGGCCGTCCAATCCTTCCGCGCTAAAGGTTTCCTCTTCGGTTTCTGAAATTGGGTCCGAAACCAGTTCGATTTCGTCCGCCTCACCAGCGGCAACCTGTCCGAGGCTAACGCGGCTATACGACCACTCAAAGCGGGAAGAACTGCCTCTTCGCCCTACGATAAACTCACCGCAGCCCGCTTCTTCGAGGGCTTTCGCCAATGATACGGCTGCACTTCGGGAAATCCCTAGTCTGGCAGATATTCTTTCGATGCTTGTTGCTGTCGCATCTCGCCGGAGCGATGCGACCCAATCAAACAGTTTCTTGGCGTTGTCATCTCGTTCGTAAAGCGCTTTCACGGCGTCCGCGATTGCTGGTTGGAAATTGTCATTCATATAAAGTCCTTTCAATATAAAGCAGGTCTTATTGCCTGATAAGAACAATATATTGATTATTAGGGCCCTTGTCAAGCATATAAGGGCTTTTAAATGACTTTAAGTCATTTTAATGGAGTTATGAGGTATGATGCTTCTCTATTCGAACCTTGCGATCCAAAACTCCGGTACCAGTAGAATGTGATTCTACTGATAGGGTTTCCGCCTGGGAGGGACGCACGTGAGCCTGCGCGACGACATGCAGCAAGCCTTGGCTGACTGGGCGGCCACCGTCCCGGAAAACTGGCGGGAGGCGATCATTGCCCCCAATCTGGAAGCAGATAAGCTCGTTGGGGCACAGGGCGAAGAAGGCGCTTTTGCGCCCTACCCACCCCTGCATGATGCTGAAGGCGCGAGACATCTGTTTCTCCCGTTCACGGGACTGCTGCCGACCGATGTTCGAGTCGTCCTTATTGGCCAGGACCCGTATACCGAACCTGATAGGGCGACCGGGCGTAGCTTTGAGGACGGTGTCGCGGGACGGATATCGGAAACTACTCGGCCTGCTCTCCGGCGTCTGGTGCAGTCGGCGGTGGCCCTTGGGCTCTTAGGTGGCCCGGAGCCTTGGCGGAATCTTCGTGCGATGTTAGGTGACCCGCCCCCCCAGACAGTCAGATTTTTCGACTGCCTCCAAGAGCAGGGAGTGCTGTTTGTTAACGCCAGCTGGACCTTCACGCACAAGAAGCACCAAAGTGCGCATAAGGAGATCTGGCGGCTTGTGACCGAACACCTCCTGCGACAGATCGCGGCGGCGCAAGGCGGGACTGTTTTCTTGCTGCTCGGTAGAGAAGCGCAAGATGTGTTCCGACGAAGCATTCCGGAACCTGATGACTTTCCGCGTACCGCCTCCATCGCTCACCCGCATCCTACTGCGTATAGGGGGGATACGTACTTCAACGGTGCCAATCCTCTGATCAGCGTGAACCAAGCCCTCCAAGCCATGGGCGAGGCGGAGATCGAATGGTGGCCTTTCCCATGATGGATTCCGCTCAGTTCTGCCACAAACGGTCGTTTTTGGCCGACTTTCCTCCCCGCCTTCAGAACAGGTATTTAGTTGTGACAAAAACCCCCAGCAAAACCTTTGCAGTTCTGGCAGGTTTTTGGCACAGTGAATTATGATTATTGGATATGCCCGCGTCAGCACTGACGATCAGAACCTTGATGCCCAAATCGACGCGCTGACAGCGGCAGGAGCAGGCAAGCTGTTTGCAGACAAGATCAGCGGATCGAAGCGTGAACGGCCCGAACTGGACAAGATGCTCGAGCAGCTTCGCGACGGCGACGTCGTGACCGTAACAAAATATGACCGATTAGCCCGGTCGCTGAAAGACCTTCTGGAGATCGTTGAAACCGTCCGCGAGCGCGGTGCCGGCTTTCGATCTCTGGCCGAGGACATTGACACGACGACGCCGGCTGGCCGACTTGTGTTCCACGTATTCGCATCCATTGCGCAGTTCGAAAGGGAGCGAATTTCAGAACGGACAAAAGAAGGCCTGACGTCAGCTCGCAAGCGCGGCCGTATCGGTGGTAGGCCCCCTGCCCTCACAACTGCGCAGAAGGACGAAGTGCGGCACATGCGAGACGATGAACACCGGGCTGTCCCGGAGATCGCACGCCTGTTCAAAGTCAGCGAAAGGACCGTGCGGCGTGCTTAGGGAAGAGGCATAAATGGTTTCTCTTTCAATCCGAACCGTGTGAAGGTCACCAAAAAGCAAAATTCGTTGAGGTTATCATGGGTGCAAATTCCAAAATTGAATGGACGACACATACGTTCAACCCCTGGTGGGGCTGCACCAAAGTGTCCGAAGCTTGTAAAAACTGTTATGCTGAGGCGTGGTCGAAGCGTGTTGGTCAAAAGGTTTGGGGGCCAAAGGCTGCTAGGCGCACCATGTCTGATGCACATTGGAAACAGCCTATT